>NZ_JBNPUO010000008.1:0-460221 GCF_051168215.1 Bradyrhizobium sp. HKCCYLRH2015 | reverse complement strand
CGCGCCTTCGCGCCAGCCTTGAGGCCGGCCGATCACCGGTCTACAAAAAAGACAGTTGCTCCCCGGGGACCGGCTTGATTGCCCCCGTCATCAACGCAGCGCGTCAAGCGCTGGCGTCGACTTGACCTCGGCACCGGGAGGTCAGGACCACACGACTTCACGTCCGCAAGCTGCCGTTCGTCCGCGTAGCAAGCTACGCTGCGGCACCTCGCGGCCATCGCCTCCCCGCCTCGCGTGTCGTGACGATCGCGCGCAACGCCCCTCCGAGTGAGGCGGGATGCGTGGGAACATCGTCCTGATTTGCCCGACGACACAAGGCCGCAACGGTGCGGCAAACTGGCTCGACGGGCAGTTCACGCAGAGCTGTCATGAGCAGATTGCCCGTCGGGCAGTCATCGCCCCTCACCGCGCAGGCGCGCGGCCGGAGCTATTCCACGCGCGCACCGAACAGCGCCACGAACCTGTCGATGTCGTGCTCACGCAGGCCGAACAGCCAATAGCGCACGGGAATCTCCGGCGTTCCGATCCGCACGAGCCGCCCCGACGCCAGCCACGGCTGCGCGGCGCGATCCGACACGAAGCCGATATGGCGGCCGCCAAGCAGCGCCGAGATCACCGCCGTGCTCGACGACAGCTTGAGGACGGGATGCGCCACACGCTCGGGCTCGACCCGGTGAGAGACGAGCGCCGCGGTCAGCGTCTGCGTCAGTTCGCCGTGCTCCCACAACAAGGGCGCCTGCTCGGCCAGCGACTTCCAGCTCAGATCGGCCGGCACGTGCTGCGCCCGCTCGGGATGAGCGCATAGCACCAGTCGGTCGGCGAACACGGCGACCTGGCGGAACTGCGGGTGGCTCGGCATGGCGCTGGTCACCCCCGCATCCGCCGTTCCCCGCATCACATAAGCCGCTACCTCGTTGACGCTGCCACGGACGAGATCGACACCGAACGCGCCGGGACCATTGTCCCGCGCCAGAAGATGCGGCATCCAGAAGTCGTAGGCACTGGCGGTGCATGCCACCAGCGCGGACGGTGAGGCGGGACGCCGGCCTTCGACACGGCGCATCGTCAGCTCGATGTCACGCAGGATCCGCTCGGCCTCGTTCAACAGCACCTGTCCGGCCTCGGTCAGCATCAGCCGGCGCCCGGAGCGGTCGAACAGCGGGACGTCGAGCTTCTCCTCCAGCTTCTTGATCGAGACGCTGACCGCCGATTGCGTGAGGCCCAGCCGCTCGGCAGCATGGGTGAAGCTGCCAAAATGAGCGGCTTCGAGGAAGATCCTCATTTGCTCGAAGGTCATGGACTCTCCTGGGCCTCGGCGACGTCCGGCTCGCCGCCGAATGCGCTCCCACGGACAAATTCGAACCAGTTCCCGAGTCGGCCTGCCGTCAAACCAGTCACTCCCATCGCTTTCGATGAATTCGTTTCATCCTCGCAGGGACCAGCATCAAAAGCGGCGCCGCATCATTCATACACTTCAGTGCGCATGAACTGAATGAATAAGTAGTTCCGATCTGCTTTCGCCGCAGGCACTTCAGGACGTTTTATCGATCAATCACGCCGCTATTTTCAGCACCGACCGCATACGCCTGCGCGCGACCCGGTTTGGCAAGACGCTTGCTAATTACTTCGCACGAAGGCTTTCGAGCGAGGACAGCGAGGATATGCCGCCTGCACCTTCTGCGACACCCACCGACGAGGCACCGATCCATGATCGTGCTCCGCGCGCCTCCTTCGCAGCATGCGGGGTCGCGTGATGGAGTTCGGCATCTGGCTTCCCGTCTATGGCGGCTGGCTGCGTTCGCTGGACGCACCGACCGGCCCTGACGTTGCCGCCTGTCTCGCGATCGCCCAGCAGGCCGAAGCGCTCGGGTTCGACTTCCTTTACGCCTCGGAGAACCTGCTCAACTGCATCCATGGCCCGAGCGAGAGCGTCGCCGACGCCTGGAGCATTCTGGCGGCGATCGCCGCCGTCACCAGCAAGGTCGGGCTTTGCGGCGCCATCAAGCCCGGCTTCCGCTCGCCGTTCCTCGTCGCCCGGATGCTCGACACGCTGTCGAAGATCGCGGAGCGCAGGCTCGGCATGAATATCGTCTGCGGCTGGTGGAAGGAGGAGTTCGACCTGTCCGGCGTCGACTGGCTGGATCATGACGGACGTTACGACCGCGCCGGCGAATTCCTGCGCACGCTCTATGGCCTGTTTCAGCCGCCTGCCGAAATTGCCGGGACGGACGCTCCGCCTGGAGAGGCGCAGCCGGTCGAGCTCAAGCAGCCACCGACCTATGGCCTGGACCAGAACGCCCTGCCGGAGGTGTGGATCGCCGGCCACTCCGGCCGCGCCATGCAGATGGCCGCGGAATGGGGCCATTGCCTGTTCCTCAATGGCATGGGCGACGAGGAGCTGAAACGGCGCATCGAGGCGGTGCGTCAGGAGGCCAACAGCTGGGGCCGGACCATCCTGATCGCGGCGAATGCCTACGTCATCGCGACCGAGACGACCGAGCAGGCAAGGCAGCGCTGGAAGACGGTCGTAGGTCGCCGCAATTCACAGACGATCGACTTCTTCCGCAAGGTGATCGGCAGCTCCGGTGCCGCCGCCTGGGCCGCGCTCGGCGAGGAACAGATGGTCGATTCCAACGCCGGCTTCGAGCTCGGCCTGATCGGTTCCTTCGAGGACATCCGCAACCGCATCCCCCAGCTGCAGGCCTTGGGCCTCGATCGCATCGTCTGTCAGTTCGACGACCCGATGCGTGACGCCGGTCCGTTCATGAAGCAGGTGATCCGCCCGCTCAGGGACAATCGCACACTCGCTTTCGAAGGTCAGATGTCATGAGCGCGCTCGAAGCCACGATCACTTCCGCCGGCGACATACGACAGGGCTTCAAGGACGTGTTCAGCCAGCTCGCATCCGGCGTCTGCATCGTGACGTTCCGGCGCGGCGGACAGCTCCATGGCTTCACAGCCACCTCGGTCACGTCGGTCTCGTTGCAGCCGCCACGGGTGTTGTTCTGCGTCGCGCAGAACAGCCAGAGTTACGCCTGCCTCGGCGTCGGTATGAGCGTTGGGATTTCCGTCCTCAGCGCCGGCCAACGGGCATTGTCCGATCGCTTCGCGAGCAAGCTCGCACCCGGCTCCTATGATGACGTGGCGACGATCGAAGGCGCCGGCCAGGCGCCGCTGATCGCGGGCGCTCTCGGACAGCTGGGCACTGCCATCGTCGACCTGATCCCGTCCGGTGACCACGCCATCGTGCTCTGCAACGTGACCTCCGCCCATGCGGGCGGCGGCGCGCCGCTGCTCTACCACGCCCGCAACTATCACACGCTTCACCAGAGTTCCTGAACCCCGGAGAAATCGCAATGGACAAATCGATCTTTGCCGCGATGCCGAGCCTGACGCCGACCCTCGGGTATGCGTCGATGATCGGACTAGGCCTGTTCTCACTCGCCCTGTCCTATGCCGTGAAGACCCTCCTCGTTCGAAACACTCACGACTTCATCATCGCCGACCGCCGAGTCGGCTTCGGTTTCGGCGTCGGTTCGGTGATCGCCGTCTGGACCTGGGCCATGGCGGTGATGATGAGCTCGGCGATGACGTATCAATGGGGCCTCTCCGGCCTGTTCTGGTTCGTGGTGCCCAACGGCTTCGCGGTCATGGCGATGATCCCGTTCGCCCGCATCCTGCGCAAGAACATGCCGGAGGGCTACACGATCTCCGAGTTCATCGAGTACCGGTTCGGCAGGTCGAAAGCCGCGACCGCAATCGTCACCGTGACGATGATCTTCGGAATCATCCTGGAGATCCTGATCAATCTCAAGGGCACCTCCGTCGTCGTCTCGACGGTGTTCGGGATCGACTGGAAGGTGGCGACCGTCGTCGGCATCATCTGCGTGCTCGCCTATTCATACTTCGGAGGCTTGTGGACGAGCGTGATGACCGGAACGCTCAACACGCTGATGATCACCGTGCCGGCGGCGATTGTCGTGGCCGCGGTGTATGCCGCGATCCCGGGCGGATCGGAAGCGGTCTTCAACGCCGCCGGCGCGGCCGATGCCCGCAACCTGTCGGTGCTGCGTCCCGATGCCGCCGCGGGCTTCGGCATCACGCTTGCGTTCGGCCTCCTCGCCGCAACGGTCTCGGACCAGACATTCTGGCAGAAGGTCTGGGCCATCAAGAGCCGCGACGTCGGCCGCGTGTTCCTCTGGTCGGGCGCGCTGTTCTATCCGATCCCGATCTGCCTGGGCATGCTCGGCCTGGTCGGCATCGCCTATGGCCTCAAGCCGGCCGATTTCGGCGGCGACATCGTCGCGGTCGGCCCCTACATCGTCTCCCATATCGGCCTCGGTCTGACCCTGGTCCTGCTTTACGTGCTCGTCATCCTTGCCGCCTGCTACTCGACCATCGACGGCGCCAGTGCCGCGCTGTCCTCGGTCGTCGCCGTCGACATCGTCAAGCGCTACTTCCCGCAGACCTCCGAGAGCAGCCTGTTCGTGATCACCAAGCTTTCGGTCCTGCTCGGCGGCATCATCGCGACCCTGATCGTGCTCTCCGGCCTCGACTTCACGACATTGGTGCTGACGACCTATGCGCTGAAGACCTCGATCCTGCTGCCGCTGGTGCTGTCCATCCTGTGGCCGAAGACCAACATGATCGGCTTCGTCGGCGGCATCGCGCTGGCGATCGGCGTGGGCATGCCGATCTACGCCACGGCCGGCGAGCTGATCGGAACGCTGTCGATCGTCGCGATCAGCGGGCTGACCGTCGTCATCGCGGGTCTGATCGGCGGCGAGAACTTCGACCTCACCGGCCTGCAGCGTATCGGCGACGAGGTCTCTGCCCCGGCCGAATAGCTGCGCGAGGCGCGCCGGTCCTCGGCGCGCCCGTCCCTCTGACATCCCAAAGGAGCCAACCATGTACGTCCTGATCACCATCGTCGGCATTCTCGTCACCCTGTTCTTCCTCGCTGGATTCTGGCGCGGCCTGCAGAACGCCATCGCCGAATATCGCAGCGGCGCCGCCGAGCCGACCGACGTGCCCGACTATGGCTATGGCGGGCTGGCAGCGATCTCGGTGATCGCGTCCGCCGTCATCATTGCCGGCGTCGGCTTCACCCCCGCGATGATCTATGCCGGCCCGCTGCTTGCGCTGGTGACGGCGGCTGGATGCGGGCTCGCCTTCTTCGTCGAGCAGAAGAGCGCCTGATCACCGACCACCCGAAGTTCATGACGGACTGGACGAGTTTCGGACGCAAGGAGAGCATTGCATGACGACGACCACGAGGAAGAAGGCTCATCTTCTGGGATTCATCCAGCACGGCGTGAACAGTCACGCCACCGGAATGTGGCGCCACGTCAAGGACAAGATCGGCTGGGATTTCGCCCGGCCGGAATACTGGCAGCACATGGCCCGCACGATGGAACGCGGGATGTTCGATGCCATGTTCATCGCCGATGAGCTCGCGCCCTACAACACACACGAGGACAGCTCCGACGCGATCGTGAAATGGGCTGTGCAGTGCCCGACCCACGAGCCGTCGACGATCGTGCCGATCATCACCACCGCGACCAAGCATCTCGGCGTCGGCGTCACCCTGTCGACGGCGTTCGAGCATCCCTATTCGATGTGCCGCAGGCTCTCGAGCCTGGATCACCTCTCGGGCGGCCGCGTCGCCTGGAACATCGTGTCGTCCTACTCCAAGAGCGAATGGGATGCCTATGGTCACACCATGACCGAGCGCAGCGGCCGCTACGACCGGCTCGAGGAATACATGGAGGTCTGCTACCAGCTGTGGGATTCCTGGGAGCCGGATGCGATCATCGCCGACAAGGTGTCCGGCATCTATGCTGATCCCGCCAAGATCAAGGTCGTGAACCACGAGGGCAAGTACTACAAGTGCCATGGCCGGCATTTTTGCGCGCCCTCCCCGCAGGGACGGCCGGTGCTATGGCAGGCCGGCTCATCCAACCAGGGCCGCGACTTCGCCGCCAAGCATGCCGAGGCGATCTTCGCCGTGCATCCGAACGTCGACCGCATGAGGCAATATGCCGGCGATCTGAACGAGCGGCTCGCCGGCAAGTTCGATCGCAAGCCGGGTTCGGTGAAGCTGATCTACGGCCTGCAGACCGTGGTCGCGGAAACACGCTCGGAGGCGCAGGAGAAGTACGCGCGAATCAAGGAGTGCATTCCGCCGGAGGGCGCGCTGGCCTGGATGTCCGGCCATTTCGGGCTGGATTTCTCCAAGTTCGACGGCAATGCCATCGTGCAGAACATCGAGGTGCCGGGCATTCAGGGTCTGTTCGAGTCGATCATCTACGCCAAGGGCGGCGCGCCGGTGACCGTGAAGGAGGCGGCGATGATCTACGCGCAGGGCATGGGCATGCCGGTCGCGGTCGGCACCGCCAAGGACATCGCCGACCAGATCGAGCACTACATGGATGACGGCGGCGCCGACGGCTTCATGCTGGCGGCGACCTACACGCCCGGCTGCTTCGAGGAGTTCGCCGATCTCGTCGTTCCCGAGTTGCAGCGGCGCGGCCGGTTCAGGACGCGATATACGGGCACGACCTTGCGGGAGAATCTGCTGGAAGATTGAGTCTGGTGAGCCCCGCCGCCGGGCCGCCCTTCGAGATGCCAGCTTCCGTCATGCTGAAGAGTGCGGCTTGCGGCGCGTCTCGAAGGCCCCTGCTCAACGGCGCGCGGCTCAAGCGCTCAGCGCGCGCATCTCCGCATGCAGATCCGACTTGCCCTCGAAGCCGATGCCGGGGAGTTCGGGCATGGTGATGTGGCCGTCGATGACGTCAACGCCGTCGGGGAAGCCGCCATAGGGCTGGAACAGGTCGGGATAGCTCTCATTGCCGCCGAGGCCGAGGCCGGCGGCGATGTTGAGCGACATCTGGTGGCCGCCATGCGGGATGCAACGCGACGGCGACCAGCCATAGGTCCTGAGCACGTCGAGCGTGCGCAGATATTCGCACAGGCCGTAGGACAGCGCGCAGTCGAACTGCAGCCAGTCGCGGTCCGGACGCATGCCGCCATAGCGGATCAGGTTGCGGGCGTCCTGGTGGCTGAACAGGTTCTCGCCGGTCGCCATCGGGCCGGGATAGAAATCGGCGAGCGTCGCCTGCAGATGATAGTCGAGCGGATCGCCCGCCTCCTCGTACCAGAACAGCGGATAGTCGCGCAGCATCTTGGCGTAGGCGATCGCTGTCTCCAGGTCGAAGCGGCCGTTGGCGTCGACGGCGAGCTGGTTGCTCGGACCGATCTCGTCGAGCACGGCCTCGATGCGCTGGCGATCCTCCTCGATCGGCGCGCCGCCGATCTTCATCTTGACGACGTTGTAGCCGCGCTCGAAATAGCCGCGCATCTCCCGGCGCAGCGCCGAGAGATCCTTGCCGGGATAGTAATAGCCGCCGGCGGCGTAGACGAACACGCGCGGATCGGCCTTGCGGTTGTGGCGCTCCGCGAGCAGACGGAACAGCGGCTTGTCGGCGATCTTGGCAACAGCGTCCCAGATCGCCATGTCCAACGTGCCGACCGCGACCGAGCGCTCGCCGTGACCGCCGGGCTTCTCGTTCGTCATCATCGCCGTCCAGGCCTTGTCCGGATCGATGTTGTCCTTGGTGGCATCGAGCAGCGAGGCGGGATCCGCCTCGAGGAGTCGCGCGCGAAACCGCTCGCGAATCAGGCCGCCCTGGCCGTAGCGGCCGTTGGAGTTGAAGCCGTAGCCGACCACGGGATGCCCGTTGCGCTCGACATTGGTAATGACCGCAACGAGGCTCGACGTCATCTTGGTGAAATCGATATAGGCATTGCGGATCGGCGATGAGATCGGCTTCGTCACCTCGCGGACGTCGACGATACGAACGGTCATGGTCATTCTCCTGATCGTGGTCGCGAGCGCCGCGTCAGAGCGAGGCGCCGGCGCAGATGGTGATGGTCTGTCCGGTGATGGCAGCCGCTTCCGGCGACAGCAGGAAGGCGGTGAGCGCGGCCACTTCGCCTGGATCGACGTAGCGGCCCATCGGCGGCAGCACCGGCGCGGTGCCGGCGCGGCTGGGGTCGCGCAGGAACGGCGTGTCCGTGGCGGCTGGCGCGATGACGTTGACGGTGACTTGGCGCGGCGCCAGCTCGATCGCCCAGGAGCGCGCGAGACCGGTGAGTGCCGCCTTGGTCGCGGCGTACTGGCTGCGGCCGGCCGCGCCGTTGGCGGTGCGGCTGCCGATCAGCACGATCCGCCCGCCCTCGCGCAGGCGCGGCGCCAGCGCATTGGCCAGCGCCTCCGCGGCGCCGACATGGACGCGCCACATCCCTTCGCTGCTCTGGGCCTGCAACTCGCCGAGACGGCCGACACGCATGTAGCCGGCGGCATGGACCAGCGCGGTCACGGCGCCGACGTCAGCAAGGCGCGCGATCAGCGTCTGCGGCTCAGCCAGATCGGCCTCGAAGCCGCCGAAGTGTTCGTGCGACAGCACCGAGGCCGCGCGGTCGATGCCAGTCACGCGCCAGCCGTCCGCCAGCAGGCGCTCGGCAATGGTGCGGCCGATGCCCGAGCTGGTTCCGGTCACCACCGCATGGCGAAGGCCGGAGCTGCTGTCGTGGTCCTGTGCCGTCATCCCCTGTACGCGGCCGCCTCGGCCTTGACCTTCACTGCATCGAAATTGTTGATCTTGTCGATCAGCTCATTGGTGTAAAGCGCAGCGTAGTCCTTGATGTCCAGCCCGTTCATCGCGGCCTCGGTGCGGAACTCCTGCTCGTTGATCCCGCCCATCTTCGTATCGGCATAGGGCGGCGCGTAGAGCTTGATCCGGCGGCTGATCGACTGCAGCACGGCCTTGACCGCCGCGTCCTCGCTGGCACCGCGCGGCGCCGTCTCCGGGTACATCTTGAGAAAGGCCCTGGCGCCGGCGGTCGGATTGGCGAGCAGGAATTGCGACGCCTTGCACACCGAGCGGCCAAAGCCAACCAGGAGATCCCTGTCCTTCTCGAACGTCTGCGGCATCGCCATCAGGAACTGACCGCCGACCATCGGGATCGTGGTCGGACGCGGCAGATAGGCCAGCTCGATGCCAGCCGCCTCGATCTGGCCGAAGCCCGTATCGAAATAGGCGAGCGCATCGATCACGCCGCGCTGCAGGGCGACGCCCGCCGGCGTGCCGTTGCCGACCGCGACCCAGCTCACATCCTTGTCCGGATCGAGGCCGAGCGCCTTCAGCACGTTCTTGGTCACCGGATATTCGGTGGCGCCGAAGTCGGACACGCCGATCTTCTTGCCCTTGAGGTCCGTGTAGCTCTTGAGCGCGGAGCCGGGCGGGACGGCGATGTCCCATTTGTACGGATAGGTATATTGATAGAACAGTTTCGCGCCACCCCATTCGCCCTTGGCGAGCAGCGGCAGCGCCGTCGACGGCACGCCGACGCCGATGGTGACGGAGCCGCGGTCGGTCGCGACCTGGACGTTGGCATTGGTGCCGAGCGCCTGGACATCGAGCGAGAACCCTTCCTGCGCGTTGTAGCCGAGCGCCTCGCCGATCACGCAATTGATGATGGTGGCGTTGAGCGCCTTGAGCCCGACACCGAAGCGAATCTTCTTGGCGTCCGCCGCCATCAGGCCGGCCGGGGCGCCGCTCACCAGCAGCGCCGCGCTGGCGCTGCTCTTCAAGAATGTCCTGCGCGAAACCATCCTACGTTCCTCCCTGCTGTCCTATTTTCTCCGATTGGCGCCCCAGTGCACGACCTTGGCCTCGCACCAGCGCACGATCCCGTGCAGCACGATGCCGAGCACGCCGAGAATGATCAGCGCGGCGAACACGCCTGCGACATCGGAGACGGCTTGCGCCTGGGTGATGACCACCCCCATGCCGCGCTGAGCGCCCAAGAACTCGGCGACGATCGCGCCGAGCAGCGCGTACACCACCGCCATGTCGAGGCCAGCGAAGATGAAGGGGGCGGCATTCGGCAGCTTGACGATGCGATAGGTCTCGAGCCGCGACGCCGACAGCGAGCGCATCAGGTCGACGCGCTCCGGCTCTACGGCGCGCAGCCCGGTGAAGCTGTTGATCAGCACCGGGAAGAACGACAGCAGCGCCGAGATCGCGATCTTGGAGCCGTCGCCGAAACCGAACCAGATCACGATCAGCGGTGCGATCGCCACCTTCGGCAAGCTCTGCAGCGCGAACGCATAGGGCATCACCAGCCGTTCGATGGCCTCGACCTCGGCCATCAGCGAGCCGATGACGAGGCCGAGCCCGACGCCGATGGCGCAGCCGACAGCGGCGTTGCTGAGAGTGCTCCACAGCGGCAGGTAGTAGCCGAGCGGACTGGCCGGGCTGACCGCGAGCCCCGACCAAAGCGCGCGGACCACCGCTTCGGGCTTCGGCAGGATGTAGGACGGGATGTTCAGCAGGTTGACCGCGGCGATCCAGCTCAGGATCAGCACCGCGAGACCGGTCCAGGCGATCGGCGATCCCAGGCTGATGCCGCGGCGTGGACTCGCTGGCTTCTGCGACATGGCTGACACGGCGACGTTGGCAAGATCAGTCATGGCCATGCTCCTGCGCATTGAGCAGCCCGCGGACCTCCCTGGCGAGCCGCGCATAGTCCGGATGCAGCACGATGTCGTCGAACGACCGCGGCCGCGGAATGGGAACGGCGAGATCGGCCAGGATGCGGCCGGGACGCGCCGACATCACGATGACGCGGTCGGCGAGGAAGATGGCTTCCGAGATCGAGTGGGTGATCAGCAGGATGGTCTTGCGGTTCTCCTGCCAGATGCGCTGCAGCTCGAGGTTCAGACGCTCGCGGGTCAGCGCATCGAGCGCGCCGAACGGCTCGTCCATCAGCAGGATCTCGGGATCGCGCGCCAGGGCGCGGCAGATCCCGGCGCGCTGCTGCATGCCGCCGGACAGCTCATAGGGATATTTGTCGCCGAAATCGCCGAGACCGGTGACGGCGAGCAGACGTTCGATGCGATCGCCGGCCGGCGCATGTTTGCCGCCGACGCGCAAGGGCAGCCCGACATTGTCGCGCACCGTCATCCACGGCAGCAGGTTGGCGGCCTGGAACACGACGCCGACCTTGCGCGAGGGACCGGCGACGGGCTCGCCATCGAGCAGCAGCCGGCCATCGCTGTAGCCGTCGAGACCGGCGAGCAGACGCAACAACGTGCTCTTGCCGCAGCCGGACGGGCCGACCACGCACACGAACTCGCCCGGCTTGATATCCAGCGAGACGCGGCTCAACGCATGCACCGCCGCACCGGAGGCCGAGACATAGGTCTTCGAGACCTGGTCGATCGCGATCAGCACATCGTCCGGCGTGTCAGCAGCGCGCCGTTGCGCATCGTCGACATCCATCATCAGCATGAGCGTCCACCCGGTCTCTTGTTTTTATGATCACAGGCAGCGGCCGTCACCGGCCGTCGCCTCTCGTTGCTCAGGCTGCAGCCTGCACCGTCAGCCCGGCCGCGGCCACTGCGGCGCGGATCGCGGCCATCTCCTCGGCGCTCGGCGCATGCGTCGGCGGCCGCACGGTGGCATCGCGGATCACGCCGGCGACCTGCATCGCCGCCTTCATGCGGCCATGCGCCTCTCCGGTCGGCTCGCCGCCGCCATACACCGCGTCCTTCAACGGATCGATCATGGCCTGCAACTTCATCGCCAGCTTGAGATCACCGGCCGTCACCGCGGCGAACAGATCGTAGATGAGATCCGGAATCAGCGAGGCGAAGCCGACCAACGCGCCGTCGACGCCCTGCACCATCGACGCCAGCAGGTATTCGTCGTGGCAGGTCAAGAGCGCCTTGTCCGGGGCCGCCGCGCGGATTGCCTTGAGGTCGCGGGCATATTTGTTCATCTCGCGGGTGCCGATCTTGAACGCCTGGACGTGGTCGAGCCGGGCGAGCTCGGCGAGCAGCTCGGAGGAGAACGAGGCGCGGGTCCAGGCCGGATAGACGTGCACGATCAGCGGCAGCCTGGTCGCATCGCCGATGGCGTTGAAATAGTCCAGGCAGTGCTCGCGCTTGAAGCCGAAGCGCAGCCAGTGATGCGGCGGCATGATGTCGAGCGCGGTGGCGCCGGCCTCCTTGGCCATCAGCGCATGCTCGATGCCGTCCTTGATGCCTTCGCAGACGACGGAGGAGATCGTCGGGCAGATGCCGGTCAGCGCCCTGGCGACGATGCGCGTCACCTCCGCGCGCTCTCTTGCGGTGAGGCTGAACACCTCGCCGGTGTGGCCGTTGGTCATGATGCCGACAATGCCGCGGCGCTTGCCGAGCCACGCCGCATAGCGCGTCAGCTCGGCCTCGTCGATCGAGTGATCGGCGTTGAAGGGGACGGCGATCGCCGGGATGATCCCCTTGAAGTTGGTCATGACGCTCATGTCGGGCTCCTGATGAGTTCTGGTGTCATCGGCTGGAAACGGTGGCGGTGGCGCCGCCCATGGCTTCGAGCGCGCGCGACAATTGCGCCGCGGCGCGCAGCAGCGGCACGACGCCGGTGCGCTCGAACTCATCGGCTGACACGCGCATGGTCGGGGCGGCGACGCTGATCGCTGCGAGCGGCACGCCGTCGCGATCGACGACCGGTGCGGCGAGCACGCACAGTCCCGGTGCATTCTCCTGATTCGAGAGCGCGTAGCCGGCGGCCTTCACCTGGCGCAGGCGCTGCAGCAGCGCGTCGAGATCCGTGATCGTGGTTTCGGTGCGCTTGATGCGCGGCTGCGCTTCGAGCACCTCGATCTGCGTCTGCACCGGCAGCAGCGACAGGATCGCCTGGCCGACAGCGGTGGAATAGACCGGCGCGCGGCTGCCGATCCGGACGTCGACGCCGAGCCGGACGAGGCCCGCCTGGATGCGCTCGACATAGACGATGTCGCTGCCGTCGAGCACCGCGAGCGAGGCGGCCTCGTTCATCTCGCCGACCAGGCTGCGCAGGATCGGGCGGGCCTGGTCGCGCAACTCCGAGCGAGCGATCGCGTTGAAGCCGAGGTCGAGGCATTTCAACGTCAGGCGGAAGCGCCTGGTGTCGCCGACCTTCTCGACATAGCCGAGCATCACGAGGGTGTTGAGCAAGCGGAAGGTGGTGCCCTTGTCGAGCGTGGCGCGGCGCGCGACGTCGGCGAGCACCAATTCGGGCGCGTCGCTCGTGAAGGCGTTCAGCACCTGAAAACCCTTGGCCAGCGACTGCACGACGCTTTTGCCAGCCTTGCTGTCCTCGTCCACGGGGGAGCTCCGCGTTTCCTGCTTGGCGCCGGGCCTTGACGACCCGCATCTTGTTTTGCTATGGTTCGGATTGCGAACTATAGTTCGAATATTAGAACGCGCCCAGCCGCATCTGTCAAGCGCGCTCGCACGCCGTATGCGCACGGCTTGAAATCCGCACAGCCGGCATGATCTCTCCTGGGGGCCGCGATATCTCGCGGCCTTTTTCAGGAGTCCCGCGTGAGCGTCGCATTCACCAAGGAAGAGAGCGCCGAGACGGCGGCCGAGACGCAGCTGCCCGACCGGCCGGTCTCGCCGCATCCGAACCTCGTCACCGACGCCGGCCTCAAGGCGCTGGAGGCGCAGCTGCTTCAGGCGCAGACGGCCTATGAAGCGGCGCAGAAAATCGAGGACGTGAATGAACGGCGGCGGGAGTCGGCGCTGCCGCTGCGCGACGCACGCTACTTTGCAGCGCGTGTGCGGACCGCGCAGGTGATGCCGGCACCGGCCTCGACCGATCAGATCGCGTTCGGCAGCACCGTGACGTTCAAGCGCGGCGACGGCCGCGTGCAGACCTACACTATCGTCGGCGAGGACGAGGCCGATCCGAAGCGCGGCATGATCTCCTACGTCTCACCGGTGGCGCGGCTGCTGATGGGCAAATCGGTCGGCGACGTCGTCGAGGTGACCGGACAAGAGCTGGAGATTCTCACGATCGCCTGAGGCGATGCCCATCACCCCGGCGGGAAACGATGCTCAAGGTTGGAATCATCTCCGACACTCATGGGCTGCTACGACCGGAGGCCGTGCGACGTCTGGCCGGCGTCGACCACATCATCCACGCCGGCGATATCGGCCGCCCCGACATCGTCGAGCAGCTTCGCTCGATCGCGCCGGTGACTGCGATCCGCGGCAACATCGACACGGCAGACTGGGCGAATGCCTATCCTGCGACCGAGACCATCAGGCTCGGCACACGTGCCGTCCATGTCGTGCATGACGTCCACGATCTCGCGATCGATCCTGCAACGGCGTGTATCGACATCATCGTGTCCGGCCATTCGCATCGCGCGGGCGTCGAGACACGCGACGGCGTGCTCTACCTGAATCCGGGCAGCGCAGGGCCGCGCCGCTTCAGGCTGCCGATCACGCTGGCGACGCTGGATATCTCCTCAGCCAGCCTGTCGCCCGTGATCCACGACCTCGGCAGCGGCTGACGCAAAGCGAAAGGGCGCCCATGGGCGCCCTCCCCGAACTCAGATGAGATCCATCGATCAGAAGCGATCGGCCAGCGCCATGCCGGGATCGCTGAACGAGGGACGGCCGGTCTCGACGTGGCCAGCGACGCGGCGATAGAAGCTGTCGTCGGTGTCGCTGGTGACGACGAAGTCGTACCACAGGCCGGACTTGCGCAGGTGCCAGTACAGCTCGCCGTGGCGTCCGGGTGCCGACACCTTGACGGTCCACGAGGTCGACGGACCGCCATGGCTCGGCCCCGGGAAGAACGTCGGCGCGCCAAAGCCGAAGCCCGGAGCATCGAAGTCGGGCGCCGAGCGGAAGCCGGGCACCGCGCCGAAGCCCACCGGATGGAAGCCGGGCAGCGGACCGAAGCCCGGACATTGCGGCTCCAGCGCGGCCGAGACCGAGGCGGTGACGGCCTGCAACGGCCCGTAGATCTCGTTCGACTTCACCGTGAAGCTCACGCGGGCATGGCCGTCATTGCGCAGCTGCATGTGCAGGCCGCCCTCGAAGACGTTGTAACCGACGAAGATCTCGGGGTTGGCGGCATTCGACGGCCTGACCTTGTCGAGGTCACCCTTGAAGTGACGGTGGAAGCCGTTCGGGCCGAGCACCCAGAGATCATACAGGCCATCGCTGCCGACGCTCCATTCGTCGTCGATCATCTTGCCGGCCTCGACGGTGTAGCGGCGCGGAATGAGATCGAGACGCTGCTTGTCGTAGACGTGGAACACGGCGCCGGCAAAGCCGGTGTTGGCGAACAAGAGCTTCACCTTGCCCGCGGCGGCGTCGACCTTCGCGGTGGCGTGCAGGATGTAGGGCAGCGGACGCGAATAGCGCGCGCCGGTTTCCTGGTACAAGGGCTGCGGCGTCGCGGGCGCGACCGGCGCCGGCAACGTCTTCTGGTGCGCATCCGAGGCCTGCCAGTTGCTCTGGTCGGGCAGTTCGGGGAAGCGCGGATCGTTCGGGCTGGCGAAATCGAACGCCGAGGTGAGATCGCCGGAGACGGCGCGGTGCCACGGGCTGATCGCCTCGACCTTGATGCCGAAGCGCTTCTCCAGGAAGCGGCCGATCGAGGTGTGGTCGAACACCTGCGAGTTGACCCAGCCGCCCTTGCTCCACGGCGACACCACATACATCGGCACCCGCGCGGACAGACCCCAGGGGCGGATGTTGCCGCTGACCGTGTCGGTCGCGGTCAGCACGTTGCCGACGGTGTTGGAGAAATACTCGCCGTCGAGCGGCAGGGTCGCCTTGCCCATCAGCTTGCCGTTGATGTCGTAGGACGGCACCGCGGGGGCCGGCAGATGATCGAAGAAGCCGTCATTCTCGTCGAAGGTCAGGAAGAAGACGGTCTGGCTCCAGACGTCGGGATTGGCCGTCAGCGCTTCCAGCACCTGGTCGGTAAAATTGCCGGCACGGGTCGGGCTGCCGCCGCCGGGATGCTCGGAATTGGCCTGCGTCGGCAGGATCCACGACACCTGCGGCAGGGTGCCGGCCATGACGTCGGCCTTCAGCCGGTCGAGATAGTCCGGGCCGCCGGTCAGGCCGTGCACGTAGTTCGGATCGTTCGGCTGGGCGTGACGGAAGCTGGAGAACGCCAGACAGCCGTGCATTGCGCCGGTCCAGTTGTCGTTCATGTCCTGATAGATGTGCCAGCTCACGCCGGCCTTGTTGAGCAGATCGGGCAGCGTATCCCAGGCGAAGTCGCTGCCGACATATTTGTAGTTGGCCTGCGGCTGCGGCTGGCCGGCGACCCAATTGTGCGGGTTCGGCCAGCAGCGCAGGTTGTTGGGCTCGGAGTCGTTGGTGGTGGAGTTGATGCCCTGCGCGCGCAGCGCCGGGTTGAAGTTGGAGCCGGACCAGAACACGATGCGGTTCGGATCGGTGCCGGTGGTGATCGAGGCGTGGTAGGCGTCGCAGATCGTGAACGCCTCGGCGAGGGCGAACTGGAACGGGATGTCGTCGCGGCCGAAATAGCCCATCGCATAGGGCGTCTTGTACTTCGCCCAATAGCCCATCTTGCCCTGATTCCACGCCGCCTGGCTGTCGCCGAAGGAGTGCGGCGTGCCATAGCCGACCAGCGCGTTGGAGGTCGTGGAGTCGCGGTGATAGGGCGGAATCTCGCGGCTGCCGTCGGACTGGAACCAGACCGGCTTGCCGCTCTCGAGCGGGATCGGGAAGCGGTCGCCGAAGCCGCGCACGCCGCGCAGCGTGCCGAAATAATGGTCGAACGAGCGGTTCTCCTGCATCAGGATGACGATGTGCTTGACGTCCTGAATGGTGCCGGTCCGGCGCCGTGCCGGAATGGCGAGCGCCTGGCGGATGCTGGCGAAGGCAGCCGCCGCCGTGGCGCCTGCCAAGAAATCGCGACGTGTTGTCATGCTGATACGACCTTTTGAAATCCTGAAGACCATCGTCAGGATTGGCGGGGCGAGCCCGGCCAGCTCCTGCGAACGTCCCTGGCGTATCAGCGCGGCTTGACAGCGCTGTGAAATTTTTATTTACGAAATGAGTCTGAATGAGATTTCCTCAGTATCGGGGCGCAGCGTGACGGAATCGACCTTTCGTTCTGGACCGGGCGTGAACGGCATTCTGGCCCGCGTGCGCGAGCTGCAGAACGAGCTGCCGCCCAAGGCCAGGCAGATCGCGGAGCTGGTCATCGCCCGGCCGGAGCCGTTCATCCACATGTCGATCACCGAGGTCGCGGAAGCCTGCGGCGTCAGCGAGGGGACGATCGTGTCGTTCTGCCGGCGGGTCGGGGTGCGCGGCTTCCAGGAGCTCAAGATCATGCTGGCGCGGGACCTGATCGAGCCTGTCAGGCTGATCCAGGAAGACCTGCATCGCGGCGACGATCCGGCGACGGTGACGGACCACATCTTCGCCGCGCATGCCGCCTCGCTGCAGGAGACGCGGCGGCTGCTGTCGATGGACGCGCTGGCGCAGGCGGCGAAGCTGCTGCGGGAGGCGCGGCGCGTCGAGATCTACGGCATCGGGAGCTCGGCGCCGATCGCGCAGGACCTGTCGTACCGGCTGCTGCAGCTCGGGCTCGCGGCGAACGCCATCGTCGACTCCCATGTGCAGGCGGTCAGCGCGGGCATGACCGGCCCCGACGTCGCGACCGTCACGGTGTCGCATTCCGGCAGCACGGTCGAGACGGTGCTGGCGACGCGGCTGGCGCAGGCGGCGGGCGCGCGCACCATCGGCATCACCCGGCTCGGCAAGTCGCCGCTGGCGGCGCATTGCGAGGTGCTGCTCTACACCGTCGCCAACGAGACGCGCTACCGGCCGGAGGCGATGAGCAGCCGCGTCGCGCAGCTCGCGATCATCGACACGCTGGTCAGCTGCTGCGCGCTGACCGACACCGAGCGCTCCGTCGACAGGCTGCAGCACGCGGCGCGCATCCTGTCCGAGAAGCGCTACTGACGGCGGCACTGACCGCGCCTCAGTAGTCCTTCAGCAGCCGCTCGATGTAGTCGAGCTCGAGCTGCGGCCGCGACTGATCGCCGAGACGGCGGCGCAGTTCTTCCAGGATGCGACGGACGCGCTGCACGTCGATTTCGCCGGGAATCTTCTGCGAGAAATCGTCGATGTCGCGGCCGGGATGCATCGGACGTCCGAGCGGATCGGTCTGCTGCGCGCCCTGCTGGCGGCCGGCGCGCTGGCCCGGGCCGTCGCCCTGCTGGTCGCCGTCACCCTGCTGCATCGCCTCGGCGAGGCTCTGCGCGCCCTTCTTCAGCGCATCGAGCGCCTTGCCCTGCGACTCCACCGCGCCGTCGGCATTGTTGTCGCCGAGCTGGCTGCCAGCATCGCCCATCGCGCTGTCGGCATCGTCGAGCCCGTCGCCGGAATCGCCCTGGTCGCCTTGATCCCCCTGCTCGCCCTGCTGGCCGGGCTGGCCCTTCTGGCCTTTCTGACCCTTCTGTCCCTTTTCGCCCTGCTGGCCCATGCCGCGCTTGGCGAGTTGCTCCTGCAACTGCTTCAGCCGGTCGCGCAGCGCCTGCTGGTCCTGCTGCAGGTCGCCCATGCCCTGGTCCTGGTCGCCCTGCTGCTTGTTGCGGTTGCGCCGCGAGTCCTGGCCCTGCTTGAAGGTCTTGTCGCGGAGCTGCTGCTGCTTGCGGATCATGTCGCCGAGCTCGTTGAGCGCCTGCTCCATGTCGTTGTCGCCGCCCTGGTTGGGCTGCGCCATCTGCAAATTCTCCAGCATCTGCTGCAGCTGCTCGAGCAGCTCGCGCGCGCCCTCCTTGTCGCCCTGGCGCGACAGCCGCTCCATGCGGTCGATCATGTTCTGCAGGTCCTGCTGACGCAGCACCTTGGTGTTCTGGTCGAGCGGCCGCTGCGCCATCTGCGGGTTGTTGCGCAGCTGCTCGGCGAGCTGGCGCATGTAGTTGTCCATCGCCCGGCGCAGATCCTCGGCGAGCTTCTTGATCTCCTCGTCGCTGGCGCCACGCTCCAGCGCCTGCTTCAGCGCGTCCTGCGCCGCGCGCAGCGCCTTGTCGACGTCGCTGATGTTGCCGTCCTCGATGGTGACCGCGAGCGCCCACAGGCTCGCCACCACCTCGCGCAGCGCATCGTCGGTGCGCGCAGCCTCGAGCTGGCGCGTCACCGCGCGCAGGCCGAGATACTGGCCGAGCTCCGGCGTGAACAGCTCCGGCGCGATCGCCAGCGCGTCGAGCGCGGTGAACACCTCGCCATTGCGGTTGCCGTCGAGCGCGAGCAGGCGCCGCTGCTCGATCAGCGCCCGCGCCAGCGGTTTTGTGAACAGCCGCTCCGGCAGCCTGGTCTCGAACGGCTCGCTGGTGCCCTCGTTGCCGGCCTCGTCCTTGGCGGTCAAGGTGAGCGTGACGTCGGCGCCGGCATAGGGGTCCTCGCTCAGATCCTTGACGGTCTGGCCGACGCCGTTGCGGGTGCGCGCGTTCGGCAGCACCAGCGGAAACTCCGGCGGCTGGAACAGCGGTCGCGCCGCCTGCGCGTCCGCCGTCTTGGCGTCCGGCTTGGCCTCAGGCGCACGCGCGGCGACCTTGGCGCGGGCTTCGGTGACGCCGTAATCATCCTCGATCTTGTAGGACAGTTTCAGCGAGCCGCGCGCCTGGCGCTCCGGGTCCTTGGCCATGCTGATGACCGGCGGCTTGTCCGGCGTCGCCGAAAACACCCATTGCGGCTGCCCCGACGGCGCGCGCACATGCACGGTGCCGTCGGCCTTGATCGTGTAGTGCTTCTCGGTGGTGCCCTTCGGCGCGGCGTCGCCGGCGGCGACCTCGTTCGCCGCGGCCTCGGTGACGCCGCCACCGGTGATGACGTCGAGCGTGCCGCCGCTGGAGCGGATGATCAGGGTCGAGCCCGCGGGCACCACGATCGGGCCGTTCGCCGGCACCGCGCCTTCCTTGTTGGCGGCGGAGAGGATGATCGGCGGCTTCGCGGTATAGAGCGGCGGCTTGACCCAGGCATCGACGCGGATCGCGACGGGGGTCATCACGCCGTTCCAGTCGAACGCGGAAGCCACGCGCATCGGCCGCTCGTCGCCGGCGGCAAAATACGTCGCGACCAGGAGCACGACGACCAGCGCGCGCACCGCCCAGGGATCGTGCAGCAACAGCCGCGGCCGCGGCGTGCCGGCGCGGATGCGCTTGACGGACGCGAGCGTGCGCTCGCGCTGCGCCTGCCACAGCGCCTGAGCGATCGGATCCTTGGTGGTGAGCGTGTCGGTGAGCGCGGTGGCCGGGCGATGCGCGATGCCGGAGCCGCGATCGAGCCGCGACAGGCCCTCCTCGCGGCTCGGCCAGCGATACTTCAGGATCGGCACGGCGGCGCCGAGCAAAAGCAGGAGAAACAGCGACACGCCGATCATGCGCGCCGCGAACGGCAGGCCGAGCCACAATCCGGCCCAGGACACGATCAGGAACAGGCCGAAGACCATCAAGAGCCGCGCGAGATGCGGCCAGCCGCGCTCCCAGGCGATGGCATACCGCGCCCTCTTCAGCGCCTGCGCCAGCTTAAGCCGCGCGAGAGCGTCGCTGGAAAGACGATCGGGAGTGCTGCTTGCCGGCGAGGCCGGCTCGTTCGTGAGGCCGCTCAACAGTCTCTCCAGGTTGCCCGGATGTTCACCCTACCACAAAGGCATCCATGAGGCACGCACCGTGCCAAGACTTTCCCGCCTGCGCAGGGGGGATCACACGGGAGTGTGACCGGGGCGGTTCCCGGGGAGTTACGGGCGTTCGGGGCCTCATGGTTCGAGACGCGCCGAAGGCGGCGCTCCTCACCATGAGGGTTGGCATCGAGACCGGCGCTGCAATTCAGGAGACAACCTTTCGCCCCTCACCCTGAGGAGCCCGCCGCAGGCGGGCGTCTCGAAGGGCGAGGCCCGCACCGCCAACCAAGCTCGCAAGCACATCCGTTCTCGCGACGCCATCCGCGCCCGAGTGATGCCCGACATCTCACCCTCCTCAAACAGAGGGCGCAGGGAAGGCCAGGTGCCGACTGGCACCTGCGGTCCGCGTGCAACAAATAAGCACGCGGCAGAACCACAGGCTCAGCCGGGATCACCCGGCCTTCCCTGCGCGATGGTGTTACGATTTATACGCGCTCTTCCCGGGGACCGGCTCGTTGGCCCCGTCGCGGACGACACGTCCTCGCCCACTTGGCATCAGCACCGGGATGCCAGAACCACGCGACTTCCTCGTCGCACCGGGATCGTTCGTCCGCGCGAGCAAGCCCACGCTGCGTCCCCAATGCGCCCACCGCATCCCGCACCCGACGTCCGTGACGATCGCGAAGCGCCCCCTCAACGGGACGGGATGCAGAGAGTAGAGCATGATTTCGGATAAAGCGCAAGACAAATAATTTCACTTGAACGCGCGGCACGGGACGTCGACTTGAACGCGGAATTGCCGTCAAGGAATTAATCGCGAAAAACACCGGCCTGAGAATGACTTAAGCGCATAGCGGGACCAAGTGCTTGGAAAACCGGCCAAACCTCGCCGAAACGTAAAAAAATTATGAAGAAATTTTGGGCAGACCATACTGTTTGTCACATCTAAGAATTCTCGCGATGTTTCAAAACCTTGCTTTCTCAACGCTGAACACCGGGCTGCAAGCGGTGCAACGACTCGTCACGCATGCATCAATCAAATGGATTGCGAGTCCCGGGGTATCTCCTAGAACTACTTGGCGAGCGCACGACGAATCGACGCCCATTGATAGTCGAGGTTATCAAGAACAGCGCTCATCGTCTGACCTGCTCTTCTCGGGAGGCCGCGTCGCTGGCGGGGCGCCTGAGTCCTGCGTAATGACTCGCATCGGGTATGTCAGCCAAGGTGCAAAGAGCAGGTTGATAGGTTTGCTCAACCGAAAGGAAGGTGACTTAAATGAGTAGCTCGGCTTTGAAGGTCTCACTTGGCCCGATCGGTGTCACCGGTACCGGGTACGGTACCGGCGCAGCCGTGATAATCGTGATCGCGATTGTCATCTGGCTGATTGAGGTAAGGCCCCCGTTCTACCTGATGTAATCACGATCGATGACTTGAACCAATCTAACGCTGGCGGCTCCACCCGCTAGCGTTAGATCATTTTGCACTTGTTTGCGGGGGAGGCAAGGGATCTTGTGATTTAGCCATGCCCCCACTCTATGGTTCGCGCATTAGGATGGCCGTGCATTTGTGGAGCCGGCGACCACGCATATCACCGGCAAAGACTAGCCTATGGTGCGCGACCAGCCCTGGCGTAAGACAATCGCTGCGCTGCTCCGCGCCCTGGCATACCTACTGATGCCTGCCTTTGCCCTCGCATGGCCGGCACACGCTCCCGCAACGGATGCTTCGGCTTCCGCCTCTGTTGAAATTCTCAACGGACCTGCACCTGGCGAACTCGCGCTTCGCGCCCATGGGACGGTCGAGCTCGCTCCGGAGCTGATCCTCGAGAAGCAGCGCGACGACGGCAGCTTCGAGCTGCGTTACAGATCACGACGGCGGCACGATGAGCCTCGTGGCGTCGTGCGATCAGCGGCCCGGCGAGGTAAAGAGCCCGTTCTTCGAGCTACCCCAGCCAACACATGGATCCCGCTTTCGTCGTCGTTGAGTGCACCGCCGGATAGTTAATTAGTGCACTGTCACCATTCCGCATAGTTTTATCCCTAGCAGTAATATCTTCGGCAACAAAAAGCGGGCGCAGATCAGTCAGAACAATCGACTAATCCGGATCGGAGCTTGCCTCAAGGATTGGCACATTCGGACGATGAGGTTGAAGAATAAACCGCCATAGTGGCAAGGCCTTGCTTCGTAAATCCGACGCGACGAGCGGCGAAAGCCAGCCCGGCACGACGTCAGCCTCGATCTGCTTTATGCCGTGCTCATCAAGCGTCTTTGCGGCGTAGAACCGGGAAAACATCGTGCTAAGGGTCCCGATCGTCTCAAATCGCTCATTAGGATTGGACCGCTCCACCGGCATCCAGATAAGCTCAACTGCTTCTAACTGATCGTCCTCAATCCTGGCGAGCGGGCCTTCGCAGATCCAACTCCCGACATCGGCCAAAATCCATGCGATATTCTGCTCAACGGGATCAGTGATCTCCACATCGCCGGAGTAGAAGGCAGCGTAACTTGGCGTGAAGGCGACTTCGCCGCTGGCTTTAATCTCGCGCGGTTTCGTCTTGTCGACGTTGACGCGGAACTTGAGCGGCGGGGTCGTCCCGATCATTCGGTCGCCGAGCATAGCCATCTGGTTGACCTTAAGGGCTTCAATCATACTGCATGTGAGCTTCCCTTCCTGTTGCTTTAGGTCCGCAGGATCGATGAGCGCCCAAGCACTCCATCGAGCCCAATAGATAGCGAACTTCAGAGGGCACCCCACCGCGTCTGCATAGCGCTGAAGCTTGGCAAGATATTCAGGCTTGATCTCAAACAGTTGGCGCCCAGGCTCGCGGTCATAGAAGTTCTTCACCTCAATTAGGCATTGCCCCGCATTCTTCGGCACCACGCGAAAATCGGGGGCTTGAAATTCGCTTGACGGATGAGTTGCCCCGTTATCCTCCCGATTCAACAACTCGTAGTGCCCGAGACTAATGACAAGCGCGGCGAACATATTCTCTGTGCGCTGGCCGTGCATGAGGATGTCATTGTTGATTGCGGTGCCAAGACTTTTGCGCACGTCAGCGATGAATGCCTCCTGCGAAACCGGGTCTCGGAGTGAAAGATTTGCTTCGCGGCCAAACCGGCCGTAGAGCGACAAAAGATCAATCGGCACTTTCCAAATCATGAAGCCCCCCCAATAGATATCGCAGTGTGCACCCAAGTACGATGCAACGTGCAGTCCAGCGACAAGCGTAACAATCCGCAGAAGGTACACCGCTGACTGAAAGACACTGACTCCTAAAGCTTCTTCCATTGGGCAAACATCGTGGCGACTACCGCGATGAGGTAGACGGCGACCACACCCAACATGCCGTCTCGCATGAAGTAGATCGAGACGAGGGCAAGTGTAGCAAGCATGAATATAGAGGCCTGCGTGGGTCCTAAACGATGGGCCAAGGCATGCACCTGACTGATGACGACCGAGATGCTGGCGATAAGATTCCCGGAGCCTGAGTGGTTGGGCGGAGGCGCCTGCTTTCTAACAGAGCGAGACATGGGAGGTCCTTGCGTCTGCGGGACCGCTCCAGTGTCTTCCGGCCTACCTGAAAGGTCATTCGACCGGGAAGTACAGAGCGACACCCGCAAAATGGGGTGATTGCTCGCAACGCATGCGTGTCCTCCATGCGTCGTTGATGTTTTGAATGAGGTCGCAGCATGTCGATCGGAGGGCATCATTATCGCCCACCGTCATTCTCGGGCAGTGCCCACCGCCGCCGATTTGGCACCGAATGAATCCGACAATCGCGCGTAACGCGTTGCCCACCACGAACATAGTTAAGCTATTCAAGGTTGGCAGATTCGTCAACGAAGCCCGCGCTTCCCGTCCCGGTTATCCCGAGATAAACGCTCATTGTGATTTGTCTCGCCTCCCCACTAGATAGGAGGTCCTGGGGTGTATGGATAACTTCGTCGATGCAGATCCTTGTGGTGTGCAGCGCCACTATGAACGCTCGCCTCACCTTCACGGCCAAACCGGCGCCCCCTTCAGCCCCGCCGTCTCCTCCAGCCCGCACATCAGATTCGCGTTCTGCACCGCCTGGCCGGCCGCGCCCTTGCCGAGATTGTCGACGACGCCGAGCGCGATCACCAGGTTGCGGTCGGGGTCGGCGGCGTAGCTGACGAAGGCGAGGTTGGAGCCGGTGGCCCACTTGGTCTGCGGCGGCGTGTCGGTGACGCGGACGAAGGCGCTGTCACGATAGAAGCGGCGGGCGGCGTCGAGGCACTGCGCCGTGGTGGCGCGGCCGCGGGCGTAGATGGTGGCGAGGATGCCGCGGGTCATCGGCACCAGATGCGGCGTGAACACGAGGCCTGTGGCGCTGCCGCCGCCGAGCCGCGCGATCGTGCGTTCGATCTCGGGCATGTGGACGTGCCGGAGCAGGCCGTACGGGATCAGGTTCTCGTTGCTCTCGGCGTAGCCGAATTTGCTGTCGCCGCCGCGGCCGGCGCCGGAGATGCCGGTCTTGGCGTCGATCACGATGTTCTCGGGCGAGATCAGTTGCGCGGCGAGCAGCGGCGCCAGCGGGGTCAGCGCCGCCGCCGGGAAGCAGCCGGGATTGGCGATGCGGGTCTGGCCCGCGATCTCGGTGGGCCAGACGTCGGCGAGGCCGTAGGTCCAGCCGTCGGCGTAGCGGTGGTCGCCGCCGATGTCGACGATCTTCACACTGGCTGGCACGCGCGCCAGCGCCTCGCGCGAGGCGCCGGTGGGGAGCGAGGCCATGAGCACGTCGAGCGGCGGCAGGCGCGCGGGGTCCCACTTCTCGATCACGAGATCGGCGAGTTGTGCCGGCACGCCGGGGAAGCGCTCCGCCAGCCGCTGGCCGGCGCTGCCCTCGCCCGCGGCGTAGACCAGCTCGAATGCGGGATGCCCCGCGACCAGGCGCATCGCCTCGCCGCCGCCAAAACCGGAGATGCCGACGATGCCGATGCGAATGCTCATGGGTGGGGTCCTGATGCTTGCTCAAGGGAGAATTTCGGGAGCGCGACGCTTACTCTGAATGCGACGCCCATTTCGATCGTGTTGAATTGAGAATGGGCCTCATTTCATCATTGATATCAGCCGCAGATGAATGTCCGTCCGGGAAGACTTCAAGCGCGCCGACGGTGCTGGCCTCGGGCAGCGGCAAGAAGAACGCCTCACGCATATAGGCAATCGCGTAGAGGCGAAAGTTGGTATCGAGGGCATCCAGGTGGCGACCGATCATCATCACGAGCTGCGATGCGGGAGCGCCGACCTCGGCTGCGTTGCGCAGCGCTCGAACCAGGGTCGGATCGAGGTTCATCCTGTTGTTTCCGGTTTTTGGACGCGCACGAAACCTAAGGGAGTTGCTGGGCCCCTGCGTGAAACTCACGACTGCCTGCTGCCGTTCGGCTCCATCAGTCCGAGCGGCAGCGAAAATTTCTTGCAGTCACTGGGGTCACCGCGACGCCGCGGCTTTCGTCTTCGGCTTGGCGCGGGCCGGCTCGGCCGTCAACCGGATTCCCATCGCCGTGATGATCCGCAGGACGGTCGCGAACTCGGGGTTGCCGTTTTCGCCGAGCGTCTTGTAGAGACCCTCCCGCGTCACGCCGGCGGCCTTGGCGACCTGGCTCATGCCCTGCGCGCGGGCGACGAGATTGAGCGCGTCCCGGACCTCGGCGGGATCGCCGTCGGCGAGCACGAGGTTGAGATACTCGGCGCGGGCGGCCGGGGTGCGGAGGTGCTCAGCGGCGTCGAATGTCTTGAGCTTGCTGATTTTCATCCTCAATCCTCAAATGCAACTGCCGATGAGTTACTCCGTCATGCCCGGGCTTGTCCCGCCTGCGCGGCCGTAGCCGCTTCGGCGCGGCGAAGGCCCGGGCATCCACGTCGTTCCCAGGATGCCGGACGACGTGGATGGCCGGGACAGGCCCGACCATGACGATGTGGAGACGGATGAGCGTGGCCGCGCGAGTTTCGTGCGCGTCAGGCCGCCCTCACAGCCACGGCGCCGGGGTGTCCAGCGCGATCAGTTGCTCGACCTCGATGCGCGGGCGGATCACGGCCGACTGGTCGCCCTTGACCAGCACCTCGGGGACCAAAGCGCGGGTGTTGTAGGTGCAGGCCTGCACGGCGCCGTAGGCGCCCGCGGTCATGATGGCGAGGAGGTCGCCGGGCTTGGGCTCGGGCAGCGCGCGGTCGAGCGCGAGGTAGTCGCCGCTTTCGCAGACCGGGCCGACGACGTCGGCCACGAAGGCGGGCGCGTTCGGCGCGGCCTGCTTCACGGGCAGGATGTCGTGATGCGCCTCGTAGAGCGTCGGGCGGATCAGGTCGTTCATCGCGGCGTCGATGATGACGAAGTTCTTGGCCTCGCCATGCTTCACATAGATCACCTTGGCGACCAGGATGCCGGCATTGCCGACGATCATGCGGCCCGGCTCGAACATCAGCGTGCAGCCGAGATTGTGGCTGACGCGCTTGACCATCGCGGCATAGGCGGCGGGCTCCGGCGGCACGGCGCGGTCCATGTGATAGGGGATGCCGAGGCCGCCGCCGAAATCGACATGGGAGATGTCGTGGCCGTCGGCGCGCAGGGTCTGCACGAACTCGGTGAGGATGCGGAACGCCGTCTCCATCGGGCCGAGATCGGTGATCTGGCTGCCGATATGGACGTCGACGCCGGTGACCTTGATGCCCGGCATCTTCGCCGCACGGGCGTAGACGCGGCGGGCGTGGTCGAGCGGAATGCCGAACTTGTTCTCCGACTTGCCGGTCGAGATCTTGGCGTGCGTGCCGGCATCGACGTCCGGATTGACGCGGACCGAGATGCGGGCGGTGTGGCCGGTCTCCACAGCGAGGCGCGCCAGCAGGTCGAGCTCGGGCTCGGACTCGATGTTGAGGCAGTGGATGTCGGCCGCGAGCGCGGCGCGCAGCTCGGCCTCGGTCTTGCCGACGCCGGAGAACACGATCTTGCGCGCGGGAATGCCGGCCGCCAGCGCGCGCTTCAGCTCGCCGCCGGAGACGACGTCGGCGCCGGCGCCGAGCTTGGCGAGAGTGCGCAGCACCGACTGGTTGGAATTGGCCTTCATCGCGTAGCAGATCAGCACGTCCTGGCGGGCGAAGGCGTCGGCAAACACGCGGTAGTGCCGCTCCAGGGTGGCGGTGGAGTAGCAGTAGAACGGCGTGCCGACGGTTGAGGCAAGCTCGGCGAGATTGACGTCCTCAGCGTGCAGCACGCCGTCGCGGTAGTCGAAATGGTTCATGGGTCGGGTCCGCGCGCGGGGCTGCGAGATTGAGTGATTGTGGCGGCGAATTGCCGGGAAATGGGTGGGATTGTCAATTGAGGTGCCACCCTCCCCTCGAGGAGGGGGAGGGGCGATCGCCCGCGGAGTTCGCTTGTGGCCGGCTATCTCTCCGGCGTCATGCCCGGGCTTGACCCGCCTGCGCGGCCGTAGCCGCTTCGGCGCGGCGAAGGCCCGGGCATCCACGTCCGTCCCAGGATGCCACACCACGTGGATGGCCGGGTCAAGCCCGGCCATGACGGTGGAATTAGGCGGGCTCGATCTCGGATGCCCAGCTGGTCAGTTGAGGAAGGCCGCAGCCGCTATTTGCTGTCGAGCAGCGGGTCGAGAATGAAGGGCTTCTTCTGGCCGCGGGTGGCGGCGGGGGCGGCATCAGCGCCGTAGCCGGAGTTGAACAGGCCGGGCTTGTTGGCGGCGTCCGTCGCGGTGTCGGTGGGCGCGGCGGACATCTGCGGCGCCGGCGGGGAGTTGGCCGGCAGGTCCAACGGGCCCTTGCGGCCGCAGGCGGCCAGCAGCAGGGCTGTGGCGCCCAGGACGAGCAGGACCCGGGCGGCGGAGGTTGGACGGCGAGCGCTAATCACGTGTGAGATCCCCATGCGGGCGGCACCATACAGAGATTGGACCGGCCTGACGAGTGCGGGAGTGCCACGCCGGGCCGATCAAATTTCGGACGGAGCCCTACTTTCGCTGTTTTTCCAGCCGCTTCAGCCAGGCCTTGGCCTGCGCGGCGACGTTCTTCGGCGCGGTGCCGCCGTAGCTGGTGCGGCTCTTCACCGAGGATTCCACCGAGAGCACGCCGAGCACCTCGGCCGTGATCTTCGGCTCGACCTCCTGCATCGCCTTGAGCGGCAGCTCGTGCAGCGCCACGCCCTGCCTGGCGGCGAGCGCGACGATGCGCCCGGTGACGTGGTGGGCCTCGCGGAACGGCATCTTCAGAGTGCGCACCAGCCAGTCGGCGAGATCGGTCGCCGTCGCGTAGCCCTCGCCGGCGGCGGCCTTCATGCGGGCCTCGTCCGGCACCAGGTCGAGCGCCATGCCGGTCATGGCCCGGATCGCAAGCGACAGCGCCGCGAACGCCTCCATCGCGCCCTGCTTATCCTCCTGCATGTCCTTCTGATAGGCGAGCGGCAGGCCCTTCATGACGATCAGGAGCGCGTTCAGCGCGCCGATGACGCGGCCGGTCTTGGCGCGGACGAGCTCGGCGGCGTCCGGATTGCGCTTCTGCGGCATGATCGAGGAGCCGGTGGTGAACTTGTCCGACAGCTTGATCAGGCCGACCAGCGGCGAGGTCCAGATCACGATCTCCTCGGCGAAGCGCGACAGGTGCACGGCGCAGATCGAGGCGGCCGACAAGGTCTCCAGCACGAAGTCGCGGTCGGACACGGCGTCGAGCGAATTGGCCATCGGGCGGTCGAAGCCGAGCGCTTCCGCCGTGGCGTGGCGGTCAATCGGGAACGAGGTGCCGGCGAGCGCGGCCGCGCCGAGCGGGGATTCGTTGAGGCGCTTGCGGGCATCGAGGAAGCGGCCGCGGTCGCGCCCGGCCATCTCGACATAGGCGAGCAGATGGTGGCCGAAGGTCACCGGCTGGGCGGTCTGCAGATGGGTGAAGCCGGGCATCACGGTGCCGGCATGGTCGAGCGCGCGGGAGGCGAGCGCGTGCTGGTAGGCGGCGAGCGCCGCGTCGATGTCGTCGATGGTGTCGCGGACGAACAGGCGGAAGTCGGTCGCGACCTGGTCGTTGCGCGAGCGCGCGGTGTGCAGCCGGCCGGCGGCGGGGCCGATCAGCTCGGACAGCCGGCTCTCGACATTCATGTGAATGTCTTCGAGCGCCCGCTTGAACTCGAACGAACCCTTGGTGATCTCTGACAAAATCGTGTCTAGACCCTTCCCGATATTTTTCGCATCACCCGCGGTGATGATGCCCTGGGCGGCGAGCATGGCGGCGTGCGCCTTGGAAGCGGCGATATCCTGCGCGTAAAGGTGGCGATCGACGTCGATCGAGACGTTGATGTCCTCCATGATCTCGTCGGGACGCTCCGAGAACCGTCCGCCCCACATCGTGTTGCTCATGCCTGAACCGCTTCCAAGACCTTGCTGATCGCCACGGGATGGGACACACCGTCCGGACTCCCGAAATTCGCGCCTCTGATAGCCGCAACCGACCCGAGATGACAAACGATAAGCCAGAGCCGTCCCCTGCCCGCCCCGCATCCTCGCGGCGAACGCTGCTCGCGGCCGGTGCCGTGGCGGTGGTCGCCGTGGCCGGCATCGCCGCGGTGACCTTTGGCGGATTGCTCAGGGGACGGCCGGCGGGCGACCAAGCCTGTCAGGCGGCGGTCGCCACCGCCAAGCGGATCTCGCCGCTGATCAAGGGCGAGGTGGCGGCGCTGACGGCGGCCACCGTGCCGCTGCGACTGCCGGACCTCGCCTTCGAGGACGGCACGGGGGCAGCGAGGAAGCTGTCGGATTTCCGCGGCAAGACGGTGCTATTGAACCTGTGGGCGACCTGGTGCGTGCCCTGCCGCAAGGAGATGCCGGCGCTGGACGGGCTGCAGGCCAAGCTCGGCGGCGACGCCTTCCAGGTGGTCGCGGTCAACATCGACACCCGCGATCCGGAGAAGCCCAAGGCGTTCCTGAGCGACGCCAAGCTGACCCGGCTGGCCTATTTCAGCGACCCGAAGGCCAAGGTGTTCCAGGATCTGAAGGCGGTCGGCCGCGCGCTCGGCATGCCGACCTCGGTGCTGGTCGATGCCCAGGGCTGCGAGATCGCGACCATCGCGGGACCTGCCGAGTGGGACAGCGCCGACGCGGTCAAGCTGATCCAGGCGGCGACGACGAAGACAGCGGCGGGGCTCTGACACTCAGCGTTTTGCAGCGTTTTGCAGGAAGCTATTTCCAGGCCGTCATGGCCGGGCTTGTCCCGGCCATCCACGTCGGCCGGCATGCGCAGAACCGCGTGGATGCCCGGGACAAGCCCGGGCATGACGAGTGATCGATTGGCGGGAGGCGGGCCCTTCATTTCCGGCCGGTGGGAACCAGACCGACGGCCCGTCCCGCTCAGGCGGCGATGTTGAGATTGCCGCCGACGCCGGGGCCGGCATTGGCGAGCGACAATGTCTGCTGCGCGCCGCCGAGCAGCGTCAGCACCGCGTCCTTCTGGGCATTCAGGTTCTGCTTCAGCACCGACGTCGCGACCTGCTGCTGTGTCGCACCCGCCTGCTGCGCCATGACCGCAGCCACCAAGCTCATGTCCATACGCGTACAACCTCTCGTTACGGCGAGGTTAAGCCGCGTCCCTTAACGAAGCGTATCGATGGCGCCCAGCGGCGGTAAAATCAGCGGGTCGGCACCGGCTTGGGGCCGCGATAGTCGTAGAAGCCGCGCTGCGTCTTGCGGCCGAGCCAGCCGGCCTCGACATATTTCACCAGCAGCGGGCACGGCCGGTACTTCGAATCCGCCAGCCCTTCGTGCAGCACCTGCATGATGGACAGACAGGTATCCAGGCCGATGAAATCGGCCAGCTCCAGCGGGCCCATCGGATGGTGCGCGCCGAGCTTCATCGCCGCGTCGATCGCCTCGACGTTCCCGACGCCCTCGTACAGCGTGTAGATCGCCTCGTTGATCATCGGCAGCAGCACGCGGTTGACGATGAAGGCCGGGAAATCCTCGGACACGGCGACCTGCTTGCCGAGCCGGCCGACGAACTCCTTGGCCGCCTCGAAGGTGGCGTCGTCGGTGGCGATGCCGCGGATCAGCTCGACAAGCTCCATCAGCGGCACCGGATTCATGAAATGAATGCCGATGAAGCGCTCGGGCCGGTCGGTGCAGGCGGCGAGCCGGGTGATGGAGATCGACGAGGTGTTGGAGGCGATGATCGCCTCCGGCTTCAGCACCGCGCAGAGATCGTGGAAGATCTTGCGCTTGACGTCCTCCTTCTCGATCGCGGTCTCGATGACGAGATCGCAATCGGCGAGGCCATCGAGAGTTTCGCTGATCGAGATATGGCCGAGCGCCTGATTGCGGGCGTCCTCGGAGATCACCTTCTTCGCGACCTGGCGGGTCAGATTGCCGTTGATGGTCGCCATGCCCGATTTCAACCGATCGGCGGTGACGTCGTTGAGCACCACGTCGAGCCCGGCCAGCGCGGCAACGTGCGCGATGCCGTTGCCCATCTGTCCTGCGCCGATCACTCCGAGCTTGTTGATCTGAGCCATGTTGTCATCCACCCGAACGGCACGCCTGCTGCGCCCGTCCATGCCCTTGGAAGTGAGAACACCGGCCGCCGCGGTCCCATGCGGCCGGTGTCTTGAGCGTTACTTGCCGAGCTTGGCGAGCGCGTCGGTCAGCTCGGGAACCGCCTGGTAGAGATCCGCCACCAGGCCGTAATCGGCCACCTGGAAGATCGGCGCGTCCTCGTCCTTGTTGATCGCGACGATCACCTTGGAGTCCTTCATGCCGGCCAGATGCTGAATGGCGCCTGAAATGCCGACCGCCACATACAGTTCCGGCGCGACGACCTTGCCGGTCTGGCCGACCTGCCAGTCGTTCGGCGCATAGCCGGCATCGACCGCGGCGCGCGAGGCGCCGACACCGGCGCCGAGCTTGTCGGCGAGCGGCTCGATGTACTTGGCGAAGTTCTCGCGGCTCTGCATCGCGCGGCCGCCGGAGACGATGATCTTGGCCGAGGTCAGCTCGGGACGATCGCTCTTGGCGACCTCCTCGCCGACGAAGCTCGACAGCGCCGGATCACCGGCCGCCGCCACGGTCTCCACCGACGCGCTGCCACCTTCGCCCGCGGCTGCGAACGTGGAGGTGCGCACGGTGATGACCTTCTTGGCGTCCTTCGACTTCACGGTCTGGATCGCGTTGCCGGCATAGATCGGCCGCTCGAACGTGTCGGGCGCCACGACCTTGATGATCTCCGACACCTGCATCACGTCGAGCAAAGCGGCGATGCGCGGCATCACGTTCTTGAAGCGCGAGGTCGCCGGCGCGACGATCGCGTCGTAGTTCGCGGCGAGCTTGACCACGAGATCCGCGAGCGGCTCGGCGAGATCATGCGCATAGGCAGCATCGTCGGCGAGCAGCACCTTCTTGACGCCGGCGAGCTTGGCGGCGGCGTCGGCCGCGCCCTTGGCGCCCTGACCCGCGACCAGCACGTCGACATCGGCGCCGAGGGCTGCAGCCGCCGTCAGCGCCTTGTTGGTCGCGTCCTTGATCGCGGCATTGTCGTGTTCGGCAATCAGCAGCGTGGCCATCAGAGCACCCCCGCCTCGGTCTTGAGTTTGTTGACGAGCTCGGCGACGTCCTTGACCTTGACGCCGGCCTTGCGGCCCGCGGGCTCAGCGGTCTTGATCACCTCGAGCCGCGGCGTGAGATCGACGCCGGTGTCGGCGGCGGTCTTCTCGGCGATCGGCTTCTTCTTCGCCTTCATGATGTTCGGCAGCGACGCGTAGCGCGGCTCGTTGAGGCGGAGATCGGTGGTGACGATCGCCGGTCCCTTCAGCTTCACGGTCTGCAGGCCGCCATCGACCTCGCGGGTGACCTTGAAGTCGGAGCCTTCGACCTCGAGCTTGGAGGCGAATGTCGCCTGCGCCCAGCCGAGCAGCGCAGCGAGCATCTGGCCGGTCTGGTTCGAGTCGTCGTCGATCGCCTGCTTGCCGAGGATGATCAGGCCCGGCTGCTCTTCCTGCGCCACGGCTTTCAGGATCTTGGCGACCGCCAGCGGTTCCACATTGCCCTCGGCCTTGACCAGGATGCCGCGGTCGGCGCCCATCGCGAGCGCGGTGCGGATCGTCTCCGAGGCCTGCGCGGGCCCGATCGAGACCACCACCACCTCGGTCGCCTTGCCGGCTTCCTTCAGCCGCAGCGCTTCCTCGACGGCGATCTCGTCGAACGGATTCATCGACATCTTGACGTTGGCGAGTTCAACGCCCGATCCATCGCTCTTGACGCGGACCTTGACGTTGTAATCGACCACCCGCTTGACCGGCACCAGAACCTTCATCGATCCTCTTTCGCTCTAAATTGTCCGGGGTTGACCTTTCGGGCGCGGAACCTAAAGCGCCCATCCCCCCCGGTCAACGCGCGACGGGCGAAAAAAGCAGGCCCGCACGCCCCCGGGTTAACGGTTTTGCCCCGGCACCCACAACACGTCGCCGGCGCCGTTCCGGTTCGCCGCCCTGCTGGCGACGAACAGGAAATCCGACAGCCGGTTCATATAACGAATGGCAGCCTCGCTGACCGGCTCGTCCGGCTTGCCGGCGAGTTCCGTCATGATCCGTTCCGCCCTGCGGCAAATGGTACGCGCCACATGCAGATGCGCCGCCGCCGCGGTCCCTCCGGGCAGCACGAACGAGGTCAATGGCGCGAGCCGCTCGTTCAGTGTGTCGATGTCGCGCTCCAGACGGTCGACCTGGCTGGCGACCACGCGCAGCCGCTCGGCCTTGCCCTCGCGCTGCGGCACCGCGAGATCGGCGCCGAGGTCGAACAGATCGTTCTGGATCAGGCCGAGCATCGCATCGATTTCGGGCGCATCAGCCAGATGCAGCCGGACCACGCCGATCGCGGCGTTGGTCTCGTCCACGGTTCCATAGGCGGAGACGCGTAGATCGTATTTGGGACGCCGCTCGCCATTGCCGAGCGCGGTCGTGCCGTCGTCACCGGTCCGCGTGTAGATGCGATTCAGGACCACCATGCTGCGTTCTCAACGTCCGTTTCTCGACGCCTCGGCGTCTCGGTCTCAGCGCCCCATCGCCCAGATCGCCGCCATGGCAATGACGACCGCGACGAACTGCAGGATCACCCGCCAGCGCATCAGCTTCTGCGACAGGTTGGGCGAGCCGCCCCGCGTCATGTTGACGAGGCCGAGAAACAGCACCAGCGCGACCGCGCCGACGGCGATGGGAAGGATGAATTTACCGAGAAGTGAAGCCATTCGGGCTAGATAACACCGCAGACGCAGGAGCGCCATGCCGGATCGGACCGCCAGGGGCTGCAACTTCTGGCTTTTGGGCCCGTAATATCGGATTGTACAAATCACATCGTTTCGCGGAGTGCAGGAACAGGTGAAGGCGCTTCGCTACATCTTCCACGTCGTCATGGACGCGTTCTACACCTTCCTCGCCGACGACGGCTGGGCGATCGCCAGCCATATCGCGCTGTCAACCCTGATGGCGCTGTTTCCGTTTCTGATCGTCCTGACCTCGCTCGCCGGCTTTCTCGGCTCCAAGGATCTGGCCGACCAGGCTGCCACCCTGATGCTGCAGACCTGGCCGGCCCAGGTCGCGGATGCGCTGACCGGCGAGATCCACGACGTGCTGACCACGACCCGGACCGACGCGCTGACCATCGGCGCCGTGCTCGCGGTCTATTTCGCCTCGAACGGCGTCGAGGCGCTGCGGGTCGCGCTCAACCGCGCCTATGGCGTGATCGAGCAGCGCCGCTGGTACTGGCTGCGGCTGGAATCGATCGGCTACACCCTGGTCGCCGCGATCACGGCGCTGGCGATGTCGTTCCTGATCGTGCTCGGGCCGCTGATGCTGGCCACCGCCCGGCGCTACCTGCCGCTTGCGGTCGAAGCCAACGAGCGCTTCGTCAACCTGTCGCGCTACGGCATCACCATCAGCGCGCTGATCGTGGCGCTGTTCATCCTGCATGCCTGGCTGCCGGCGGGCCGGCGCAGCTTCATGCAGATCATGCCCGGCATCGTCTTCACCTTCGTCGCCTCGCTGGTGTCGGGCATCGTGTTCGGCCAGTATCTGGCGCGGTTCGCCAACAACTACGTCACGATGTATGCGGGGCTCGCATCGGTGATCATCGCGCTGGTGTTCCTGTATTTCATCGCCGCGATCTTCGTGTATGGCGGCGAGTTGAACGCCTCGATCATCAAGTCGCGGCTGCCGCGCGGCGTGTCGCTCCAAGAAGCGCAGTCGCTAGTGCCCGCGGCGAAACGGGCTTGAGCAGGAACGCGTCGGCGCCGGCGGCGCGCGAGGCCGCCTCGTCCTCGCCGCGTCCGGAGACGCCAATGATCGGGATCGTGCCGTGGGGCGCATCCAGCTTGCGGATACGGGCAATCGCCTCGACACCATTGATGCCGGGCAGCACCATGTCCATCAGCACCGCATCGTAGCTGCCGGCCATGATCCGCTCCGGTGCGGCCTCGCCGCGGCCGATGAACTCCGCCTGGTGGCCGAGCTCGTTGAGGATCGTGTTGAGCACCACGCGGCCGAACGGATTGTCCTCGACGCCGAGGATGCGCAAGGGCCGCGTCGGCCCCAGGGTGACGCCATCTTCCGAGCCGCCCGCCGTGGTGTGCGGCGCGGCCGCCACGGTCAGCGCCACGGTCAGCGTGAAGGTCGTGCCGCCGCCTTCATGCGGCGCCACCGCGACGTCGCCGCCCATGGCGCGCGCGATTTGCCGAACCGAGGACAGGCCGAGGCCGGCGCCCCCGAAGCGCGAGGCGATCGAGACATTGGCCTGGCTGAACGGGCGGAACAGCCGCTTGATCTCCTGCAGGGTCAGGCCGATGCCGGAATCGGAAACACGGAAGGCGACCGCGACCTTGCCCTTGGCGGCGCGCCTGATCGGCCTGCCGCGCCCGGCCTTGCCGGCCAGCGCGATGTCCAGCGCCACGCCCCCCTGCTCGGTGAACTTCACCGCATTATCGATCAGATTTTCGAGTGCGGCGCGTAGCCGCACGGGGTCACCGACGACGAGCCCCGGCAAATCGTCGGAGACACGGACCTTGGCCTCCAGCCCCTTGGCGGCGGCGCGGCCGGACAGCGAGTCCCCGGCGGCGCGCGCCAGCACGCGCAGGTCGAACAGATCCTCGCGCAGCAGCGTCCCCGCGGTCTCCTGCTTGGCGGCATCGACGAACAGGGTCGCCAGGCTCGACAGATGCTCCGCGCCGGCCTTGATGGTGTCGACCCAGCGCCGCTCGCGCTCGCCGAGTTCGGATGTGGCGAGCAGGTCGCTGATGGCGAGAATGCCTGTCAGCGGCGTGCGGACCTCGTGGGCGAACACCGCCAAGGCGGCTTCGACGACTCCCGCACCTGGTCCGCCAGGCGCGAACGCCGCCCCTTTCGCCGAGACGGGCTTGGCTGATCCAGGTTTGGCTGATCCGGCCTTGGCCGCGCTGCGCCGGCTCCCCGCCATCGCCGTGACCTGAGGAACGTGCTTCTTGAGCGGTCGCGCCTTGGCGCGCTCCCTGGCCGGCGGCGCCTTCGCGGCGGGCGTCTTCGGCTTCCCTGCTTTGGACGGGACCTTCGACGGCGCCATTCCAGAGGGCGTCTTTCCACCGGCCGGCCTCGACGCCGCGGCGGGCCTGGGCGCAGCAGGCTTGGCCGGTCGGGCCCGGCGCCCCGTACTCATTTTCCGAACGCGCTTCATCATGGCCCCTGTGACATGAACTCCGAAAAACGAAGGGGCACTTCTACTGTCATGTCTCGTCGTGCCGCTTTCGATTGAAGCTCCCGATTACCCGCGCCATCGAGCAGCATGGCACGGTCGTTTCCGGGTGTCACGATGCCCCGGAGGTTGTCCCCGCCGGAAACGTGGGAAGACATCGGGCTTGCGGCAGGACGCGGCTAGACCATGCCGATCCTGTGTCGGATTTCCGCCGGCGAGACGCCTTCCGCGCGCAAGGCGCGCAATCCCGTCGCCTGGGTGGACTTGGACAGCTTGTGGCCCTGTGCGTCGCGAATCAGTTGGTGATGCCGATAGGCCGGCGCCGGCAGGCCGAGCAGGACCTGCAGCAGCCGGTGGACGCTGGTGGCATGAAACAGGTCCTGGCCGCGCACCACCTCGGTCACCCCTTGCAGGGCGTCGTCGATCACGACGGAAAGGTGATAGCTGGTCGGTGTCTCCTTGCGCGCCAGAACCACATCCCCCCACGCCTCCGGCCTTGCTTCGACCCTGCCGCTCTCGCCCGAAGGCCCGGCGCCCTGCTCGTCCCAGGCCAGCCGGCCCACGCGCGCGATCGCCGCGGCCATGTCCAGCCGCAAGGCATAGGGCACGCCACCGGCCATCAGCCCCGCACGTCGCGCTTCGGAAAGCGAGGTCGCCGTCCCCGGATAGAGCGGCGCCCCGTCGGGGTCGCGCGGCCAGGCCCCGTCCGCATCCCGTTGCGCGATCAGCCGCGCGATCTCGGCCCGGCTCTCGAAGCTCGGATAGACGAGCCCCATACCCTGCAGCCGCTCCAGCGCAGCGCGGTACTCGGCAAGGTGCTCCGATTGCCGCCGCACCGGCTGCTCCCAGGTGATGCCGAGCCAGGCGAGGTCTTCATAGATCGCCTGCTCGAACTCCGGCCGGCACCGGGTGGGGTCAATGTCCTCGATGCGCAGCAGCAAGCGGCCGCCGCTCTGCTGCGCGCATCGGACGTTCAACAGCGCCGAATAAGCGTGGCCGAGATGCAGATAGCCATTCGGACTGGGGGCAAATCGGAAAACGGGTGGCATGACATCTTGTCATTGCCGGACTTGAGCTGGCGCGATCCGACAATCATCCTTCAATTACGTTCGATCCGAGATGGATGCGCGGGTCAAGCCCGCGCATGACGACGCAGAAAGCTTTAGACACATGACCCTCCATCTCGACAGCCAGGACATTCTCGAGGACGCGGTCCGCGAGCTGGTGAAGCAGGACAACCGCCTCGCTCCGATCCTCGCCGCCACCGGCATGCCGGCGTTGCGGCGGCGGGAGCCGGGCTTTGCCGGGATCGCGCACATTGTCTGCGGCCAGCAATTGTCGACCGCCAGCGCGGCGGCGATCTGGGGCCGGCTGCAGGCGGCGTTCGATCCGTTCGATGCCGACGCGATCCGCCGCGCCCGTGCCGACCGGCTGGGCCGGCTCGGGCTCTCGGCCGCCAAGATCAAGACGCTGAAGCACATCGCGCGCGAGCTTGCCGCGGAACGGCTCAACCTCGATGTACTGGCCAATGAGGATGCCGATGCCGCGCACGCGAGGCTGACGGCCCTGCCCGGCATCGGACCGTGGACCGCGGACGTCTATCTGCTGTTCTGTCTGGGTCACGGCGACGCCTGGCCGGCCGGCGACCTCGCCGTGCAGGAGGCCGTCAAGGTCGGGCTCGGCCTTGCGACGCGGCCGACGGCGAAGCAGATGATGCCGCTTGCAGAAGGCTGGCGGCCGCTGCGCGGCGCGGCCGCGCATCTGTGGTGGAGCTATTACCGCGTGCTCAAGAAACGCGAGGGCGTCATCACGCCGGCGAACTAACAACTTCGGTGAACGCCGTTTCAAACAAAGTTGGGGTTGCAAAACGGTCATCGATGTCGGCCAGGATCGCACCACGACGCACAGCAACGACGGGCCGAGGTCTTCAGCATGCAATCGTCCGATTTCATCGTCGCGCGCAGCGACCTGCAGCAGTGCAGGACCATCGTCACCGAGCTTCCCGATGGCGACGCGCTTGCCGCCCAGGCGCTGCTGGTGAAGGTCGACCGCTTCGCCTTCACCGCCAACAACATCACCTACGCGCTGCTCGGCGAGCAGTTGAAGTATTGGCAACTGTTTCCAGCGCCCGGCGGCTTCGGCATCATTCCCGTGTGGGGCTTCGGCGACGTGGTGGCGTCCCGCCATCCTGCCGTCGCCAAAGGCGAGCGCCTGTTCGGCTACTTTCCGATGGCGACGCATCTCGTGATCGAGGCCGCCGACGTCGGCAAGCGCGGCCTGCGCGACGCGGCCGCACACCGCCAGGGCGTCGCGCCGGTCTACAACGCCTATGCACGGGTGGGCGACGATCCCGCCTTTGCCGGACGGCAAGGCGACTACCAGGCGCTGTTGCGCCCGCTGTTCATGCTGTCGTTCCTGGTCGACGACTTCCTCGCCGAACATGCCCATTTCGGCGCAACCACCGTGATCCTGTCCTCGGCCTCGAGCAAGACCGCGTTCGGACTCGCCCACCTGCTGCATACCCAGCGCAAGGGCATCCGCGTGATCGGGCTGACCTCCCCATCGAATGCAACCTTCGTCCGCTCGCTCGGCTGCTATGACGAGGTGGTGACCTACGATGCGATCGACATGCTCGACGCGGGGACGAGCGCGGCCTTCGTCGACATGGCCGGCAATGCCAGTCTGCGCGCCGCGCTGCATCGACGCTACGGCGACAACCTGGTCTATTCCGGCCGCATCGGCCTGACGCATCAGGACGTCATCGACGACGCAGACGCGCTTCCCGGTGCCCGGCCCACCTGGTTCTTCGCGCCCGACCAGATCAGGAAGCGCGCCAGGGAATGGGGACCCGGCGGCATCGAAAAGCGGCTCGGCGCGGCGTGGCAGGACTTTGCGCCGCGGCTCGACGGCTGGCTGACGATCGTAGATGGACGCGGTCCCGACGCGGTGCAGCGGATCTATCTCGACACGCTGCAAGGACGCATTCCGCCAGATCAGGGGCACATGCTGACAATGACGGCATGAGGCGCTTTCCGCCGGGTGCCGGTCGCGTGTAGCCTTGCGGCAGCTCAGATCAGGCGAATTCCCGGAGGCTGCTTCATGTCCATCACTCTCGGCTCCGGCGAGCACAGCTATCGCGTCGTCAAGGGCTGGGCCAGGCTGCCCGACGGCTGGGCGCTGACCGACGTCGCCTCGGTTGCCGTCGACAGCAAGGACCGCGTCTACGCCTTCAATCGCGGCGCCCATCCGATGATCGTGTTCGACCGCGACGGCAATTTCATCAGGAGTTTTGGCGAGGGGCTGTTCAGCCGCGCCCACGGCCTGTCGATCGACGCGGACGATAATCTCTACTGCACCGACGACGGCGACCACACCGTGCGCAAATGCACGCCCGAGGGCAAGGTGCTGCTGACGATCGGCCTGCAGGAGCGTCCGACGCCCTTCATGAGCGGCGAACCATTCAACCGCTGCACCCACACCGCGCTGTCGCCATCCGGCGAGATCTACGTGTCCGACGGCTACGGCAATGCACGGGTCCACAAATACACACCCGACGGCCGGCTAATCCGCAGTTGGGGCGAGCCCGGCTCCGATTCCGGCCAGTTCAACATCGTTCACAACATTGCGACCGATGCCGACGGCTTCGTCTATGTCGCGGACCGCGAGAACCACCGCATCCAGATCTTCGACGGCGACGGCCGCTACGAGACGCAGTGGAACAATCTGCATCGGCCCTGCGCGCTGTGCGCCTGCGGCGCCGGGCGCAAGACCTTCATCATCGGCGAGCTCGGTCCGGGCATGCCGGTCAACCTCAACGTTCCCAACCTCGGACCGCGGCTGACCATCACCGACGCCACCGGCCGGCGCATCGCCCGGCTCGGCGGCGAGCATGGCCCGGGCCTGGAAACCGGGCGTTTCCTGGCGCCGCACGGCCTCGCGATCGACAGCCGCGGCGACATCTATGTCGGCGAGGTCGGCGTCACCAATTGGAGCACGAGCTTTCCGGACCGGCCGATGCCGGACGAGGTCAGGATCCATCGCTGTCTGCAGAAGCTGGAGCGCGTCCCTGGCTGACCTTGGCCACCAGCGGATGCTGGCCCCGGCCGAGGACATGCAACTGATTTGCAGTGCAGCGGCTGAGCGCTCTGCCACGGTTCTGACGCGCTTTGACCGCAGCTCGAAAGGCGGGAGAAGCCAGGTCAAACCATGTGTCAAGCCATTCTTGGGGCTTCACAATCCCGTCACGCTGCATGTAGTATGTCAGGGCATGCTGCTTCGCAGCCGTTATGGAGGCCAGGAGCGTTACTTGAACGCACATGTCTCGCAAGGCGGTTGGCCGGTGTTGGTGCTGAACGCGGACTTCCGGCCGCTGAGTTATTACCCGCTGTCTCTCTGGTCGTGGCAGGACGCGATCAAGGCGGTGTTCCTCGATCGCGTCAATATCGTCGAGTACTACGACCGCGCGATCCGAAGTCCATCCTTCGAGATCCAGCTGCCCAGCGTGGTTTCGCTGAAATCCTTCGTGAAGCCGTCGACGCATCCGGCCTTCACCCGCTTCAACGTCTTCCTCCGCGACCGTTTCGCCTGCCAGTACTGCCACTCCGGCGACGACCTGACCTTCGATCACGTCATTCCCCGCAGCAAGGGCGGCCAGACCACCTGGGAGAACGTCGTCGCCGCCTGCTCGCCCTGCAATCTGCGCAAGGGCAATCTGACGCCGCAGCAGGCCAAGATGTTCCCCAAGCAGGCGCCCTATGCGCCGACCGTCCACCAGCTCCATCGCAACGGCCGGCTGTTCCCGCCGAACTACCTGCATGATAGCTGGCTCGACTATCTCTATTGGGACACCGAGCTCGATCCGTAGCAGATCGGCACGTCGTCGGAGCTGGTGCGGCCGTCGCCCTGGGCGCGGCGACGCTTTGGCTGTTGCCCGCGCATGCCCCGCCGCCCGATCCGCTGGCCGAATGGCGCGGCCGTCCGGCGGTATAATGGACTGGATTAACCCCGCCTTAGGCCCCTGTTCAGCATGATCGCGCGTTGCCGCGTGGGCCCCATCATGGCTGCCCGCTTCCGTCATTGTTCGAGCAGGCTGTCCGTTCCGCGCATGCAGACCGCAATCCCCGAGTGCAAGGCGGCGGCGCTCGCGAAAGCCCAGGCGGCGAGCTCGCTGCAGAACATTTCCCTGACCCTGTTTGCCAACGTGGCGATCGCAACCTCGCTGGCGCTGCTGCTGTATCTCAGGGAGGGCGGCACCCTCATCTTCGGCTGGCTGGGCGCCGCCATCGTTTTCGCCGCATTCCGCGCCGGATGGGTGTCGTACCTGAAGGCATCCGGACGGATCGAGCGCGATGCACAGCGCGTGCTGCGCAATCTCACCATCATGGCCTTCGCCAGCGGCGTGCTGTGGGCGATCGTCCCGATCGCGCTGCCGGCCTTCTCCCGCGCGCACAACGTCAACGACGTCGTCTTCATCATGGCCGGCACCACCACCGGCGCCATCATCCAGAGTCTCGCTTATTCGCCGATGGCGATCGCCTTCGGCGCGCCACTGATGGGCGCGACCGTGCTGCGGATGCTGATCTCGGGCAGCGACGTCGACTACGTCGTCGCGGCCGACGTCGCGTTCCTGACCTTCATGCTGTTCCGCGCCTCGCGGCTCGGCGAGCGCAACTTCATCGCGAGCCAGAATACCGCCATCGAGGCGACGGTTCTCGCGGAGTCGGTGGCCGAGGCCAATCACGCCCTGGAGCGTCTGGTTCGCACGGACTCGCTCACCGGGCTCGCCAATCGCAGTCACTTCCGCACCGTGGCCGCCGCGGCGTGCCGTTCCGGACGCGGGGTCGCATTCCTCCTGATCGACGTCGACAACTTCAAGACCATCAACGACGCGCGCGGCCACGATGCCGGCGACCGTGTCATTCAGGCCATCGCCGCGCTGCTGCAATCCGCCTGCCGCGGCGAGGATCTGCCGGTCCGCCTGGGCGGCGACGAGTTCGTCGTCGTCATGCAGGGCGACGATGTGGCGAGCCGATCCGTCGCACTTGCCGAATGGCTGATGGCCGCCCTCGCGCAGCCGCTCGCGATCGCGGGCCAGTTGCTGCCCGTCAGCTGCTCGATCGGCATCGCGACGCAAGCGGAAGGCCCGATCGATCTGGAAGAGCTCTCCGCCCGCGCCGACGTCGCGCTCTACCGCGCCAAGGACGACGGCCGCGCCTGCATGCGCGTGTTCGACGCCAAGATGCAGTCCGAGCTGACACTGCAGCGCCGGCTCGACGCCGAGCTGCCGGCGGCGCTGGCCCGCCGTGAGCTCCACGTCGAATTCCAGCCTCAGGTGGCGATGGCGACCCAGGAGGTCATCGGCTTCGAGGCGCTGCTGCGCTGGAAGCATCCGAGCGCCGGATTGATCCCGCCGCCGGACATCGTGTCCGCGGCGATCCGGTTGCGCCTGTCGGGCCAGCTCACGGAGTTCGTGGGCGAGCGCGTCTGCGCGTTCCTGCGCGCGCTCGACCGCAAGAAGGCGCACGGCATCCGGGTGTCGATCAACGTCTCGCCGCGCGAATTCCCGCTTCACTCGCCGGCGCAGACCCTGAAGACCGTCTCCGAGCGCTACGGCGTCGATCCGCACCGGATCGAGATCGAGGTGACCGAAGAGGCGATGTTCGATCCCAGGCGCTGCGCCGACGAATTGAAGCTGATCGACCAATATGGCTTCGGTCTTGCGATCGACGATTTCGGCGTCGGCCATTCCTCGATCGCCAACCTGATGGCGGTCGAGATCGACACCATCAAGATCGACCGCTCCTTCATCCACGGCATCGCCGGCAACCGACGGGACCAGCAGCTCGTCGCCGCGATCACCGCGGTGGCGCTGCCGCTCGGCCACCGCATGATCGCCGAGGGCGTCGAGAGCGAACAGGATGCCGAGTGCCTTCGCATGCTCGGCTGCTCCTACGGACAGGGCTGGCTGTATGGCAAGCCGATGAAGGAGGACGACGCGATCGCGTGGCTCGTCCAGCATCGCAGCGGTGCTGCTGCCGCGGTCGAGCCCTTGCCGCGCAGCGCGTAGGCGCGGCGCGCTCACGGAAGGACCAGCATCTGCGCAAGGCCCGGACCGAAGGCGCCGGCCCATGCGGCGGCAATCACGAGGATGAGTCCGGGAACGAGGCGAAGGGCGAAGGACGATCCGCCGCTGGTCCACGCCACCACGATCTTGCTGATCGTGTTCGCCGACAGCGCCGCCAGCACCGGCGCCACGGCATCGGCGGCGCCGATCTTGCCCGACGCGGCGAGCGTGGCCGCGGCCACCGCCGGCGCATGGGTATCGACCAGGCCGGCGACGGCGGCGCTCGCCACCAGGCCGGCTTCGCCGAACGCCTCGCGCAACGCGGCCGAGAGCACCAGCACCGCCGAGATCGTCAGCGCCAGCAGCAGCGCGCCCGGCAGGCTGAAGGCGCGCCCCGTCGGCAGGTCGGCGGCGCCGCTCTGGCGCAGCCCGACGATCGTGAAGATCCCACCGTAGATCGCCGCCGCCGCGCCGGCACAGAGCAGCGGAATCAGCAGCGCGTGCAATGCCGGCAGGCTGGTGACGGCCAGCACCGCGGCGAGCTGGGCGATGGTCGCCACCGTCGACAATGCCGCGCCCGCGGCGGCGGCACCGCCAAGTTCCGGAGCCTTGCGCGCCCGCGCGCCCATCGCGCCGATCGTGGCGGTGCTGGAGACGAAGCCCGAGGCGAAGCCGGACACCGCGAGCCCGCCGCGGGCGCCGAGCAGACGCATCGAGATATGCCCGGCGGCGCCGATGGCCATCATCAGCACCACGAGCGTCCAGATGCCGCGCAGGTTGAGCGCCCCGAACGGACCGATCGGCTGATCCGGAAGCAGGGGCAGCACGACCAGCGTCGCCGCGGCAAAGATCAGGCCGTCCTTGAGCTCGCTCTCGCTGAGCACCGAACGGACGAAATCGTGCAGCATCGGCCGCGCCGCGAGCAGCACCGCCAGCACGACGGCGACGCCGGCCGCCAGCGCGGGACGCTCGGTGGCGAGGCCGCCGAGCAGGACGGTCAGGATCAGCGCCGCCTCCGAGGTCAGTCCCGGATCGTCGCTGCGCGAGCGCCAATAGGCGATCGCCGTCAGGACCATGATTCCAGCGGTGACGACGGCCAGCAGCAGCTTGCCGCCGATCAGCATGCCGATCGCGCCGGCCAGCGACGCCACCGCAAAGGTGCGCAACCCCGCGGGCGAGCGAGCGGGTCCCTCGCCCTTGCGGCGCTCGCGCTCGAGACCGATCAGCAATCCGATGCCGAGTGCGACCACGATCGCGACGATCTCGGGACTGAGGCTCATGACATCCGGCATCGCCATCGTCCTGAATCACACCTGTTCACGGCGCGACGAATGCGCTGACGATCATCAGCAGACATGTGATGAGACCGAGTGCGGGAATCCATAGCGGCACCCTGACATGGGGAGCATCCGACCCGATGCGCCGGATGCGAATCCGCAGCAGGCACAGGTTGACGATGGCAAAGATCGTCAGCGTCGCGAGCGAGGTGCCCTCGGCCAGCCGCTCGAGCGGGAAGGCCAGCGCCAGGATCGCGACCGCCAGCATGACGAGGCCGGTTGCGATCAGCGGCGTTCCGGTGCGGGGATCGACCCGGCCGGCGATGCGCGGCAGGTCGCCCTGCCCCGCCATGCCGTAGACGACGCGGGCCGTCATCGTCATCTGGGCGAGAATGGTGTTGAGCGTGGACACGATCGCGATCGCATTGAAGGTGGCCGGACTGATGCCGGCGACGGCATTGAACACCAGGCTGAGCGGCGCCGGCGAGGCCGACAGCACGCCCGGCGGCACGGCGGTCACCGCGATCGCGGCAATCAGCACATAGAGCGCGGAGGTGATCAGCAGCGTCAGCGCCATCGCCCACGGAATGTTGCGCTGCGGGCGCTTGGCCTCTTCCACGACGTTGGCGAGGTCCTCGAAGCCGACGAAGGCGAAGAACGCCAGCAGGCCGGCGAAGGTAATGCCGGAGAGAACGCCGAGCTCGAGCGGCGGCGGGATCAGCAAGGCCGGGCCGAACGCGACGCCGGAGTGGACGGCCGAGACGATGATCCACAGCAGGCCGCCGGTCTCGATCAGGGTCAGCAGTCCGGCGAGCATCACCGATTCGAGAATGCCCCAGGACGCCACCATGCCGAGCGCGACCACGATCGCCATCGCGATCAACGGCGTCGGCAGGTCGATGAGCTGCCGGATGTAGCCGGCACCGCCGAGCGTCACCGCGGCCGCGGCAATGATGCCGGTGGCGAGCCGCAGCGTGCCGACCGCGGTCGACAACAGCCGCGACTTGAAGGCCGCGCGGACATAGGCGGCCTCGCCGGCGCTCACGGGATAGCGGGTCGCAAGCTCGGCATAGGAGGCGGCGGTGAACGTCATTACGAACGCCGCCAGCGCAAACGCCCAGGAGGAATGGATGCCCGCATGGCCGGCGACCGCGCCGATCAGGACGTAGATGCCGGCTCCGACGGTCACGCCCGTACCGTAGAGCACGAGCAACGGCAGTCCGAGCCGACGCCGCAAGCCGGACGCAGGCACGATTGGATCTTGCGGCACCACGAATTCCATTCCTGATCACGACGAACAACAGAGTTGTAGGGGCTTAAGGGAGCAAGCGCGAGCCCTGTTGATCTCGGTCAACCGGGACCTGCGCGAGATCCGCTGGGCTGCAGCATTCGACCGCCTGTCAGCGCAACGCGGGTCGCCGACGCACCGGCGCCCAGTCGCGTTCGTGCTACATGCGTCTGCCGAGACACGCGTCTGCGCTCTCGCGGCGCAATCCGCCCGAGCCGTGCTGATAGAACTCCCTCTCTGCAATCGAGAGGGTGCAGGGAAGACCGAGCCTCGGCTGAGGCCCGTGGCCCCCGTGCGGAGAAAATGCACGGGGCAGGAACCACAGGTACAGCCGGATCGACCCGGCCTTCCCCGCGCGATGGTTTTCACGGCTGCTCCGCGCTCTCCCCGGGGACCGGCTTGTTTGCCCCCGTCATCCGCACGACACGTCATGTCGCAGCAGACTTGACGCCAGCGTCGGGGCGCCAGGACCACACGGCTTGACCGTCCGTCACGGCGTCAGTCGTCTGCGCGCGAACGCGCCCGACATCGCAACGGCCACCACTCCCCACCCCAGCGTATCGTGACGACGCGTACGCCCCTCTGCATGAGGCGGGATGGCGATAGATGACCACAAATTCCGAAAACAAGAAACAAGAATCTTTTTCGTCGAGGCTCTGGACAATGTCGGCCGATTGCGCGCGAAACATTGACTGATTTGGCCGGCGGGCAGCCCCGCACGACCTGAATACGCCTGAGCGACTCCATCACACGCGCGTTCGCCGCCTTCCACCGCGAGCCGCAGCGGCTTAGGATGCCACAACATCGCATCATTCCGGAACAGGCACTGTGCCCGAATTCGAGCCGCTCTACACGACAACCAGCGCCGAGAGCATCGGACGCTTCGTGGCCCATCACTACGTGCTATCAGAGCCGCTCGCGTGCCGAATGGTGAATCGCGGTTTCAACGACGTCTATCTTGTCACGACCGCGAGCGGCGACCGCTACGCCTTTCGGCTGTCGCATCACCGCGCCCGAGGCGCGGCCGATGTCCGCACCGAAACCGACTTTCTCGCGCATCTGGCGCGCTGCGGCGTGCCCGTAGCCGCGGCCGTTCCGGCGCGCGACGGCAACCTGTTCGTGCGCGGCGAGGCGGCGGAAGGCCGACGGGAAGGCGTGCTGTTTCCCGCAATCGATGGACGAATGCCGGACGTCGCCTCGCAATCCGATGCTCACGCCAACGGCGTCACGCTTGCGAGAGTCCACGATGCGGCGATGTCTTATCAGCCGGAAGCGCCGCTCTACCGGCTGGACCTCGACCATCTGTTGCACCGGCCGCTCGCGCGCGTTGAGAATCTCTGTCGCACCATCGGATCCGACGACGGCGGCTTTCTTCAGGAGGTCTGTGCGCGAACAGCCGCCGGAATCGAGGCGATGCAAGGCCTGGCGTGGACGCATTGTCACGGCGACTGCCATGGCTTCAATGCGCGTATCGGCGCCGCTGGCGAGGCCGTCTTCTTCGATTTCGACGATAGCGGCCGCGGCTATCTGGCCTATGACCTGGCTGTGTTCCTGTGGGCCAAGCTGTCGTTCGGTCGGCGCTTTCACGCGGCGTGGCATGCTTTCGTCGACGGCTATCGATCGGTCCGCCCGATCTCGGCGGCGGATTTCGAGGCCGCGCATGCCTTCGTGATCGTCAGGCACATCTGGCTGATGGGCGAACAGGCCAGCCGCTCGCGCGAGTGGGGCAGCGAGCCGGTCCGCTGGATCACGCAGCAGCGTGAATTCCTTGAAGGCTGGGAGGCGCAGCAGCTGGGGGCACGCCTTATATGAGCTTGACCGACGGCAGCATGGGAGACTTTGAACCATGACTGATACGATCGTTCGGGTACGCCGGCTCGGCATCATCGGCTGCGTGGCGGACATGTCGCTCAGGTCGCAGCGCTTCCGTCGCATGGGGTGCTCCCGGTAATCGATCCGCCACCGTCCTTCGACAAGGTCATCGTCGACGCATCGATTTCCTGACGTTGTTCTGATCGCTGCGGCGGTTGCCGTGTCGCGTCCGCCACAGCCAGCAGATCAACTCATCAGACGCATTGTCAAACCACGAACGATGTGATTAGTACGCCACCGGCGTCGAGCATTCCGCTCCGCCGATTGGAGAAAGACGATGACTGCGATCATCCGTTGCTCCGCCAGGAGCCGCCGGGCCTGATCCTCGCGTGAGGCGAGGTGTGGAGCGGCCTGCGTGCGCCTTCGCGCGCGCTGATCATCCCTGACCATATCTCCCTGTCTGTCTCCAAGGTACTCCCATGGGCAATTCCCATCGCGTGGACGGCCGTGCGCCGATTCACGGTTACTACTCGTCCAGCTCCTGGATCGAGGGCGCCGCCGTGCGCCAGCTCGAAACGGTGGCTGCCATCTCCGGCGTGCGTGCCGTCGCCGGCATGCCGGACCTGCATCCCGGCAAGTTCGGCCCGGTCGGCTGCGCCATTCTCGCCGACCATATCCACCCGGCCTTCGTCGGCTCCGACGCGGGCTGCGGCATGGCGCTGTTCGCGCTCGACCTCGCGTCGCGCCGCATCCGCGTCGACAAGGCGGCCGACCGGCTGCGCGACGTCGCCACACCCTATGACGGCGACATCGCAAGCGAGCTCGCGAGATGTGAGCTGGCACCGTCCGACTTCGATGCCTCGCTCGGCACGATCGGCGGCGGCAATCATTTCTGCGAGCTGCAGGCGGTCGAGGAGGTGTTCGATCCGTGCTGCGGCATCGATCGCGACCGCGCGCATCTGCTGGTGCATTCGGGCTCGCGCGGCCTCGGCCACGCGCTGCTCGAACGGCACGTCGCGGACGGGCTGAAGCCGCTCGCCCCCGACAGCGAAGCCGGTCAGGCCTATCTGGCCGCGCATGACCACGCGCTGCGCTGGGCGTCGCTGAACCGGCAGATCATCGCGCAGCGGGCCGCGACGGCCTTGCGCTGTGAGGCCGATCCGGTCTGCGCGTGCTCGCACAATTGCATCGAGCACCGCGCAGACGGCGTGCTGCACCGGAAAGGCGCGGCGCCGTCCGACCAGGGGCCCGTCGTCGTGCCGGGCTCGCGCGGCGCGCTATCCTATCTGGTCGCGCCGCTCGCGTCAGCGCCAAACGAGGCGTTGTGGTCGATCGCCCATGGCGCCGGTCGCAAGTTCGACCGGTCATCGATGATCGGCCGTGTCGGCGCCACGCGATCGGATCGCGAGCGTCTCGCGCGCAATCCGTTCGGCGGCCGCGTGATCTGCGAGGACCGCGCGCTGCTCGCCGAGGAGGCACCGGAGGCCTACAAGCCGATCGCCGGCGTGATCGCCGATCTCGAAGCATTCGGGCTCGCGCGCGTCGTCGCCAGCTTCCGCCCGCTGGTGACGGTGAAGAAGATCGCCGTCGAGCGGCCGCGCAAGGAGGACCGTCGATGAGACGGCTGCTCCTCACGGCGGGGCGCGGTCCCGCCGAATGCCGGCTCGCGGTGGCGCATGCGCTTCAGCGGCTCGCCAACGAGGCCGAGGCGGCGGACTGCGCATGCGCGATCGCGCGAGAGCAGACCGACCGGCATGGGCCGGCCAGCGCGATCGTCGTGCTGGACGGGCCGGCGGCGTCTGACCTCGCGCGGCGCTGGACGCAGGGCTCGCTGCTCTGGGTGTGCCGCAGTCCGCTGCGGCCGCATCACGGCCGCAAGAACTGGTTCGTCGGCATCGCCGATCTGCCCCTGTCGGAGCGGCTGGCGGCGTTGGCGGCCACCGACGTCCGGTTCGAAAGCTTTCGTGCCGGCGGGCCCGGCGGCCAGCACCAGAACAAGACCGAGAGCGCGGTGCGCGCGGTTCACGTGCCGACGGGGCTGGTCGCGATCGCGCGCGACGGCCGCTCGCAGCATCGCAACAAGGCGCTGGCGCTCGCGCGTCTCGCTGCACTGCTGGACGGCCGCGCGCGCCTGGCGGACGCCGGCGAGGCGCGCCTCATCCACGCGGCGCATGACAGCGTCGAACGTGGCGCAGCCGGGCTGCGCTTCGAGGGACCGGCGTTCAGGCCGGCGGGATGATCACCGGACAGCCGGGGGCGTGAGAGCCCCCGACTGCACCTTCGACAGGCAGGGATGCACAGTCATCTCTCCGCCAGACGACCGCCATGCGCGCCGCTCCGCATATTGGCGGATGACATCGCGCCGCCGAACGGCTAAGCGGACCGCCCCCCGGACGGAAACGAGACGAGCATGGCGGCAGCGGCCCATTGTGGCATCGACTTCGGCACTTCGAACACCACCGTCGGCCTCAGCGATCATGCCTCAGCCCAGCTCATCCCCCTGGAGGGCGAGCAGCGGACCTTGCCGAGCGCGATGTTCTTCGATTTCGAGGATCACGGCATCCAGTTCGGGCGCAACGCGATCGAGCGCTATCTGACCGGCCACGACGGCCGCTTCATGCGCGCGCTGAAGAGCATCCTCGGCACCGCGCTGATTCACGAGAAGACCTATATCCGGCAGAAGGCGGTGCCGTTTGCCGGCATCCTCGGCTTCTTCTTCGCGCATCTGAAGACGCAGATCGAGAAGAGGCTCGGCAGGGAGATCAACCAGGTCGTGCTCGGCCGTCCCGTCCGCTTCGTCGACAAGGATGATGCGGCCGACGCGGAAGCGCAGAGCTCGCTGGAGGGAATCGCGCGCGACCAGGGTTTCAAACACATCGCGTTCCAATATGAGCCGATCGCCGCCGCGCTCGACTACGAGCAGCAGGTCGCGCACGAAGAGCTGGTGCTGATCGTCGACATCGGCGGCGGCACCTCGGATTTCTCGATCGTGCGCGTCTCGCCTGAGCGGCGCAGCAAGGCGCATCGCGAGGACGACATCCTCGCCAATGGCGGCATCCATATCGGCGGCACCGATTTCGACCGGCTGCTCAGTCTGAAGAGCGTGATGCCGCATCTCGGCTATGGCAGCCTGACCGCCGACGGCAAGCGCAATTTGCCGACGCTGTACTACCACGAGCTCGCCACTTGGCACCGCATCAACCAGCTCTACAAGGGAGGCGTGATCGGCGAGCTGCGCCAGATCCGCTACGAGGCCGAGCGGCGCGATCTGGTCGACCGCTTCATCAAGGTGGTGGAGGAGCATCGCGGCCATACGCTCGCGATCGGCGTCGAGCAGGCCAAGATCGCGCTGACCGCGGCGAAGTCGCTGACCTCGGTGCTGTCGGAGAAGGACGACTGGGCGCGCATCAAGTTCACGCGCAAGGATTTCGACCGCGCCATCGCCGATTCCGTCGAGCGCGTCGTCGGCACGGTGACGAAGCTGCTCGACGATGCCGGCGTCGAGGCTGCTGCCATCAACACCATCTTCCTCACCGGCGGCTCGAGCATGGTGCCGGCGCTGCGTCAGGCCATCCTGGCGCTGTTTCCGGCGGCGCGCATCGCCGAGACCGACCTGCTCGGCAGCGTCGGCATCGGGCTCGCGCTCGACGCGCGGCGCAAGTTCGGCTGACGCCAATTTCAGGAATGGCTCAATCGGGGGAGACCGTCGCGGCCGCCCGCGCCGGCTTCTTCGGTGCGTTCTGAAGCTGGGCGCGCGGCGCCGCCGATGTCGGGACGACGGCACGGACAGCGGCGGGTTTCGCGCGAACCGGACGGGCATCAGCCGCGCCGGTCCGCCCGGGATCGCCGCTGCGGATGATGCCCCAGGGTCCCGAATCCGTCCGAGGCGGCAGCGAATAGCCTGGCACGGTGCGACTCGTCCGCCGGGTCCGAGTCTGTTCTGCGCGCACCGGCGGTGCCGGGGCCTCGCCGACCGCGGGAGCAGCGACTGCGAGGGGCGCGGCGTCAATCGCAATGACCTCGGCCTTGGTGACGGCGGCGGGGGCCGGATCGAGGTCCACGGCAGGCCCGACCGGCGCCGGCGAGCCTGCGTCCGGAACGGCGTCCACGATCTGCCTTTCAGGTTGGACCGCAGCAGAAGGAGTGTCGGCCGGATCCGGCTCGTACAGGACCACGCCGGCCGTCTCGTCGGCCAGCCCGTGAGAAACATGGCTCGGCAGCAGAAACCCCGCCGCCGTCACGGCGACGGCCAGGCTTCGGCCAAGCGCGAGCTTCGTGGATGGGGGAACGGACATCGCGCCACCCGTCCGCCAAGCCAGGTCGACGCCGGCCACCGCAATGAACGCCGCAAGGCCGAGGCTGCCGCCGACCAGGGGCAGAACCGTCGAAGCCTGGACCAGAACCACGGTGAGCGTCAGCGCGGCCACGATCGGCTGCAACCGGCCTGACAGCCGCTGCGGCGAAGACATCCCGAGAAAACATCCGGCATAATAGGCATCGACGAGACAGCGTTCGTCGGACCAGAGCCCTCGCATGACCGCCATTCCGGCAAACGCCAGCGTGGCCGAGACGAAGGTGCGGGCTGCCCGCCCCGACTCTGCGACGTGCGGAAGCCGTTGCATGACCATGGTCAGGAACGTCCCGGCGAGACAGGCCGCAAGGATCGCGAGCGAGCCACCGAGCTCCTGGTCGAATTGATTCAGATGCCCCAGACGGAGCGATCCGCCTTGTCCGGCGAGCCACGGCCCGAGCGTGACGAATAGCAGCGATCCGATCGCAGCCAACACGCCGAGCCGACCACCATAGCCCTGCAACAGCACGACGCGCCGCCGGGTTTCGATCGCAGTGAAGATGCAGAACAGCAGGCCGCAGGATATCGACAGCAGATAGAGCGATGCCTCCTGTGGCAATCCGGTACGAGCGACGCTTTCGCTGAGCTGTCCGATCGGAGTCATGCCGCTGAAGCTGCCGCCATAGACCGAGGACGAAAACGTGGTCGCGGCGAGGTTGTCCGGAGACGCGACGACCAGGCCTGCGCACAGCACGACCGTCACCGCCGCCGAGGCGAGCGCGGGCGACAGGCCCAGCGCGTTCAGATGCAGCGTGGCAAGACAACCGAGAAAGGCGCCGGCGAAGGCCACGACAAGCGCAACAGGGAGATCAGAACGCCGCGGCTGAGGACGCGGCTGGAACAGGACCGGCAGGCCCGTCCGGTATGGCGCACCATCAAAGGCCTGCTGCATCTGCGAACCGCCCCCAAATGTGGATCGGCTCGGCCCTCACCTCCTCCTGACGCCGAACGACAGCCGCGATGCGGGCGAAAGATCCCACGTCGTTTGCGTCCTGACGTACGAGCAGAAGACAAGAGCCGGACGGGCCTGCATCATCCGCTAAGCACCGCTGTGTGCACGATGCAGTGAAAACATGGCAAAACGCGTGCGGAGGTATGGCCGAGTCGGGTTATGGCCGCAAAAATGCTCGCGGCCCGTCAGGGGCCCGCCAACGTCGACGGATCAGGTCGCCACTCCGGCACGGGCTGCTGCACCTCATGGCGGGCCATGACGTGCTGTCGGGTCGTCGCGTGCGGCACCACCCGTGTCTGTTGGCGCTTCAGCCGCGCAGCCAGGACGCCCGCCGGCCGACCATCGCGACCGATCCGCCGGGACGGCTCTGCAGACGCGGGCGACGCGGACTCCTGGGCCGGCTCACTCGAGGGCCGCAGGGCGAGCGGATTGGCGCCCTCCGGATTCAGGATCTGAAGCGGCAGATCCGGCGCTGTGTCAGCGGCCGAGGCCGGCTCGCCGAACGCCGCGCCATCGCGCCGATCCTCGTCGTGTAAGGGCATCGTGGTCCGCACCGGCGCGGCGGCTTTGTCCGCGTTCACGAACGGACCGTTGGGCTCCGCCACCGGCGGCTGAAACATCAGCTCGCTGGCGAGCAGCACCGCGAAAATGGCGAGTGTGGCGACGAGTCCCCGCGTCCAGGCGAGGACGGTCTGCCACGGCGATTCCCCTGCCTCGACGAACAGACGAACCGCAGCATCCACGAAGATGACCGAGACGAAGGCGATGTATCCGAGGCTGCCGCCGACGCTCGGCAGGATGGGACCGGTGAGGATCAACAGGCCCGTCAGCAGCACCGCCGCAGCCATCGCCTGCGGCAGGCTGCGCAGCCGCCGCGACGACGACATGCCGACGAAGCAGCCGGCAGAATAGGCGTCGAGATCAGGGGCCCCGCTGGGCAGAAGCTGCAACACCACGAGGCCGGCAAAGGCCACCGACGCCGCAACGAAGATGCGTACCGCGCGGCGCGACCCTGCCACGGGCGCCCAGCGCAAGGCGGCCATCGTCGCCAGCATGCCGACCGCGCACAACGCGAAGGTGAGCGCGGTGCTGCCGAGCCCCTGCTCCAGCACGCCGCGGCGCGCGATCGGAAACAGCTCGCCCTCGGTGCCGAGCAGCGGCGCGAGACCGACGAACAGGAACGAAGCGACCGCCGCCAGCGCGCCCAGTCGTCCGCCATAGCCGCGCGCGAGCCCGCCACGCAGCCACATGTCGAGCGCACAGCCCAGACAGAACGCCAGTCCACAGAACAGCGAGAGCAGCACGAAGGCGGCGTCGAGCGGCAGGCCGGCGCGAATGACGCTTGCGTTCAACAGCGCCACCGGAGTCATGCCGACGAAGCTGCCGCCATAGGCCGACGAGAAGAACGTGCTCGGCACCAGATCCGCGGTCCGTGTCAGGATCAGCGAGGCGCACAGCAGCAAAGCCGCCGCGGCCGAGGCAATCAGCGGCGACAGCCCGGTTGCACTCAGATGCAGGGTCATCAGACAGCCGAGGAACGCGGCGATGAACGACGCCAGCGGCGGGCAGCCGAGCTGGAACAGCTCCGAGCCGTAGAACGGAACGGCACGGCCGAGCTGCCGATCGCGCCATGTGCGTGGATCGAAGCTCTGCTCCGCCTGCAGACGACGTAACTGACGATCCGCCGCTTTGCGCTTCATGTCCACGACACCCCGAATCGCGCCCGCCCAAGATCTGCGTGATGATCTCGCGGCAGACGAATGGTTGACGTTCGGGCGCAACCCTGAGCCCGAGCCGGCACAGTTTCCTGCGACGGTTGTACGCACGCTGCAGTCGCGCAGGTTGCGTGTGCCCGAATTCATGCACTGCAATGCAACGTTGTGGAAGTATCGGGCTCCAGCACGGGCGTGAAAGTTCCTGGCAACCTTAATGGCGACGCCCGATGCGCATTATCAGTGACATGCGGGTCGGGCGGCGGAGCAACCCCGGCTTGCGGACGAGCTTGGTAAACGACAACATGGCGTCATGCTCTCGCCCACGTTGCAGACCGCCCGTCTGATCCTGCGGCCGCTGTCGCTCGCCGATGCGCCGGCGATCCAGCGTGGGTTCGACAACTGGAACGTCATCCGCAACCTCGCAGCCGTCGTTCCGTGGCCCTATCCTCCCGACGGCGCCGAGACCTTCGTGAGGCTGCAGCTCGACAGGATCGCGGCCGGCGAGGAGCTGTATCAATGGGTGCTGGCGCTGCGCGACGGTGACGGCGAGGCCATCGGCAACATTCACTTCCGGCCGCGCATGGAATCGACGAAGGGCCATCGCGGCTTCTGGCTCGCCGAGCCCTATTGGAATCGCGGGCTGATGAGCGAGGCGGTCGCCGCCGTGAACGACTTCGCCTTCGGTCCGCTCGGCCTCGATCAGTTCACCGTCTGCAACGTCGCGAGCAACATCGCGTCACGGCGGGTCAAGCAGAAGACGGGCGCCGAGTTCGTCGGCTTCATCGAGGTCGCGCACCACAATGGCGAGACCCGCTCCGAGCAATGGATCGTGCGGCGCGAGACGTGGCTGCAACGCCAAGAAAAGCAACGCGCTCCCGCCTGAGATCGTCGGCGCTACGCGCTCGCCGTCACGTCAAGCACCGCCTGCGCAAACGCCTGCGGCGCCTCCTGCGGCAGGTTGTGGCCGATGCCGCCAGTGATCAGCCGGTGTTCGTAGCGGCCGGTGAACTTCCTGGCATAGGCTTCTGGCGCCGGATGCGGCGCGCCGTTGGCATCGCCCTCCATCGTGATGGTGGGGACGCTGATGTCAGGAAAGGTCGCGAGCTTCGCCTCCAGCGCATCGTATTTCGCCTCGCCCTGCGCGAGGCCGAGCCGCCAGCGATAATTGTGCACGACGATGTCGACGTGATCGGGATTATCGAAGGCGGCGGCGCTGCGCGCGAACGTGGCGTCGTCGAACGTCCATTTCGGCGAGGCCGTCTGCCAGATCAGCCTGGCGAAGTCGCGCCGGTTCTTGTCGTAGCCCTCGCGGCCGCGCTCGGTCGCGAAGTAGAACTGATACCACCATTGCAGCTCGGCGGCCGGCGGCAGCGGCATGCGGCCGGCCTGCTGGCTGCCGATCAGATAGCCGCTGACCGAGACCATCGCCTTGCACCGCTCCGGCCACAGCGCCGCGATGATGTTGGCGGTGCGCGCTCCCCAGTCGTAGCCGGCGAGGGTTGCGATCCTGATCGCAAGCGCGTCCATCAGCGCGACGATGTCGGCGGCGACGGCGACCGGCTGGCCGCTGCGCAACGCGGACGGCGACAGCAGCCGCGTCGTGCCGTAGCCGCGCAGATGCGGAATGATGACGCGATGGCCGAACGCGGCCAGCGCCGGCGCGACGTCGGCGAAGCTGTGGATGTCGTACGGCCAGCCGTGCAGCAGGATGATTACGGGCCCATCGGCTGGACCTGTCTCGACATAGCCGATGCTGACCTGGCCGGCCGTGACCTGCTTGATCGGTCCGAGCGACGTCCCCGCCCCCGGGCGGATCTCCGGCAGCTTCGACGCCGACTTGAAGCCCTGCGCCTGCCCAGCGCTGGAGCCGAGTTGAAGGGCCGCAACGGCGGTTCCGGCAAGGGTGAGGAAGCAGCGGCGGCTGGGGCGAAGAACGGTCGGCATGGCGGAGGCTCCTGGTTCCGATGTGCCGTTGTTGTGCGCCTTGCGCCCGCGCGGCGCTTGGAGGAGGCATTGATTTTTCCTTGAGGCCGGCTTGATTTTGCTGATCGCGTGACGCGAAGGTGAAGCCGGCGGCCAGGACGGTGCATGTGGTATATTGCTTCGACGATTTCGTGCTCGATCCCGACCGCCGCGAGCTGCGCCGCGGCGGCGGCCTGGTCGCGATGGAACCGCAGGTGTTCGACCTGCTCGCGTTCCTGATCAAGACGCGGGACCGCGTTGTCAGCCGAGACGACATCCTCGCCGAGGTGTGGGGCGGCCGCATCGTCTCCGAGGCGACGCTGGCGAGCCGCATCAGCGCGGCGCGGAGCGCGATCGGCGACAGCGGCGAGGCGCAGCGCCTCATCCGCACCATTCCTCGCAAGGGTGTCCGCTTCGTCGGCGAGGTCCGTGAGCAGGCCGAAGCGGTGCAGACGCCGGCGGTGTCGGCCGCGCCCGCGTTCGACGGCCCCGCCATCGCCGTGCTGCCGTTCACCAACATGAGCGGCGATCCGGAGCAGGACTATTTCGCCGATGGCATGGCCGAGGACATCATCACCGCGCTGTCCCGCTGCAGCGGCCTCGCCGTGATCGCCCGCAACTCCTCCTTCATATACAAGGGCAAGGCCGTCGATATTCGGGCGGTCGGACGCGAGCTCGGCGTCGGCTACGTTCTCGAAGGCAGCGTGCGCCGCGCAGGGTCCCGCCTGCGCATCAACGGGCAGCTGATCGATGCGGCGTCCGGCGCGCATCTATGGGCGGAGCGCTTCGACGGTCAGCTGGACGACGTGTTCGCGCTGCAGGACCGCATCACCGAAAGCATCGTGGCCGCGATCGAACCGACGCTCGAACTGGCGGAAGGCGAGCGGCGGCGGGCGACGCCGCCGCTGCATCCCGACGCCTACGACCTGCTGCTGCGCGCCGCCAGCCTGCGTGACGCCTTCACGCCCGACAGCCTCGCTGCGGCGATCGTCTGTCTGGACCAGGCGTTGGCGATCGATCCCGCCTGCGCACCCGCGATGGCGGCTTGGGCCTATTGCCAGGCGCTGCGCCACTTCCAGGGCTGGAGCGCGCCGGACGAGAACTATCGCACGGCTGCCGTGGCGCGGGCGTGGCAGGCGTGCGAGCATGCGCCCAGTGACGCGCAGGTGCTGTGGATGGCGGCCTTCGCGATCTGGAACATGGCCGAGGACATCGCCCCGGCACGAGAGCTGTTCCGCCGCTCGCTTGTGATCAACCCGAACTCGGCGATGGCGCTGACCTTGAGCGGTTGGATCGAGATCATGGCCGGACACACGGCTGCGGGACGCGCGATGATCGAACGGGCGCGGCGGCTGAACCCGCGCGATCCGCGGGGATGGTTCGCAGCCGGAGCGCTGGCGATCTGCGCGGTGGCGGAGGACGATCGCGCTGCCGCCATTCAATGGGCGGAGATCGCGCTGGCGCAGAACCGGCGTTTCGCCGTCGCGCTTCGCGTCCTGATCGTCGCCCTGGTCAGGAACGGAGAGATGGCGCGCGCCGGCGACGTCGCCCGTCAGCTTCTGAGCCTCGAACCGCATCTCACGGTGTCCGAGTTCCTCGAACGGATCCCATTTCCGGCCGGGACGCTCGCCACAACCTATGCGGAGGCGCTGCGCGCAGCCGGTGTGCCGCCATGATCCCGTTCGCGTGCAGTGGACCATGTTGCAACTGGAATTTTCGACATGAACGGCACAGCTGCGAAACTTGGCTCGACCTCGTTCATACTACCTTAGGTTCCATTCCGTAGTTTCGCGGACATCGTCCGGCGGTCCTGTCGTTGGACGGCGGAGGGAATTAATGAGGAAATTGCTTCTCAAATTTTACGAGGATGAATCGGGCGCAACCGCGATCGAGTACGGCCTGATTGCGGCCGGCATCGCCCTTGCGATCATCACCATACTCAACAAGCTCGGACTCACCCTGGAAGGCATCTTCACGACCCTGACCACGAAGCTGAACGGCGGCTGACCGATCGATTGTCTGCGATGGCGTTCTCAGGACTGGAGCAATCCGGTCGCCATGGTCGGACTGGCCGGGCCTCGCGCCCGGCCTTTGTCTTTTTAATGGGCCTCCATTCTTCGATGGAGCAGCGCCGCAACCGGCCTCTCAGTGCGTCGTGCTGCGTCCCGCCTCCTCGCAGGCGTTCATGCAGCGACGGCAGGACTCGGCGCAGATCCGGCAATGGGCATGCATCTTGGCGTGCTTCTCGCACTCCTCGGCACATCGCCGGCAAGCCGCCGCGCAGGCCTCGAGCATGCGACTGATCATCTCCTGGTCGGAGCCCGTACGCCGCGTGGCAAGCCGGCCGGTGACGTTGCAGACGTCGGCGCAATCGAGATTGAGCCGGATGCATTGCGTCAGCCTGGCGACGCTGTCCTCGCCGAGACAGGCGTCGGCGCAGGAGGTGCAGATCTGTGCGCAGGAGTAGCACTCCTCGATGCAGCGGACGAGTGCATCGTCGACTCGGCCGCGGACGTGCGGGTGGGTTTCGATCATCTGTTGAGCGTGCATGGGAGCTCCTGTCCGTTGGACCCCGCGAGCGACAATGAAGATCGGCTGCAAAGGTTCTTATCGCCGCGCCGTTCGGTGCGATGCCTGACCTGTTCCCCGTGGCGCGACCTCGACCGTCTTACGATCCGCGTGACGGAATTATCAGTCCACCTGCGTCACGGCTTCCAGCCTTTCACTCCTGCCTCATGCGTATCAGCGCCATTTCGCAGAACTGCCATCCGAAACCTGGCGCCGCGCGCGTATGGACGCACCCGTTCGGTTGAGGCACAACAGCTCGCGTCACTGATGTCGGCGGCCCGAGCCGCAGACCAAGAACGGGCGCCCGAGCGAGGCGGCCGACGATGCGGAGGACGAGATGCTGATTCCGATGGCCGACGTGCCGCGCTGGTATGCGGAGCGCAAACCCAGGGATAGCGTCGCGGTCCGGCACGGCACCGATACGCTGACCTGGGAGCAGCTCGAGCGCCGCGCCAATGCGCGCGCGCGCGCCTTCGCGGCCAAGGGCGTGAAGCCCGGCGACTTCGTCGCGATCGGCCTGCCCAACGGCAATGCGCTGTTCGAGACCAGCTTCGCGGTGTGGAAATGCGGCGCGACGCCGACGTCGCTGTCGTGGCGGCTGCCGCGCGGCGAGGCCGCCGCGGTGCTCGAGATCCTCAATCCGTCGCTAGTCGTCGGGGGCGAGGCCGACTGGAATGCACCGAACGCGCTGCCGGCCGATTTCATGCCCGACGGCTTTTCCGACGCGCCGCTCACCGCGCCGGTGTCGCGCTATTGGAAAGCGATGACCTCGGGCGGCTCGACCGGACGGCCGAAGGTGATCCTCGATCACCAGCCGGCGGTGACCGACACCGCCGCCGAGCCGCCGCTCGGAATCCCCAGGGGCGCATCGCTGCTCAATCCCGGTCCGCTCTATCACAACGCGCCGTTCATCGTGTCGCACTACGCGCTGTTCGCCGGCGGCAGCCTGACCGGGATGGTGAAGTTCGATGCCGAGGAGACGCTGCGGCTGATCCAGGCGCAGCGCATCCAGTGGGTCAACTTCGTTCCGACGATGATGCACCGGATCTGGGCGCTGCCGGAGGCGGTCCTCAACAGCTACGATGTGTCGAGCCTGAAGATGGTGTTCCACATGGCCGCGCCGATGCCGCCATGGCTCAAGGAAAAATGGATCGAGTGGCTCGGGCCCGAGCGCGTCTACGAGCTCTATGGCGGCACCGAGCGCCAGGGTCGCACCGTCATCTCCGGCACCGAATGGCTTGAGCACAAGGGCTCGGTCGGCAAGATCGACGAGTCCTGCAAACTGCGCATCCTCGATCCCCAAGGCAACGACGTGCCGCCGGGCGAGAGCGGCGAGATCTACTTCCTGCCGGCCGATGGCGCCGGCAGCACCTATCACTACCTCGGCGCCGAGCCGAAGCGGCGCGCCGACGGCTGGGAGTCGCTCGGCGACATCGGCCGGCTCGATGCCGACGGCTACCTCTATCTCGGCGACCGCCTCGCCGACATGATCCTGCGCGGCGGCGCCAACATCTATCCGGCCGAGGTCGAGGCGGCGCTGATGGCGCATCCCGACATCCGCTCCTGCGTCGTGGTCGGCCTGCCCGACCCGGAACTCGGCCAGCGCGTGCATGCGATCGTCGAGATCGACCGGGCCAGGAACGCACAGGCTATTGTCGACGGCATGAGCGCGTTCCTCGCCGACCGGCTGAGCCGCTACAAGCACCCGGAGAGCTACGAGCTGGTCGACACCATGCTGCGCGACGATTCCGGCAAGGTGCGCCGCACCCTGCTGCGCGACGAGCGCGCGGAATGGATCAAGGATGGCCGCGACTTCCGTCTCGCACCCACCCGGGCACGACCGGCCGCAGACTGACCGCACGGAAATTTTTCGAACGTTTACGATGCCGGCGTAGACTCCGTCAGGGGAAGGAGAGTCCGCGCCATGATGTCGAGACGACGGTTTCTGGGCGCCGCAGCCACGGCCGCGGCGCTGCCCCTGGCGCGGATGCCGCGGGCGCGGGCCGAGCTGCGCACCATCCTCAACGACGCCAGCCGGCTCAGCCCGACGCCGGTTGCGAAGCATGTGGTGATCCGCAAGCCCGCCACCGACGATCTGATCGCGCGGCTGCGCGCAGAGCTGAAGGAGGCTGCGGCCGCGAAACGTCCGGTGACCGCGGCCGTGGCCCGGCATTCGATGGGCGGCCAGAGCCTGCCGCGCGACGGCACGGCAATCACGCTCGACGGCGGCGCGATCGAGCTCGACACGGCGGCAAAGACCTATCGGACCGCGGCCGGCAACCGCTGGTGGGACGTGATCGCCGCGCTCGATCCCAAGGGCTTCTCGCCGGCCGTGATGCAGTCGAACAGCGATTTCGGCGTCGGCAGCACGTTCTGCGTCAATGCCCATGGCTGGCCGGTGCCGTACGGCCCGTTCGGCTCGACGGTGAAATCGATCCGCATGCTGCTCGCCGACGGCACCTTGGTGCAGTGCTCGCGCACGGAGAATGCCGAGTTGTTCGGGCTCGCGATGGGCGGCTATGGCCTGTTCGGCCTCATCGTCGATCTCGAGGTCGAGATGGTGCCGAACCTGCTGCTCGAGCCGCGCTTCGAGCGCATGGCGCCGGAGAAATTCGCCGAGCAGTTCACACGCAACATCGATGGCGACGCCAATGTGAAGATGGCCTATGGACGGATGTCAGTGTCGCGCAAGGCGTTCTTCGACGACGCCCTGCTCGTCACCTTCCGCCCCGCCCCCGATGCTCCGGCGACCCTGCCCGCGGCCGTGAGCTCCGGCAAGCTCACCGGCGTCGCCAACACGATCTATCGCGCCCAGACCGGATGGGAGGTCGCCAAGGGCCTGCGCTGGTTCATGGAGACCCGGCTCGGCCCCGCCATCTCCGACAGCCGCTACACCCGCAACTCGCTGATGGCCGAGCCGGTCGCCAATCTGGCGCAGAAGGACATGCACCGCACCGACATCCTGCACGAATATTTCGTGGCGCCGGAGCGGTTCGGCGAGTTCCTCACCGCCTGCCGCGAGATCATTCCCAAAGCGCGCGCCGAATTCCTCAACGTCACCCTGCGCTACGTCGCCGAGGACAAGACACCCGCGCTCACGATCGCGCCGGTGCGCCGGATCGCAGCCGTCATGTCGTTCTCGCAGGCGACCTCGCCCGAAGGCGAGATCGACATGCTGCGGACGACCGAAGCGCTGATCGACCGCATCACCGCGATTGGCGGCGCGTTCTATCTGCCCTATCGTCTGCATGCCCGCCGCGACCAGGTCGAGAAGGCCTATCCGGCGGCCGCGCATTTCGTCGCCGCCAAGCGGCAGTATGATCCGAACCTCCTGTTCCGCAACGCGATGTGGGACGCCTATTTCGCATGAATACATCAGCAGCAGACGGCTTCGCATTGGACCGCTATCGCATCGCCGCGCTCGCGCTCGCCGTGGCGCTGCTATTCGCGGCCGCGACCGACTACATCCCTGCCTTCATCGATGCGCAGGGCCGCGTGTTCGGCCTGTTCCAGCTCGACATCTACAAGGATGCGCTGCATGTCGTCTCCGGCCTGTGGGCGCTGGCGGCGATGCTGACCCGCCGCAGCGCGGTGTTCTTCCTGCGCGTGTTCGGCTCGCTGTATTTCCTGGACGGCGTGATGGGCGTCTTCACCGGCTCGGGCTATCTCGACCTCTCTATCGTCATCGACGGCATCCGCGACACCTCGTGGCTGGTGAAGGTCCTCTCCAGCCTGCCGCATCTCGCGCTCGGCGCGATCGGCATCGCGGTCGGCTGGTCGCCGTGGCGTAGACAGGCTGCCGTCGCATGAGCCTGCGTCGCAAAGCGCTGTATCTTCTCGGCGTCGTCTTGGCAGCCACGGCGATCGGCATTGCCACCACCGTGATCAGCGTCGAGACGGTCTGCGTGGCCGACGTCCCGACCCCGGTGGTGAACTCCGACTTCGGCATCACCGATCCCGCCTATGCGAGGTCGCAGGGTGACAGCTTCCTGACCTTTCCTGAATGGTACATCGTCCACGCCTATGCCGACCTCGCTGCGGTGACCGGGCAGGCCTCGGAGTCCGACTTCCACTATCTATCGAGCGTCTCCGGCTTCTGGCGCAGCCTGTGCCGGGCCACGCGCCAGGCGGCCGGCTCCGGTCCCGCCACCTCGGAGCAGAAGCTGACGAACTACATCATCGGCTTCAGCTTCACCGCCGAGATGGCGTTGCAGGGCGCTTACGAGAAGAGCATCGGGGCGATCAGCTGGGAGACCACGGACGGCGTCAAAACGGCAGAGGACGTCTTCAACCTCGCTCTGCTGAAGGATTACGCGGCATTCCTGTATCAGACCCCCTGGTATCGCTATCCCTTCGTCGCCAAGCTCGATCAGTTCTGGCGCGAGACGCCCTTCGTGCCGTCGTTCCGCGCCGTGGAGCGGCGCGTCTCGCTCAGCCTGCAATATGCCGGGCGCGCCGCCTATGCGGCCGTCATCGGCTATGCGGCGGGCTACGATCCGGCCGTGCTGGCCATCCAGAGCGTCGTCACCGGCCTGCCTGCCGCCGAGCTTGCAGTCATGCCGGGCGTGAAGGTGATCCGTGAGGTCACGGACGCCAAAGGCATGAAGGGCGTGCTGGTGGAGACCGAGCGCTACGCCAAGTTCGATGCTTTCGCCAAGGAGCTCGGCCGTCATGACGGCGCCGGGCTCGGCGAGGTCGCGGGCAACCATCGCATCCTGGTCACGATCATGGTGCCGCCGGGCGACGGACGGCTGGCAGCTTTCGATGGGCTGCCTATATTCACCGTCCCGATCCAGTCGCGTCCCGGTGCCCGCCGCATCGGCGTCGACGTACCGGTGCGGTCATTGGTTCAGGACATCGGCCGTTTCGAAGCCGCGGGATATACGTTCGAGCATGCCTACGACTATTGACCGGCCTCCCCCGTCCCGCGCCCTTCCCTTGAAGGGCGTGCTGGCCGTTGCCCTCGCCTGGTTTGCGGGCATGGCTGCCATGGCCCTGGTGATCAAGCCGGATGCGGTGGTCGTGTTCGGCCCGTCCGACCGTATGATCTCGGCGATCGTCGCCTCCGATGGAGCCTTGCTCGATGCCGGACGTTTCCACATCGCGGCCAGAACTGGAGCCTCGACTGTCGGCAGCCTGTATGCTGCCGGCGCGTGGCTGGTCTGGCCCCTGATCGGCAGGGGCTGCGGCCGCGGGTAGTCGGCACGGGCAGTTCCTCCCAGCGCCGGCGCGGGGCCCGCGGAACTGGCGCAGCCGCCCAAAGATGTTAAGCTCGCGTTCACGCTGTGGCCGTCACGCGACACGAAGCAGAAGCTTGGTCGATACATCCGGGCGTATCGACAGAGCAGGAGAACGAAATGCCTTCTTTGACCGAATGGAAAGTGCCCTCCGCCTTCCAGCCTCGCGCCGAAGACTATCAATACGATCTTGATCAAGCCCTGTCCTCGATCGTGGGCCTGCATGCCATCATTCCGTCCGACGCCTTCAGCGCAGAAACGCTCGGGACCGAGCGTGCCGGCAATGCCGTCGTCATCGACGACGGGCTGGTGCTGACCATCGGCTACCTGATCACCGAGGCCGAATCCGTCTGGCTGCACCCCAATGACGGACGCGTGGTCGAGGGCCATGTGCTCGGGTTCGACTTCACCACCGGCTTCGGCCTGGTGCAGGCGCTCGGGTCGCTCGACCTGCCCGCGCTGCCGCTCGGCTCGTCGGCGGCAACCAAGGTCGGCGATCACGTCGTGCTCGGCGGCGCCGGCGGACGGACGCGATCGGTCGCGAGCCAGATCATCGCCAAGCAGGAATTCGCCGGCTATTGGGAATATCTGCTGGACGAGGCGATCTTCACCCACCCCGCCCACCCGAATTGGGGCGGCACCGGCCTGCTCTCGGCCAAGGGCGAGCTGATCGGCATCGGGTCGCTCCAGCTGGAGCGCGAGCGCGACAGCAAGGACGAGCACGTCAACATGGTCGTGCCGATCGATCTGCTGAAGCCGATCATCGATGATCTCAGGCGCTTCGGCCGCGTCAACAAGCCGGCACGCCCCTGGCTCGGCATGTACGCGACCGAGGTCGACGATCGCGTCGTCGTGATCGGCGTCTCCGACAATGGCCCGGCCGCCCGCGCCGAGTTGAAGGCGGGCGACGTGATCCTCGGCATCAACGGCGACAAGGTGACGAGCCAGAGCGAGTTCTATCGCAAGCTCTGGGCGCTCGGCGCAGCCGGCGTCGACGTGCCGCTAACGGTGCACCATGAGGGCGTCACCTTCGACGTCACCATCGCCTCGACCGACCGCGCCAAGCTGCTCAAGGCGCCGCGGCTGCACTGAGGCGGCCGCGGGCCTGCGTTCACGCGTTGACGTGCCAGGCCGCGGCGATCTGGTCGTGCAGTTGCGCATCCGTCGGCAACTGTGATGCCACCGTGGGGTCGAAGGCCGGATGCGCCTGGGCGTAGGTCGCCATCGCCTGCACGAGCTGCGACACCTGGGTATCGATCTCGAGACCGCCGGCCTTGATCTCCTGCAGCTGATAGGAGCCGCCAAGGAACCAGTCGGCGACGGTGACCTGCTGATGGGTGCCGAGAATGTCGATCTCGAGATCGTTGCCCGATTTGACGAACCAGAAATTGTCGGCCGTGTAGGCCGTTCCGAAATCGAGCGTGCCGGTCGGCTTCGACAGCGAGGCGACGCCGTTGATGATGACGTCGTTGCCGTCGCCGGGCGCATAGACGTAGGTGGCGCCGACGCCGCCGACCAGGATGTTGTCGCCGGCCCCGCCCTTGAGCACGTCGCTGCCGCTGCCGCCGATCAGCAGGTCGTCATTGGCGGTACCCGCCAGCGTGTCGTTGCCGCCGCCGGCGATCAGCAGCGCACCGTCGGAGGCGGCAATGATCGCGCCGGGCACCGGATCGACCGCGACCGAGGTCGCGGCATCGCTCAGCGCCGCGCTGAGCCAGTCGAGATTGTCGGTCTTGCCGCCCCACAGCACGCCGATCGCCATGTCGATCAGGTTGGCGTCATCGCCCTCGAAGCTCGCAACCGCATCGATCAGCGCGAGCTTGCCGAGGATGTCCACCGTAGATCCGGTGTCGGTGTGCGACCACAGGTCGGACGACAGATCCGCAACCAGCAGGTTGTTGGCCGTATCCTGATAGAAAATGCCGTGCTCATGGCCGATCACGCCGGGCGTCGCCGTGACCTCGTCGTGGTTCTGCGCCAGCAGCGCCGAATATTCCACCACGATCTCGGCCAGCGCCTTCTCGACCCCGCCGTTCTTCAGGTAGGTCGCCGCGGTGTCGGCGCTGACGCTGTTGCCGAGCACGCCGCCGCCGTTGAACAGGGCCTGAACGGCGCTGTTGCCGTAGCCGCTCGCATCGGTGACGGTCGAATAGGCGATCATGTCCTTCATCTTGTCGGACGGCGCGCCTTCGCCGCTCACACCGGCCGTGGGAATGCCGACCGCCGAAGCGATCGCGTCATCCTCCAGCGGCGCCAGCAGCACAGCCGCCGCCTTCTTCCAATCCTGGGCACCGTTGTCGCTCGCCCACTGCATCATCGTCAGCAGCGCGATCGAGTGCAGGCTGACCGGATCCAGACCGAGATCTGTGCCCGCGCCGAGCACGGTCTTCTGCTCGGACGAGATGCCGATCGCAGCATGGGCGATGGCGAGCGCGCCGGCGACCGGTCCGAGCTGCAGCAGCGCCAGCGGCGCTTCCAGCACCGGCGCCGCTGCCCGCACATATTGCAGGATCTCGCCAGAAAGGGAGACCATGTGAATGTCGGAATAGCGGTCGACCGGGTGCGACGTCAGCGCGCCCCAGAAGCCGTGCAACTGGTCGTAGCGGACTTCCGCCGCGAATTCGAACGGCATCGCGTCATACGCATAGGCCACCTTGTCGTTGAGCGCCGCGATGTAGCCGGCAAGTCCGCCACCGAGCGAATGTCCGGTCAATGAGACGTTCGATGTCGCCCATGTCTTGTAGTAGGACTCCGCATCCGGGAACTGCGTCGGCCAGCCGGCCAGACCGGCGCCGCCGAGCCACGACGGCACGTCGGCGAGACTGTCGGTGCCGCGAAACGAAATGATCCGTGTCGATGGATCGCCCGCGAGCTGATAGGTCGCGGCCTCGAAATTGTCGGCGGTCGACGTCACGCTCGCCGCCACCAGCTCATAGCTCCCGATACGGTTGAAATTGACCACGAGCGTCGGGTTGACGCCTCTGTTGTAGACGTCCATGGCGAGCACCGCGTTGATCAACGCGGCCGACGGCGACTTGGTCATGATGCGAATCCCCCCTCGGCAACCGATCGGCAGTTTTGACCCAGGGCGGTGATCCATGAGGAACCCTCCGCTGCGCCGTCGGCTCTCACCAAGTGCGACATCGCGCCCGAATTTTGTCAATCAACTATCGTCTGCGCGTGTATTCGCGCGCGACTCACCTGTCACGCGCGACGGCAACGTCCGCACCATGTTGACTTGCGGGAGCCGCATCGCGAGATTGCGGCTTCGCGGAGCGAACACGCGTTCGGAAAATGGTCATTGCCCGGACGGCCGATTTTGCGTTGCATGACAGCGCTCGCCGGCAAACAGACGAGACGGCCAGACCCGCGGTTCGCGTATCAAGGAGACCTGCATGACGGATGCCGTGGTGGATGACATTCTCATCGTGTTGCCGCCACTGCTGCAGACGCTCGAAGCCCTGTCCTACGTCGCGCGCTACCTGAATCCGCCGGATTTCGATCGCGTGATGGCTGATGTCGGCGATCCGGAGCAGGCGCTGCACACGGCGCGGATTCATCTCACGTCGTGGCCGGCGGACTTCGCCCATATCCGTATCGCCTTCGACACGGCAGCGGACGCCGCGCAGATGTCGTTTGCCGGCCTGCGCGCCGTTCAGCGCGGTGAGGGCGACCTCGTCGACGTGTTCAGGGCCCTCCGTCAATTGCCCCGCGCACTCGAGGCGCTGTTTCCACTGGCAGCGACCTTGCCGCCGCTGAGCGAATTCTTCCTCGATCCCGCCGTCGATGGCGACGACGGGCTGCGCCGGTTGCTGGCCACCTCTTCGGCAGGCAAGGACGCCGTATTTCACGACCATAACGAGATCGGCAATCGCGGCGGCTTCTCGCTGTATGTGCCGGAATACTACACGGCGGACCGGGCCTGGCCGCTGGTCATGGCGCTGCATGGCGGCAGCGGCAACGGCCGTGACTTTCTCTGGAGCTGGCTGCGCGCCGCGCGCAGCCTCGGCGCCATCCTGGTTGCCCCCACCGCGGCCGGACCGACCTGGGCACTGATGGGCGACGACGCCGATACGCCGAACCTGCTGCGCATTCTCGACCTCGTCCGCAGCCGCGTCGCGATCGATCCCACCCGCATGCTGCTGACCGGGATGAGCGACGGCGGCACGTTCTGCTACGTCAGCGGACTGGCCGCAGGCTCGCCGTTCACGCACCTTGCGCCGGTGGCCGCGACGTTCCATCCGCTGATGGCTGAGATTGCCGACCGCGACCGTCTGCGCGGGCTGCCGATCCAGATCGTGCACGGCCGGCTCGACTGGATGTTCCCGGTCGAGATCGCGCGGCATACCGCCGACGCCCTGGCCAAGGCGGGCGCCGATGTCGCCTATCGCGAGATCGATGATCTCAGCCATTGCTATCCGCGCGAGGCCAATGTCGAGCTGCTGCGCTGGCTGATGCGCTGAGCCAGCGTCTCCCGACGACATGGCTGATCGGTAATGCCGCCGACACAATGTCGGCGGATTTTGTCCGCACTGGTTCTGCTCGGCCATACAGCGGGGGCGCTGCATACGGGCGGCCATGAGGCCGCCGAAGGTCCGCTCATGCCCTCGCCGCTGATGCCCTCGTCTCCTGCGTCCGTCGCGCAAGTCTCCTCCGCCCGCTCCTCCACCTCCGTCGTGCTCGCCAATGGCGTCAGCCGTCTCGAAGTGACGCTGAAGCTCACGACCGCGATCCTGGCGCTAGCCGCCGGCGTCTACACCTATCTCGGCGTCCGCGAATTGCTCAACGGCAGTCCGACCACGGTGTTCTTTGCGGCGGTCATCTACTCGGTCGCGGTCTCGGTCGGCATCTACGCCTTCTGGGTGTTCATGATGCAGTTCATGCCGCACGTCACCAGCACGATCGGGCGCTTGATGATGGCCGGCTGCATGTTGCTGGGCTCGCTGATGATCGTCGCGATGTCGTCCTGGCTGAATGCCTCGGCGCTGGCCGGTGCCGCCGCGATCCAGCAGCATCTTGCGATCACCGTGCAGAACTACACGCGCGACCTCGACCGGGCCAACAGCCAGGCCATCGCTGCGCAAAGCCTGCTGCCGGACATCCAGCTCGCCTCCTCCCGCTTCGCCAAGCTGGCGGACGCCGAACGCGCGGGCTCGCTCACCGGCACCTCCGGATCGGGCACCGTGGTCCAGCTTCTCGCGCAGATGTCGACGCAGCTCGACGGACTGGGCCAGCAGGTCCAGGAGTCGGGCAAGCGCGTCTCCGCTCTCTATGAGCAGGGCGGCAAGAGCCTCACCAGGATGCGCGAGCTGATCTCCGACCGCGGCCCGATCGCAACGCGCAGCGATGCCTTCGCCACGGAGTCGCTCAACCTGATGGGCGTGATCGCCAATCTGCAGCAGACCTCGGTGGCCCCTGCGGTGAAGCGCGCCGCGACGTCGCTGTCGGCCGGATTCATCGCGCCTGCCCCGGGCGGACGCAGCGGCGACCTGGCCGAGCGCCAGACCGCCGTCGTCGGCAAGGTGGAGGGCGCGATCGCGACGCAGGCCGCCTCGCTCGCCGACGCCGCCGACAAGATCCTGGCGCTGCCGCGGATCGAGCCGACCCGGTTCCAGACGCTGTCGCCCGCCGAAGCCGTGCTGCGCTACGCCGGCGACTTCATCCCGAGCTGGGCGGGCGCGATCTCGATCGACCTGATGCCGGCGGTGCTGGTGCTGATCCTCTGCGTCGTCCATGCCGCCATCCGCCGTGAGGGCCTGCCCGCCGTGAGCGCCTCCAGCCTGACGGCCAGCGATCTGGTCACCGCATTGCAGATTGCGCGCGAGGTCGAGGATGCCAGGCGGGCGGCCGAGCGACGGCCTGCCGAAACGCCTGCTGAGCAGCCTTCCGCGCCAGCCATCGAGCCGGCGCCGGCCGCGGTGGATGAGAACGTGACGTCGCTGTCGTCGGCTCGGCTTGGAAAGTAGTCCCGTGGCTTCGGCGCTGAACCGACGCGTCCATGCCTGGCTCGCGGACAATCCCGATGAGAGCATTCTGCGTTGGGTCTTCCGCAGCATCCTCGTCGTCACCGTCGCAGTTCTCGCGGCGGACCTGCTCGAGCTGAATGCTCCACAGGCGCCATCGGATGCGGCCCCGTCTCAGCTCGACATTCGGCGCGACGCGCCAGACATGCCGGCCGAATCACCATCGGTGCTGGCGCCCCTGATGAAGCGGCTGATGCCGCTGCCGCAGGGCGATCGTGCTTTGCAGCAGCCGATTCAGTTCGAGCTGCGCGGCGGCGGCCGGCTGTTCGCGATCGGCACGATCACGCCCGGCAGCGCGCGCAGCTTCGCGGACGCAGTCGAACGTCATGGCGAATATATCCGGACGATCGTGTTGAACTCGCCCGGCGGCTCCGTCGCCGACGCGCTGGCGATGGGGCGACTGATCCGCGCGCGGAAATTCACAACCGAAGTGGAGGCGGGAAAATATTGCGCGTCGTCGTGCCCGCTGGTGTTCGCCGGCGGTGTCGAGCGCCGGGCCGGCGAACGGGCAATCATCGGCGTGCATCAGATCGCCGCAGTCCCCACGTCCGGGACCACCGTGAGGTCCGGCGACGACATGAGCCTTGCGCAGAACATCTCGGCGCGATGCCAGCGCCACCTCGCCGCGATGGGCATCGATCTGAAGGTCTGGGTGCATGCGATGGAGACGCCGCATGACCAGCTGTTCACGTTCAAGCCCGACGAGATGAAAGCCCTCAATCTCGTCACCTCGTCGCCGGAATCGCGGCCTGAAAAATCGCGCAGTTAGGATGTTCTGATCGCGGTGGACCGGGACCGCGGCGAGCGCGGAACCAAGTTTCGACCGCGGCGTTGTTGGCCGTCACACTGGAGAACATGACATGCGGACATTCGTGGGAATGATCCTGGGGGCCCTCATCCTGGGTTTGGGCGTCTACATCCATGATTCGATGCAGACCTCGGAGGTCGCCAACGGACCGAGCGCGCAGTCGCGCCGGACCATCGTGAACTGGGACGTCGCGGCGGACAGCTGGAATTCGCTCAAGACCCGCGCGCATGACGACTGGGTTCGCATCTCGTCGAAGTAACGCGCACGACGCTTCGTTTTCAGGGCGCCTCGGCTTCGGTCGAGGCGCCTTTGCTTTGCCAGCTAGTTGGCCGCCTTAGTTGGCCGCCTTGGCCTTGCGCGCGTCGGCGATGACCTGCTCGAACTGCGCCATGGTCAGCACGCCGGGCACCCTGAACTTGCCGACGATGAAGGACGGCGTGCCGCGGAAACGCAATCCCCGCGCCTGCTTGTCGTTGCGCGCCAGCATGGCGTCGATGGCCTTCGCGTTGGCTGCGAGGTCGCGCTTGGCGCGGTCGATATCAACGCCGGCTTCAGCGAGCAGCTCGTCGATGCGCGGCTCGGTGAGCTTCGAACTGACGCCGATCAGCGCGTCATGCGCCCTGGCGTATTTGTCCTGATATTTGCAGGCCAGCGCCATCCGCGCAGCAACCACCGAAGTCGGCCCGAGGATCGGCCACTCCTTGAGAACCCAGCGCACCTTGCCATCATCATGGATGACCTGCTGCAGCTCGGGATCGAGCTTGCGGCAATACGGGCAATTGTAGTCGAACCATTCGACGATCGCGATGTCGCCCGCGGCATTGCCGAGCACCGGCGCATCGGGATCGCGCAGCACCGCGCCCTCGTCGGGCTCATCGGCATCCTCGGCGCGACTGTCGCGGGGCCACAAGGACAGCGCCGCGGCTGCGCCAAGAAGCGTCAACACGTCACGCCGGCTGCTGGCGGAGATGATCGCAGTCGAGGGGACGCGCTTCATTGAGGTCAGCTCCAGATATGCAGCAGGCTGCGTGTCAGCATGTACAGCGCCACCACCGCGATCACGACCGAAAACACCACGTTCAATGCGCCGCGCCGTTCGGACAGATGGCGCGCCAGGCGCGTGCCGGCAAGACCTCCGGCGATCCCGCCGGCGATGAACAGTCCGGCGAGATCCCAGGCGACGAGCCCTGACCACGCATAGCTCGCCGCGGTGGTAAGCCCGAAGGTCGTCACCGCGACCAGCGACGAGCTCACCGCATTCATGATCGGCATGCCCGTCGCAGCCATCAGCGCCGGCACGATCAGGAAGCCGCCGCCGATGCCGAAGAAGCCGGACAGCGTGCCGGTGGCGAGACCGAAGCCGACGATCGCCGGGATGTTGGCCATGCTCATCTTCACATCGGGGGTGCCGATGCGGGCGCGCGTCTTCAGCATCAGCATGGCGATGACCATCATCACCAGCGCGAACAGCGCCAGCAGCTTCTGGCCATCGACCATCTTGCCGAGCAGCGAGCCGGTGAAGGCGCCGACGATTCCCGCCGTTGCGAACAGCGCCGCGATCGGCCAGATCACGGTGCCGCCGCGCGCATGATTGGCGAGATTGATGGCAGCGTTGGTGGCGACCGCGATCGCGCTCGAGCCGATCGCGATGTGCGGCTCGGGCACGCCGACGACATAGACCATCAGCGGCACCGCCAGCACCGAGCCGCCGCCGCCGACGAGGCCGAGCGAGAACCCGACCATCGCGCCGCAAACCAGGCCGAGCATACCTTGGACAGCAGAGATCATGGCGAGAGCAGGGTCATTTCCCGCACCGGAAGGCAAGCCCCAAAATCACCGGAGCAGTAATGCCCCGCCACCGGCGAGGACCGCCGCGCGACCGGCGTTGAGCCCGGTCCGGCCGGCGGTCTCGCGGCGATGCATGGCGTCGAGAGCGGCGGCCGGCCGCATGATGCCCCCGGCCCGCCGGCAACGTCACGTCAATCCGGATCAGGCAGCGCCCTTCAGCTTCTTGGTGCATTCGCTGTAGTAGCCGCCGCCCTTCTGGATCCACTTCAGGCCGCCATTGGCGTTGGTCGCCTTGTTGGCATTGTACTGATCGACGCAGGTCTGCAGCCGCGCCTTGCCGGGCTTCTCCTTGGCGTATTTCGGGTCCACCGCGTTGGGGAACACGGCGGGACCGGTCGGCGCGGGAGCGGCCTCCTTGGCGTCGGATTTCGCCTCCTTGGCCGGCTTGGCCTCGGCCGCGGGTGCGGCCGGAGCCGCCGGTGCCGCGGCCGCGGTGGCATCGCTGCCGCACTGGGCCTTGCGGAAGTCGTTCCACTTCTGGCCGCCCAGCGTGCCGGCCTCCTTCGCCTGCTTGTACTTGGCGCTGCATTCCTGCGCGGTGAGCGCCTGCGCCGGCGCCGCGGCGAACGTCGCGAGGCCGATCACGGCCAGCGTGGCGAGTGATGAAGCAACCAATGATTTTGCGTGAAAACTCATCCCAGATCTCCCTGTGGAGCATGTTGAATGGGACGGTAATTCTAGCGAGACGCCTGCGACCGACAAAGCAGGCGGGAGCGTGGCCGCGCGAAAATATAATTTGCCTCGCGCGGCGATCCGGCTCATTCCATTCACTGCGGGTTCAGCATCGCCGGACATCGCACCATGCCTTTCGTTCGAGGACTTCAGCATGAGAGTAACTGCCCGGGCGGCGATTGCGGCCATCGCAATGGCCACCCTGTCGGCCGCGGGCCCCGCCCGTTCGCAACCCGGATTGACGCTGCCGTCGCGGCCCGATGCCGCCACCGACAAGTTCGCCACCCTGGACAAGGCTGCGCGCCGGACGATTTCCATCGCCTGCTCCAAGGAGGCCGACGAGCAGGGGCTGAAGGGCAAGGCACGCGGCAAATTCCGCTCGGCCTGCAAGCGCGACAAGGCGGCGGCGGCTGCCGCGACGACATCCGTGCCCGCTCCCTTGCCGACGCCCGACAAGCCGAAATGACCGGCCGCTGCGGACGCATGCGCGCATGGCGCCTGCGCAACGGCGGGAATTGTTCGCGCAGGCGGCTTTTGGCATAAGGCGGCGTGCGCCAGATCATCTCCTCCCTCCCCTTCGACCTGCCGAGCCGCGCCAAGACCCTGAGCGCGATCGAGACCCTCGTGCTCGGCACCGCCGGCGGCCTGATCTTCCTCGTGGCCCATCTGCCCGGCGGGCTGATCTCCGGCGCGATGATCGCGACCGCGATCGCCGCGATCGCCGGCCGCCCGCTGGCGATGCCGCCGATCCTGACCCAGACCATTCTGCTGCTGCTCGGCATCTCGATCGGCGCCGTCGTCTCGCGCGAGCTGATCAACCATGTCAGCGCCTATCCGGTGACCATCGGCCTGCTGGCGCTCGCGACGTTCTGCTCGACCTTCGGCTCCAGCCTCTATCTGCAGCGCGTCCATGGCTGGGACCGCACCTCGGCGCTGCTCGCCGGCAGTCCCGGCGCGCTGTCGCAGATCACGATGCTCGCGGTCGAGCGCGGCGCCGACCTGCCGGCGATCGCGGTGGTGCAGACGCTGCGGGTGATCATCCTGACGGCGGCGCTGCCGCTGGTGCTGGCCGTGGCCGGCGTCGCACCGGCCGCGCCGATCTCGCTCGGCCAGAGCGTCGCCTCGCCGCTCGGCCTGCTCGCATTGCTGGTGGCCTCGCTGGTCGCGGCGATGCTGATGCAGCTGATCAAATTTCCGGCGAGCTGGCTGTTCGGCGCGATGGTCGCCAGCGGCCTCCTGCACGGCACCGGCCTCGTCGAGGGCGGCCTGCCGGAATGGATGCGCGGCGTGGCGCTGGTCGGCATCGGCGCCCTGATCGGCAGCCGCTTCGCCCGGATGCGGGTGAAGACCCTGGTCGGCCATATCAGGGCCGCGCTCGGCTCGTTCGCGATCGCGGTGGCGATCTCGGCGCTGTTCGTCACCGTGATCGTGCTGGTGACGCATGTGCGCTTCTCCGACACCATCGTCGCGTTCGCGCCCGGCGCCATGGACGCGATGATGGCGCTGGCGCTGACCTTGCACATCGACCCGATCTTCGTCGGCGCGCACCACCTGTCGCGCTTCGTGTTCGTCACCATCGCCACCCCCGGCATCGTCCATCTGTTCGGACGGCCGCAGGAGGATGTCGACGACTAGGCGCGCTTGCGGGTGATGCCCCAGCCGGCGATGGCGGCGATGGCGAGCGAGATCAGCACGCTGTAGCCGGCGAGCGACAGGCCGAGGAAGCGGAATTGCACCTCGTCGCAGCGGACGACCTTGACGCTGTCGAGCCGCTCCAAGAGGCTGCCGGCGCTGCCGAGATTGCCGATCGGCCCGGTGCATTCGGTCGGGCCCGGCCAGAAGCCCCATTCGACCCCGGAATGATAGACGCCGAGCCCGGCATTGCCGAGCGCGGCCAGCGCGAGCACGCCGAGCCCCGCGAGCACCAGCGCGCGCGGTGCGCCGCCTTTGGCGGCGAGCCCGATCAGCAGCCCGAGCGGCACGATCGCATAATAGGCCCAGCGCTGCTTCAGGCAGAGCTCGCAGGGCTGCAGGCCCCAGACCAGCTGCATGTACCAGGCGCCGGCCAGGGCCGCCGCCGCGATGCCGGCCGCGAGCAGCGCCGCCGCCACCGCCGGGCTCATGCTCCCCGCCGCAGGTCGCGCCATCACAGAAGTATTGGTCATCGGTCCTCCCGAACGGGGCTGCATCCGGTCCCATGCCGGGCCGTTCCGGCTCCTACTCCGGCCCGCGAAAGCTGTCGAGATGCGCGCCCATCACGTCCGTGCGGGTTGACCCGGCCCGGCCGCCCGCTATAGTCCGCCCGCTTCGCTATGGTTCCTGCACAGGCCCGGCGAATGCCCCTGTGGCGGAACTGGTAGACGCGCTCGACTCAAAATCGAGTTCCGCAAGGAGTGCTGGTTCGATTCCGGCCAGGGGCACCAACTAGGCCGTTCGGACCCGTTCTAAATCGCCCGCAACCGTTCGCGCAGCACTCGGAACCCCTTGAAAAATAGGCACTTCCGCGTACATCGGTGTTCGTCACCGTTTGTTCTCATCCGATCCCAGCCGTCCGATTTGTTGGTATTTTTGTTGGTATCGTGTTGGTATCGGGAGAACAAACGTTCACGGCGACTTTCGCTATTCCGAACGAGGAATTGAGCCGATGGCCCGCAAGAACGACGGCGCGTGCGCCAACCCCAAGCAGATCAGGACCGACGTCGACTGCCGCACCGCCCGACCGAAATTCGACAAGGGCGCGTGGAGCCCCGCCAAGATCTCGGATGTGACCGGCGGCGGTCTTTATCTCTTCGTCACGCCGGACAAGAGCAGACCTGGTAACGCGGCCTCCAAGCTGTGGCGGATGAGCTACCGCTTCCATAGCCGTCAGAAAACCTACTCCATCGGCCCTTACGGCAACGGCAAGGATGGCACGTTTTCGCTCGCCGACGCGCGGCGCGAGCGGGACAAGGCGAAAGACCTGCTCAAGGAAGGCAAAGACCCGAGCACCGAGAAGCAGCTCGATAAGCACAGGCAGGCGGCCGCCCGGCCTTTCGAGCAATGGGCCGACGAGTGGCTCGCGAAGAAGAAGGTGGAAAAAGTCAAACGGGGCAGGATCGTCGCGGTGCGCGACCCCAAGACCATCGAGGTGCTCGAGCTGCGCGTCGGCTACGTCAAGGCTCGTTTCGGCAAGCTGTGCAGGCAGGACATCAAGCGTCCCGACGTGCTCGCTTTCATGCGTTCATACGAAGCCGAGGGAAAGCTGGAAACCCGCGACCGCGTGCGCAGCATCAGTGCGCAAATCTGCGACTATGCCGACGTCGAAGGCGACGGCTACAACCCATTCCGCAACCTGAATGGGCAGATGATTGCCAACATTTCGACGCCGCGTCCCGGCGTAACCGAACCACGCGACGTGACGCGCGTCTTCAAGCTCATCAGCGCACCGTGGACGAGAGGGAGGTTTGGCGACATTGTTGGCCATGCCTTGCGCTTCGATGCGCTGACCATTCCCCGCCCCGGCATGGTCAATGAAATGGAGTGGAGCGAGGTCGATTGGGACGCCGAACGCTGGACTATTCCGGCTGCCAAAATGAAGACCGGTTGGGACCATGTCGTGCCCTTGTCACGGCAGGCACTCGCAATCCTGCGCAACGTCCAAAAGCTGACCGGCCATCGCCAGTACGTTTTTTCCTGCTCAAAGGATACCCCGCTATCGAACAACACGCTCAACAAGCGCTTGCGGCTGCTTGGCATTGACACCAAGACTGATCATTGCGCCCACGGATTCCGGACTACCTTCTCGACCCTGTCTCACCACGAAGAAATCAAGGAGGCCAAGGCATGGGATGGCGATGTCGTCGAGCTGCAGCTCGCGCATCTCGATAGTTCAACCGTGGAAGGGCTCTACAAGAAACACGGACCACTCGCGCTGATCGGCTCGCGCACAAAGCTGATGCAGCATTGGGCTGATCGTATCGACCACTGGCTCGATCCCAAGAAGGTGATGCCGATCCAGCGCGGCACGCAGCGCTGAGCCACGTATCTTCGTGCGCGGTTGATGCTGCCTGTTCGATCCCTGGCAAAGATCATTTGACGTTTCAGCAGACCGCTGGGGCAAAAATGGCCTGCTACCTCGTAACCTCTCCACCTGGCCAAAGGGAAAGACCTCGAATGCGGGCTAGAGACCGGCGGCCAAATCGCAAGCAACCCGAAGAGGAATATTTTCCGGTTGCTCACGTGAAATCGGTCACTGCGAGCTACTACATCTCAATGCATGGCAGCGAGCGTGACGCCAGCACAGATGAAGCTATCACCCATTTGCTTTCCGAAATCGTCACGACCAAACCCAAGATGCCCAAGCACCTCGGCAGGAAAATCCGCTGCTCTCTGATGTGCTCGCGCATTGTTCATCGCAATGATGCTAATGCTGCTCAGGCACACCCCGTGTTGCTGTACTTGAGACTCAAGCCGGACTTCCGGCTCTTCTCTTCCGGCAGACGTATTTTGGGCGCTGCAGACTGATCTGAAAAGTGGGCGGCTGCAGTATGTTGAGGCTCGGTTCAACAAGCCGCGATATGGCTCGGGCGAGCTCGTAAGTCTGTATTTCCCGGATATGCAGCCAGAGTAATAGCCTCTTGGGTCCGCAAGCGCCGACGGCCCACGCGCCCGATCCAAATAGAACGTCGATGCAAGGGGCATAGGTGTGGCCCGCCAGGGGCGGGATCGAACTTTACGCTATGATATACAGAGAGTTTCTTACGTCTCTTGGCTGTACCCGCCAGTGTATCTGTTTCGGCGCAGCGTGTGCCGGCAGACTTCATCTTCGGTGATTGCGGGGACCTGCAGCCATCTCAAATCGCTCTTCGGAGCGACTGCTTAGAGGCTATCCGGCAGCCTTTCGGGTCCGAGCGGCTCAGCGAGGCGGCTCTTTCGGTCAAGGAAAGCTGGCATTCCGGGCGCGCTTTGCCGTAGCCCATGGCGTTTCAGGCGAGGCTCCGCGCCGCGGATCCCTGTCGCGCGGAACTTGTTATATGATCCCGGCTCGAAAGCTATGGCAAGAGCACGATAGGGCAACCATGGCAACGCTCTCGCCGAAACCATCAAAGGCCTCTACAGAGGCTGAAGTGATCCATCGGCGTGGGCCATGGCGAAACTTCGAAGCCGTCGAGTTCGTGCTCCTGGAACGGGTGGACTGGTTCAATAACGGCAGGTTCCTTGAGCCCATCGGCAACCTCCCGCCGGCCGAAGCCGAGCAGCGACACTACGCCATGCTGGACCAACCCGCCATGGCCGCGCATCGTAGATCAAATGGCCTCCCCAAACCCGAGGCGGACCAGCCGGGTTCGGAAGCGCGCTCGACTGGGGTGTCAGTTTAACGGATGTCTCGCAACTCCGTACATTCCTACAACCCATGCCAGTCGTTTGACATAGCGCGATTCGTGTCTTCGGCGGCTTGCGCGAGCCAATTTACCAGAACTCTGGTGTGTGGATCTCCAATGCGATCCTGGCTCCAACGCGCAATGTGAACCTTTTTGGATAGTACATGAGGAGCACTCGCTAGTGCGGGCACGAGGCGCCCGTCGCTGATTGCATCGGCGACGAGGAGGGAGCGGCCGATGGCCACGCCAGCCCCCTCCACAGCGGCGGTCAGGCAAAGGCCCATGTCCCCCAATAAAAGACCGCGCGGTTCGGTGCGCTTAAGCCCAAGTTTCCCGAACCAGTAGGCCCAACTCCATTCACCCTCAGGGGGATGACCTTTCTGTATCAATGGAAGATCGAGCAGTGCCGTTGGGTCCGACAAAGGTATGCCCTGAGGAAGCAGAGACGGGGCGCAGACCGGAAAGATACGTTCGCGTAGGAGTGGTTCTTGCAATGGCGTGGCGCGGGACTCTGCGAGAGTAGTCCACAATATCCGCACATCCAGCGGCGGTTCATCGACAGCCTCAGATTCGACAAGCCGGAAATCAATCTCTATTTCCGAGTTGGAATGGCGAAAGGCTCTCAACCGGCGAACCAACCACCATCCGGCTAACGACGAGCCAGCTCCCAAGCGCAGCATCTGTCGGGCCGATCTATATCTTAACCTAGGCCCAAGACCGGCTATCTCGTTGAGGAGTGGGCCGAGCTCGCCTTCTAACCTTGCCCCGTCATCGCTCAATTCGACTCCTGGATTGCGGCGTATCAAGAGTTGCATACCGAAGAATTCTTCAAGGCGTCGCACCTGATGACTGATTGCGCTCTGGGTAACCCCCAGTTCGTCGGCCGCGCGCGTAAACGAGCGATTGCGGGCGACTGCGTCGAACGCGACAAGCGGGCCGAAGGGCGGCATGCGACGGATCATATGGGACCTCGCGTACCATGATACAGATTCATGCCGTTTTGAGAAGCGATCATTCGCGTCTGCCCGAGTTGTTCGGCATTTAAACCGGTATGACCATTGCGCCTTCGAGAAACGAGCATTGGTCGCAAAGCCTGCATTTTGTGCAACTGCAGAAAGCAATCCGGGCCGGGCAGCCCGCAGCTGGGACCTTATCGTCTTGCGTTCCGAACCGGCATTAATCACCTGGAATGCGTCGTCTTCCACTCTCGGAAGCTCTCCCGACGTACGCGTTATCCACCGGATGCGTTCATTCGCTAGAGCTCCGATAACCCACCCGAAATGTGGCAACACCTTCAGATAGGGGACGACACTTGACCGCGGAAAGTTCGACCAGCTTAGACGACTCCACATCGCTGCTGAACACGTTGGTTCCTACGATCGTAGGCTTGGTATTATTCGTCGTAAACTTCGATATCACAGCAATTGTTATGGTGATGCCCCTCGTAAAACAGGATCTGGCACTCGATGTCGGCGGATTCGCCTGGCTCATGGATTCTTACAGCATTGCGCTGACGGCCTTCTTGTTGTCCGCCGGAATTCTCGCCGACCGCTTCGGCAGGCGCATGATGTTGCTTGGTGGCGATGCCATCTTCCTTCTCGCGTCCCTCCAATGTGCCTTTGCTGGAGCTCAGACTTCTCTGATCATTGGCCGCGTAGGCCAGGGTATCGGCGCGGCCTTTATGATGTCCTCTGGGCTCGCAATAATTGGTAATCGCTACACTAATACAGCAAGTCGCGCTCGGGCGTTCGCCTGGACCGGAACGATGGCAGGAGTCGCAACAGCCCTCGGCCCGGCCGGGGGCGGCCTGATCGCGGACCTATTGGGGTGGCATTGGGTGTTCTTAATCAACATCCCCATATGCTTATTTATCGCAATTGCAGCGATCATAGTAGTCGACGAATCTCGCGATCCAGCTAAGCGGAAAATTGATCTCCGCGGCATCGCAACGTTGAGTGCACTGCTTCTTTCGGTCGTCTGGCTCCTGCTTCATGGTGCACGCATCTCGACCTTCGAAATTCCCAGTTGGCTTGCAATTCTATGGGTACTGGCCCTCTTTATTGCCTTCTGGTCAACTCAACGCTTTGGTACTCAACCACTTATAGAACTCGATATGTTTTCCAGCCGAACATTCGTGGGATTCTGTCTCGTGCCAGTTGCTCTGTCGGTCGCTTACTGGGCCGTGCTAATTTATCTACCCCTCTTCCTGCAAGAACGGTTGGGCCGCTCTTTTAGTGACGCTTGGGTCTTGATGCTGGCTGCAACCATGCCTATGGTTGCATTGCCCATGTTCTCCGCTCGCATTGCACTGGCAATGGAAGCGAGAGTCTTCTTTGGCGCCGGGCTTCTGATCGTCTCGATCGGCGCTTTTGTGATGGCCGCGGCCGCACAGATGCAGCATCTCGTCATGGGCCTTATTGGCATGGCCATCGCGGGGTGCGCAAACGGTGCACTCAATCCGCAACTAACGGCGAGGATTGTCGGATCTGTACGTCGCGAGCAGGCGGGAGCAGCTTCTGCGATAAGCGTAATCCTCCGTCAGGGTGGATTCGCTATCGGGATTGCGATGTTCGGTGCCGTGATGAGAACATCGTTGGAACAGCCCAGTTTAATTTTGACCGGAATCAACGTATTTGCCACGATCTTTGCAATTGCCGCGATCGCTGCCGTGGTCGGCTCGGCGGCGGTTTTTACTCTGATTGGGTTGCATTCTTCGGATCGAGAGTTGCCATCTCCAGCCGCAGTCAGCATCATGGATGACGATAGCGAGCGTAAGGCCAGGTCGGAATAAGAATGAAAGAGAGCGTGTAACTGCGCCACGAGTGCCAGAATGGCGGCAGCCCACGACTAGCAAAGTGCGGATGGCCATAGATGGTGAGCGCGACCTCCCGTATAAGCGGTATCGCGTTCAACATCGAGCATTCCAACAGTCTTATCGTTGTCAGCATCACACGAGGAACGTCACTCGGCGTAGACCCCGAATACTCGAGGAGCCTCAGTATTCCCGCCGACTTCCAATCTTCTCAGTAATTTTCTGACTCGAACGCGATGTCGGCGTACAACACACAATCATTTTTCCGACTATTGGACGCTCAAAGACCCCTATACGAAGGCCGGACACCTCGGACCGTCAGCACCTCTCAATCGCGTCAGCTTCTAGCCAGAGATTCTGGGAAAGAGTGTGGATCGCCATCGTCCCAGGATCCGGCGAACTCCCTAGCGCGCTTGGCGTTTTGGCAGTACCTCCTCAGTGATCGGATCAGCGCTCAAAAGCGCGATGGTTTCCAGCGTCATGTCACGGGCGCGCTGGACCGCCCCCTCGTTCTGCTCGAGCAGGATCGCGCCGACGAGACGAACTGGCGTCCCCGTTTGGGACGATGCCGACTACCTCGGCGCGCCGCTTGGTCTCGCCATTGACCTCTTGATTGGATTGGTCGAGTGCATCTTGGCGCAGTGCCGAGCCGGAACGCTCATATAGGCGAGCACATCAGGCTCGGCCTCATCCATGATGGCGGCGAGCTTGGACACCTTTTATTCCGCCGACCATTCTTGCTTCGCGAACAAGGCACTCATTCGTCATCCTCTATCTTGCGAGCCTTCCAGTAATGAGACCTTTGGGAGAAGTCCCATGCGATTGCAATCAGTCGGACCAAACGCGCTTTGCAGCGCTCCTTAAGGAACGCGCTGTGAGGACCAATTGGCCAATAGACGACTTGTACGCGATGGATTCCCAAAGGACTCTGGACGCACCCTCGGATTGAACCATTCGAACACCGCCGGTATAGGACGCCTATTTCGCAGGGACGAGCAAAGGTGGATGTGTGGCCGCCTTCAGCGTTGGTGTAGGCAACAAGCCGCATTCGGCGAGACGCCCGTACATTCTCGCAAAGTAGCTGCGGTCGAGTACTGGATATGGCTGTCCGAGTCGTTCGCGGAAGCGTCTGGAATTGTCTACGCCGAACCGCGGCCAATCGCGATTATCGACCTTCAGTTTGTCAATCATATCTGTCAGAGGTAGGAGGACATTGTCGCTCCCCGATTCGCGCTTTCGAACGAAGGCCGCGTACCACACGTCCCACGAAACGAGCGGCGCTTCATACCCGAACTCATCAAAATGGCCGAACATATCTTCCCATTCTAGCACTTCGGGATGGACAAGATGAAATGTACGGCCAATCGCATCTTCTTGCAGCGAGAACATCACCAGCATCCGAGCCACATCGTCTACGGTGCCGACCGGATAAGCTGCGCGCCGGCGCGGGGCTAAGCCGAGATCGATGCACCCCTGGGCAAACTTGGTGAAGAAGTCCTCCGGATTGCAAATCCCGGTATGCTGATGGCAGAGAACGTTGCCTGGCCGATAGACCACGACGGGTACGCCCCGTTCAGCGGCGAGACGACAGAGGCCTTCGGCGACCCATTTGCTCTCTGTGTAGGACGATGAATGTCCGACCGGAGGTGGAAGCGGATCTTCTTCGCCAACGAACGTTGCGCCGGTTGCAAAGGCTCCCACGTTGACGAACAGCGTCGAAACGTAGTGTACGGTCTTGAGACGATGACGAGTCGCCAAGCGCAGAACCTCTTCGGTTCCGAGGACGTTTGCGGTCTTCAAGACCGAATAGGGCCGAACGAAATTTACGCGTGCTCCGCAGTGATATATCGCATCGACACGACCAGCCAGAACCTCGTAGTCGGCGGCCGGCACGCCTAGCCTGGGCTTCTCAAGGTCACCTGGAACGACAACGAGCCGACCAGGCTTCGGAGCTGGCAAACCGTTATTGCTTAATGTCTCCAGCAATCGGTGCTCCCCTTCCACCGGATCGACAGCCCTGACCAAGCAATAGACGGTCGCTTCCGTCTGCTGGAGAAGTTCCGACAACAGGAACGCACCGAGAAATCCAGTGGCACCGGTAAGTAGTACTGCTGATGCTTCTCCCGGCCGGGCCGCGGGAAGGCCGGATGCTCGAATTGTCGGATCCAGAACCACTTCGGCGGAAAGATCGACGGCGGATCGACTCCCTGCTGCGCCAATCAGTGCAGCCAGTTTGCGGATGGTTGGCGAACCGAAGAAATCCGTTATCTTGATGGGCGCGTCGCTTAGTGCGCGAAGATGTGGCAGCATTTGTGCCGCAAGAAGCGAATGGCCGCCGACTGACTCGAAATGATCATCAAGACCGATCTTGTTGCAGCCTAAATGGCTCCGCCAAATCCCCGCGACGGCTCGCTCTCGTTCGGACATCTCCACGTCCGCGATATTGTCCGCCACATCGATCGGATCGACTTCCGGAGAGAATGATCCTTCTGCGGCATAACCTGACTCTTCGCCACTCGATCCGGGGCCGATAGCTTTGCCACGGTTGATCCAATAGCGCTTGCGCTGGAAGGGATAGGTCGGCAGCGATTCGCGCTGTGGCGCGTCAGCCCGGGTCAGGGATTTCAAGTCGATGGTTGCGCCAGACTGCCACAATCGGCCGGCTGCCCCCAGCAAGCTTTCGAAGTCGGTACGCGGATCATTAGGGTGCCGCAACGATGGTATGGCATTCGGGCGTGATTCCGCATGCTGTGCCCCGGCAAGTGTGCAGAGCGTATTGCCTGGTCCAACCTCGAGCAAAACCGTACCCAGCTGAGAAAGGGCTGTGCGAACCATGGATTCGAATTGAACGGGTGATCGAAGTTGTCGGGCCCAATAGCCGGGATCTGTTGCTTCTTCGGGTCTGATCCAATTGCCGGTGAGGCACGAGAGATAGGGAATTGTCGGAGGTGAAAGGTGGTATTCAGCCACGGTCCTTGTGAAACCGTCGAGATAGGGATCAACCAAATAGGAGTGGCTTGCCATTCGCACGGGCAAGACGCGGCACGTGACGCCGCGCTGCGCCAACTTCTCGCTGAGCGCTTCGAGATCGCCGTTGAGTCCAGAGACCAGGCACAATTCAGGGGCGTTTACCGCTCCTAAGGATAGCTTATCGCCAAGGAACGGCTTGATCTCAGATGCGGAAAGAGGAACGCCCATCATACGGCCTTCCGGAATGAGATCGAAAAGGCGCCCCCTCCTCACGCTCAGGCCTAACGCATCGGGTAGCGACAAAACCCCGGCCAAGCATGCGGCAACATACTCGCCGAGGCTATGACCGAGCATGGCGTCGGGCTTGACGCCCCAAGACTGCCAAAGCATGGCAAGGGCGTACTCGACGGTGAAGATAGCCGACAGCACGTGCGGCACTGATTCCCGATCCACCTCGACGCCCGGATAACGAGATGGAAACAGGTAGTGTCGAACGTCCATACCAAGACCCTGCAACACAATGGAGGCGCATAGATCAACCTGCTTCCGAAATTCCGGTTCACTCTCATAAATGTCGAGTGTCATGTCCGGATACTGGGTGCCGACCCCAGGAAACATGAATACGATCCGGGGCTTCGACCCATCGGAAGTGACCGCCTGTGCTGGCTCACGCAAGGCTCGCGCTGCGCTGGCGGCGTCTGCGGCCACGACGAAGCGTCGCGATTGCAGTCTCGACCTCCCCTCTGAGAGGGTGAAGGCCACGCTTGCAAGGTTCTGATCGAGATGCTCATCGATGTGGTTGGCGAGACGCCCCGCCACCACATCGATCGCCTTTTTATTGTGCCCGGATAATACGAGCAATTCGTGCGTTCGGTGCCGCGGGCTAACAACGGCTCTTGGCGGTGCTTCTTCGAGAATAACATGGGCATTCGTGCCGCCCACCGCAAACGCACTGACGGCGGCTCGACGCGGCCCGTCGACAGATTTCCATTCCCGTGGCTCCGTCGGCACATAGAAGGGAGATGTATCGAGCTTGAGTTCGCGGTTCGGCTCTACAAAATTCGCCTGTGGCGGGATACATTTTCGTTCGAGCGCCAACACCGCCCGGATTAGTCCAGCCACCCCGGCCGCGGCATCGAGGTGCCCGATATTGGCCTTTAACGAACCGAGAGCGCAGAAATTCCGGCGTTTCGTACGGAGCCGAAAGGCATCCGTCAATGCCGACACCTCGATGGGATCTCCAAGACGCGTACCGGTTCCGTGCGCCTCCACGTATCCGATTGTGTCTGGATTTACCGCGGCCATGGTGTGTGCCGCGATGATAGCCCGCATCTGCCCTTCTGGGTTAGGTGCTGCGAAGCTGACCTTATTACGTCCGTCATTGTTGATTGCCGCAGCTCGGATTACCGCTCGGATGTTGTCGCCATCAGCGATCGCGTCGCTCAGCCGTTTTAATGCGACAATTGCGCACCCCTCACCCGGAACCGCTCCGTTGGCAGCGGCATCAAATGGCCGGCAACGGCCATCAGGCGAGAACATCGCTCCTTCCGGCGCCAAGTAACCGGCGCTTAACGGCACTCTTATCGTAACGCCCCCTGCCAGCGCGATATCACAATCGTGCGAAAGCAGCGCCTGACATGCCAAATGCGTCGCGACCAGCGATGTCGAGCAAGCCGTCTGGACCGTGATGGCCGGACCTCGAAGATTGAGTTGATAGGCCACCTGTCCCGTGATGAAGTCCTTGTCATTGTAACGCCACGCGTAGTGAACCAGGGGTGACCGTGCGAATTCCTCGTTAGTATAAAGGTTAAAGATATAGCGGTTCATATAGCAGCCGCCATAGACTCCGATCATTCCTTCGAATCGGTGAGGGTCATAACCAGAGTCCTCGAGTGCCTCCCAAGCGCATTCCAGGAAGATCCGATGTTGCGGATCAAGCATCGTTGCCTCGCTCCGGCTGATGCCAAAGAATTCCGCGTCGAATTGATCGGCGTCGGTGAGCACCGCCGCGGCTGGAACATAGGCCGGGTCACCATAAAGCTGGCGTGGCACTCCGGCACCATCCAATTGAGCCGGATTGAACCATGTTACCGATTCAATCTTCCGGACAATATTGTGCCAGATCTCGTCGGTCGTCCGTGCTCCGGGGACACGCACTGTCATGCCGACGATTGCAATCGCCTCTATATCCTCGTAGCTCATGCTGACGCTCCTGTTGTACTGATCCGCTTTCGCCGGCTGCGTGAGGCAGCGAGGCGGCGCTCCGCCGCCTCCGCAGCGCGAGACGCGGAACTGTTGTTGTCCTCTTGTGGTTGCGCACGCGCCGCGAATGCGGTGGCGAGTGTGGCGACCGTCGGATGGCGGAATAGATCCACGAGAGAGACATCTCCAACGCGGTCGATTAGAAGACTCCGGGCCCCAACAATCAGTACGGAATTTCCACCAAGGCTAAAGAAATTGTCGTTCCGGCCGACCCTATCGATCTCCAGAACCTCTCGCCAAATCGCTGCGATCCTCTCTTCGAGATCGCTGAGCGGCCCCATATCGCCCTCGTTAGTATTGTGATTCACGACTGGATCTGGGAGCGCCTGCCGATTAATCTTTCCGTTAGGCGTCTGCGGCAGGGCGTCAATCCAGACGAAGTCGGAGGGGACCATGTACTCCGGTAAGGTGCGTGAACAGAAGGTGCGCAATTCAGCAACAGTGGGTGACGCATGCCCGGCAGCAATCTCGCCGTAGGCAACAAGTCGCCGTCCATCGCCGTCTCCACGTACATCACAAACGACACGTTTGACGGCCTCGTGCGCACCGATCGCAGCTTCGATTTCGCCCAGCTCGATGCGTCGGCCTCGCAGCTTGACTTGGTGGTCAACTCTTCCGAGGAACTCCAGGTCCCCGGATGGACGCCATCGGACCAAGTCCCCGGTGTGATAAAGTCGCCCATGACCGTCGACTGAGAAATGGTCTGCCGTGAACCGTTCGCTGGTTAGTTCAGGCCGATCATGGTAACCGTCGGCGACGGCTTCGCCCGCGATCATCAATTGACCCGCCACGCCGATAGGCACTGGCTGCATCGCAGCATCGACGACATAGGTACGATAGCCCGGCAGCGGTCGTCCGATCATTGGCGCCTGATCGGGCGACACAGTGTAAGAAGTTGCCCACACGGTAGCCTCAGTCGGCCCATACATGTTGTGGACTGTGCCACCAACGGCTTTGGCAAGGGCAGAAGCCAAATCCGGCGGCAGTGCTTCGCCGCCGACCAGGAGTCGTTGCAGACGCCGCATCTGATCGCCCGATCCACGCTCCGCTAAGAGCATGCTGGCGAGGGTTGGCGTGCACTGGAGATGGCTGACATCATGACGTCGCATGTCGTCGATGATGCTGCTGCCACCTTGGTACGTCGTCTCGTCTGCCCCCCGCTTGTTCAGATACAATTCTCGAGCTGAGACCAAGTGTGGCAAGGCCTCTAGGACGAGACTGTCGTCGATGCCGAAATCAATCAGGCACCCAACTTCGTCGACACCGATCTCAGACAGCTTTGCCACGGTCGTCGCGACGTCGCCGATCGAGCCGAGGAGTCCGTATTCTGCGAAGAATCGCTCGAACCCAAGGTCGAGCAAGCCTTCCAGTTCTTGTTCTGGGAGATCTCGTATATTGACCCCATGGGCGACGCCTAAACCCGCCATAAGATCATATGAAGAGCGGATGTAATCTTTGAGGGGTTGGCGAACCAAGTTCTTCACTAGGTGCACGTTATTGCCCACGAAGGTGTGCACCATCAGAGTGACATGTCCCCGCCCCGGCCGTCCGCTCCGGTTCCATGCATCTCGATAGATTGCAATTTTATCGGCAAGTTCGCTGAGACTCTGACCGATTAAGTGGGTGAGAACTCCAGCGCCGGCTTCACCTGCCGCGACAAACGTTTCTGGATGACGCGAGCTCGTCAACCAGATTGGCAATTCCCCCTGGACCGGTCGCGGATAGACAGAGACGTCGATCTCCTTCCCAACACCGTTCCGCCGACGTACCGTGTCGCCGTTCCATAGCTTTCGAACCTCTTCAATCCCCCGAAGCATCTCCTGCTTTCGGCCTTCGTACCGATCGCTAGCGAGTACGAAATCATCGGGCTGCCAGCCCGACGCAAACGCTATTCCAATGCGGCCGCCGGATAGATTATCCACGAGCGCCCATTCTTCGGCGACCCGTAATGGATCGTGGAGAGGTAGCACGACACTTCCCGCACGAATGCTGATCCGTTGAGTTGTGGCTGCCAGCGCCGCCGAAAGGACGGACGGATTCGGATAAAGTCCACCGAAGGCGTGGAAATGTCGTTCTGGAGTCCATATGGCGGTGAAGCCATTTTGGTCGGCGAATTTGGCGGCGTCGAACAACAGCTGATACCGCTCGGCTTTCCTATCACTGTCGGACGCGGCGTTGCCGAAGAAGAAAAGACTGAACTCCATCGGTCGCTCCGACGCGGAAGCCGGACGTGCAGGCAACGGTGTCGAGGGGGTCGTTTCTTGGAGCTTCTGATCGGCTCTGATCACCACTCGAAAGCCCTTCGTCAAGGTCCAAAATATCTCCAGCACTGATATGTCAAACGAGATACTTGTAACCGCGAGCCAGGTGCCTGGCGCGTCGGCGCCGAATTGGGCATCCATTGCGGTGAGGAATGTCGCGAGGTTTCCTTGTGTGACGCGAACGCCTTTTGGTCGCCCTGTCGAACCGGAGGTGTAGATCAGATAGGCGAGGCGTGCCGAATCCGCCTTGACAGGCGTTAGCTGGGCGCCTGAGTTCATGACCGTATCGACCGGAACAACGTGGGCTCCTAAGGAACGAGCCGCAGACAGCATTGATATTGTCGAAACGATGATCGCGGCTCCTGAATCCGAAACCATAAAAGACAAGCGGTCGATCGGATATTCAGGATCGAGGGGTAGGTACGCCGCGCCAGCCTTTAGAATTCCGAGCAACGCTACGACTGTCTGAACGGAACGTCCCATGTAAACGCCAACCACGGAGTCCGGACCAACACCGAGAGATTGCAGGTGTACTGCCAAGGCGTTCGCGGCCTCATCGAGGTCTCGATATGACATCGTACGCACGGCATCAACAACGGCCGAGGCACTTGGACTGCGCTTGGCTTGGGCTGAAATGCGTTCGTGAACGAGGTGGCGATTCTCCACCTCAACTGTTCCGCAAGCCCATTCTCTGAGGAGAAGGTCACGCTCGGGCGTGGGTAGAATCTCCAGAAGTGCAAGATCAGCTCCTGGGCGATTAACGCCTTCGGTGATCATGGTTACGAAGTGCCCGACGATACGGCTTGCCGTCGCCTCGTCGAATAGAGCCGTCGAATAGGCCAATCGCACAATGAGGGACGAGCCATTATGGATGACGTTCAGTGAGAGATCCCCATGGGCTGCACCGCTGAGGCCCATGGGTCGAAGTCCGCCGCTCGTCGCTTCGTCCTCTGTTAGATCCGTCTGGCCCTGCAAAAATGCGAAGAACACTTGGCAAACTGCACCGTGCGCGGCGTCGGGTTCTGGCCGCAACACCTCGACTAGCGCCGCGAACGGCATTCGGTATTCTGCATCACGGGTTAAATCTGTCGTCAATCGATCGACCAACTCGGAAAAGCAACGCGATGTGGAGACGACAGGCCGCACCACGACGACATCCGTGAAGACGCCACCGTTCGATTGAATCAAAGCGCCCGTCTTCCGCGGGAATGACGTGCCAATGGCGATGTCCGCATCGCGATTATATCGCTGTAGAACTAAGGCGAAAGCCGCCAGGCAAATCGCCTGCACGGACGCGTTCTGCTTCCTGCCAAGCGCGGCAACGCTAGCCTCCAATTCAGGAGGAAGGCTGCTTGTGATGCTCGCGTATCCGGTTTTCATTTCTGGCGCGCGATGCCGGTCTTCCGGCAGGTTGACGCACGGGGCCAGATCTGCAAGGCGTTCACGCCAGTAGGTAATCAGTCGGCTCCGTTCTGGTTCAAATACGTGCGGAATATTCCACTCCGCAGAAACGAAAATCTCGTGCCTACCGGCTGGCGTTTTCCAGCCTTGCATTCCGGTCTGCACGAGGGCACTGGATGGTGAGCGCAGCCAAATATGGCCAATCACTCCAGGCTCGACTGGATTGGCGGATTTGTCAGCAACAACTAACAATGAATCGTCTTCAGCCTCGTGAATCGCGACCAACGGGTCGCTGTCCGCCGGGCTGATCGGCAGAAATAGATCCGGTGACTCTCCGAATCCCGTGAGCGCCACAAGCGTGCTGTGGCTTGCCGCGTGAGCAGCCATTGCGGCAGAATGCGCAGGGTTCAGCCCTGTTCCATGGATTATTAGCCCGTCGATGGCTCTCAGTAGATTTGGTATTGCGGCCAACAGGGCATCCGCCGTAGCCGGTGTCAGAAAGATGGACATGCTCCCATGCTCATCCGCCTCGGAAGACAGCGTCTTGACGAGTGCCGCTAAAGACTCGCTCGCGGAAGGCATTAAATGGATGACAGAGCTCAAAAGTAATCCGGCCCAGAGCTCCGGCAGGAACTCCTTTGAGTGAGTATCCGAGAACAGCGCAATTCGCGTCGGATGGAAGCGACGTTGCTTCAAACCGTCCACAAAGGTCACAATTGGATGCTGGGGAACCATCGCCTTGTTCGACCCAACCGCCTGAGGCTTGTCGGACTTTGGTGGCGCGGGTTCAATGTGATGGGCACCATTCAATCGATCGATGACGTCCCAATCGTCTATGCAGATGGCCGGCGAAGATGGAAAACTCGCCAGTAGGGTACGTTCTGTAAGAACGATCTTACCGGATGTCGCCGCAACAAGGTCGAACCGCCACATCGACGGCGACAAAACTGAGCAGCTCCGCCCTGACAAGGCTGCGGCGATGATCGCAACCACGAGATGAGAGCCTCGACGAGCCACAATGGCAATTTCCTGTCCGTTCTGGGCAAGCGCCAAGACTCGACCAGCAATTGCGCTGGCTCGCTCGTTAAGCTCGCGGTTCGTAAGGGCGATGTCTCCGCATCTGAGTGCGATCGCTTCAGGGCGCTCCGCGATGCGCCTCAACCATAAGGATGCCAATGTCGGCCCGGGCGACCCATCCCACGAAGCCGAAAACGGCTTCGGCAACTCTGATCTCCCATCATGCGGGCGCGCTGGTCCGGCAATAGCGCAATCAACTCCGGCCGGTTGCGAGTGGTCTGTCATGTCAGCCTCACAACGCCTTGCGGTGAGGAAGAAACGTCCACGAGGCCGAGCAATCGTCGGGGCCTGCAGGCGACAGTACGAGGGACGACTCGGAGCCGAAGTCAAAGCGGCGGCCAGGGACGGGTCTGGCCATCTTTATCTTCAGCTCCACGGTCCCTTCTCGTGGAGATTCATCCGCGAGAAAGATAAATTCGGCATCTGTTCCACGCACTCGGATGCCGGAATCCATGGCTGACACGTCATATCCCAAGGTCGAGAGGACTGCTGACGCCCGTTCAATTCGACCGGGACGCAGTCGGACGGTCACCAGTGAAATGTCTTCCATAAGGTGGTCAGCCGTATGCAACCGTCCAAGGGCCGCGTTGAAACGTTCCGATCGATCCTGCCGGCCACCGGGACCGACCTTCGCACCGATTTCTGCCAAGAAGCCGGGTTGCATTTCATGCAGGAACAATGCGATCGGGCTGATCCCGCCCAATTCAGGTCTGGTGAATTCATACCAAGGGCTTCGGTCACGACCACCATCAGCCCGTGGCGTAACCCGCTCCACAATTTCGCTGCTGAACGGAAGCCCGGCCGAATGAAGTGCTCGATGAGCCTCCTTCATTTCGCCGGGGTGGTCGAAGCTGAGTACAATGCCTGCACAATGCTCAATAAACGTATCGTTGCCGCCGAATCTGTCGTGGAATATCTCCACAACAGTGTTTTTGCCGTAGGCTCGCGTTGCGGTGTAAGACGATAGCAGTGAGCTCTCCGAAGAGCGTGTTGCAAATCGACTAAACTGTTCACCGCGAAGGAACTCGCATTCGTTGATGAGTTTCAACGCTTCGGCGCCGACCGTCAGAAAGACGTGGTCCAAATGCGGAGGGGTTGCAAATGCCACGTCACGGCCGTCGATCTCATTGTTGCTATATTGAGTCATTGCGTGGTTACCATTCCCTTCAGGAGGCCGTTGCTTCGCGTCGGATTTATTACCTATCTCTGTCGACCGGAACGCGCGTGACGTCGTCACGCGAGGTGGCACATGTGCGCCTCAAGTCCATCAAATGTTGGCACAATGACAAAGCCAGTTGGCGCCGTTAGTGCGCAAAAGATGCGAACCGGCGGTCCGTTCCCAAGGTCAATTGTGTGAACTGGCATTCGTGCATAGTTTGTTGAGACAACGTCAGTTTGATTATTGAAAATATAGGAATCCGGAGCGCTCAACTCGATCCGGTCGCTCCGGATGTGAAGAGTCGAAGATAAGTAGTCTGGATTTCGCACGCTGTTCACAGCCTCATGTATTCTTCTCGCCGTGTCACGCGCCGCTGATGGCGAGTCGATCACGTCTGCAACGGGAACGATTGACTCCAGAAACGCATTACCAATGAACGTGCGAGGAATATTTGGATGTACATTCCGCACATTCACCGGCACGCGAAGGCGGAGCGCCGTAGCGCCGCCCAGAAGTTTCGGGCCGTAACGATGAAACAGAAATGCCGTCAGCGCTTCGTTGAGAGTTGGCACGAACTGACCTGTCGCAAGCTCGCCGCGCAGCGAATCCAGAAACTCCCGACCAAAAGCGATTACGCTGAACGCGCGCCTGACGCGGAAGTCTTGTTGTCCATATGCGGCCTGCGACTCCGATGCATTAGAATGGACTATTTTGTTTAGCTGCTCCTCTGGGGATAGACGAGACGGAGGTGCGGCTGCCAATTGTTCAAGCAAATACGACATAAATAGATAGAACGAATAGCCATCGCCGACCGCGTGCGACATGCTCAATCCAATCACAGATCCGCCGTTCACGGGGGTCAGAGTAGCGGTGAAGACCGGATCTCCTGGCGCTAGATCTAAGCCAGTGACGAAGAGCGAAAGGTGATTCGCAGCATCTGAATCGGGATTCCAGGTCACCGGCGATCGTACGATCAGACGTTGCGGACTCTGTAGCGGTAGCAACTCGGACGATCCGCGCTGCGATCGAGCGAGTGCGGTCGCAAACTGCGGAAATCGTTCGAACGCCCGACTGAGTGCGAAGTTGAACCGCTCGATGTCGGGAACGTATCTGTAGCTGAGCACACGAATGACCGACGGCGCCAGGCCGAACGACTGGTCATAGGCAGAGAGCGGGATCGGAGCCGATTGTCTGATCATCGCTGCTTTCCTCAATATGCAGTCGCTTCGATTGCGCGCCGACGTCGTGCCGAGTGAGCACCCGTTTGCCCGCGGGAAGCGTTCCCCCGATTTGACGACAAGCAGCACTGCTCCATGAATTCATTTCGATCACAGGATGATTTGCGCATGCAACTATCAACCTAGGTAGGTGCGGCGAAGATCATTCGAATGGACCTGCACCTTACGAGATTGGTAGACTAGCGGCTGAGCAGTTGCTCAGATTCGAGGCTTGACTGGTTCGATCAGACGGGTCGGGAGGGAGGCCGGTGTTTGGCCCAACAGCGCACAGCTCGCGTTCGGCAGCATTGCTGCTCATGCTCCGCCGAGGGGCAATGCTCGAAGCATTTGAACACCTCACAGCGCTTGAGGCTTTAGTCGATTGCCTCGGCGATCTAGGTCTTGCCGGACGTCTCGGCGCGGCGTTCGTGGAGGGAAGCTTCAAGCTCTTCGACCAGCGAGCAGCTGCGCTCGTTGCGCAAGCCCTGCGCTGGTGGGCCGGCAGGGTGTTGATCTCGCGCTCGACCGCGTACAACGCATCGATCTTCGCGATCACTTCGGTTGTGATCGGCGCGTGCTTTCAGCTGCGCAATCTCGAAGAACTTGCGCCTTGCATGCGCCCAGCAGCCGACCTCGATGATCGAACCGGCTTGCGCGAGGCCTTGGAGAGGCGGCTAAAAGCCGGCATAGGCATCCGACCGCATTACCCGGCATACCCGGCACTATGCCGTCGGGACGTGCACCGGTGCGGTCGGGTGGGTAGACGAATGACACTACTGGCGGCGCATGCCCGACGAAGGGACGATCGTTGGAAACGTGGGTCCATACCCGACCGCTGCGCGTCTTGCTCGTGGCCAGAACCGGCACCGTGTCGTCGGCATGATGCGCACGCCCGTAAGCACCTCGATCGCCTCCACCACCGGCATCAATGTAGCAGCCGCCGCTCCGATCCAGTCAGCGAGCGTGGAGACGTCCAGCGCCACGCCGCCATTCCATCTCGCGTGGGCGCGCGGGACCGCGGCTGCTGGCGCTTGAGGTCATCGGCACGGAAATTGATGGGAGCCAAATCGAGTATATCGGCGAAGGCATCGGCACAATGGCGACGGGCGTGACTAGCGCCTTCTCCGTAGCAAGCGGATGCCTGACGGCATTCTGGATATGGACGCTGTTTCATATCGAGAAGAGGCGGCTCTGGCGAGTTGAGCTTCGCAGGTCCGTCGCCCCCCACCAGCGTCGCAGCACCAACCTGGGCAGCGTCTTCCTTCAGTGTTTCAGCCTGGCGAACCCACCTGACAGGGTTGCAAGGATGAATATCGGCGTCGTTCGCGTGACCGGCCATCCCGGATTGGATGGAAACATGCTTAGCCCCTTCGGGCAGCCGGACTGCCGTGGCGGATACACTATCGGTAACATCCCAGGCAGCTGACCGACGCCATAGCGCTGTTGAAGCAGGAATTTGGTCGGCTCGTTCAAAGCAGCAATATTCGAAACCTGCCGTCACACGCGGAAACATTGTGTTGCAGAGGCGCGCTGTTTTTGCGAAGTCTCGTTCATGAGCCCGAATTACGAGTTTGTGTTTCGACGAGCACTTTCGCTGTCTGGCGTTGAACGCCCCCGCGTCTTGGATTACGGCTGCGGGCGCGGCGAGGTGGTGGTCTATGGACGAAACGCAGGCTACGAGTTCTTCGGAGCGGACCTCGATGCCCCGGCATCGGAACGTCCTGAGCACTTCCGCGCGCTCCGCAATGGACGCCTCGATTTCGACGAAGGGTTCTTCGACGTTGTCATATCCAACCAGGTCTTCGAGCATGTGCGAGATCCGGAGCTTGCGGTCTCCGAGATCGCGCGCGTACTAAAGCCCGGAGGGGTATTCCTGGCCTTGTTTCCCGACCGCACGTCGTGGTTCGAGGGACACGTGGGACTCTACTTCGTGCACCACATGCCCGAGTTATTCGCCCATCTCTACATGCGAGCCGCGCATCGGCTTGGCTTCGGCTATTATCGGGAAGGCAAGAGCAGCAAAGAGTGGGCCGACTTCATGCTGTGGCAGCTCAAAACTGACGTTTTCTATTACTCGCCGGGTGAGTTGCGAAGATGGTGGCAATCGGCCTTTGGGTCTCCTCCGGTCCCCGCCGAGGCGGACTTCATGCGGTTCCGCATTCAGTCCGCAGGACGGCGCGGGCTGTCGTTGCTCGCTCGCCTGCCGGCGGCTGCGGAGGTCCTCTCGTTCGTCTGCCGCAAGCGCGCCGGTATTGTCTGGGTAACCCGCAAGACGGACGTCCCAGCCTGATGTCAATCGCCGACTGAACTCGATCATATCGGGCGAGCTTGACGTGCTCGCTACTTCCGGTCGAATGGCCTGACGAAGTCGGAATATGGTCACTTTGCTGAGCCGGCCGCTCGCCTCATGGCCGTTGGGCAGCGAACTGCGCCGGACAGCAACGGCTGTGCAGCTTCCGTGCCGGTGCAGCTAGCCGGAGGCGGCGCTCTCGGCCGAATTCCCCAAGGCCAGATTGCGAAGCCGGAGACTGATCGTAGCTGCACTCGTTGAGCGATTTGCATATCTGATGCGTGTGCTTCGCAGACCGCGAGCGTTGACGGCCTATCTTGAGCGCGCGGAGTAGTTCGGTCTCACCGCGAAGCCAATTTTGCCGGAGAAAACCGACGCCCTTCAATTGCTTTCGACAATTTTCGGTCGCAGTTTAGGATGACTATCGCCTCGCGCGCATCCGGATTGCGCAACCTCAGCGAGCTTTTACCTTGCTCGTGCGGATGATCGTTCGTATGATTCGAATGTGATCGGATCGTGAGAAAAGTTCACTGCCGGCACGAACTCCCTCCCAATGCTCGCGGGACCCGGCCAGTGTTACAGCGACGTAGTTTTCTCGGGCTTCCGTTATTGGCGTTGTGTGCCTCGGCGGACTTCGCCTCGGCGGGCAACTCTCTCGAGATGTCGAGAGTCAGAGTGACGATCGGCGGAAAGGCTTTTCTACAATACGCACCAGTGACGCTTGCAGAGCGCCTTGGCTTCTTCAAGGACGTGGGCCTCGACCCCGAGATTCTTGACGTGAGCGGCGGATCGAAAGCGCTCCAGGCTCTCGTGGCAGGAAGTGCTGAACTCACCGCTGGCGCTTTTGACCACACGATTCAGATGCATGCCAAGGGGCAGAAGATTGTTGGGGTTGTGCTGTTTGGCAGGCATCCGACGTTCGCCCTAGCTCTACGAAAAGAGAAGGCTGCGGAATATCGCGACCCGAGCAGCCTGAGAGGTATGAAGATTGGGGTGACGGCGTTGGGATCCCAAACGCAGTTCATGGTCGAGTACATAGCCCTACGAGCTGGCGTCTCGCCAGCCGACATTTCCTTCGTCAGTGTGGGTGGTGGCACAGGCGCGGTTGCCGCGATCCGCAACGGCGCTGTGGATGCGGTCGTCACGGGAGAGCCGGCACTCACGGCGCTGACAACCGCAGGCGACGTCAAACTGGTCGCGGACACTCGCACCAACGAAGGCACCATCGGCATTTTTGGCGGTCTCTATCCGTCAGGAACGATCTACGCGCGGTCGGACTTCATCGAACGCAACCCAGAGACGCTCCAGGCCTTTGTTCTCGCGATGGTGCGCGCCCTTCAATGGATTGATCGCGCATCCGTCGATGAGATCGCCGATGCACTCCCGGAGGAATGGGCGAAGCCCGATCGAAACATATTCCTTGCCTCCATCCGAGGTACACGAGACATGTTTTCTCCCGATGGCCGGTTCAGCGCCGACAGCGCAGGCATCGCGCTTCAGGTGCTATCGACCGTCGACCCGCAATTGCGTGGCGTGAAGGTCGATCTCGCGGAGACATTTACGAACAGATTCGTCGAAAAGGCTCTCCAGACGCTAGCATCGAAATAGCATCGCATCGTGGAAAGCTCGGGTCGATGAATGCGCTCGCGGCACGGTGGGATCGAGGCTAGGTGGTGGCGCCCCGAGTTCCGCAGCATTCGAACGCTTCTGCTTCCGCCGTCAAGAAAACGGCGCGGAAGACGCGTCCGACAGATGAGCCCAAGCGCCCAAAAGGACGGTCCGCGATCCTTGCAAGACGCCGGCGCGACATACCGCTTCATCATCAGGTCTTCTTGGTCCTGCAGGACGAAATTGCAGAACGCCGCTATGCACCGGGAGAAGTATTGCCCGCGGAGGCGGATCTGGCTGTGCTCTTCGGCGTCTCGCGCGTGACGATCCGGGCAGCTTTGGACACTCTCGATGAGCTCGGATTGATTGAACGCCGCCAGGGCATCGGCACGTTCGTGCGGGAGCTCTCGAAGCCAGAGCCCCTCACCGTTCCGATGATGGACCTCGCTGCCCGAAACAGGGAGATCGTTCGCACAACGCGAGCTCACGTGGTCGAGTTCGAGTTCAAGGTGGCTCCTCGTCACGTTCGCGAGCACTTCCAAGCTCAGCCAAGCGACCTTTTCCAGCGAACAGTTCGCATCCGTTACATGAATGACTGGCCAATCATGCAGGTCACGACCTACATTCCGGAAGCGATCGGACGGCAATTTGGTCCTGAGGACATGGAAGGAGGGTCGCTCTATGCGATTCTGCAGCGCTTCGGCATCACATTTGCATCTGGCGAGCAGATTGTGACGGCAGCTGCAGCCGACCCCGTCGTCGCAGCACGCCTCAATGTCGCGATAGGCGCGCCACTCTTGAAGGTGGTACGCATTCATTTCGACAGTGCCGGACGTCCGATTCAGCACTTCGAGCTGCTGGCTCCACCTGCAACCTACGAGCTTCGCATGCCATTGAAAGACTTTTAGCCTGCCTGCAAACGCGCCAAGTCCCAAGCACGACCTGTCCCAACTGACATTTCGGTGCGCGAAGGGAAGCGCTCTCGATCTCATGGGGCCGCCGCGAGCGGACCGGCCCACACCGGGAGGCATCACAAGACATGAGCCTCTGCACGGCGGCCGAACGACACAGATGACGTCCGAACCAGCTTCTCCTTCATTCCCTCGCTTTCAATCGACGGTCCCGCACTACGTGGCCGGGCGACCAAATTACGCGCCCGCGCTCATCCAAGCCGTGGCAGATCACCTACGTCTGACGAAGGACCACCGATTGATGGATCTTGGCTGTGGACCAGGGTGGCTCGGCATCGCATTTGCGCCGCTGGTCGGCAAGGTCATCGGAATAGATCCGGAGCCTGCCATGCTGGAGGCTGCTCAGGCGATCGCCGACGCGGCGGCCGTTGAGATCGAACTGATTGAAGGCAGCTCGTTCGACCTCAGCCCGCCGCTGGGCCGCTTTCGCGCCGTCGCGATTGGACGCGCCTTTCATTGGATGGATCGCGCCGATACGCTGCGAAAGCTCGACCCATTGATCGAGGAGGACGGCGCAGTCCTGCTGTTCAATGACGTACGTCCCGATGTTCCACAGAACGCCTGGTACAAGCGTTACTCGGACGTCGTCGATCGCTTCACCAACAAGAGTGTCGGTTTCGCACCCGAGCGCCTACGTCACGAACCGATCCTGCTCGAGTCGCGCTTCAGTCAGCTCACCAGAATTGGTGTCATTGAGCAGCGTCTCGTGCCTGTCGCTCGCCTGATCGATCGCGCATTGTCGATGTCGACCTCCTCGCCTGAACAGCTGGGCGCACTCTCAGGTCAGCTGGCGCAGGACTTGACGATGGAGATGTCGCCATTCGCAACCGCCGGCGCCGTCGTAGAAGTCATTGAATCGCAAGTTCTCATTGCGCAACGCCGCTGATGCCGACAAACTTCGCTGCCGAATCGACTTACTTGGCCACACCGACAGCGGCGGGAGCGCCGGCACACGCCGGCCGCCAAGGGACCATCGTGCCGCCCCATGACGGAGACGGCCCGCAGAAAAGACCCTAGCTTAGCTCAGCTCTACACCGGCGACTGAACAAGCGGATTCGATGAGATGCCGCACTGTCCGGGCATCCCAGTCGAGCCTCTCGGGGACGTCCGTCCAGTAGTTCGATAGCACATGTGCAGCATGTCGTGCCTTTACCCCCAGACCGACGACCGTTCTGGCTGGAATCGCCATGATGGCGCGCTCAATCGGGTCAAGCGAGCTCAAGATCGCTTCGATGCGCTCTACGCAGGGCGCGACCACGGCGGTCACCTGCGATTTGGCATCGCAGGTGACGGCAGCTGATTGCGCATCTTGCTGTTGGAGAGTTACGAGTTCCGCGGAGAGCGTTTCAAAGCTGCGGCCAAGAGCAACCAGCACGGCGTCGGGATTGCTTTCGATGGCTTGCTCATCGAGCATCAGACCACCAGGCTCGACGGTTGCCAAAATCCGCAGTGTTTCATCAAGAGACATCACCGAACTCCAGGCCGAAAACGGTCGGTGGAAGGTCGCCGACAGCCGGTCGGTTGCAAGGGATCGACGTGCACCCAGCGGACACCGTCCGCCTCTCCTTCTCGACGTGAGACGATATCGCCCAGTCGTATCAACATCAATACAATATCTGTTTCAGGCCGTAATCAATAGGTCCCAGACTGCCAGAGTCCAGTGACGACTCAACGCGGAGAGCTCACATGGCGAGCGCCGGATAAGGCGTCTTCTTTGACGCCGGCTCATGCCGCGAGATGACCCGACACAGAAAGAGAGGTTGCGCTCGGCTAGCCTGACCCATTCATGTCACGCAAGCTTGCGCTTGGCGAGCTACCGAGATTGGTGGTCCTACGCCGGCGGCGGCGTCACTGGTTCAGGCATCCGTAGTGCGGCCTATTGCTTGGCGAGCCTTCTTCATCATTGCTCGCCTTACGCGAGTAGTCAGATGCCTGCCGACCTCCACTCGGCACTGCGATGGGAGCCCGGGCCGGGCGCGCACATTTGGACGTCGATCCAAAGTCTGGATTCAATCGGTCCGCCATCCAGATTGAACATCGATCCGATCCATCTCTCAGATCGTGCATCGAGACGTCTCACGATCCGCCTCACAACCAGTCTCAAGCTCGCGCGGTCAGAATGCCCCTGCGGCGCGAACGCGCTAATCTCCCATTCATGCAGGTGCCGGTACCAGCTCGGTCACGCGCAATCGCGCTGCGCCCTCCCGTCGCATCCGCATCAGATCATGGAGCGGCGCAATCAAATGTCCCGGTTGAGCAGGTGGCTACGACTATGGTCGCTTGAATTGCGCAATGGCAGAAACAAGGGATGCCGTGCCGCGTTGCCGCGGGCCAAACCACGAATTGCCAAGTTGCGAGGCAACTGGCGTATGGAAAGCGGGCGTTCAAGAGCCGGAAAGCTCGCAAGGTGGTACTCGAACCACGCGCCATGAGAGCTGCATCAACCATCCTTGCGCTGGATCGTCCGGCTATCCGGGGGTGGATGCGACGTTCTCGACGAGCGACGCACCGACAAGCCGAGCTGGTCTGGAGCCAGTCGAACCGCAGGGAAGGATGAGGCGCCTGTAGTGCACCCGCAACCTGTCATTTCGGTGCGGGCGCCGGATGACGGCGTCAACGTCGTCGAAGAGCGGCTTGCCTGTACGAAGCACATGGTCGTAAACGCCACGGACCCATTGGCCGTAATGATAGTCGGGCTGCTCCTCGAGCGGCAATCCCGGCGCATGCTGCTGCCAGGTTCTGCCGAAGCTTTCAAACCCCGAGCCGATGTCAGCGAAGATAAGCCGGCCGTCGACAGGCTCGATGATGACGAAGCGCTGCAGCGAGTGTAGATCGAGGAGGCCCTTCAGTTCGGTATTGTCGCGGCCCTGATCACATTCGAGCCATCGCATGAACAGGACCCCAAGAGGCTCTGCCTCTTTGGCAAGCGCAGTGATGGGCAACTCACGGCTTCTGAACACCGGCGACAGATGCAGGCGGGCTCGCGCGACCTCATCCCCGATATAGGTCATCGCCTGGCCGACCCTCGGGAACATTCGCTCGACAACTTCATCGCCCGTTTTCACAACGATGATTCGCTCCACGGCCCTATCCGCGATGAAATATAGCGCCGAAGCGATGCTGATCCCGCAGGCGGTCCTCGGCCTGAGCCGGATCCGGGCTGATCGGCTGTCGATCATGGTGACAGCGACAAATCCAAGATTGTCGACCACATAGGACGAGAAATCGAAATCCGACACCGGGCATTGCAGGAATCTCCGCAATACAGGGGAATGAGCATCCCAAGCTCGCCCATGATCGTCCAGAAGGATGGTTGTCATCGGATCCACGCCATCTTCAATACGAACGCGGCAGCGCGCCAGCGTCTCTGCCGCCCATTGATGTATCGTCATCAGATCCGCCAAACGGCGGATCCGGATGCCGAACGAAGCAACCAGTTGAACGCATATCGGTCCTCGCCGCTACTACAAGCTTAGGTAGCGGCCGGCCATCGCCCTCTCTCCAGGCACGCGACTTTCCGCGGCGGCGCAAGCGGACACGGCAGGGCCGCGGCCCCCTTGCCTGCTCGCCGGCAGTGCTCGCCCTCGGGCGAGATCGCCTCCGTTGCCCCTCCCCACCGGAACCTATGCACTGCTGTGACTACCAGAGTTAGTAATTGATCCCAGCTTCGCAAAACTGTCAACTAGTGGTTGATGACAGACCCGCACGGGGAAGGGAGACCTTGCATGCTCACGCGACCGCAATCGATCCGTCATACCGCAGATCATCGTCCGGAACTCGTCACTCGCGCCGCAGTGCTCCGCGAGCAGATCTGCTGCAATCGAGATCTGAGCTTTCTGATGGAGGCCCATGATGGGCTCTCAAGCGCCGTCGCCGAGCGCGCCGGCTTCAAGGGCCTATGGGCATCCGGCCTGTCGATCGCCTGCTCTCTCGGCTATCGCGATGCAAGTGAGGCGTCCTGGACCCAGCTCATCGACGTCGTCGAACGCATGGTCGATTCGACTGATCTCCCGGTTCTCGTCGACGGTGACAGCGGCTTCGGCAATTTCAACAATGCGCGCATTCTGGCCCACAAGCTCCGTCAGCGGGGCGCCGCCGGTGTGGCCCTGGAAGACAAGCAGTTTCCGAAGATGAACTCGTTCGTCGGCGATCGTCATCCGCTCGCCGCTGCCGGCGAATTCTCCGGGCGTCTGCGCGCCGTGAAGGATGCGGTTGGAGACGAACTCGTCCTCGTCGCCCGCATCGAGGCCTTGATCGCCGGCCACGGCATGGACGAGGCCCTTCACCGCGCTCACGCCTATGCGGACGCCGGAGCGGACGCCATTCTCATCCATTCCCGGAAGAGCACGGCGGACGAGATCTTCGCCTTCGCCAATGGTTGGCAGAACCGCCTCCCTGTCGTGATCGTCCCAACGAAATACTATCGGACTCCCGCGTCCGCTTTTCGTGCTGCCGGCATCTCGACCGTGATCTGGGCCAATCATTCGATGCGCGCCGCGACAAGCGCGATGCGCAATGTCTGCGAGCGCATCATCACCGAGCAGAGCATCGCGGGGATCGAGGCTGAGGTCGCGACCCTCGAGGATGTCTTCTCGCTGTTTCACTACGACGAGCTGGCGCGCGCCGAGGCCCGATACCTGCCCGTGAATGCCGCGCCAGGCCAGCCAGACTAGCCGAACAACTCATGCCGTTCTCGTAAAGGATCAGACCCATGACCCCGACTGCACTCGCATCTCGCATCGACACGCCGACCGATGTCTCACAGGTCGACCGCCCCGACATTGCCAAGGTCATCAAGTGGCGGGACAGCTCATACGCCGCCGACCTCTACATTGCAGCGGTGTCCTGGCTCGACCTGTTCACCTATCTAGACGGTCATCCCGTCTCTGAAGACGAACTGCGGGAGCATTTCTCGCTTCGTGACCGGCCGACACGTACAATGATCAGGCTCTTCGAATCCTGGGGCCTGATTGCCCGCGAGGGCGGAAAACTTCACGCCACCATCGAAGCCGTCCGATATCTCAGCAGCCGATCCGACGAGAATGTCGCCTCCTACATCGCCACAATGAAGTACAAGTCGTCGGTTCGCGAGCTGTACGACGTCCTGCGGAACGACGGCTCCGACACCTGGCATGTCGCGCGCGGCGACACGACCAGCTGGGACGATCTGATGCAGACGGATGAGTTCGCGGACCTCAACACGCGCGGCATGGAGGAGCGCGGCCGGATCTTTGCCCCGCATCTCGCTACCCTGCTCGATTGCAGCGGCGATACGTCCATGCTCGACATCGGCGGCGGCTCCGGCGTCTATTCCGCTCATCTGCTGATGCGATATCCTCGGCTATCCGCGACCATCTTCGAGCGCCCCCCGGTCGACGAGCTCGCGCGATCCTGTCTGATCGCACGGGGTCTCTATCCCGACCGCGTCCGTATCGTCGCTGGCGACATGTTTGTCGACCCGCTGCCACGCGATGCAAGCCTTCATCTCTATTCCCACGTTCTTCACAATTGGGGACCCGAGAAGGTCCGCCTGCTGATGCGCAAGTCCCACGGCAGCCTCCAGCCCGGTGGCCGCATTGCTGTCTACAGCTGCCATCCCGACGATCGCGGCGGGCGTCCGGCCCCGGCCGCCGAAGCTGAATATTCGGTGCTCCTGACCACGGGCTACGAAGGCTGCTGCTACAGCTTTGAAGACATGCGCGGGATGCTCGAACAGGCCGGATTCGGGCAGGTCGAGTACCACAGATCGCTCTGCAATCGCAGCCTGATCGTGGCGAAGAAACTCAGTTGAGGTCACAGGACGTCGATTCATTGGGGGCGGCAGAGCCGCTCCCAATGCCCTTGTGCAGGAGCAAAAAGACATGTCCGTGCCGACGAGCGTTCTTCTATCGAGATTGAGTGCAGCACGCTACACCTTCTTCTCGGGCGTTCCGTGCTCGCACTTCGCTGACCTGTTTGAGAGGGCGACCGAAAGCAGCGCGTTGACCGACGTACCCGCGGCCAACGAGGGCAGCGCGGTGGCGCTCGCCGCCGGCGCCGCGCTGTCTGGACAGCGCGCCGTTGTCGCGCTGCAAAACTCCGGTCTTGGTCACGTCGTCAATCCACTCACCTCGTTGTTGATGGTCAACAGGATCCCGGTCCTGTTGCTGATCTCGGTGCGAGGCCATCCCGACGAGAGCGCAGATGAGCCGCAGCACATCTTCATGGGTGCCGCGACCAAGGCGATCCTTGATCAGCTCGCCATCGACTGGGACGAGTTCGACGGAACGACGGGCGGACTGGATCGGCTTCTCGTCCGCGCCGCTGAAGCACATCGGCAGGAGGCACCTTTTGCTGTTCTGTTGCGAAAGGGCCAGCTCACGCCGAGCGCCGCAGGGGCGCCCCCTGACGCACCGCTCGATTACCCGCTCAGCGCGGGAGAGGCGATCGAACTGATCTGCGAGCGGCTCGATCCGACCACGTCGATCGTCTCGACGACCGGATTCATCACGAGAGAGCTCTTCCGGGTCAACGATCGTCCCGAGAATTTCTACATGCAGGGCTCGCTCGGGCACTGCAGCGCATTGGCGGCAGGCCTCGCCATCGCCATGCCCAACCGTCCCGTGCTCGCACTGGATGGCGACGGCGGCGCGCTGATGCACATGGGAGTCATGTCCACGATTGGCCACACCCAACCCCAGAACCTCATCCACGTCGTGCTCGACAATGAAAGCTACGCATCCACCGGTGGCCAGGCCTCGACGTCACGAAGCTCGTCCCTGGATCTTGTCGCATCCGCCTGCGGCTATCGCTCGTCGGTGCGTTGTGCTGAAGCCGGGGATATCCTGAAAGCAATGGAGCACTTTGCGACGACGCGGGGCCCGCATTTCCTGCTTTGCAAGATCAATCGTTCCCATCCCGCAACGCTTCCGCGCGTGACCACCCGCCATACGCCTGTCGGGAACAAGCGCCGATTCCAGGACGCCATGGGGCGCCATGTTCTTGAACCTTCAGCTGCCGGCTAAAGGGAAACGATGTGATGGTCCGCAAGACGTCTGCTTCGGCAGCCCTCTGCCTGATCTTCGTGATCCTGATCTGGGGCATGAACTGGCTCGTCATCAAGGACGCGCTGCAGATCGCGCCGCCCCTGTTCTTTACAGGACTGCGTCTTCTCGGCGGCGCGGTGGCGATCGCGGTGGCGCGCCTCGCCTTGGGGTATCAGCTCCGCATCGGCGATCGCGGACGGCTCAACCTGCTTGCCGTGGGCATGCTGCAGATGGCCTGCGGGCTGGGCCTGAGCCTTGTTGGGCTCCAATATCTGGACGTCGGCCGAAGTGCTCTCATTTTCTATACGATGCCGCTCTGGCTTGCGATCATTGAGTGGGTTTTGGACGGAAGGCGGCAGACCGGCTTCGAGCTTGCAGCGATCGGGAGCGGGCTTGGTGGAATCATGTTGTTGGGCGCCAATGGCCTCGGGCCTATGGCTGCGCCAATGACTTTCGACAACGCGGAAGGGGTTGCCCTGCTGCTGATTGCGGCCATCTGCTGGGCCTTGGGAACGTGGCTCGCCAACCGAGCTCACAGCGATATCGACGTCTGGAGCCGGACCACATTCCAGCTCGCAGCGGCAGGGATGGCGGTCATGACGGCCTCAGCCGTCCTCGAGCCGCATTTCGAGGTCAAGCGCCTTTCAGCTCTCGCCTTCCCGATCGCGTTCAACTGTATCGTAGCGACCGGCCTCGCATTCGTTGCCTGGTACTATGCGTTGGCTTCAATTCCGGCGCGGATCGCATCTCAGAGCCTCGTTCTCATTCCCGTCGTCGCGCTGATCTCAGCTCTCATCCTGCAGGGGGAGGAGCTCGCGTTGCGCACGGTTCTTGCCTGCCTGCTGATCATCATGGGCGTCACGGTCGTGATCTGGCAACGCGAAGAGCGGCCTTCGCGCAACAAGCCGGCCAGAGCGCCTTTCAGCCAGATCGACGAGGCCGACAAGCCGCAAGCAAGCGTCAGCCGGCGCAGCCTTTGAGTTGAGGAGCCATACATGGACGCTGTTGAGCCGATCTACCAGCCGATGCTCCTGGCTGGAGCATCAGCAGACGCGGATCGCGTCATTGAAGTCAGGAATCCCTTTTCCGGCGCGCTCGTCGGGACGGTGCCGCAGGCAGAGCCACGTCAAATACGGGCTGCATTCGCGGCGGCCGCGCGCTTCCGCCCGAAGCTGAGCCGCCGCGAAAGGTCCGATATCCTGCTCGGCACGGCGCGCGCGATCGCAAGAGATCAGGACCGGCTCGCACAACTCATAACCGCCGAGACCGGTCTCTGTCTGAGAGACTCCCTGCATGAAACCAGGCGCGCCTGCGACGTCTGGTCGTTTGCCGCCCATGCGCTGATTCAAGCTGATGGCGAGATCTACCCTGGCGACATCGGCGGAACCCCTCATCAGCGGCGCATTTTTTCAATGCGTACGCCGCTCGCGGGGGTCATCGCGGCCATCACCCCCTTCAATCATCCGCTGAACCTGGTCAGCCACAAGCTGGCGCCGGCAATTGCGACCAACAACCGCGTGGTGCTCAAGCCGTCGGAGCAGACGCCCCTGACGGCACTTGCGCTGGGCAGAATCCTCCGCGAACAAGGCTTGCCGGAGGGCATGCTCTCGATCGTGACCGGAACGCCGCGCGATCTTGGAGATTGCGTGTTCACCGATGAGGACGCCGAGCTCGTGACATTCACGGGGTCGGTTCGCGTCGGGCACCAGATCGCGGAACGGGCAGGTTACCGGCGGCTCGTCCTCGAACTGGGTGGGAACGATCCGTTCATCGTCCTTTCGGATGCGGACGTCGATCGGGCCGCGCATCTGGCCGTGCAGGGCGCAGTCAGACATTCCGGTCAACGCTGTACGGCCGTGAAGCGGGCGCTCGTCGTGGAGGAGCTTGCCGATCACTTCGCCGAGCGTGCCCTGCACCACATGCAGCAGCTCTCAACAGGCGACCCCAGCGATCCTTGCGTTGATCTCGGCACCGTCATCAGCGAAGACGCAGCTCAGCTGATTGCCAGACGCGTGGCCGGTGCGGTCGCGGCAGGTGCCAGGCTTCTGCTCGGCGGTGAACCTCGCGGCGCCTTTTATCCTCCCACCCTGCTCGATCATGTCTCGCCCGCTTGCGAGCTCGTTGCCGAGGAGACGTTCGGCCCGGTTCTGCCGATCATCCGATGCAACAATGATATCGACGAGATCATCAGGATTGCGAACGCCACCAAGTTCGGACTTTCCGCCGCCGTCTGCTCCAACCGCCTCGATCACGTCACGAGGCTCATCGAGGGCCTCGCGGTCGGCTCCGTCAATGTGTGGGAAGTTCCCGGCTATCGCACCGAACTCACTCCGTTCGGAGGCATCAAGCAGTCCGGCCTCGGTCACAAGGAGGGCATCCTGGAGGCAATGCGCAGCTTCACGCAGGTGAAAACCTACTCCCTGCCCTGGCCGGTCTAGGGCCTCGACCTGCTCGCCGGCTGCCACCGAGCGAGTAAGCGGTCGAGCCGCCGCGCCAGGAACGAAGCGGCCGCGCATGCAATGCCCACCTAGTCGACCAGCAGCTTCTCCGCCGCATTTTCATCAGTCACGAGAACATGACAGAGCCCGGCCAGCAGCGCGGCGCGAATGATCGCGACCTTCTGCAGTCCTCCCGCTGCCAGAACCCGGTGCTTGATCCGATGAATATGCTCCCAGGGCGGATTGATGGTCCGCCGCGACAGCGGATGATCCACCCGTTTGCCACCGCGATCGAGGTAGTGGCCGCAAATGTCTCCGACCGCGCCGGCCGCTCGCAGCGATGTCCAGGTCTTGCGCGAGATGACGTTGTATTCGAGCACCTTGGACTGCTCGGAAAGGTCGATCGCGCTCAAGAGGGCCATGTCCAAACTTGGCACCATGGCCAGCACGGAGCGAACCGGCTCGCTGTCCACGATCAGGTTTCGGAAGGCCGCGTCGTCGACGAACATGGGCGCGGTGAGATAATAGCAGCGGGCTCCGAGTGCGCGAGCGATCATCGCAGCGTTGTCGTACGGATTGATCGGCGCGCTTTCCGCCAATCCGCCGCAGAGCAGGACGACCTTGGTGTTCTGACCCTGACGCGGCCTCAGGTTCTGGGCGGCTGCGTTGATCGTCCCTCCCCAGGTGATCCCAAGCGAGCCATCCGCGGGGAGCTGTTCAGCAACGTAGTTGGCAGCTGCCGCTCCCAGAAACGACCTGACGTCCGGGTCGGTCATAGGGGTTGGGACCACGATGGCTTGCGTCAAGCCGTATCGTGCAGCGAGCTCCGCCTCGAGTTTCGTTCTCTGCCCGGCGGGATCGGTGATCGTGATCTGTACGAAGCCGCTTTCCCGCGCGAGCCCGAGGATCCGGTTGACGCGCTTCCGCGTCATGTTCAGCCGCTGCGATATCGCTTCCTGGGTCTGCCCTTCCTTGAAGTAGTACCAGCATATTCTGGCAACCAGGACCCGGTCTTCCAGGATCGTATCGGCGTTGTCGGTCTCGCCGTCGCGCAGTTTCAGGTTTGAGGTGGTCACGTCACAGCCTGAGTCGGGTTTGGGTCAGGACCCATGTGTGCCCCGTCGCGGTCGCTACGACAACTGCCATACCGGATAGCCCAATTGTACCTTACACGTCACAAATGTGTCAGCGAAGCGGGTTAAGTACCCCCTACCAAAAATGGGGGGCCTGACCATGCGAAGCCTACTGCTGTCGGTTGCATTTCTGTCCGTCTCGATGAGTGCCGCATTGGCCGAATTCTCGGACGGCAAGGTCGTGATCGGCGTCATGGGAGATCAGAGCGGCGTGGTCGCCGACGTTGGTGGTCCTGGCTCGATCCTCGCGGCCCGGATGGCTGTTGCCGATTTCGGAGGAACCGTCGACGGCACCCCGATCGAGATCATCACGGCAGATCATCAGAACAAGCCGGACATCGCATCCGGCATCGCCCGCGAATGGTTTGACCGGCGCGGCGTCGATGCCATCGTCGATCTGCCGCATTCGGGCGTGGTTTTCGGACTGATCCCGCTCGCAACCGACAAGAAGCGCTCGCTTCTAATTTCCGGCGCAGCCTCCACCGACATCACGGGCCGCTATTGTTCGCCCTATGTCACGCACTGGACCGACGACACCTATGCGCTGGCCCGCGGCACTGCGGCGTCGCTACTCGACCAGGGCTTGAAGAGCTGGTTCTTCCTCACCGCGGATTATTCCTTCGGCCATGATCTGGAGGGAGTGGCGCAACAGGTCGTGGACGAGCGCAGCGGCAAGGTGATCGGCAGCGCTCGCCATCCGCTCGGAACCGCCGACTTTTCCACTCTCCTGGTGAGGGCCCGCAGCTCCTCCGCCGAGGTGATCGCGCTTGCCAGCGCCGGCGCCGACACCGTCAACGCCATCAAGCAAGCCGGCCAATTCGGGATAGGGCGGGCCGGGCAGAAGCTGGCCGCGCTGCATGCCTTCGTGACGGATATCAACAGTATCGGTCTGGAGACGGCGCAGAACCTGATCATCAGCACCGGCTTCTACTGGAACGACAATGATGCGACGCGCGCATTCGCCCGGCGGTTTTTTGCCGCCCACGGACGGATGCCAACGCGTGAGCAGGCCGGCGTCTATGTCAGCGTCCTGCACTATTTGAAGGCCGCACGGGCAGGGCACAGCGACGACGCCGCTTCTGTCAACGACCAGATGCGGCAGCTGCCGGTCGACCGCTTCGGCCGCGAAGCGCACATTCAGGCGAATGGACGGGTGACCTATGAGATCGGCGTCTATCGCGTGAAGGCACCTGCCGAAAGCAAGGAGCCGTGGGACTTCTACGTCCGCACGGCCACGGTTCCTGCGAGCACGGCATTCCGTCCCGCGTCGGCATCCGGCTGCGGCTCGCAGGCGGCCAAGGCGCAATAGACATGGTAGCCAGCGCCTCGCTCCAGGCTTTCGAAGATCCGAGAGCTGTCTCTGCTCCGCTGCCGACCAATCCCGTGCTGAAGGTTCGTGCTCTGACGGTTCAGTTCAAGGACTTCGTCGCCTTGAACGAGGTGTCGCTCGACCTTCGGGAAGGCTGCATTCATGCGGTGATCGGTCCCAACGGAGCAGGCAAATCCACCCTCTTCAACGCGATCAGCGGCTTCATCAAGCCCACCCGCGGCCAGATCGAACTGTTTGGACGCGACGTCACGGCCTGGCCTGCCAATCGGCTGGCCAGGCTCGGGCTGGCCCGATCTTTCCAGATCTGCGCGGTATTTCCCGAATTGTCGGTCGAGGAGAACATGTTGGTGGCGCAGGCCCATGCCAGCCCACCACTCCGGCTGTTGCGCCGCCGCGTCAGCGGCGATCTCGCCCCTCACAACGAGACTCTGCTCGCACGAGCTGGCCTGGCCTCCGACCGACGCAGGCAGGCGCGTGAACTCTCCTATGGCCGGCGGCGCCTGCTCGAAATTGCAACCACGCTCGCCCTCAGACCTCGCCTCCTGCTTCTCGACGAGCCGATGTCGGGGCTCGGCCGGGAAGACATCGGTCCAGTCGTCGACATGATTGCCGACGCAGCGCAGGATTGCTGCGTCCTGCTGGTTGAACACAATCTCAAGGTCGTCGAGCGGCTCGCGAACCACGTCACCGTCCTGGCGAACGGGGCCGTTCTGAGCGACGGATCCTATCAAGACGTTGCGCGCGACCACCGCGTCCGCGCCGCCTATCTGGGTGCAGCCGCTGATGCTTGATCCGGAACGAAGCGAAGCAGGCCTTCCCCTTGCGATATCCAACCTCAAGGCCTGGTATGGCGAGGTCCAGGCGCTGTTCGGGATCGACTTCACCGTATCGGAGGGTGAGGTCGTCGTGCTGCTGGGCCGCAACGGCGCCGGCAAGAGCACCATCCTGCGCGCCATCATGGGCCTGTTGCAGCGGCAGTCGGGGCATGTGCTGGTGCAGGGGCGAGAGGTGCGTTCGCTGCGTCCATCGGAGCGCGCGCATCTTGGTCTCGGCTACTGTCCGGAAGAGCGAGGGATCTTCGCCAGCCTCACCGTGGCCGAGAACATGGCGCTATCGCCCACGCTGGGCGGCTCCGGCATGAGTGATGATGAGATCTTCGAACTGTTTCCGAATCTCAGGTCGCGGACCCGCCATCTCGGCGGGCAGCTGAGCGGCGGCGAACAACAGATGCTGGCGATCGGGCGGATCCTGCGAACCGGTGCCCGAACTCTGCTGCTGGACGAGCCGACGGAGGGGCTGGCCCCCATCATCATCCACCAGATCGAACAGGCGATCACCGCGCTCAAGCAGCGCGGCTACACCATCCTGCTGGTCGAGCAGAACCTCGCTTTCGTGCTGGGCGTCGCTGACCGGGTTGTTGCAATCGAGAACGGACTGGTTGTCGACAATTGCCCGACCTGCGAGGCCGAGCGCATCGAAGCGCGCCTCTCCAAATACGTTGCCGTGTGAATCTTATGTCAAACCTCGTTCTCTCGTATCTCACGATCGGTCTGGTCAATGGATCGTTCTATGCCCTGCTCTGCCTCGGCCTCGCATTGATCTTCGGGCTCTTGAACATCCTCAACATGGCTCACGGCGCGCTCTACATGATGGGTGCATTTGCCGCCTGGGCGGCCGTTGCGCGCCTTGGTCTTCCCTATCTCGTGGGCCTGTGTGCGGCTGCCGTTCTGGTTGGATCGACCGGGATGGTGCTGGAGCGCCTCTTGTTGCGGCGGACCTACAGTCTCGATCCGCTCTATGGATTCATGCTGAGCTTCGGGCTCGCAACCGCGATCCAGGGCGGATTTCAGGTCATCTTCGGCTCTACGGGACTGCCCTTCACGACGCCCGCCTGGCTGTCGGACGTGGTCGATCTCGGCTTTGCAGTATTCCCCGTCTACCGGCTGTGGGTCGTCATGGTCGCCTTTATTGTTTGCCTTGGGGTGTGGATCGCGATCGCACGAACCAAGGCTGGAGCGACGCTTCGGGCGGCATCCGAGAACGCCAAGATGGCCGAAGCGCTGGGCGTCCCGATTCCTGCGGTGATGACGGCAACCTTTGGGCTGGGCGCGGCGCTTGCGGGCCTCGCCGGCGCTCTTGCGGCGCCGATCTATCAGGTGAGTCCGTTGATGGGGTCCGACGTCCTGCTTGTTGTCTTCGCCATCATTGTGATCGGCGGGATGGGCTCTCTCGGAGGAACAATCCTGGCGGCCTACTGCCTGGCATTGCTCGAGAGCGCGACACTGGCGGTGTTCCCGCAAGCGGCCAATGTCATGATCTTCGCTTTCATGTGCATCGTCCTGTCGGTCCGGCCGCAGGGCCTGTTCGGCATCGAGGTGCTGCGTCATCATTCCTTTGCCGGCATTCCTCCCCCGGTCACGGCCACGCCGGATGTACGCGCGGACAGAAAATACGAGCGCATCCTGATCGTCGTCATCATCGCAGCTGCACTCGCTGTCCTGCCGGCACTGCTCTACCCGATCTTCCTGGTCAAGATCTTCTGCTTTGCGATTCTTGCCGCGTCGTTCAACTTCCTGCTGGGGTTCGCCGGGGTCATGTCGTTCGGACAGGCGGCGCTCTACGGGACGGCCGCCTATGTCACCGCGCATGCGCTGAAGCACTGGGCGATGTCGCCGGAGCTGGCCATGCTGGCGGGGATCACTGCCGCTATTCTGCTCGGCATCGTCATGGGAGCGCTGGCGATCCGGCGGCGTGGCATCTATCAAGCCATGATCACGCTCGCCGTCGCCCAGATGGTCTACTTCGTGTTCGTCCAGTCGAGCTTCACGCATGGCGAGGACGGGCTGCAGGCGGTGCCGCGTGGCCTCCTGTTCGGTCTGATTGATCTGCGCAACGACCTCGCCGTCTATGCACTTGCCGTGGCAGCCTTCTGCTCCGTCCATTTCGGCATCAAGCGGCTGCTGTCGTCTCAGCTTGGGATGATGCTTGTCGCGGTCCGCGACGACGAGCGGCGCGCCTTGTCCCTTGGTCAGAATGCCCGGGGCCTCAAGCTGTTCGCCTTCGCGATCGCCGCCGGCTGTGCCGGCCTCGCCGGGTCACTGAGTGCGGTTGCCTTTCAGCTCGCGACTTTGTCCGGCGCACACTGGCACCTCTCCGGAGAGGCTGTTCTGATGTGCCTCATCGGCGGCCTCGGCACATTGAGCGGACCCTTGGTCGGCGCCACGGTCCTGGTCACGATGCAGCACTTTCTCGCTCCCTATGGGGCCTGGGTGCAGGTGCTCCAGGGCGTCGTCTTCGCATCATGCGTCCTGACCTTTCGTGACGGGATGATGCCTCGACACGCGTTCGCCTGGCCTTCGCGGCTCCGCGGGACCAGCGCCAGCTCATTCGCACCTGCCGAGACCCTCGAGGAGACGGGCCGATCATGACCATGGCGATCCCACACAGTCGGCGTCAGCTTTGCGAGATGGATGGCGATCCTTCGCAGCTGACGGCCACGGCTGCAGCTTCGGCCATACGCGAACGACGCCTCTCCGCGGCCACACTGCTCGAGGCCTGCCTCGCGCGCATCGCGGCACGCGACGGCGAGGTCCACGCCTTCACTCATGTCGCGGTGGACGCGGCGCGCGAACAGGCGTTCCTCGCCGACAAGGCGCAATCGGAAGGCCGGCTCGCCGGAGCGCTCCACGGCCTGCCCGTCGGCATCAAGGATGTCTTCGATACGATCGACATGCCATCAGAATATGGCAGCAGCCTGCTGCGCGACCGTCGCCCGGCAGCGGACGCCGCGGCGGTCGCGATCCTCAGGCGATCCGGCGCCATCATCATCGGCAAGACGACGACGTCGGAATTCGGCATGTATCATCCGAGCGCGACCCGCAATCCCAATGATCTCGGGCGCTCACCTGGTGTGTCTTCGGCCGGCTCGGCGGCAGCTGTGGTCGACCGGATGGTCCCTCTTGCACTCGGGACTCAGCACACGGCGTCGACGGTGCTGCCGGCATCATTCTGCGGAGCGCATGCGTTCAAGCCGTCGTTCGGGGTTGCAAGCATGGAAGGCTCCAACATCCTGGTGCCGCGGCTTGCGCAGATTGGCTATCTCGCGAGATCCGTCCAGGATCTCTGCTTGTTCGCCGGTGCATTTGATCCCGTTGTCGACAGCGCCGCCGACCGGATCGGGCGCCCTCCGAGGCTCGCTGTGGTGCGCGGACCGGGATTCGAGCAGGTCGCTCCGGACGCGGGCGAGGCTTTGACGGCCTTCATCGGTGCGTTGCCGGTCGCGGTCCACGAGCTGGATCTTCCGAGCGAGTTCGGCGATGCAATCGAGGTGGCTCTTGGCCTTTTGAACGCTCATCTGGCGGCTCGCTTCGGCGATCTACCCCAGCATCTCGCTGCCAAGCTGTGTCCACCGTTGCGGGATGGAATTGCCGCAGGCATCGCGCTCGGCGCAAAACGTTACATCGAGTTGAACGCGTCGGCCGATCGCTTGATCGGCCTGACGTCGAAGCTGTTCGCCCAGCACGATGTGCTTGTGACCCTTTCGGCGCCGGGCGAGGCGACAAGGCTCGATGAAGGTCCCGGCTCGGGGAGTCTTGCCATGCCCTGGAGCCTGTGCGGTCTGCCTGTCGTCTCAATGCCGCTGCTCTGCGGCGCACACGGCTTGCCGATCGGTCTCCAGCTCATTGGGCGTCATGGCTCTGACCGTGAGCTGCTTCAGAGCGCCGCCTGGATTGCTCACACCTGCCGCCTGCCAACACGGGTTGATCATTGATGCGATATACATCCGCCACCGAGCCGACAACGGGCTGCGACACGCAGATCGAAGTGAACGGACGGGTCTACAATTGGCCGCGCGTTTCCACCGTCATCATCTGCTTCGATGGCTGCGATCCCGACTATATCGCAGCGGCAAGCAGCGCGGGCATCGTCCCTGCCCTCGATCGCATGCGACGCGACGGCTTTGCGACCACGGCGCTCGCGGCCATGCCGACCTTCACCAACCCAAACAACGTTTCGATCGTCACCGGGGTTGCGCCCGCGCACCACGGGGTGTCGGGCAACTTCTACATCGATTCCGCGAGCGGAGAGGAGGTGATGATGGTGGACGCATCTCCGATGCGGGCGCCGACGATCCTTTCCGCCTTCTCCCGTGCCGGAGCCAAGGTGGCCGCCGTGACGGCCAAGGACAAGCTCCGCAAGGCGCTTGGCAAGGACCTCAAGGGCATCGTGTTCTCGGCCGAGAAGGCCGATTGCTGCAGCGAAGCCGAGAATGGCATTGCAGACGTGCCGGCGCGGATCGGCCGCTCCGTCCCTCGTCAGTATTCGGCGGACCTGTCCCTGTTCGTCCTGGACGCGGGTCTCAGGCTCTTGGCGGATCATCGTCCTGATCTGATCTATTTGTCGCTGTCCGACTATGTCCAGCACGCCTACGCACCGCACGAGCCGGAAGCCCTGGCCTTCATGGCCGAGGTGGATCAGAGACTCGGCGCACTGCTCGCCGAGGGCGCGCTCGTCGGGATCGTCGCCGATCACGGTATGAGTGATATGGCGCACGCCGATGGTTCGCCCAATGTCATGTTTCTCGGCGATCAGCTCGACGCAGTCTTCGGCCTCGGGCGGACGCGGGTGATCTGCCCCATCACCGACCCGTTCGTCCGCCATCACGGCGCGCTCGGCGGCTTCGTCCGGGTTCACCTCCAGGATCCAGTCCTGCGCGCCTCAGACGTCGTTTCGTTTCTCGCGGGGCTTCCGGGCGTCGGTCTCGCCTTGACCGGAGACGATGCGGCCGCCCGCTTCGAGCTGCCGCGCGACCGCGAGGGCGACGTCTGCGTGATCGCAGCAAAGGGAATAGCCCTGGGCGCCCGGGCATGCGACCACGAGCTTTCCAACCTGGCGGGCGCGAGGCTGCGCTCGCATGGCGGTCTCGCCGAGCAGCGCGTCCCCTTCATCCTGTCTCATCGGCTTCGCGCGAGCCCGGGCGCGCCCGATGGGCGCACTTTGCGCAATTTCGATATTTTCAGTGTCGCACTCAATGAGGTGGACCTTTGACCATGAAGCGTGTTGTCATCATGATCCTCGACGGACTTCGACGGGACCTCATTTCGCCTGCGACCACGCCCCATCTCGCAGATTTCGCCGCGCGCGCCGAATGGTTCGAGGACTACCGGACCGTCTTTCCTTCGTGCACACGCGTCGTGTCGGCGAGTATTGCGACCGGATGCACTCCGGCAAGACATGGACTGCAAGGCAATTCCGTTGCCCTGATCGAATCCGGCAGGTTGGTGCTGCGCGACGCCGGAGATCCGCAGTTTCTGCAACACAAGCGCCGAGTCACTGGATCCTCACTGCAAGTGCCGACCCTGGCGGAACGCGTCAAGACCGTGGGTGGCCAGATCGTCTTCAGCAACGTGTCCCCGGGGGCGGCATACGCCCATGATCCCGACGGGCATGGATTTGTCTATCACCGGGCCGGCTCGTTCGGTCCTGGCCGCATCGAAGTCGCGGCCGGCGATCGATTGGACGTCACGCTGGACAGCGGCGGTGACGCCAGGATGACAGCCCGCTTCATCGACGACGTGGTGGTGAAGCGTCGCCCGGCGGTCGGCATTTTGTGGCTTGGCGAACCGGACCATATTCAACACAACGCACCGCTCGGTTCTCCTGACCATCTTGCCGTGCTGGCGGAGGCGGATCGTCGGGCGGTCGAGGTGATCGCAGCCGTCGAAAGACAGCGCGACCAGGGCGAGGACATCCTGCTTCTGATCGGATCGGATCATGGTCATCAAACGGTCGAGGACATCGTCGACATCGATGCGGCGCTGATCACCGCGGGACTCAAAGCCAACCCCATGTCCGACGAGATTCTGGCCATCTCGAACGGGACCTCGGCCTTGATCTATGTCGATTCCCAGCGCGGCCCCCCGCTGCAAAGCGTGCGATCGCTTCTGGAACGCAGTGATTGGGCCGGGCAGGTCTTCGGGCCGGACGAGCTCGACCGCGTTGGACAAGCTCACACCGGCGGCCTTGCGTTTGCCGTGTCCATGCGGTCCAGCGACGTCCCCAACCGCTTCGGAATCCGCGGTTCGAGCCTCGCGGCCAAGCCTGCCCTTGGCAAGCCCGACCGACTTGGATGCGGACAGCATGGAGGACTCGGGACCTACGAGCAGGCTCCGTTCCTGATGGCATGGGGCGAAGGCTTCAGTCCGGGTCGGATCCGCAAGCCGCCCGCGCGCGTTATCGACATCGCGCCGACAGTGCTGGCCCATCTCGGGCTGCCCCGCACAGGGATGGACGGCGAGGCGTTGCAGGCGGCAGCCTGGCGTTCCGAGACGCGCGCCATGACGGCCTGACGCCCGCGCTGTACACGCATTGGCCCAAACGATGTCCAACCAACCATCTGTGGCCAATGCCCGACGGCTGCACCGCGGCACCCCATCCTGTCGATGCCCCCTGGGCAGAGCAGTTGTTCACTGCTGCCGAGAGCGCGTGGCCACTGTGCTGATCAGAGCGCCGGACTGTCGAAGAACGTCCGCCGCAGGCCGATGCGGCCACCGCTGAGATGATAGACATCGGCAAATCTGGCCTTCAAGGGACGCCCATTCTTGTCCTGGCCCGCAAAGCTGCCCCAGCAGGCGATCTGTTTGCCGTTGCTCAGCACCTGCTCAAGCAGGTGCTCTCCCGAGGCCACGATGCGCTCGTGGCGATAGAACTGCATGATGGCCAACTTGCCGACAAAGGGCTCATATCCTGGACGCTCATAGACGGCACCGTCATCCAGCAGGCTGGACAAGCCTGCCCAGTCGTGAGCGTCGATACAGGCGAACAGGTGCCTGACATATGCCTCGGCTTCCCGGTGACCCAGCGGTCCCTGCATGCTTTCCCCCGCCATTGAGAGCCGGCTCTGCTCACATCGCCGCTGCGCGCGGATCGGATTCCTCGCGCCAGCTTACGCCCATGGCGGCCTCCAGATCGGCCAGCATCTCCTGCACCGGCATCCAGACAAGACCACAGCGCATCGATCCGAGCGGAGATACGACCAGTTCGACGCTCGACCGCTCGATCCGGGTGTAGCCGGTGCGATCCGCCATGCCGCCGGCAATCACAGCGTCGGCCATCATGCTGATCGTGAAATCCGTATTCCAGCGCGCATGAGCATAGGCACGCGAAATCCGGGGCAGGATTCGCGCCAACCCTCTGCCGCGAAAATCGCGCCGGTACCAGCCGGCGCCGGAAAACACGACCCTGCCCGCAATCGTCGACGCCACCGGGGTCGCAATCATACAACCGTCGCCGCGCGCCAAGGCGGCTGCCGGATCTGCGTAGAACATACGAAGCGAGATGGCTTCCTCGAACAGCGTCGTGGCTGTCCAGTCGTAGTACCGACCCGCCTGTGTCGCGACGACCTCCCCGTTCTTGTCTTTTCCGACCATAACGAAGGTGTTCTCAGCTGTCGCGCCGCCGAGGTCGGGCTGGAAGATCGGCACCAGCGGTCGCCAGCTGTCGGAATTTGCGCTGTTGACGTCGAGCAAATCCTGTAGGCTCGCAAAATAGACGCTGACGCCGCGCTTTTGGGCGGCGGTGTCAGCGGCGAGGAAGAAGCGTCCCAGGAGGCCGATCGGACCATGATCGATCTTCAGATTGGAAGGCACGCGGCCAGATTGAGGACAGCAATCCTGCATCGACATTCCTTGCCCTTTGCTACGTCACGCACATCAAACCGTGGCTGGCGACGATTGCATTTGATCTATCCTCTGTAGTTGTAGCGCGAATGACATAATTCTGGTTGATTGTTTCAAGCTGAGATTGATGCTTCATGGACGAACATCTTGGATACGGCATGAGGTAAGCGGACGTGGCGACTTCCAAACAGCTCCCTGACGGCCGCCCCGCTGTGTCCCGAAACCAAGGCAAGCGGCTCAGGAGGTCATCCAAGAAGCCCAATCATGTCGATCAGCATGTGGGAACGCGCTTGCGCCTGCGACGGAACCTGCTCGATCTCAGCCAGGATGACCTGGCAAGACGCCTCGGCGTGACAGCTCAACTCATTCAGAAGTATGAAGCGGGCGAGACCCGGATCAGCGCATCTCGGCTGTACGAAATCGCAAACCAGCTCGCTGTTCCGATCACCTGGTTCTTTGACGAGATTGACGTCAAGGCAGGCGCCGCTGTGCCAGAGGCGTCTCATGAGCAGACCGCGGACTTCAGTGAGCTTGTGACCAAGCGCGAATCTCGCCAACTGCTCGAGCTCTATTTCGGCATATCCGACGAGCGGCTTCGCCGAAAGGTGCTGCAGATGGCTGAACTTCTCCGCTCGCGCGACGACGAGTAATGCGCTCAGGACATCGGCCAAGCCGAATGACTGAGTTTTCGCATCCCTCATGCAGTCCTTGCCAGAAGGGTCGACGTCCGCGGCGGCTGCGAGACGGACCAGCGCGCCGATCATGCTGATCGCCGCTGGCTACGCAGCAGATTTCGATAGCCGCCTCGGATCAGGGTCTGACCTGTTTGAACCAGCCGGATCGTCCGGCTGCGCAGGTCGTGCGTTTTCCATCCCCGATCTTCAACTCGCTCGGCCCCGAACAGAGCCGTGGCGATCGCCCGATAATTCTGGCCCGCGAGGCGGCCATCCAAGGCGCGCAGCGCAAGAACGAGGCGCCGGCGCTGCTGAACGGGCCCGGTGTGAGCCGGCAGCCGGATCGGACCTCGTCTCAGCGCCGTCCAAAGCCGATAGGCCGCGCGCGTCTGCAAATCGAAATCACGGTCGAGCGGCAGCTCGACAGCCACGGCCGTCCCCTTCGCCGGAAGCCGGGAGAGCAGCAGCCGGTGCGTGGCGCCGCCCAACTGCAGCACCGCGTACCAGCCATCGGACGCCCGTCTCAGCTCGGCGCCGGGCGATCCGCGAAGGTCGAGATGAGAGAATGGCGCAAGCGAGCCTTGCGAGGCTGGAGCAAGGCGAAGCACGGTCGGCAGCACCTCCGGCGCCCAGAATATGGCCTGAGCATCAAACCGGCGCATTGGGTCAGCCGCGAAAAGAAAGCCCCCATCGCTGCCGGAATTCAGGATGGGTCGGGCCGTCTTTGTCTTGTGCAAGCAGATCGCTGTAATCTCGCCGATAGTCTGGATTACGACGTAGACATTCCCAGGCAAAATCGGCCGCATCGGCTGTTTCGAGCTTCTTGTAGGACTCGGCCGACCGCCAGTTGAACTCGCTCATTACACACTCGTCCCTGCCATTTCCGCTCTCTCACCAACGTTTGCAGAGGCTAGCAACGAGGGCTTCTGCACGGGGCTATCAATCTGCGGAGTTGGCACCGATCGAGCGCAACACGGTGGATTTTGCGTATTCCTGGGACTTTCGGTTTCACTCAAATCGCGCGATTCCGGGCAGCGATGATGAGGCCCCGCTGCTGTCTGCGCCATACTGGCCTTGCCTCGGGTCCACTTTGCCAAGGATTTCAGCAGAATCGACGGCCGTCGCGCGACTCTATCAAGTTTGCTTACGCCCGAAGCTCACGCGCGCTCTCAAATGGCGCTCACATCCGTTTGAGAAGTGCTTCGTCCGACCTTGGCAATTTCGGTCAAGCGATCTGGCCGCAGCTCAATCTGCGGGGGCGAGCTGATGTTCCAGCCATCGTGCCGCACGATCAGAGATCAGCTCCGGACGAAGTCCGGCTACGCCGGTGCTCCTGTGAGGCGCCCCTATCGTAAGCCATTCCCCGAGCGCGCGCGCCCACCCTGCGGCAGGATCAATGGCCAAAAGAGGTGCAGCCAAGCTGCCCTGGCAGAATGGGAGACGCCATACCGTTCCCTCAAGCACACATATGTCGTCGCGAACGATGACAGTCCAGTGCTCAACAAACCCGGACCATTCGAGCGCGGATGGTGGCGGTGACGTTCCCGTGCGCAAGCAGCCGAGCAGCTTTGCTGCGAACACAAGGTTGGCCTTTGATCCCCGCCAGTTCGTCCCGCAATCTGCCCGATGGGGACAGAGCAGACCGGCAGTATCCGCTCGTGCAAGGGCGGGAGCATCCATTGCGACGCTCGGTCCGATGAAAACAGGTGTCTTGACCATGCCGGCCTTCTCGCTGCTCAAAACAAGATTTCAAACAGAGACTAAAGGTCGATCCGATTGACGTATGGCGCTTTCACGTCGACGGCGACCGTAGCGTCGTCTTCACCGCACTGAAGGATTTCCCGATATGCAGAAGCTGAGTGGCCGGTCCCTCCTCGCCGGCTTCACACGTACGCTCCCGTCCAGGGGATGGGACAAAGCCATCTGTATAGGCCTGTTGCCAGGAATACCTTTGCCGCCGTCTCATCGCCCGCTGGGCCTACTGGGCGACCGCAAGCCGCTCGACGGGCGACGCGTCATTCGAGCTGGCGAACAGCCTTGCTTCCAGCATCGATTGCAACGGCGCAACGTCTCCCCTTCGCAACGCGCCGATCGCATTTGGAATCCCAGCCGCGACACGAGCATCGGCGCGACCAGCTGCAATGGCTTGGAACTTGTACCCGATGTCGTCCCAGCTCATGGGGTTCGTAGGTTCTCCCTTCGGCGCCAACACGGTCCGCTCAAAGGTGCCCGAAGCCGTGGTGATGCGAACCCGCCCAGGAACCGCAGCCGGGAACATCAGCTCAAATTCGGGATTGACCGTCATGTGGACGCGTCCAGCGATCTCGATGGCTCGTTGGTCTGTCAGCGACTCGTTGCTCAAGGGGAGCAACGCTGGTGCGCCGCTGATCGCGGCGACACCGAGGCAGAACGGAAGGCTGTATTGCGCTCCTTCCAGCGTACGCGGCGCCGCCTCGTTGCTCAGGGTCAACGACCTCCCAAAGGTCTCCACATCGATGCTGATGATGGCTTTCGGATGAATGTCATGATCGTTCAGCAATGTGATCAGCGCGTCAATCGGCGCGTGAATCCAACGGCAGCAACTATAGGGCTTGAAATAGGTGCTGTTGATGAGCCAACTCGTTCCGAGCCCGTCGAGAAGCCGCGCGCGATCGTAACGTTCTGAACTGTCCAGAATGTCGATCGGTCCGGTGAAGCCCTGCTTGGCCAGATCGGCCGCCAGGACGCCATTGGCAGCTCCCCATGGGATGCCCTCCTTGACGCTGTTGCCTCTGAACCGGGTGTATGGAGTAGCCGACTGGCTCGGTGCCGTTGTCCCAGCGATCGAGATCGCGTGTGCGATCTGGCTCCGCGACAGCCCTCTCAGCCAGCCCACCGCTGCCGCAACGGCTTGACCGCTCCAGAGGCCGCTGTTCACCGTCGGGACGCTTCGCAGATCCCGGGCAGCAGAAATACGAACGCCGATCTCATATCCGATGGCAATGGCTGCAAGCGCCCGTTGCCCATCCAAGGACGGACTGCCGAGCAGTGACAATACCCCCGGAATGATCGCTGCGCCGGGGTGCCCCGAAGCGGCGCGGTGGCCATCATCCAGGTCGAGCGAGCACGCGCAGGCCGCATTGACGAAGGTTGCCCCCGCAGCGGTCGACCGCTCTCCTGAAAACCACATCGCCGCCGGTCCATGGCCCCAGGTCGCGCTCGCTATTCGGCGCACGGCGACCGCATTTGGCGTCTCATGGCCGGCTATCGCGGCGGTCATCAAATCGAGCACGCATTTCGCCGCGCTGATCCGGGCTTCTTCTGGAACTTTGCTCGCGCTGACCCATTCGGCCAACAGCTCGGCAGCGGTGTATGTCATGCGGGCCTCCAGGGATTCTTCAACATGTGTGCAGATCGGACGAGGTGAGCTAGCGCATCCGTCCGACCCATGATTGGCAAACCGAACTCTATCGAAGTGGCACGAAGCTGGCCTTGAGCATCTTCCGCGCGAATGGCAGCAGGAAGTCAAAGTCGAATTTTGTGAGCACCTATTCGTCGGAGTTATGGGGTTGAGCCGGATCCGCGCCGATCCTTTCAGTCGGTTTTGGCGCGGGCCGTCGCGGTGTCGTGCCACTTGCCGGGCAGGCGACGCTTTGACGAAACTCCGGCCAGCTGCTCGTACATCGCTATGAAGAGATTTGAGGCGATTACGACGGCAATCCCGGCCAGCTCGATCGGGACCGGCATCTCACGCCAGACGAGGAGACCAAGCAGAAAGGCAAAGACGAAGGTGGCGTATTCGAAGGGTGCAACGACGCTCGCCGGCGCCATCTGGTAGGCCTTGGTGAGCAGAATCTGGGCAGCGCCGCCCAGAACGCCAATTGCGACGAGGATCGGCAAGTCAGTCACGCTCGGCCAGACTGCAGAGAACGGCAGCGTCGCTGCACTCACCAATGTGCCCGAGAGCGAAAAGTAGAAAACAATGGCCATGCTCGTCTCGGTGTCCCGCATCTTGCGGATGGAGATCAATGCAAGGGCCGTAGCCACCGCACCGGCCAGCGCGAACAGGACTCCCGAGGAGAGCCCCCGGCCATCGGGATGGGCCATCAGCAGCACGCCGCCAAATCCGAAAACGACGCCAACAAGACGATGGAGGCGAATGCTCTCCCCGAGCAAGGGAATGGCAAACAGCGTGATGAACAACGGCGCCGCGTAGCCCAGCGCCGTCGCAGTCGCGAGCGGCAGCATCCCGACCGCCGTGAAGCTGAAGAAGAGGGAGCAAAGACCGGCAACGGAGCGGCGCAGATGAGCGCCCGGCCGTTCGGTGCGAAGCAGGTGATAACCTCCGAGACGCCGGACAAGCCAGAGAATCGGCAGCAGAGCGAAGAAACTCCGAACGAAGACGATCTGTCCCACGGGGTACTCGCCGCCCAGCTTCTTGATCAAGGCGAACATGACGGCGAGCACCGCTGCCGAGAGCACCTTATAGCCGATTGCCGGCAGGTGAGATGACACCGAGCTGTTTGTCACGTCCTGCCGGCTGCTAACGATCGTCATACAAGCCTCATGGTCGAGAAGCGGCCAAGATCTACGCGATACGGCGAAGCTCATCGTCCCAGGGCGCAAGCGGTGCGCTGAATGTCTCGATCACCTGGCCCTTGGAAGCCGCATCCAGTCCCAGCCTGCGCAGATTTCGGCCGGTCTCCAGATAGTCCGTTTCGTTGACGATGGAGGCCAGATCGATGATCGACTTGATCGCGGTGGAATAGAGGCCGACCTTGACGCCGAGCTCGAACCAGGGAACCAGAACGTATGGAACGTCCTGCACAATAAACCTGTCGCGCATGTGCTGAGGTGCCATCTTGGTCGTGTTGTGCTCGACCGTCTCTCTGGCGAACTCGCCGAAACTGGTGAAGGCCCTGTCGTAGTAGCTGTTCATGATCGCCACGACAGGCTGCGGCTTGAAGCCAAATTCCCTGGCGATCGCCATTCTCTCCTTGTCGACTTCGTCGATGACGCGGGCGACCGACGTCGACATGCCTTCACGATAGAAATAGAAGTCGCCCCTTCGCGTCTCGATCCATCCGGCGTTCATCAGCGCCGGCGTCGGATGAATCACGCCGGTAATGCAAGACATGCCGATCTCGAGAACATTGCTGCGCCACTCCAGCGGCATCGGGAAGATCGCGCCAATCTCATCGCGCAACGCTTCACTGACATCGACCGGCATCGCTGCGATCGGCATGATGCTCTTGATGCCCATCACCGTCACCTTGCCATCCTGCATTCTCGAGGCGTAGGGCGCCGTGGCGGTTTCGAGGATGTACCGCGCATTGATCTGTCTGCGCGCCATGAGAGCGAAGAAGTTGCCCGTGATCGAAATGACGACATGCTTGCTGAGGTCGAACTTTGCGAGTTCGCTCAGGACGGCCTCATGGCCATATGACGGGACCGTGATGATGATGAACTTGGAGAACCGGACGACGTCGGCCATGTCCGAGCTGACATCCGGATGGAAGCGCCCCTCGATCTTGAGGCCTGCTTCCAGATAGCCGTTGCGGTCGATTGTCTCCGCGTGCCGGCGATGTTCGGGGTGCGCGTACAACAGTACGTTCGCTCCTCGACTGGCAAGATCGGCCGCGAAGGCACATCCGCAATTCCCGGCACCAATGATCGAAACCGACGTCTGCATGTCGCTGCTCCATGACGCAACCTAACGTAGATAAGTATTCTTGGAGCAGCGCGATCCGGTCAACATAATAATCCTGTAAACATACGGAAGCATCTCGCTCACGTACGCGCCTCGGACACTAATAATGGGCTGGCGAGGACACACAAAGATGCGCGCATTGACTTGCCTGTGCAGGCAATAGATCGCCTTTATCCTTGCACGACTGGCTCACGCGCGCGGAGGCGTCATCCTCCGCTCGGCCAAGGACAACCGCCAGGATCCTGCTTCGTCCAAAGCGAGCTCTGGGACGCACCAATTCATGCAGAGAGGTGCGAAGTCACAACCTGCAGGGAATTCGTCTGGGCGTGGCGTCGAGCTCCAAGCTCACCGCGTATGCGACAGCTGTTGCAGGTTCTCGTTCGCCTCGACCATCCCTGGAGCAAGACTGAGATGATCCGGCCCACCGAAGCTCCACCAGGTCGCAGCCATGGCACCGTACTGGGCGAGCAATGCTGCTCGACAGTGACCGGGGCTCGATTGAAGAATAAGATCGCCCCGATAACCCGCGAGTCTCAGCTGATTGAGCGCGCCGGCGAGGTTGGTTCGCTGACGAGACGGCGAAGCGCGGTTGACGTGCAGATTCCAGTCCTTCAGGTGGACGTTCACGATCCGGTTGCCGCAAGCGGCAAGGGCCTCATGCGCATCAGCGCTCGTCGAAGGTCGACATCCAACCGTGTATGTAATGCCGAACCGGTCTGCCGGGCATGGTTCGATCAGCGATGCCAAGAGCGGCGGATCGAGATCAGACTCAAGGGAGAGGACGACGCCGCAAGCCTCGAGGAGCGGCGCAAGCCGATCCAGTCCGGATCGAAGTGCCGCTGCCTCGCGGGAGGAAAGCTGCCCGCCGTTCGCGAGTGGCATCACCAGGAGCTTGATGCCGATCTCAGCACACGCCTCGATCACGGCACCGAGCAGATCGAGCCTCGCCCAATGCTCACGGCCGGTGACCTTGTAGAAGGGGGATTGCATCATGAAGTCGGCGGACAGCGATGGAATGCAGATGTCGCACTCGCGACTAAGCTGCCGCATCTGATCTCGTCCAGTGGAAGACATCACAGGATTCATCAGGATCGGCTCTTCACCAATCCTCCACTCGATCAATTCGAAGCCGACTTTTTGGGCAACCGAGAATTCCTCGCGCCAGCAGTCCGTGAGAAAGCCTCGTCCTCTCTTGTCAGCCGGCTCGATCAGATCACCCTGCATGAATCCGATGCGGCTGACCATCTGCGCCTCTCCGAAAATCATATCATGGATCCTTCGACTGGACGCGCCAAAGCTTGATGACTTGCGACCGGCTGCGGCACGGAGAGCCTGCACCGCAAACATAGGGCGACCGACCACACACTGCCACTACCAACCCTGGTAGAGGTCCGCGGTCCGGAGCGGAGACTTCTTGTTCCGCAGCGACGACCGCATATGCCGAATTGCATCACCATTGACGGATCCGTACCCGTCCCAAGGTTGCCGACGGCAGCCGTACACGTCCGGCCCCCTATCCGGCTTGGTAGCTTCCGCGCGCGCCGGAAGCTGCTCTACTGCATCTGACGATGCAGACACATGATGGAGATGGGAATGGTGCACAGGGCAATCCTAGCTGGCAGTGACGAGCGGGCAGAAGAGTTCTGCGGTGTCGCAAACTCAGCTAAAAATCAGGACAAGAGCCTTGCATTCGCGACCGGCTGGACACCGGATTCGGGGGCCAACCAACCCGCGGCGGGATGCGGCCAGATGTCTGCTCCTGCAGCCCGCGACGGAGGACGCTCCGTCTCCGTGCCTTCGAGACCACGCGTCCTGCTGGTCGGCGACAAGGGATTTACGAGCCTGCTCAAATACATTCTCGAGAGCAACGGCTTCGACTGCATGCTGACAGACACCCTGACAGATGCGATCGCCTCCGCCACCGCCGCGCGCCCCGGCTTGATTGCCCTGGACGATGTATCGTGCGGGGATTGCGTGGCCTTCGCGCTCGAACAGTTGCACCGGGACCCCGCAACGCAGAATGTCCCGACGCTGATCATGGCAAGCGTATCGCCTCACCTCGAGGAGGCGTGCGTCCATACGGATCGGACAAGCTATATATTGAAGCCGTTTCTTCCGGACATCTTCATCGACCGGCTGCATGGTCTTCTGCGCGAATCGACTTGTCCCAGTCCCAAAGTGCTTCGATTTGCCGACATTGTCATGGAGGCCGACGCGCATCGCGTCTCCCGAGGCGCGCGCTGCATTCGCCTCTGCCCCGTCGAGTATCGGATCTTGCAACAGCTCCTCGAATGCCCCCGAAAGGTCTTTTCTCGGGAGCAGATCCTATCCGGCATCCGAGCACATACTCAGGAGAACGCCGTTCGCTCGATCGATGTTCATATCAGCCGCATTCGCAAGGCTCTTTGCGAACGTGGCGAGCCGAACTATATCCGTACGGTGCGAGGATTGGGCTATTCGCTCGACTTCGCCCCGGACGGACCTGCCACCTACCTTCCCCGACCTGAGCCGGTCAGCAACGCGCGAATGCTGCACCGATCGGATCGGATAAACCCCGCTCGCCGCTGATCAGGGAGCGACTCTGGCGCTCGCCTCCAGCGAAGCTTCCGCTCGGTCGACTTCAATCCAAGGAATTGGGCGACCGGATTACGATCACGGCATACTCGCCAATGAACTTCTTTGGCGGGGCTTTGATCATCGCGCTCCGATGCGCAAGCTTCCCCACGCGATCTCGCTTGTTTCCGGGAAGTAGCATGCCCGGAATCGGCCGTCCCCCGACGTCTCCAACTGCGGCTGTTCGACGGAACACAGGCCTTCCGCTCGCGCGCAACGCGGATGAAAGCCACAGCCCGGAGGCGGATTGGCTGCAGAAGGAACCTCTCCCACGATCTGGATCAGAGGCCGGCGGGCCCGCGGATCCGGCACTGGATAGCTGTCGCGCAGAAGCCTGGTGTAAGGATGCAACGGACGGTCAAGAACATCTGCCGTCGGCCCCTCTTCGATGATGCGCCCCAGATACATGACGGAGACTCGGTCGCAGAAATGGCGGACCACCCCGAGATCATGTGAAACGAACAAGAACGACAGGCCGCGGCGTTCGCGCAGCCCCTCCAGCAGTCGAAGAATTTGCGCCTGGACCGACACATCGAGAGCAGAAACGGCCTCGTCTGCGACGACCAGTTCGGGATCCAAGACCAGCGCCCGTGCAATGCCGATCCTTTGCCGCTGCCCGCCGGAGAACTCGTGCGGATAACGTTCCAGTGCTTCTCGCGGCAACCCGACCTCGAGCATGGCGGCTTCCGCCTTCTCGCGGATGTCCTTGGACGAGAGTCGCAGATGAACACGAAGGGGTTCTTCCAGAGTCTGGCGGATTGTCCGGCGCGGATTGAGCGAAGAATACGGATCCTGAAATACGATCTGCATCCGGCGCCGCAACGCGCGCAAGGTGGCCCCCTTGGCGGCGCGGACATCGATGCCGTCGAATAGGATTGATCCGCTATCGGGCTCAATGAGCCGCAGGATGGCACGCGCGACGGTTGACTTGCCACAACCGGACTCGCCCACGAGGCCAAGGGAAGCCCCCTTTGGAATGCGGAAGGACACATCATCGACCGCCCGGACGCGTCTAGCGCCTGAACCTCCGTGTCTCACGAAGGTCTTCGAAAGATGACGTACAACAAAGTCGCCGCTTCCCAGGGATGTCGTCATCAATGCACTCCTCCGACCGGTCTGACGGGACAGCGCACCAAATGTCCGGGATCACCTGATGATATGAGCTCTGGGTGCAGTTCGGTACAGCTGCGGTCCTTGAACGGGCAGCGGGGCGCATAGGCGCAGCCTGCTGGAACAGCAGACAGGGCCGGAACGCTGCCGGGGATCGGCTCCAGACTCTCGCTGGCCCGGTCAGCTCGCGGCATGGCGCGCAGCAACGCCGCCGTATAAGGATGCATTGGCTTTGCGAACAGCGCGTCGACAGTCGCAAGCTCGACAATCTCGCCTGCATACATCACGGCAACGCGGTCGGCGATCTGCGCAACCACGCCAAGATTGTGCGTGATGAACAGCATCGACATTCCGTAGGCCTGTTTGAGCTCTTCGAGTTGAGTCAGCACCTGCGCCTGGATCGTCACATCGAGTGCCGTCGTCGGCTCGTCGGCCAGAAGAACCCTCGGATGGCAGGCAAGTGCCATGGCAATCATGACGCGTTGGCGCATCCCTCCCGAAAATTGATGCGGATACTCATCCAGACGGCTCTTCGGCGACGGAATCTTGACCTCCGCCAAGAGCCGAAGCGCCTCGGCCTTGGCCTCCATGCGCGACCCTCCGCGATGAATGAGAATCGCCTCCGCGATCTGGTCTCCCACGGTCATGGTCGGATTGAGACTCGTCATCGGCTCCTGGAAGATCATCGCAATCGAATTGCCCCGGATCGCGCTCATGTCCCGCTCGGACAAGGTCACCAGATCTTGCCCCTCGAACAACACCTCTCCGCCTTGGATGCGAGCACCGGCATGCGGAAGCAGCCGTAGGATGGACAGGGCCGTAACGCTCTTGCCACTGCCCGACTCGCCGACGACCGCGAGCGTCTCGTTTGGCATCAGCGATACCGAGACGTTTCGTACTGCGGGGTACCAATGGCCGCCGATTCGGAATTCGGTCCGCAGATTGCGCAGGTCGAGAGCTGGCCTAGGAAACGATGTCATGCCTGCTATTCCCCCCGCAACTTTGGATCGATGGCGTCTCGCAGAGCGTCTCCCAGGAGATTGAGGGCAAGCACGGTCACCAAGATGGCAAGGCTCGGGAAGACCGCGAGCCACCAGGCGTCGAGGATGTTGTCGAACCCTTCTCGGATCATGCTGCCCCAGGTCGGGGTCGGAGGCGGAACTCCTAACCCGATGAAGCTCAGGGATGCTTCCGTGCGAATCGCGGAAGCCATCCATAGTGAACTCATCACCACGACATCCGAGATGAGATTGGGGAGAATATGAACCCCCATGATCCGGACGGGTCCGAACCCAAGCGCTCGACCGGCGATCACGAAGTCCTGCTGCTTCAAGGCGATCGTAGGCGCCCGGGCAACTCGCGCAAACGGCGCGATCTCCGTGATTGCGATTGCAATGATCAGGTTCTGAAGGCTGGCGCCGAGCATCGCCGCAATCATGAGGCCGAGCAGGAGAGCTGGAAACGAAAGCATGACATCGAGCACTCCCATCACGAGCTGATCCAGCGCTCCTCCGACATAACCCGCAACGATTCCTATCGTGCAGCCGATTGTCATCGCAATCAGGATGGCGACGAAGCCGACCATCAGGGAGATGCGGGCTCCATAGATCAGACGGGACAGGACATCTCGGCCGTAATTGTCCGTTCCGAACAGGAACTCCGCTGACGGCGGCTCGAGCCTGGCCACGATATTCTGCTCCAGCGGGTCATGAGGCGCGATCAGCGGCGCGAGCACCGCCACCACGATGATGATTGCAAGAAGCAGCGCCCCCAGCCAGAAGAGAGGATTTCTGGAGAAGGCCAGCCACAATCGACTAGGCTGCGACACTGCAACCGATGCAACCCCGATCGTCATTTGTATTTCACCCGCGGATCGATAAGCCCATAGGTAATGTCCGTCAGCGTATTCACGACGATGACGCAGATGGCAAAGATGATCATCAGCCCCTCGAGCAGCGTATAGTCGCGAGCGTTGAGTGCCCCGAAGATCAGCTTGCCGAGGCCGGGTCGGTTGAAGATGATCTCCGTGAGCACCGAATTTCCGATCAACGTACCGAAGTAGAGGCCAACAACGGTCACCACTGGAATGAGGCCATTGCGCAGAGCGTGTCGCATGACGAGGCGCGTGGGAGTCACTCCCTTCGCGCGCGCCGTGCGGATGTAATCCTCGCCAAGAACTCCCAGCATGGATGACCGCGTGACACGCACCACATAGGCCATCAGGATCAAGCCGAGATTCAGCGCAGGCAAGGCAAGGCTTCGTAACCGTTCGATCGGATCAGTGCTATCGGACGCGAGAACGGGGAACCATCCCAGCTGGATCGCGAATACGATGAGCAACAGAATGCCTGACACAAACGCTGGGAACGATAGCCCGACCAACGAGACCAGCCGCGAGACGTAGTCGATCCAGCTGTTGCGGCCGAGCGCGGCGAGAATTCCGAGCGGCAGACCCAGGACGATTCCGATCACGATGGCCGCCAAGGTGAGTTGGATCGTGGAGGGCAACACCAGCAGGACCTCCTGCACGACAGTCCGGCCGCTGCTGAGCGATTGCCCGAGATTTCCAGTGAGCACCTCACCGAGAAAGTGAAGATATTGAACCTGGATCGGCTGATCGAGCCCGAGCCGGGCTCGCATCGCGCGAAGCGAGGCTTCGGTTGCCTGGTCGCCAAGGATGACGGATGCCGCATCACCCGGAACGAGACGCACCAGCACGAAGATTGCTGTCAGCATCACCAGCAAGGTGGGGATGGCCAGCAACAGCCGCTTGAAGGCAAAGCTGATCATTGGACCACCCAGCACATTCGCGAACAGAAACCAGAATGTTCGGACTGAACTCTTCTCTCCAGACAAGGAAAGTGCCTCACAACACCTCCTCCTTTTGATCGAGTGTGGCCAGCTCTCCAAGCGTCACGGGCTTGAGCGGGGGCCTGACGCGATAGAAGCCGACCTCCTTTGCGGGACAATCCTGGATTTCCGCGAGGATGCGGGTGACGCTATAACCGCATTGCCGCCCCTGGCAGGGGCCCATCCCTGCACGCGTGAAGGCCTTGATCTGGTTCGGGCCGGAGCCGCCGATCTGCGCCATCGCCCGGATCTCTCCTGCCGTGACCTCCTCGCAGCGGCATATGACAGTCTCATCGGACGGACTAAAAATCCTGCCGTGGGGTCTGAACATGGTGTCAAGAAAGGGCCGCAAGGCAAGTTCGCGAGCCAAACTCCTTTGAACGCGCAACGCTTCCTTGAGCACGACCTGCTCGCCCGCATAGCCGAGCTTGACCGCCAGCCTGTGTGCTGCGAGCGCCCCACGATATTGCGCGGCCTTCGCGCCAGCAATACCCGCGCCATCCCCGGCAATGAAGATACCGGCCTTGGTCGTTTCACCCCATTGATCGAGAACCGGAACGTAGCAATCCTGCTCGTCACGCCATTCAACCGCGCAGCCCAGCCCCAGCGGTGCATGAACGTTCGGCACGACACCTTCATGCACAAACAGATTATCCGCGGAAACGGTCTTCTCTTGTGCATCGGCCGCTCGATAGCTGATGGATTCGATCCGGTCCGATCCGTGCGCCACGAGGTCGACGACATGACGGACGACGGGCACACGCCGGCGTCGAAGGACGGCCTTCCACGCGAGTCCTTTGAGGAGCGCCCCACTGGCACGCAGGGCCTTCGGCAGATGCTGGAGCGCCGCCCAATGACTCCCGGCCGGTGTCGTGTCCAGATAGCCGGCGATCTGACCTCCGGCGTTGAGCAACTGAACGAGGTAGAGAAGCGGCAACGGGCCACAACCAGCGACCCAGACTGGCTTGGAGGGGATCTGCCCGGCGGTCTTCAACAGGACCTGAGCGGCACCTACCGTGAGGACTCCCGGCAGTGTCCAGCCTGGGAAGGGAGCAGGCCGCTCCTGGGCGCCGGTTGCGAGGATGATGGCGCGCGCCTCGATCGTCCGGGCTTTGCCATCATGGGTCACGAAGGCACGAAAACCAGGTTCGACCTGCCAAAGCTGTGTACGAGGCTCGTACCGCGCGCCGCTTGCGCGGAATGCATCGGTCGCAGCCTTTCCGTCCTGATAAGCCCTTCCAAGGATGGCTCCCCTCGGGGTCGCCGCTTGGGTTTCGACCGAGCGCCAGATCTGCCCGCCAGGCGAACTTTGATCGTCCACAACCAGGACGTCAATTCCATGGCCGCGCGCTGTGATGGCCGCTGTCATGCCAGCAGGGCCAGCCCCTACGATGAGAAGGTCGGTCGTGCTCATGACGGCAAGCACCGCTTACGCTGCTGGCGCTCAACCTTCATGCCCTCCTGAACCGGGGTCATGCAGGTCTGAACCGAGGCGATTCCATCCACCTGAGCGAGACAGTCGAAGCAGACGCCGATCATACAATAGGGAGCTCGCCCGCTCCCTTTGACCGGCGTGGGGCGCGACCAGACGACAGCCTGCCGGAGCAGCACAGCTGCCAAGCTTTCGCCGGGCTCCGCCGTGACAGGTTTGCCTTCGACATAGACAGTCACGGTCTCAGCGGGCTCATGCAGCTTTCGGAACATCAAAGCGACTCTGATGAAAGATATCGAGCGAATCCGGCAACTGGCCGGCCGAGATGGCATCGGCCAAGACGGTGGAATGCAGAGCTGCAAGCGTGACGCCTGAATGGCACAACGCCACGAAGGCTCCCCGGTGCTTCTGGGACTGGGCGTAGACGGGACACCCATCAGGGGTCATGATGCGCAACCCAGCCCACTGCCGAACCAATTTAGCCTCAGCAAGCCCGGGCACGATGCGAAGCGTCCGCCGACTGAGATCTGCCGCCGCGATCGCGGTCGCGGAACTATCGAAACCGGTCTCCTCATGGGTAGCACCGATCATCACAGTGCCTTCCCGGGTTTGACGCAAGCCACTCGTCGGCAGAGGCAGAAATGGTTCGAGGCGCTCGGTCACCAGGATCTGCCCGCGTTGAGGCCGCAGCGGGATTTCAAGACCCACTTGCCGCGCAAGCGCCTGAGACCCGAGACCCGCAGCGATCAGCACGCGCGGCGCACTGACGGTCTCGTTTCCGAACGTCACCGTAAAGCCCGCCTCGCTGGGCACGATCTGCCGCACCGCAGCGTTTCGGCGCAGATCCCCACCCAGACGCAGGATTCCGGCATGAAGAGCCGCAAGGAGCTGGAGCGGATTGGCATGCCCGTCCCGCTGGCCGAAGCTGGCGCCGGCCACGTCGGGCCCCAATCGAACCTTCGGAAGCAGTTTGCCCAGTTCAGCGCGATCGAGCATCCGCCAATCCGCCTCCGCTCCGCCGAGCTGATTCTGCAGCCGCTGAAGGTCCAAGCGGCGCTTCTCGAACGCGTCATCTCCGAGGCAGAACGCCAAACCGCCATTCTGCTCATACTGGAGATCCAACGCGGCCAGATCAGTGAGTTCCGACGCAAAGTCGGACCACATGCCGACGCTACGGCGTGACAGCTGCTGATAGGCGGGCATGTTCTGGCCTTTGCCCTGTAGCCAAACAAGGCCGAAATTGGCCCGCGCCGCACGATGGTCGCGATCGTCACCGTCGAGCACGAGTACTCGGCGTTGTCTTCGCGCAAGTCCATAAGCGATCGCAGCACCAACCGTGCCCGCACCGATAACTATTATCTCAGGATGCATCAGATTTCCTCTTGCCCAATATGACGACAAAAAGAGATATTTGGTCAAAGTCGAAAATCTCTGGCTGTATTCTTCAGGGTTATGGGATGGCTCGTCAGATCAATCTCAGACAGGTTGAGGCGTTCAAAGCGGTGATCGAGAGCGGCTCGATCAGCCGAGCCGCTTTGATCCTCAACATCTCCCAGCCCGCGATGAGCAAACTGATCGCTCATCTCGAAGAGGATACCCGGCTCAGCCTGTTCGATCGCGTCAAGGGGCGCCTTGCTCCGACAGAACGCGGCATGCGGCTTTACAAGGAGATTGATCGGATTTTTTCAGGTGTCCGCCAGGTGGAGAATGCCGTCGAGGCCATCCGCCGCGAGGAGCAGGGGCAGCTTCTTGTCGGAGTCATGCCGGCTTTGTCGCGTTCGTTCATCCAGCAGGCGACGATGGGCTTCCTTCAGCAGCATCCCAACGTGTTCTGCTCGGTCAAGTCACGCAGCTCGGAATGGATCGTGGACTGGCTGGTCACACGCAAGCTCGATGTCGGCCTTGTCAGCTCGCGGATCGACAATCCCTATGTGATCGCCGAACCGCTGACCCAGCACCCGCTCGTCTGCATCATGCCGACCGATCATCCCCTCGCCATGAAGAACGTTGTGGAGCCGGATGATCTCGACAACATTCCCTTCGTGTCTTTCGATCCTGAGAGCCAGGCCGGTCAGTGCATTGCGACGATGTTCGACGCCTACAACGTCAGACCCAACACCGTGCTCGTTGCCAATGTCTCGCCGACGCTGTGCGAATTCGTGGCAGCCGGCCTCGGCGTCGCGCTGGTGCACCCTTTGATGTTCAGCGGGCTTCAGGATCGTCTGGCCATCAGACGCTTCGAGCCCGCTTTGTCTTACGACTTCCAGCTCTGTCGAATGCGCGACAGCCGCAATGCAAGTCTGGTCGACGCCTTCCTGCAGCAGGCGCGCACGACGGCCGCACGGCTTTCCCAGGAGTCGCTCAGCGCGGCATAAGCGTCGTCGCCTCGGTGATCGGCGGAGCGAGATTCATGGCTCCTTTGAGCTCATAGCCGTAGTTGACACGCTTGCTGTGCCCCCAGACCTGCTGAAGCTCAAACAGCGGAACAGAACAGACGGCGTCGTGGATCTTGCGCTGAGCCTCCTTCCACAGCTCCTGCTGCCGCTCCACACTGCCTTCCACCCGCGCCGCCTGTATGTCGGCGTCCGCAACGTCGCAATGGGAGAAATTTGCAACCGCCGTCGGCTTTCCAATGCTCGAGCTCGAGTGATAGAACTCGGTCAGATAAGTGTCGGCGACCGGAAATCTGGCGGCGCCATAAAACACCAGAGCACTGGCATTGCCGCGAATTTGGCTCTGATAGGTGGCGTGATCGACAACGCTCATATCCAGCTTGATACCGGCCTTTGCGAGCTGGCGCTGAATAATTTCCATTGTCGGCAGGATAGCCGAGATATTGGACACCACGACCTTGAGCGTCAGGCCATTTGGGTAGCCCGCTTCGGCCAGAAGCGCCTTGGCCTTCACCGGATCGTAAGCATAAGCCCCAGATGAACAATCCTCTCCGATGTAGCCCGGGGGCACGACCGAGCAGCCTTTCAGACTCACGCTCTTACCGACAAACTGCACGAGATCGTCGAGATTGACCGCAGCGGCGATTGCCTGTCGGACCTTCAGGTCATCGAGCGGCGGAATACTGCTGTTGATGTGAAGCGTTCGAAACTCTCCTGGACGGAAGACATCAACGACCATGTTGCCGCGCTGCCGGGTCATATCGACCCAGCGTTGCTCGCGCCGGCCTTGGATGACGTCGAGCTCTCCGGACGCAAAGGCGAGCTCGCGGGCGCTGTCGGAGGGGATCGTACGGTACATGATATTGCTGATCTGCGGCCGGCCGCGGAAATAGCCCTCGTTTGCGACCAGCTTCACATGCCGCTGCGTTTCATGCTCTGAAAACGCAAACGGACCCGTACCAACGGGGTTGGAGGCAAACTTGTCTCCGAGCTCCTCCACTGCTCTTTTGCAGACAATGTTTCCACCGTGATAGTTGGACAAGCGGCCGAGGAAATTCGGATCTGGATACTTCAGGGCAATGCGAACGGTGGACCCGTCTACCTTGGCGATGCTATCCACCGCGGAGAAGTCTGCAGCGAAACTCGATCGGCTGGGGTCTGCGGCACGTGTCAGCGAGTAGACGACATCATCTGCGGTGAGGCTGCCCCAGTCGCCGTGAAACTTGACGCCCTTCCGGAGGAAGAAGGTCCAGACTCGTCCGTCTGGAGACGTTTCCCAGCGCTCGGCGAGATCGGGTTCGAGATCCTTGGGGTCCGCGCTCCCTGGCTTGAATCGAACCAGGCCGTTGAACATCAGGCCGATCAGCGGCTTGTCGGTGCTGGTCGTCGCACGATGGGGGTCAAGCGTGGTAATGTCTGATCCACCGGCCCCGATTTGCAGGGTGGTCCCCGGGGCTTCCGCTGCAGACACATCACTGGTCGCATGCACCGTGACGGCGATGCAGAAAGCCAAAATAGAGACGTACTTCATAGAGACGTACTTCATCCGGTGCCTCGCCCGTTGCCCACGCGTCAGGCTGGAAGAGTCCCGCGTCTCTGTCAAAGTCCGAAATCAAGGAGACCTATTCTTGGGCGTTATGGGCTAACGGCGAAGCTCAACCGCGGCAGGAAATTTCGAGTACCAGGATCCAGGCGGCGGCAGTGACTGCAGACCCGGCGAATCGTCTACCCGGAGCGCGCCGCCTCCATCCGGAACGGCCCCGCACGAGAGCATGAGCATAGCTCCGTCACAGGCGGCACGCGGAACCGAGTGCCGCCACACCGCCGCGCGCATCGGCGGAGAACGCGCCGTGGTTGGCTTACGGAAGCGATCGATCTCAAAGCTAGCGATTGCGCGCGACCATCGCGCCGTCTCGCCAATTGCGCGCCGCGCAGGACCGGCGCTTCTTCGTGAGTGTCAAAGCGGCAACGGTTGGGCGGCGTCGGCTTCAGTCGGTGGCGTATCGGTCCACGCCGACACGGATGAGCCGGATAATCCAGGGATCTCAATGAGACCAAGCCTTATTGCCCTCACGACGGCGACCGTCCGGCTGTTCGTGCCAAGCTTTCTCATCGCCTTCTTGAGGTGAAAATTGATCGTGTTTTCGCTGATCTTGAGGATGATTCCGATATCCCAGGAGGATTTGCCCTCTGCGGTCCACTTCAGGCATTCGCGTTCGCGCTGCGAGAGCCCAATCGCCTTCTTACCCATCGCTGGCTGGGCAAGCTCGCCAAAAGCAACATGGAACTGACACGCCAAGGCGTGAAGATGCTTCATGTGCCGGATCGGCTCGGCATCGTCGAAGCTGGATGCAAAGGATAGAACGGAGATGCGCCCCGACGGCCCAAACAGCGGCACGCTCACCCCGTGCTTGAGACCGGCTTCGCGGCTCTCACGAAGGACCAACCGCTCACCGTCCTGCAGCTGCTTCTGCTCGAGCAGCTGATCCCACATGAATGGACTGCTATGAAACGGGGTTCGCCTGACGACCGGATCGATCTCGTGATACTTGCGCTCGAAATAGTGCTCTCGCCAATCGAGCGGAAAGTTGAGAGCGACGGCCGGCATAGGATGCTCTGGCAGCCGTACCGTCTCTTCATAGTTCAGGGCGCCATAAGCCACTTGGCCAAACCCCTCATCGGCTGCAGAACCGACGAGAAGATCGAAGAGGTCGGACAGCGACTGCGTGCGGTTTGCACAATCGATGAAGCTGAAGAGGTCCATTGCTACCTCACGGCAGACAAAGCTGCGCAAACTTCGGCCCAGATGTAATCGTGAAAACGAATCCGTCTGAATGTCCCGATTGCCGACGGTCCGTCCTTGCCCCCTCGGCCCCCTCGTCTGCCTCTATCAAGGCGAGAAGCAGGCGCTCGATTGTCCAAACCCCGACCCAACCTGAGGTAGACCGTACCATGATACGCTTCGCCGTGCAATTGACGATCATATTCGATTGATCTTTTCAGAAGTCGCGATGTCATCAACATCGCCCTCCTCCGGAAGCGGCGGCCCTGACGGTCTTGCCGACTCAGGCAACCAGATCGCGCAGCAAAGTGCCTGTTTGATAAGCGCTCCTCGGCACGTGTGTCAGCATGCATGAGATTGCCGGCTTAAGTTTCGATCGGATCATGCGCACTAGGGACATTCTTCCCGGCACGCAGCACGCGCAAGTCAGGCCTCGCGGCCATCCCACACTGAACCCGTTCAAACGGGCCTGGACGAGCCTTGCAAAAGCCAAGAACTACACCCCAATACAACCCAGAATTGCGTCCGATTGTAGGTGATATTGGGGCGATGTCTGACAGTTGTCTTCCTCTGAGCAGCCGGTAGGACCGCAGCCGCTCCATAGACGCATGAACTACTCGACTGGGTAGCTGCCTCGCTGGCGCTGTGCCGATTAGTCTGCATCTTCCCGTCACGTGGCACATTGGAAGATGCTCATGCGTACCCTTTTGATCAGGTGGGAAACCGTCCATCGATATGGCGAAGCCTGGATTTCGCATCATCGGTTGCGGTACCGGATGTTCGTCGAGCGCCAGGGCTGGTCCGTGCCTCATTATCAGGGCATGGAATATGATGAGTTCGACACACCGGCAGCCACCTACATCCTGGTCGTGGACGAGCAAGATCAGGCGCTTGGAACTGCACGGCTGATTCCGACCACACGCCCCTACATGGTCAAGTCCTTGTGGCCCAACCTGGTTGAAGGCTTGCTGCCGCATTCGGACGAAATCTGGGAAGCATCGCGATTCGGCTGCGATCGTGCGCTGAGCGCCGGCGGACGGCGCCGAGTGATCGGGCAGCTCATACAGGCCTGTCAGGAATTCGGCCTCGCCAACGGCATCTCGTCCTATCTTGGCGTCATGCCCAGCTGGATCTTCAAGAATGTCATCGCTGCCCATGGCTGCCCGGTGAGGCCACTGGGAGCGAAGCTGCCGTTTCCGGGGCATGACATTGGGGCAGCCTATATCGGGGTATCATCAGCCGTGCTGGAATTGGTTCGCCAGCATACCGGCCTTCCGAAGGCGCTGCATGAGAGCCCTTCTCCTGGACCTGCCGCATCAGCACTGTCCCCGCGCTTGGCAGAGGATGCTCCATCGGAGACCAAAGGACTGGCCTGCAGCCCGGAGTTGGAAGGGCTCGTGGAGGCTGGATGAGCGCGATCCCGAACCTTCGACCATCTTGCCGCCGTAGGGCCCGCCAGCGAGGGCCGATCAGCGCTTGCATCAGGCTTTGGGCCTAAGCGCGATTGACGGTCTCTGAAGAAGATGCGGCATCACCGCAATCGGTGGCGATCAACGCGTCGGCTCCTTCGCTCAAGAAAGCCCGCCACGCTGGATTTGGCGCTCACAAGCTTCCTGCTTCATGAACGCCGAATGTATCAACTTTGAGCGCCAGGCGGTCCTGGTTTGTATGCATTGCGGAGCAAGCCGACGCGATGCGCGGCTCCGGGTCTATCTGGCCTTGATGGCGAGTGCTCGCTTCGACTTGGCAAACGCCCGATCAGTCGCCATGAAACGTGCCACCATGGCCGAGGCCAGGCGACCAAGATCATTGGCCGGCTGGTCCGAATGGCGGCCGACAGCTTCGGCGTAGGCCTGCAGATCGCGAAACACGTTCGCTGACAGTTCGACCGTGATCTTGACCGGCTTCTCATCGGGAAGTTCCGAGATCTTCAGCTTCGCCATGACTGCTACCCCTGATACGGCTCGAGCACGAGATCACGATTGACGATCACGCGGACCGGAAAGCCCGGCCTCACTGTCAGAGTCGGCTGGACGTTCATCTGCTGAGCAACCAGCTGCTGACCTGTGCGGCTCATGGAGCTGCCGAAGCCCTGGCGGAGCGCCTGGATGATCGCGGCATTGTTCGTATTTTGATTGGCGCCCGCATTGACCTCGCTGCCCATCGAGAGCAGCGTCGAGAGCAGCGCTGCGCCAACCAGCTGCCTGAAGTGGTTATCGACCTCGTCCGAGAGACCCGAATAACCGGCAGCGTCGGCGCCCTGCTGCCGTTCCAGGACGATCGACCGGCCATTGGGCATGATCAGCCTGGTCCAGACCAGGAGCACGCGCGATTGCCCGGCCGTCACCTGGCTATCGTATATCCCGATCAGCCGTGCTCCCTGCGGGACAAGCAGGAAGCGGCCTGACGGGGAATCGAAGACGTTCTCCGTGACCTGAGCGGTGATCTGTCCCGGCAGATCGGAGCGAATGCCCGTGATCAGAGCCCCCGCAATGACGGTCCCGGCCAGAACCACATAGGGGGAGGCCGGCCGGCTGACACGGTCGGGACTCGTGGTCCGGCGATCGACCGCGGCATTGACGAAGGCGAGCTTGCGGTCCTGGCCATTCTGGGTGAACGCGTCGTCGGGACTGGACATCGCGCCCCCGCGTTGGCTGGTCTGAGGCCCGCTCGCCGCGGCCTCGGTGCCACGAACATTGACTGTCGCGAACAGGCGGCTCAAGCGAGCGGCGTCCCGCTCCTGCTCATGGCGGAGCTGCTCCTGATCGGGGGTGACCGCAAGTGCCTGGCCCTGCGCAGCGACAATCGCCTTGCCGAGATCCCCGGGCAGCGGCGGTCCGATCACTGGGACGTTTGTCGGGAGATTCTTGGGAAGACTGGCGTAGTCACGCGGCAGGGCCGAAACCCCGTCCGCGACGTCGTGATGATCGGTGCTGTAGAGCTCGGATGGGCCCGATTTGCTCGGCCTGTTGGTCTGCAATGTCCAGACGACGGCGCCTCCCATCAACAGGAGCGCCACTGCGCTGCCGCCGGCCAGGACATTGCGCGACAGCCGCGTGACGGGGGGAAGATCTCCGTTCAGGTGCATTCTTTTCGTGCGCCGCTCAGCCTTCTCGGCTGCAGACGGAGCCTGAGACGCAGAAGCCTCATCCTCCTCGTTTTTCACCCTGAGGCTCCATCGGTTCTGACGATCCTGACCTTGCGCTGCTCCTCGCCGCCGAGGCGCAACTCGGCTGCGGCAAACAGCCGATCGACGATCATGATGTTGCGGAAGGCACGGTAGTTGACGATCTCGGGCGCACCATCGCTCCCGATGACGAACAAGGGCGGCAATTCACCCTGCACGATGCCAGGGGCAAACTCGATATAGACCTTGCGACCGTCGTCATAGGCGTTGACCGGCCTCCATGGCGGATCATCCCCCTCGATGCGATAGCGGAAGCGTCGCAGCGCCGGATTGGGCAGCTCCGGCCTCAAGACGAGCTGGCGCGCTCTCGTCTCGGCATTCTGGGGATAGTACCAGGCCACGGCGGGCATATACGGCTTGTCACGAGCGCGCAGCTCGAGCAGATAGGTCCGCCGGTCGGTGTTGACGATGAGATTGGTTTCGATCGCGGCACGCGTCGGCTTGACCAGGATGTGAACGCGGCGGCGTTCGCCCGCACCGCTCTCGGTATCGCCGACGACCCAGCGCACGGTGTCGCCGGCGGACACGGGTCCCGACCCTGTGAGCTGTTCACCTTCCTCGAGCATGATGTCGGTGATCTGCCCGGGCGCCGCATAGACCTGATAGAGCGCGCCGGGACTGTAGGCATAGATCTGCGTCGCGTTGAAGTAGCCCTTCTTGCGCGGTTCGACCCGCGCCGCGCTATTGGCCATCTCGACGCGGTCGAGCGGCTCCGCTTCTTCCTGGGCTCCCGCCTTGCCACCAAGGGACACTTTCCAGGGCGGCGGAAGATGAAGCGGCTGAACCTTTCCATCCAGCGCGGCTGGCGGCGCCGGCAAGGGTGGTGCTTCGCTGTCATAGGTGATCTTCGGCAGATTGGTCGTTGTGCAGCTGCAGAGCAGAACCAGAACGGCGGCCCCCGCCATCATTGGCCCTCCAGCCCTCCGGACCATTGGCTTGCTCATTGCGACAGCTCCTTCGACCAGTTGATGGCTTGGACGTAGACGCCGAGCGGGTTCTTGCGCAGGCGGTCGGCATCGTCCGGCATGGCGAGCACGAGGGTGAGGATCGCGCTCCAGCGTTCGGTCGCAACCGAGGCGCCGTTCTCGTAGCGACGCTCGACCCAGGCGATCCGGAAGCTGTCCGGCGAGGCGCGGATCACACTGGAGACCTCGACCGAGACCTGGATCTTCCCGAGCTTGCTAAAAGGATCGTTGGAGCGGGCATAGTCATTCAGGGCAGCCGCGCCGCGATCGGTCGTGAAGTCGTAGGCGCGCAGCCAATTCTGGCGCAGTACGATGCCATCGGCTGGCAGACCTCTCACGTCCTCGATGAACCGGGCAAGATGGAAGGCGACCTGCGGATCGGTTGGCATGTAGTCAGCCACCGCAGGCGCCACCCGCTGGACCTCGCCGAGATGGCCAACCTCGACCACCCAGGGCGTCACCGTACCGCGGGCCGACTGCCAGATCAGGGCGGACGCGAGGCCTGCGGCGAGTGTGAGGCAGCCGAACGCCATCAGCCGCCAGTTCTTGGCCTGCACGCGCGCAGAGCCGATGCGCTCATCCCAGACCTGTGCTGCCTTCTGATAGGGCGTCACCGGCTCGGGCGTACGGCCGTAATGAACAGATGATCGCTTGAACATGTCAGGATTTCCCCTCGGAGAGATCGACCGCGCTTCCCTGCCCGCCGTGCTCGGCATGGCGAACGGCCTGTGCCGTTGTAGATGCGCCCTGATGGACGGCGCGCGCAGCCTTCATGCGCCGCGCCCACATTGGAGAGCCAGGGCCGTCGGCCTGACCCGGCTGATCCGAGCCGCCGGCCTCGGCATTCGCCTTTGGACGCAGGGGACTCGCGTTCGCTCCTGCGGCCTCGACGGCAGCGCCACCGACGCGCCCTCCGCCGGACGCCACAGCGCCAAGCGGCGCGACTGCACGGCTCGCACCAGAGATCGCGCCGCCTGCGAGCCCCGCTGCACCAGCGGCCATGCCGGCGCCGGCAACGACGAGACCGCCCGCTGCAAGCGACGCTCCGACCGCGCTCCCTGCTCCAAGCTGCGGTCCGCCACTGACAAGACCATTGGCGATCCCGGGCCCGAACAATCCAAGGCCGAGCAGCGACAGGGACGCCAGGACCAGGGTCATGGCGCTCTCCACCGTTGGAGGATCGGCAGCCGTCACCTGGGTCAACTGCCCGAACAGCGATGAGCCGGCTCCTGAGATCAGGGCGAGCAGCAAGACCTTCACACCGGAGGAGATGACATTGCCGAGCACACGTTCGGCCGCGAAGGCGGTCTTGCCGAACAGACCGAACGGGATGAGCACAAATCCAGCAAGCGCCGTGAGCTTGAACTCGATCAGGGTGACGAAGAGCTGAATGGCCAGAATGAAGAAGGCGAGCAGCACGACCACCCACGCAAACAGCAGGATCGCAATCTGCAGGAAGTTTTCGAAGAAGCTCACATAGCCGAGGAGGCCCGAGATCGCCTGGAGCAGTGGCCGCCCGGTGTCGAGACCGACTTGCGCGATCCTGCCCGGGCGCAGGAAGTCCGCTGCCGACAGCGCCGAGCCAGCCGCCTTCAGGCCAAGTGCTGCGAAGCTCTCGAAGACGACGCGGGCGAGGCTGTTCCAATTGCCGATCAGGTAGGCGAACACGCCGACAAACAAGGTCTTCTTCACCAGCCGGGCGATGACATCGTCCTCGCCGCCGAAAGCCCAGAACAGCGCAGCCAGCGTGACATCGATGGCGACGAGCGTGGTTGCGAGATATCCGACCTCACCGCCCACCAGACCAAAGCCGCTGTCGATGGTCCGGGTAAAGGTCTCCAGGAACTGATCGATGATCCCCGTTCCTGTCATCGGGCCATCTCAGCGATGAGCTGCCGCGCGGCAGCAGCGAATCCGCAGGTTTTGTCCAGAACTCTCTTCATCATCAGTGAAACATTCGTACGTTGGAGGGCTGGTCGCCCTGACCCTGCGTCAGGAAGCGGCGAAGCTGTTCGCGTGCCTGATCCTTTGCCGCCGCGCCCTCCGCCATGGTGAGGCTCTGGGCCCGTCCCTGGGCGGCCACGACCGCCGTCAGATCCGCAAGCTGTTGCGCCTGCATCGCCAGGATCTGGTTGCCGGCTTGCCTGACAGCCAAGGCGCCGGCGGCTCCTTGGCTCGCGGCAACCAGCGCGGCGGACTGGCTCTTGATGGTGTCGAGATTGCCGACCACGCCTGCCTGAAGCTTGAGCGCATCCTGCAGAGCGGCTACGGACGTCTGCCAGCGTGAGCGCGCATTGTCTGCGAGGTCAGCGGCGCTGGCGCCGGCGGCTGCCGGCGCGTAGATCGTCTTGAACGCCTGCTCGATCTGCTGCACGTCGTAGGCCAGGCGCTGAGCCTGCTTGAGCAGTTCCCGGGTCCGCTCGATGGATTGCTGCAGCTGCGTCAATGACGAATACGGCTGGCTGACGAGGTTGCGCGACTGATTGATCAGCATCTCGGCCTGGTTCTGCAGGGCCAGGATCTGATTGTTGATCTGCTGCAGCTCGCGCGCTGCGGTCACCACGTTCTGAGCATAATTGTTGGGGTCGAAGACGACGAGCTGGGCCCGCACCGGACCCGCCGAGGTCAGAACCAGCAGCGCCAACGCCGCGGCCCATCGCTTGCCAGAGATCATTGCCGCGTTTCCAGATTGTCCAGGCCGGGGATGAGGTCGGCTGCCCAGCCAAGCTTGAGGTGCCGCAACCACGCTGCCGCAAAGCCGTCCCTGCCGGCGGACTTCAGAACGTCCGAGATCGCGGCCTGATCGGCTTTGGACGACGCCGCGGCAAAGGCGAGCGCGACCTCGCCGAGACCGAGCTCGAACATGCGGTTGCCGCGGCGCGACTGGCAGTAATAGTCGCGCTTGGGGGCCGCACGGCTGACGAGCTCGATCTGACGATCATTGAGACCGAAGCGACGATAGATGCCCATGATCTGTGGCTCGAGCGCCCGCTCGTTCGGCAGCAGGATGCGGCTCGGGCAGCTCTCGATGATGGCGGGTGCGATCGGCGAGCCGTCGATGTCGGATAGCGACTGGGTCGCGAAAACGACGGAGGCGTTCTTCTTGCGCAGGGTCTTCAGCCACTCCCTGAGCTGGCCCGCGAAGTCGGCGTCGTCCAGCGCCAGCCATCCTTCATCGACGATCAGAAGTGTCGGGCGGCCGTCGAGCTGCCGGGCGATCTTGTGGAACAGATAAGCGAGGACAGCCGGAGCTGCAGCGGTCCCGATCAACCCTTCGGTCTCAAACACCTGCACCGCCCGATCGCCGACGAGCTCATGATCGGCATCCAGCAGTCGTCCGTGAGCGCCATCGAGGCAATACGGCTTGAGGGCCCGTTTCAAGCTGTTCGACTGCAGCAACACCGACAGGCCGGTCAGAGTCCGCTCAGAAGCTGGCGCGGAAGCCAGCGAGGTCAGCGCCGACCAGAGATGCTCCTTGGCGTCCGGCGTCACCACGATCTTCTCGCGAGCCAGCAGGCCAGCGATCCAATCCGCCGCCCAAGCGCGCTCCATCACATCACCGATGCCTGCCAGCGGCTGCAGCGCGATCGAGGTCTCGCTATCGGCCGACAGCGCTCCACCGAGATCATGCCAGTCACCTTCCATGGCAAGCGCGGCGGCCCGCAGGGAGCCGCCGAAATCGAACGCAAGGATCTGCGCATTCGGATAGCGGCGGAACTGCAGCGCCATCAGCGCCAGCAGCACCGATTTGCCGGCTCCGGTCGGTCCGACCACCAGCGTGTGGCCGACATCGCCGACATGGAGCGAGAACCGGAATGGCGTCGCGCCCTCGGTGCGGCCGAACAGCAGCGCAGGCGCCCTCAGATGATGGTCACGCACCTCGCCTGCCCAGACCGCCGAGAGCGGGACGAGATGCGCAAGGTTCAGCGTCGACAGCGGCGGCTGGCGCACATTGGCATAGACGTGCCCCGGAAGGCTGCCGAGCCAGGCCTCAACCGCATTCACAGTCTCCGTCATGCAGGTGAAATCGCGCCCCTGGATCACCTTCTCCACCAGGCGCAGCTTCTCGTCAGCTCTCGCCGGATCAGGATCCCACACCGTCACAGTCGCGGTGACATAGGCCTGGCTGATCTCATCGGAGCCGAGATCCTGCAGCGCCGCATCGGCGTCAGCGGTCTTGTTGTGGGCGTCGCTGTCAACAAGGCTTGCCGCCTCGTTGGTCACGACCTCCTTGAGGATCGCCGCCAGAGATTTGCGCTTGGCAAACCACTGCCGGCGGATCCGTGTCACGAGCTTCACGGCATCCTGCTTGTCGAGCATGATGGCGCGGGTCGACCAGCGGTAGGCGAACGCAAGCCCGTTCAATTCGTCCAGCACTCCTGGCGTCGTCGCAGAGGGAAAGCCGATGATGGTGAGCACGCGGAGATTGACCGCCCCCAACATCGGCGCGAGGCCGCAGGTCAGCGGTTGGTCGGCGAGCAGCCCATCCAGATGCATGGGGATTTCAGGGACGCGGACCCGCTGGCGCTTGGTCGAGACGGTCGAGTGCAGATAGCTCAGCACGGCGTCGTCGCCGAGCCAGCCGCATTCCGGCATGAAGCCGCCGACGAGCTGCAGAATGCGGTCGGTGCGATCGACAAAGCTGCGCAGGATGTCGCGGCCGCGCGAGCCCTCCGGCTGCGGCGCGCCTTCATAGAGCACTCGTTCGGAGCGGGCGACGTCTTCTCGCGGCGGCAGGTACAGAAACGTCAAATAATAGCTCGACTCGTAGTGCGCCGCCTGCTCCTCGAACTGTGCCTTTCTCTCGGCATCGACCAGGGCGGACGCGGCATCCGGAAACACGCAAGTTGGGTAGGCTCCGGCCGAATGCCGCTGCGCCTCGACGAAGATCGCCCAGCCCGACCCCAGGCGCCGCAAAGCGTTGTTGAGACGGAAGGCGACTGCCGTGAGCTCGGATGCGACCGAGCTCTCCAGGTCAGGCCCGCGAAAACGCGCCGTCCGTTGCAGCGAGCCGTCCTTGTTGAGAACGACGCCCTCGTCCACCAGCGCCGCCCAGGGCAGGAAGTCTGCAAGCCGGATATTGGTGCGGCGGTATTCGGCCAAATTGAACATGAGAGCCTCACTGGCTGAGATGATTGGGAATCCGCAGGTGGCGGCGCACGACCTCGACAAAGGACGGATCGCGCCGTGTCGCCCAGACCGCGACCATGTGGCAGACGAACCAGAGCAGCAGGCCGAAGAGCCAGAGCCGCAAACCGAGGCCGAGCGCCGCCGACACGGTGCCGTTCACAATCGCGACCGATCGCGGCGCGCCCCCGAGCAGAATGGGCTCGGTCAGCGAGCGATGCACAGGCGCGCTGAAGCCCTTGATCTCGCCATCCATCAGAACACCACGCCGCCGCCGAAGGAGAAGAACGACAGGAAGAAGCTCGAGGCGGCAAAGGCGATGGAGAGACCGAAGACGATCTGGATGAGCCGCCGGAAGCCACCGGAGGTTTCGCCAAACCCCAGTGACAGACCCGTCGTGATGATGATGATCACGGCGATGATCTTGGCGACCGGTCCCTCGACCGAAAGCAGGATCTTGTTGAGCGGCTGCTCCCAAGGCATGTTCGAGCCCGCCGCATGCGCCGGCGCCACCGCCACGAGCACTGCGGCTGCAGCAATCGCAATCGTGGCGACGGACCAGCAGGACAGTCGCGCCTTCATCGCTGATTTCCCAAAGGAACGAGGATGTAGTCTCCGCAAGGTGAGAGCCCCTCGACACGCACGAGCTCGCCGAGCCGCCGCTGCGAGCCGCGCCCGGCGAGAACGGCGATCACGTTGATCGTCTCGGCAATCAGAGCACGTGGGACGCTCACGACGGCCTCCTGAATCAGCTGCTCCAGCCGCCGGAGGGTGCCGAGCGCGGACCCGGCATGAATGGTGCCGATGCCGCCGGGATGGCCGGTGCCCCAGGCCTTGACGAGATCGAGCGCCTCGGGCCCGCGGACCTCGCCGATCGGAATGCGATCTGGGCGCAGCCGAAGCGCGGCGCGCACCAGATCCGAAAGCGACGCGACACCCTGCTTGGTTCGAAGCGTCACGAGGTTGGGCGCCGAGCATTGCAGCTCGAGCGTATCCTCGATCAGTACGATGCGATCGCCGGTCATCGCCACTTCAGCCAGCAAGGCATTGACCAGCGTGGTCTTGCCGGTCGAGGTGCCGCCGGCCACCAGAATGTTGCAGCGGTTGGCAACAGCCCGCCGCAACACGCCGGCCTGTTCAGCGGTCGCAATCCCGCAAGCCACGTAGTCGTCGAGCGTGAAGACGGCGATGGCCGGCTTGCGGATGGCGAATGTCGGGCCTGCAACGAGCGGCGGCAGCAGGCCTTCGAAACGTTCGCCCGTCGTCGGCAGCTCCGCCGACACGCGCGGAGAGCCCGCGTGGACCTCGAGCCCGACGTGGTGCGCGACCAGCCGGACGACGCGCTCGCCATCACCGGCAGCGAGGCTCTCACCGGTATCGGCCAAGCCAGACGCGAGCCGATCGACCCAGAGCCGGCCATCCGGATTGAGCATGATCTCCACGACGGATCGATCGTCGAGATGACGCGCGATGGCAGGCCCCAATGCCGTCCGCAGCATGCGGGCGCCACGCGTGATGCGCTGTGTCTGGACGAAGCCGGTCACTCTCATCTCCGATCATTGAAGCGCGGTCAGCAACGCTTGTGATGATCAAAGATGCAGACCTCCTGCAGCAGCAAGACCAACGGAGCTTCGGGTGTAGCCTGGCGCAGGAAAGCGTAGAGACAGGAGGGCTCTTTCGGGCGGGACAAGCAGATCACCAAGGCGGGGCAGCAGCTTTCAGAGCGCGGGTCGTGGGCCCGCAGCACCGCCCCCTCGCTGCCGAGAGCGACGGCGAACTCTGCTCTAGCGAAGGCGGAGGTCGCCACCGGCGCCGCGGCGTCGGCTCACCATCTGGCATGGCTTGGCGGCTCGCGGGAGAGAGCCGGGCGATCGCTTGAGGTCGCGGCGAGGTCGGCCATGACAAATTCGGTCCCGCTGCTCGCCTCCGATGATCGCGGCCTCTGCTCTCGTGGAGCGGCAAACCAAATCAGCGCTGCTGCCTGCAGCGCGAGGTTCACTCCGAAGGCAACCTGATAGGCGACGACAGGATAGTGCCCATTGGATTGCGGCCATTGGGCCAGCAAGACACCGATCCCGTACTGGGCCAGAAACCCCCACCCGAAATGCACCACGTTCAAGGCCCCGTTGGCGCGGCCAGCCAATTCCTTTGGGTAATAGTCCGAGATGATCGCAAAGCTGAGCACGGTGGCGGCGCCGACGATCGCGATGATCAGCCATGGCGCGATCGCCGGCAATGGCAGCCGCCATACCAGGGCCAGCTGCGCCGCCATGGAGAGCACTGCGATCAAAGCCAGCAAATGCTCTGGACCTACTCCCCTGCGTCGTGTCCAGTTGGCCAGCGCACCGAGCATCCACGCACCGACGCTGAGCATCAGGGCGGTCAGACACAGCGCTGTCACGACTTGGGCGCGGGTCATGCCCTCCACGTCGGCCAGCCACGCCGATGCCCATAAGCCCTGGAGCGACCACGCCGATCCGATGCAGGCACCGGATAGCGGCGCGACCCTCCAGAACCGGAGGTCGCGAAGAATGCTCCGCAAGCCACCTGCTTCCGACGCGGACGAGCCCTGCGTTTCGCGCTCCGGCACCAGGCAATAGATCAGGATCGCCGCTGCAGCTGTCGCGATCGCCAGAATGTCAAACAGGCCGCGCCATCCGGTCTTCACCAGGATCGCTTCGGCGGGCAGCGTCGCGCTGACAGCGCCAAGCGCCCCGAGCATGACCATGTACCCATTGACCAATGCCACCCGCTCGCGCGGAAACCACAGAACAATGGCCTTCAGGCCCGCCGTCAGAGCCGCAGCGACCCCGAGCCCGATCAGAGCGCGTGAGAGGAGCAGCGAGAGCGGCCCCGACGACCTTGCGAAGGCCTCCGCGCCAAAGGCCGCGACGACAAGAAGCGCGCTCTGAACCCGGCGCGGGCCATAGCGGTCGAGCATCATGCCGACCGGGATCTGGGCAGCCGCAAGGACCAGGAAGTAGGCCGCCGTGATCAGACCAAGATCGGCCGCGTTCAACCCGAGCTCTGAGGCAAGACTGGCAGAGACGAGTCCATTGATGGTGCGAAACAGATAGGACAGGAAATAGCCCATTGCGAAGGGCACAAACACCAGGGCGGCGAGCCGCCAGCCTGCGATCTCGGGATGGCCTTGGTCTCCGGCTTGGGTGCCCTTTCGGCCGAACGCATAGGCCGACAACGAACTGCCGTGATCTGCGTGCTCGCGGGATCGCTCAACGGCTTGATTGAGCCGGGAGGCGAAAGGGATCCTCGCCGCCCTCCCCGGCGGCAGGCACGCCCCAAGACACCTCGGCGATTGGAGGCTCGGCACGGCGAAGTTGAGCCGGAGATGGCTGGCTCACCTGACTGGCTCGCGCAGCGCCGTCGGGTCGCGTCTGTCGCTGCCTTTCCGACAAGTCACGCTGCAGCTGTTGGATCGCGCCAATCCGCATCGCCTGGTCGAAATCACGATCGCCGCCCCTTGCTGCGGCCGTGCTCTCCTGATCCGCCAGCGACGTCAACGCCAGATGGTATCGTGCATGAAGGGCGACCGTCTCATTGAGGGCCGCAATGTCGCGCTGAATCGTCTGCAGCTGCTGTTCCAGGCCCTGCAGGCGATCTTGCGCCGGCATCGGTCCGTCCAGCGGCTGGGCCAGAAAGCGTTCGAGCGCCTTTTCCACGACGATCGCGCGGTTCACGCATCTTTCCTCGGCCGCGCCGGCGAGGCGAGCGAGAATTTCGCTGGAGAGCTGGAAAGTGACTTTGTTCTTCATCGTTCGGACCTCATCTGGTCCGCCGATTAGGTCAGCTTCCCTGGCCTGGCACGCGCAAGATTCGATCGTTCGCAGCCCAGCGCGCGAAAAGAAACTCTGGCGTAGATTCCAAGCTCAGCCCCCCGCGCGCTGGAACGGTCCCGATCGACGCTTCCTCCGCGTCAGGAGCCGGGCTCGCTCGACGGCGGTCTGACGAAATCCTCCGGGATTTCGCGCAGGAAGCTCTGCCCCTTCTGCAGCCGGCGGCCGAGCGCCTCCACAAAGCCTTCGAAACGCTCGCGTCCCTTGACCTGCGCTGTGGCCTGCGCTTCGGATGGCAGCGGGGGCGTCACGGTCAGCCAGAAGCGAACGAACAATGCGTGCGTCTCGGCAAGGATGCCGACATCACGTTCGAGCCGCTGCATCTGCCGCGACAGCCTGTCGAGCCGGCGTGTGAGCGCCGCCTCGCGCCGATCAGCCGCATCCGGCGACAGGAACGACTGAACCGCCGCCTCGACGATGGCCGAGCGCGAAAGCTTCCTGCGATCGGCGAGCTCTACGATCTGCCGCAGCAGCTCCGGCGGGAAGTAGACATTCATTCGATCCCGCATTGGTCTGTCCTCACAAGCCCATGTCATCGCGCGGGTCGAGCGCAGCCTGACGCGCAATCCTCGTCGTGCTGGCATCGCGTAAGCCGACCAGCTGCGGCGTCCCATCATCGTCATCGAACACGACAGAAAACTCGTCCGCCGGATCTACGCTCGTGGTTTCGCTCGCGATCGCTTCGTGCGGCGGCAGCTCCGGCTCGCGTCGCAAGCCGCCATTGGCCTGCTCGTCCCTTGTCTCGGTGGGCACCGTCAGCCGGGATCCGGCGAGCACGGGCGTCAGGGGCGCAAGCGATGACCAGTCATCCGCACCCACAGACGCTCTGGTCCTGGCGATGTCCGGCGGCGGCAGGATGCGCGAGACCAGTCTCTCATCCTCGAAATATCGCACCTTCCTGGCGCGGATCGGTGGTGCGCCGGCGACCATCACGATCTCATCAGCCGCCGGCAATTGCATCACCTCGCCCGGCGTCAGGAGCGGACGCGGCGTCTCCTGGCGCGACACCATGAGGTGACCCAACCATGGCGCCAGGCGATGCCCGGCATAATTCTTCACGGCCCGCATTTCGGTTGCGGTGCCGAGCGCGTCCGAGACGCGCTTGGCGGTTCGCTCGTCGTTGGTCGCGAAGCTGACGCGGACGTGGCAGTTGTCCAGAATGGCATTGTTCTGCCCATAGGCCTTCTCGATCTGATTGAGCGATTGCGCAATCAGGAAGCTCTTGATGCCGTACCCAGCCATGAAGGCGAGAGCGGATTCGAAGAAGTCGAGCCGGCCTAACGCCGGAAACTCGTCCAGCATCATCAGGACGCGATGACGGCTCTGCTTTGCCTTGAGATCCTCGGTCAGACGCCGGCCGATCTGGTTCAGAACCAGACGAATGAGCGGCTTCGTACGTGAGATGTCGGATGGCGGCACGACGAGATACAGCGTCGCGGGCTCCTCCCCTGCAACCAGATCAGCAATGTGCCAATCACATCTCCCCGTGACAGCAGCCACCACCGGATCCCGGTAAAGACCGAGGAATGACATCGCGGTTGAAAGGACGCCCGAGCGCTCATTCTCGGATTTGTTCAGAAGCTCGCGCGCTGTCGATGCCACCACCGGGTGCGGCCCGGCTGCGCCCAGATGATGCGTCGCCATCATCGCCATCAACGTCGCCTCGATCGTGCGCCGGGGGTCGGAGAGGAACGCGGCAACGCCGGCCAAGGTCTTGTCGGGCTCGGCATAGAGAACGTGCAGGATGGCACCGACCAGAAGCGAATGGCTGGTCTTTTCCCAATGATTGCGCTTGTCGAGGGATCCCTCGGGGTCCACCAGCACGTCGGCGACATTCTGGACGTCACGCACCTCGGAGGGCCCTCGCCTGACCTCGAGCAGCGGATTGTAGGCTGAGGCACTCGGGTTGGTCGGGTCGAACAGAAATATGCGGCCGTGCCGCGCGCGGAATCCCGCCGTGAGCTGCCAGTTCTCGCCCTTGATGTCGTGAACGATGGCCGAGCCCGGCCATGTCAGAAGCGAAGGGACCACGAGACCGACGCCCTTGCCCGACCGCGTCGGCGCAAAGCAGAGCACATGCTCGGGTCCGTCATGGCGCAGGTAGCGCGTTCCCAAGCGTCCCAGGACCACGCCATCCGCACCGAGCAGCCCCGCCTTGCGCACCTCGCCCAGCTCGGCCCAGCGCGCGGACCCGTAGGTGGCTGCGGCTTTCGCCTCCCGTGATCGCCAGAGCGACATGCTGATCGCAACCGCGATGGACACGAGGCTGCCACCGACCGCGATAGCCGCACCTTCGGCAAAGATGGAGGGCGCATAGGCATCGTAGATGAACCACCACCAGAAGAACGTCGGTGGGAAGTAGATTGGCCAGCCGGCCAGCATGAACCACGGCATCCCCAATCGCGGTTGGAAGGCGAGTCGCCAGGCCGTCCACTCGGTCGCCGCCCAGATCGCGAGCAGGTTGATCAGCAAGACAGTGAGCAATTGGGTCCATTGGATTCGCGTCGCTGGCATGTGGTGTCTCCCGACTGCTAAAGACCGAGATCGCGCTTGCGACCAAGCTGCCATTCGATGCCACCGGCTTTGCCGAGGCCCGTGACCTTCTGACCGAGGCGATGATCGATGTCGCGCGACCACGGGACGAGGTAGAAACCGAGACCATTGTCGATCATGGCGAAGCGGCCGGAGGCCAGGACAAGCCGCTGGCGGTAGATGCCCGCAATCTGTTGGCCGGGGTCGACCTTCAGCTGCGGCGCGCCGTTGGTCGCCGACAGCCGCGCGCCCACGGATTCAAGCTCCTGCCTGCGCAGCGTCTTCAGAAGATCGCGTTGCGGGACGATCTGCTGGCCATGTCTCTGCGCCAGTCCCCGGTCCGCGAGATACTCTGCCCGGCTGCGCAGCGCGCTCCTCACCTCCGCGCCAAATCCGCCGAGGGCCAGGGAGACAGGTTCACGCTCGACCAGCCGATGATCGAGCCAGGTCGCTCCCTCGGCCTTGATCTGATCGACCAGGGCCAGGTCCGAGCGCGTCGCCAGGACCAGGGTCGGCCGCGCCTCGTCCGCAGCGCCAAAGCGCCTGATCTCGACAATGCCGCCAAGCTGAGGCGCCTGCGCAAAGGCCTCGAGCCCGCGGAAGCGAACGTGGTGGGCGCGGCCGTCGATGCCATCGATCACGGCATAGGCTTCGCCGGTCAGCTCGTCGTGGAGTCCACGGTCGACCAACCGCCCCATGATCGATGATGAACCGTTGATCCCATCGATGACGTAGTCCGCAGCGCTCCGCTCCTCACCACGGCGAGCGAACGCCTGATGCATGGTCCTGATGATATCACCACGCGTGCCGAGCTCGCGAAGCTGTCGCTCTGCGCCAAGCTCGACCATCCACTCGTTGGGTCCGGCCGCCGCTGCCAGTCCCAGGCGCTCGAGATATTGCAGGCGCCCTCGCATCAGGCGGTGGACCTCGGGATCTGGACGGCCTGCCACGTGCTGACGGAGATCGATGGCACCCACCTCATCGGACGCCATGCGGATTTCACGATCGAGCCGTGTCCAGCGATCTGCCGTGATCTCTCGTTCGAGGACGTTGCGGATGTCATGCTCCGGCTTCGGACCGAGCTCGAGCGCCACCAGCTCCTCGGCCCGAGAGCGCAGGCCACGGGCGATATAGTCGCGGGCGATGACGAGATCAGCACCGGTCTCATCGACGCCACGGACGAGCAGATGAACGTGCGGATGGTCCGTATTCCAATGATCAACCGCGATCCACTCGAGACGCGTCGACAGATCAGCTTCCATCTGTCGCATCAGATCGCGCGTGAACGCTCTGAGGTCCACCATGTCGGCTGCATCCTCCGGCGAGACGATGAACCGGAAATGATGCCGGTCGTCGCTGCTCCGCGCCCCAAAGGCGGCCTCGTCGGCGTGATCAGCTCGCGCATCGAACATCCTTGCCGGCTCGCCGTCGCGGGTGACCCCCTCCCGCCTGAGATAGGTCAGATGCATCGCCAGCGGCGCCGACCGAAACGCGTGGCCCTTGTGCCTTGCGATGCGGGCCTTCACCGTGACGCGGCGGCCCGAGGCAAAGAGGCGCTCGCGACTGAAGCCGAGACGGCCGCGGCCGAAGGTCGAATGGGTGCGGGCCGGCCGGCGTCCGTCGATCACCGAGGGCAGTGTGACGTGCCCCGCGGCGTTCGCCGCGCGCAGGACGCGATTGATGAAGCTCCTGGCCTTCCTCTCACGCGCCTGGCGTATGCGCCCCGGGCGGATGCGGAATTCGCGCTCTCTGGTGCTCATGCGCGGCATCCCGCGGCAAGGATTGAGGCTATAGTGCCGAAGGCAGCATTGATGTTGTTGAGAAAGAGCATCAGCGCGACACGCGCTCCGACCGGACGGCACGGTTGAACGCGAGCCATGTCAATGGCTTGCTGATCAACAGGCGAGCCGCTTTTATCTTGCGATCGACCGTCGGCAGCTTGCGGCTGACTTTGGACCCTCGCCTCGGCTCTTGGTTTCACGCCCCGCGCCGGCGTGCCGGAAACAACAGCGAAGCAGCGGCGGCCGTGAGGACTGCGACGGACAATCATCATCGAGGCCGACGCATCGCACCGCACGACAACGTCACGAGGAACTCCGCTGCGGTCGGCTTTGTCATTCAAAGCCTCTCGTGCCAACCTCAATGACGACCGTTTCCGATCGCAGCGGCTGCTCATCAAAGTCGGCATGACGTTCGCAGGTCGTGCGCAGAATGCGTGCATCATCACGGCTGCCTCGTCCACACGGGAATGGCACGCCCGATGACGTCCGATGTCGCCGTCGGACCGAAATAGCGTCCATCCAGCGAACTATCCGATTGCCTGTTCATCAGAAAGAGCTCGTCCCCGCCGATGATGCGGCAGCCACGCCAATCCGGCAGCGGCCGGCCCCGTCTGTCGCTCTCTTGCGCGATGCCGACTTCGACTCCATCGATCAGGATGACATGCTCGCGACGACAAACGGCCTGGCCTGGAAGAGCAAGAATGCGCTTCAGCATCGGTACGCCCCTGGGCAGGTAGCCTTCATCCGCAAGCCATCCGGCCAACACGCCGTGGGGCAGGACAACGACGATCTCGTTGGTGACCCATTGCCGGACCGGCCGAACCAGATAGAGGCCGATCGGAACGCTGCCGGAGACATTCCAGATGAGCAGCGGACGCAACCTTGGTCGCCCGACCTCCGTCACGAGCCAAACCCCAGCGAGCATCGCGACGCCAATGGCAAGCCCTTTCGTCATGGCATGATCGTCCTTCGATGCAGCCAGGCCCGATGGCGCAAATCCGTGTAGGGACGCGGCGGTTGTCCGGCGGCCATGCGGTTCTGAACGTGCCACCAATGATCCGGTGCGACATCCGCCGGATCGATGCCGAGCGCCTCGATCGCGTCGATCTGCTTCAGCACCCGCTCGACCTTCGGCCAGCCAAACACCTGCAAAAGGATCGCTGCTCCCGGAGCGACGAAGGGCACGGTCGCACAGGCTTCTCCGGGGCCAACGGCCTGCAGAACGTTGATCCGCGACAGAACCGTGCCGTAGTCGTTCGACGACCAGCGCACGAAGGCAAAGATGCTTCCCGGCGTGAACGCGACCTCCCGGCGATACTGGTCGAGGCGGAGCTCCCGCACGGTTCGACCGAAGCGTATGCGGTTTTCGATCTTTCCCTGCAGCCATAGCAATTGGACACGCGTCAGCTCGCTCATTGGCAAACTCTGAGGTTGACGAAATCTGGACGGCTCTGCGGGCCGGGAATGAGGAACCCGGAGGCGTGTTGAGCGGTCTCCGCTGTCGACAGCAGGAGAAGCCAGCGTGCACCGGCGCCCCAAAGCGCGGGCCCGTTAGACAAAATCCGAAGGATTTTGCAGTTAGGTAAGTTAGAAGGCGGAAAGGACGCGCCAGAGCAAAGGCTTAGGGTCGATTTCGGTCCCCGATGGCACGATGATCCGGTCCTCGATGGCACGCGTCCTCCAGTCCCCGATAGCACGAGACAATTCACAGCTTGTCCCCTGCGGAGCTCGACGGGCGATGCCTGGCGAAACGCCTCGCGACCGGGTCAGTAACGGCGGCTGCGAAGTTCAGCCGTTCGGTGCCGTTTGGATCGCGGGTGAGGACCAGCTCGTAGCCCGGCAGGCGCTGGCGGCGGACGATTTCGCGAAGGTCGTAGGCGAAATGCTTCAGCGGCGAGAGGCTGCCGGACTTGGCATGCAGATAGCCGAGATCGAAGCTCCAACCGCCATCCTGATGACCGCCATGCTTGCGCACGAGCCGATAAAGCCAGCGCTCCAGCCCGCCTGTCAGCGCGAAATAAGCCCGATCGATCGTCAGCACGAGCGCATCGTCAATGACGCCCGAATAGAACCAGTCCGGCAGGATCAGCTGCAATCCGGACGGCCTGCCATGGGCATCCGCCGTCTCCTTCCACTCGTTGATCCAGGAGAAGCGGTGCCGCCGCCGCTCAGCCGGCTGACGAATCGAGGTGAGCACGGTCGTCGACTGCAGCCGATCGAGTCCTGCCTTCAGACGGTCGTAGTCACGCACGCCGGTGCCGCGACCGACAAACGTCAGGATCTCATACGGCGTGGCGGCCATCAGGCGCGACGTCTTCAGTCCGGCGTCGCGAGCCTCGACGATCTGTGACGCCGCCCAGATCAGAACATCCGCATCCCAGATCGTCGCCATGCCATGTTCGGCGACGGCCTCGACCCGAATGGCGACAGGCCCCGCGCGGAAGTCGATCGGCACGACTCGCTTGCTCTTGGCCAGTGAGAAGAACGGATAGGCCATCAGATCCTGCGCATCGCGCGGCGCCAGGTCGCCAGGCAGCGCGCGAAACAGATCGAGCTGATCGCGCTCGGATTTGCGCAAACCTCGCACGTTCAAGCCCGCCCAGCCCGCGACGCGCGACGCTCCTGCCCTGCATAGGGAATGAGACCTGGATGTCGCTTCGCCGGCAGAACGGTGCCCTGGCCAGGATCAGCCGTCGACGTCTTGGTACCGCGATCGGCCCAGGCCTTCAGATCGTCGAGCGCGTACACGACGCGGCCGCCGATCTTGCGATATAAGGGGCCGGTGCCGTAGGTGCGGTGCTTTTCCAGGGTGCGGCCGGACAGTCCAAGGTAACGCGCAGCTTCGGGTGTACGAAGAAAGCGCGGCGGGGGACCGGCTATCTGATCGGGCATCGAGCATCCTCCGGGACAGGTTCGCGCCCTCACGGGTCGTTCGGCGCGTCGACGGACATGATCGACGCGCAGGGGAGCCGGGGGGGATGCCGGAGATCGAGGGGCACGATTTCGGCACCCCCTCGCCTCAAGGAAGCGACTCGTCTTTGCCGCGGCGGGCACAGCCTCAGTGACAGCCCCTATCGGCCACGAGCCGTCTTTTCACCGGTGACTGGTGCGGCTGGGCATAGGAGGCCGATCGGTGGCATGCTGAATGCCGCGCTCAAGGGCAGTTCCGAAAATTCTTTGTTAGCGATCGCCCGCCCGCTGCCATTGGGCGAACTCGCAGACCACCGGCAGGATCAAGTGCGAGCGGCAGCCAGATGACGCCTCAGGCGCGGCCCAGGAACGCTCCGCGTGCGGCTTCCGCCCTGATCTCTTGTCCACGCCCTCAGTCGCCTGGAGAACGATCTGAGTGACGGCCAAGACCGTGGATCGCGGCGCATGCCGCAAGGCGGCTTCGAAGCTTGCTAAAGCTGCGCCGCATATTCGATCGCTTCTACCGCAACTTGAGTTCGGTTGCCTGATCTCGCAAGCCCGCTCAATCCATGCTCGCGACGGACCGCGGCTCGTTTCCAAGCCAAGCGGGACTGCCGTAGTCTCAGGAGCTCAGAGCTACGTCTGATCCGATCCGCGTAGCAAATGATGATAACCCTTCTCAGACATCCACCTCGCCCGCGCCAGATGGCTATCGAAGGCGCGGCGGGCACGCTGGGGTTCGTTGACCGGATCGATGTGCAAGACGAGGCGGGCAACCTCCTCCCAGTCCGCCCCCTCGGATGCTGCATCCAGAAGGCGGAGATAGGTCACAGCATGTTCTTCATCGTAGGCTGTCAGAACGGAATCAGTCGGCGCGAGGTCGGCGACAGTGGGATCGAGCGGCGGAATGGGCATTGGTCAGAACCTGTTCGGAGCGAACACAACCTGTCGACCTGAAAAAGCCGCACGGACCCCGTCGAGATCCGGGCCCGAGACCGCTTTCCAAACGTCTTCAGCTGTCGCTCCCGCATGAGAGAAAGATGTCCGTGTTGAAATGCCGGCAAAGCCGGAGCTGTTTGAGAAGACAATTCGACGCGTCTTTGCCGCCACCATGAAGCGCTTGCGTCTAATTCAAGGCGTTTTGCTGCAAGCGCTCGCTCACGCTTGGCTCGTAGCCTGCATTCGTGTAGCCGACGCAGGTCCAGATTTCATCCCGAGAATAGTACTCACGGCCGATGGTGCCAAAGCGCGCGGGACGCTCGCGTCGAATTCCCACACCACAGAGGACTGGCGATCGGTATCTGAGAACCGCAAACCCAAGTGCGAGTTCCGTGAGCGGCAGAATAGCCCGGATCTCTCGCCGCCGGGCAGGAATGCACACCGCCGTGCAATCCAAGCTATCGATCGAGCTCAAGACCAAGCGCTGCCATTCAGGTTCCCGAACCGCCCGGCCCAGAGATTGAGGACGGCGATGTAGTTGCACCCAAGGCGTAGCGGCTTTCCTTTCAGCCACCGGACTGGAATCAATGCGCCATGCCCATACTCACCCGTCGCCGCGATCCGCGCTCGCCAAACGAGACCTGGCGCATATGCTTCGGCGAAGCCGAGGCAGGAACGATCGCGGAGCGGCCAGAAGCTCCTCCGGTTCGCCCGTCTGGCAGGGTTCTGCGGCTTCTATCCAGGCAGTCATCCAGGCGAGCAACAACTCGGCCGCGCCGGCACCTATGAGCAGGCGCGCGACGCGTTCCAGGCCGCATGGAACGTCTTCCTATCGAATCGGTCACAGCAAGAATTTCGACGAATGGCGCCAGCATCAGGCCTTCGTCGCCTGGAAGGATCAGATGTGGGAGGCCGGATGTCCTCTGCCCACCCAGACCAAGTCAGGCCGCTCGCGCTGCTTCTGCGGCGCGATGATTGACCTGAAGACAAGTCCCGAGCACATCTCCACTCGTCAGATGCCAGCCGCGAGACCGCCTATTCCGGGATCATCATGATGATGAGCGATCTCTTGTCTGATTGCGAAATTCGGTGCAACCCTATCAGGATCCATTTTCGACCGATGAGTCTATATGCATACGTTGATCGAGCACTACCGATGCCGGTTGATTGGCTTGGATCTGGCCCACGTGTGGCGCGGCTACGGCTCGGCGATCTTTCTCGAGTTCGGCGAACTCCGGGAGCGGACACATAGAAACGGCGAACCACGTAGCCCAGGCGGGGCGAGTTTGGCGTCATGATCCAGTGGAGTTGGAGGATTGAACGGGGCAACTCTATCCTGTGCGGAAGTTCGAATGACGACTCCCTTTGGGAACCGATCTTCTTCGGCCTCAAGAATGCCAAGGCAATCGAACTTCAGCTGTTTGGACAGCTTGCCGAGATAGCGATCGGTCTTTCAAATGGGCATAGAATCGTTTCCTTCATGACCGCCGACGGAGATCCGCAATGGACGCTATTTGATCGGAGCTCTAAACCAGATCGCCGGCTCTGTGTCCGCGATGGGAAGGTACTGGAAGAAAGATCGACCTGACGCCCGCAAGGCCCGCTCTTGTCTACGAGGTCGGCTTGCTTGCCGTTCCCTGGCGATGGTTCGATGTCGAGCAGGCATTTACATGCTTGTCGATCAGAATGGTGAGCGTCAACGTCGCACTACTCAGGCAGCCCTACGGCCCGCAATGCAGCGCCAAGAACGTCCGCCAGCTCTGGTGCACAGTTCACGCCGGAAAACTGGCGGCTGTAGCGAAAGGTCGGATGAAGTTCGAGCACTCGCGCAGCAGCGACCCTCGCCTGCTCTAGTTGACCGAGTCTGACGAGCGCAGCAGCCAACTGCACATAGGTGATGCTGTGTGCTGGATTGGCCTGAACGGATTTGTAGGCAGCGCGACAAGCCTCCTGGTGGTGGCCCCGCAATAGATAACTCATCGCCTGCGCATCGAAGGCGGCGAAAGCCCATGGATCGAACGGACTAAGCCGCATGCCCTGCTCGCTCCACTCGATGGCCCGCTCTGCCTCTCCGCTCCATCCGAGAATCACGCTACCGAGAATGTAGGTCAGCGCCGATGACGGACTGATGGCAAGCGCGGCTTCGAAGGCGGCGAAAGCAGCGCCTCGATCATGCCCATCCATGCCGATCGAAAATCCTGCAAGCGTCAGCGCTGTCGCATCATCCTGACCGTGGAGGATCGCGGAACGAGCATGGCGTATTGAGGCGGCACGATTTGTTTCTTGCAGGCCGGCACGTAGGAAGAGGCAATGGTGGCACATTGCCGCGTTACCGTATGCCAGTGCGTACGCAGGATCGAGTTCGATTGCACGTTCGAGCGGCACGAGCGCACGCGTCACCCGCTCGGGCATCCCGGAATCGACGTCCAACTGGGCCCGCAATACGAGGTCATAGGCATCGAGGTTCTCGGGACGCTTGCGCTTCACTCGATCAATTTCGGCACGCCGCACACTCGGTGCGATCGCCCCAACAACCGACAGCGCGATCTCGTCTTGCAGCGCGAAAATATCGATGAAGCGGCGGTCGTAGCGCTCGGACCACAGATGCGCGCCGGTCGATGCGTCGATCATCTGAGCGGTCACGCGCAAGCTGCCGCCGGCCCTCCGCACGCTGCCTTCGAGCACATAGCGCACGCCGAGCTCGCGCCCAACCCGCTCGATGTCGACTGCTTGCCCCCGATAGGTGAAGCTTGAATTACGAGCGACCACGAACAGCGATTTGATGCGCGACAAACCGCTGATGATGTCGTCGACCATGCCATCTGCGAAATATCCCTGTTCGGGGTCGCCGCTCAGGTTCGAAAATGGAAGCACGGCCACGGATGCCTTCTCGGGCGGCACGAGCGCCGGACCTATCTGCCCACCGCGCGGGTCGCTGCGTGTGACCGCGGGACCGATATAGCGATAGCCACGGCGCGGTAGCGTTTCGATCCAGCTCTCGGCGTCCGCCGCCTCGGCCAACACCCGGCGTAGGGCCGCGATCTGAACCGTGAGGTTGTTGTCGGCAACCGCTCGTCCGCCCCAGCCGGCTTCGATCAGCGCATCCTTGGACACAGGCGCGCCCGCCAGGTCGAGCAGCAGCCGCAGCAGCGCGACGGAGCGCTGCCCGAGCATGATCGGCTCGCTTCCATACGAGAGGATGCCAGCCTCCGGATCGAGGCGGAACGGACCGAATTTGTAGACGTCGTCGCTCACTGCCATGCGAAGCTTTTAGCAAATTTTTGGCAGCTGTTTCACGACTCCGGGGCAGACCCGGCAGATTGTCGCGGCGGTTGCCGGCGCAAGGGCGCGGCCCGCGGAGGGAGCACAAATGAGCGCGAAACCAGTCATCCGCATGGTCGGCGAGACCAAGGGCGTCATGTTGCGTGGCCATCCGATGGTATTCCTCGTCACCGGCGAGGATACAAAACACACGAGCATGTTTGACTGGACAATCCCGGCGGGGTTCGCCACCGGGCTGCATGTTCACCGAGTGCAGGAGGAGACCTTCTACTTGCTTGAAGGTGAATGCGAGTGGCATGCCGGTGAAAATACCATCCGTGCAACGCCGGGAACCTATCTGTTCATCCCTCCGGGCGTACCGCACAATATCACCAATGTGAGCGACAAACCGGCCCGGGTGCTGATGACCGTCTCTCCGCCTGGTCACGAGCGCTATTTCGAAGAGCTTGCGAAGCTCACTGCTCACGGCGCCCCCGATCCGAAGGCGCTTTCCGAGCTGCGAGACCGCTACGATACCGACCAGTTATCGACGCTGACAACACGAACCTAAACCTGGTCCTGCGGCGCAATGGCCGCTTGTGCCTCGATACGGACCCGTAGGGTATGGCCAGGGCGTCCGATCCCGGATTTCAAGCGCAATTGAGTGGTGCGAGAGCAGGAAGGTCGCTCTGCCCCATCGCGGAATTGAGGACCGGAAGCTGGGTGCTATGAGCAGACCCAGCCGAATGACTACTAGCAGCTTCGCTCAGAGGTTCCGCGTTCCTAGCGAGGCTCATCGTTTTTTCTCCGCATTTGTCTCCGACGGGCTCTGAAGGATAGCGCAGCGGTTCGATCCATGTTGTCTCAGGCCTGCTCGTCTTCGGATTGATTGTCGCCCTCATCGAGCCTTTTCATGCTTTCAAGAATCTTCAGCAGATAGTGCAGAGCGTGCACCGTATCGTTGACGGAAAAATCCGCCAGCACGTGATCGTAATAGGTATGAATCTTCGGCAGCGCGAGCGTCTGCCAGACATGGCGCCCGGTCTCCGTCATCGTGACGAGCCTTGATCTACGGTCGCGCTCGTCCTGAGCGATTGTCACGTGTCCGTCGCGCTCCATACGGCCGACGAGTCCCGCGAGGTTCTGTCGGCTGACCATGAGGTACTCGGCAAGGTCGCCGATGCTCATCCCGCTCTGCGCCTTGGGGCGGGACAGCGCGCCCAGCACGGCCCATTGCTGGGTCGTCAGCCCCTCCTCCTGCACGGCCCTCGACCCCGTTTTATGCAACATATTAGCACATTGATAGAGCCTAAAAAACAATCGGTTAGCCAGCTGAATCTTGGTGTCTTGAGATTTTTCGCCTGAAAGCACAGGGTTTTCCATCATTGCTCCACTTGCATCCTCGGTCATCGCATGCTATTTAAGACAATATGTTGCATAAATAGTCACTGCTCAAGCGAAGATCGCTCAAAAAGGCGACTCCGGCAATTTCGACAGGGAGGATGCGAGGATGGCACGTTTCGACGGCAGGACGGTCATCGTGACCGGCGGCGGCGGTGGAATCGGGGGCGCGACATGCCGCCGGTTTGCGGCCGAAGGCGCAAGGGTCGCCGTGTTCGATCTCAACCCGGAAGCCGCCGAAACGGTCGCGGCCGGCATTCGCGGCGCTGGACAGACCGCCGAGGCCTTTCGCTGCGACATCACCGACCGCGCGAGCGTCGATGCCGCGCTCGCTGCCGCCGAGGCAAAGCTCGGCCCGATCGATGTCCTCGTCAACAATGCAGGCTGGGATATCTTCAAGCCGTTCACCAAGACCGAGCCGAAGGACTGGGAGCGCCTGATCGCGATCAATCTGACCGGCGCTCTGCACATGCACCATGCCGTCCTGCCCGGCATGGCGGCCCGCCGGTCCGGCCGGATCGTGAATATTGCATCGGACGCTGCGCGCGTCGGCTCGTCGGGCGAGGCGGTCTATGCCGCGTGCAAGGGCGGGCTCGTCGCGTTTTCCAAGACGATCGCGCGCGAGCACTCCCGCCACAACATCACGGTGAACGTGGTGTGCCCGGGACCGACGGATACGGCTCTGTTCGCCGACTACAAGCGGGGCGCAGGCAATCCGGAGAAGCTGGTCGAGGCCTTCACGCGCTCGATCCCGCTCGGCCGCATTGGCCAGCCGGATGATCTTCCCGGCGCCATTCTTTTCTTCGCCAGCGATGACGCTGCATTCGTGACCGGACAGGTGCTCAGCGTGTCCGGCGGACTGACAATGAACGGCTGAACAGGAAAAGACGGGAGGAATACCATGCAGTTTCAGGATCTGATCTATGAGGTCCGCAACGGCGTCGCCTGGATCATCATCAACCGTCCGGACAAGATGAACGCCTTTCGCGGCACGACCTGCGACGAGCTGATCAAGGCTCTCTACAAGGCAGGGTACGACAAGGATGTCGGCTGCATCGTGCTCGCCGGCGCCGGCGACCGCGCCTTCTGCACCGGCGGAGACCAATCGGCGCACGACGGCAACTACGACGGGCGCGGCACGATCGGCCTGCCGATGGAGGAGTTGCATACGGCCATTCGTGACGTTCCCAAGCCTGTCATCGCCCGCGTGCAGGGTTTTGCGATCGGTGGCGGCAATGTGCTGGCGACGATCTGCGACATGACCATCTGCTCGGAGAAGGCCATCTTCGGCCAGGTCGGTCCCAAGATGGGCTCTGTGGATCCTGGTTACGGCACCGCCTTCCTCGCCCGCGTCGTCGGCGAGAAGAAGGCGCGAGAGATCTGGTACATGTGCCGGCGCTATTCCGGCAAGGAAGCCGAGGCGATGGGCCTTGCAAACCTCTGCGTGCCGCACGACGAGTTGGACCGGACGGTGCAGGCCTGGGGCGAGGAGCTCTGTGAACGCAGCCCGACCGCTATCGCCATCGCCAAGCGCTCCTTCAACATGGACACCGCCCACCAGGCCGGCATCGCCGGCATGGGGATGTATGCCCTGAAGCTCTATTACGACACCGAAGAATCCCGCGAAGGCGTGAAGGCGCTCACCGAGAAGCGGAAGCCGGAATTCCGGAAGTTCGTGAAGTAGCAGCACAGGCGGCATCGCTGCTGGCGATGCCGTGCCGTCTGCCCTTCGGAGACGTCTCCGAGGGGCAGCCATGCGAACGTGACCAGATCCGGGAGGACGTGCCGATGAATCCGTATCTCGACGAAGACCTCGTTGCGCTTGGCGACCAGGCGCGCCGCTTCGCGACAGACAGGCTGGTTCCGGGATTTCAGGAGCGCGACCGCACCCGCGTTCTCGATCGCGGCCTGATGAAGGAGATGGGCACGATGGGTTTCATCGCCCCCGAACTACCCGAGCAATATGGCGGCCTCGGCATGGCGACCCTCGCGGCCGGCGTCATCCACGAGGAGATTGCCCGCGCCGACCTCTCGATGTCCTACATCAATCTGTTGGCCTCGCTGAACGGACAGATCCTGTCACAGCACGGCAAGCCAGAGATCGTGACACCCTGGCTCACGCGCCTCATGGCCGGCGAGGCCCTGTTCGCGATTGCGCTCACCGAGCCGCGCGGCGGATCCGACGCGGCCAATCTGCGGCTGCGGATCGAGCGCGATGGTGACGACTACATCGTCAATGGCGAGAAGACCTCGATCTCGGCTGCGGACCAGGCCGATGCGGCCGTCGTATTCGGACGGACCGGCACGGTCGAAGCCGGCGCACATGGCATCACCGCGTTGCTGATCCCGCTCGACCTGCCCGGAATCACGCGCTCGCGGTTCGACTGTCATGGCCAGCGCGCCATCGGACGCGGGTCGCTGTTCTTCGAGAACGTGCGTGTACCCGGCGCGCATCGCCTCGGCGACGAGAACAAAGGCTTCGTGCAGGTCATGCAGGGGTTCGACTTCTCGCGCGCGCTGATCGGACTGCAGGTGCTGGCGGTGGCGCGCGCGGCGCTCGACGAAACCTGGCAGTATGTCGCGCAGCGGCAGGCGTTCGGCAAGACCTTGTCGGCCTTCCAAGGCGTCTCGCATCCCCTCGCCGATTTCGATACGCAGGTCGAGGCTGCACGACTGCTCTGCCTGCAAGCGTTGTGGCTGAAGGACAAGGGCCTCCCCCACAGCGCCGAGGCGGCGATGTGCAAATGGTGGGCGCCGAAACTCGCCTACGACGTGATCCATCAATGCCTGCTGATGCACGGCCATGGCGGCTACGACCGTGGCGTGATGGAGCAGCGGTTGCGCGACGTCCTCGGCTTCCAGATCGGTGACGGCACGGCGCAGATCATGAAAACGATCATCGCACGCGCGCGCGCGGGACGCTCGGCCGTGCCTGCCTGACATCAAACAACGAACGAACGGGAGGGGAAGCCATGGAATTCGATGCCGTCTTGCTCGGGCCGCGCCGCGCGGCCAGCATTGCCAATGGCCACTGGCACGACCGAACCATCAACGACGATCTTGACGCCTGTCTGGCGACGTGCCCGGACAAGATCGCTTTGACCGCAGTCCGCCTCGACACCGACACCGACACCGTGCGTCGCTTCACCTATCGCGAGATGGCAGCGCTGGCGGACCGGATGGCGATCGGGTTGTCGCGCCTCGGCGTCGGCCGCAACGACGTCGTTGCCATGCAGCTTCCCAACTGGTGGCAGTTCACGCTGCTCTACCTTGCCTGCAGCCGGATCGGCGCCGTCATCAACCCGCTGATGCCGATCTTCCGGGAGCGCGAGCTCTCCTTCATGCTTCGGCACGGCGAAGCCAAGGTGATGATCGTCCCTAAGGCGTTCCGCAACTTCGACCATGAGGCGATGCTGAGGGGCCTCATGCCCGAGCTTCCGTCGCTTACGCGCCTCGTCGTCATCGGCGGCGGCGGTGCCGACGATTTCGACGCGCTGCTGACGTTGCCGGAATGGGAGACGGCGACGGATGCGAAGGCCATCCTCGGCTCGGCCCGCCCCGGCCCGGACGACATCACGCAGCTCATCTATACGTCGGGAACGACGGGCGAGCCGAAAGGCGTGATGCACAGCGCGAACACGCTGATGGCCAACATCATTCCCTATGCCCAGCGCCTGAAGCTCGGCGCCGACGACGTGGTCCTGATGGCCTCCCCGATGGCCCATCAGACCGGCTTCATGTACGGCCTGATGATGCCGATCATGCTGAAGGCCAGCGCCGTCCTGCAGGATGTCTGGGAGCCGAACCGGGCGGTGGACCTGATCCGCGCCGAGAAGGCGACCTTCACGATGGCATCCACGCCGTTCCTGACGGATCTGACCCGCACCGTGACCGAGACCGGCAAGCCGGTGCCCTCTCTCAGGAGCTTCCTGTGCGCGGGGGCGCCGATCCCAGGTCCGCTGGCCGAGCAGGCCCAGGCGGGCCTCGGCGCCAAGATCGTCTCGGCCTGGGGCATGACGGAGAATGGCGCGGTCACGCTGATCAACCTGGATGACGACGACAAGCTCGCCTCGACCACCGATGGCTGCCCTCTCCCCGGCGTCGAGCTGAAGGTGGTGGATGCCGACGGCAAGCCGCTGCCGCCGCGACAGTCCGGCAAGCTCCTCGTGCGCGCCTGCTCGAACTTCGGCGGCTACCTCAAGCGGCCGCAGTGGAACGGCACCGACGCCGAAGGCTGGTTCGATACCGGAGACCTGGCCTACATCACGCCCGCCGGCTACATCCGGATCAGCGGACGCTCGAAGGACGTCATCATTCGTGGCGGAGAAAACATTCCCGTCGTCGAGCTCGAGGCGCTGCTCTACAAACATCCCGCAGTCGCACAGGTCGCGATCGTAGCCTATCCCGACGAGCGCCTCGGCGAGCGGGCATGCGCCGTCATCGTACCCAAGGCCGGACAGACCATCGAGTTCCCCGGGATGGTCGAATTTCTCAAATCGCACAAGCTCGCGATCCAGTACATTCCAGAGAAGCTCATCGTGCGCGACGCGATGCCGTCGACGCCGTCGGGCAAGATCCAGAAATTCAGGCTGCGCGACATGCTGAAGGCCGGCGAGCTCTAGGCTCGCTCACGCGCCCCGCGCGTCCCGGCTGCACTTCTCGAATCTGTCAATCGAAACGCGCCGGCGGCGCGATGGAGAACGCGCGTGCAAGACGAAGTCATACTAATCGAACGCAACGGACGTGTCGGACTCGTCACGCTCAACCGTCCGAAGGTGATGAATGCGCTGAACGACGAGCTGATGGACAGGCTCGGCGCAGCGTTGCTGGATCTCGACGCCGATAACGCGATAGGCGCCATCGTGATCGCGGGGTCGGCAACGGCATTCGCAGCTGGCGCCGACATCGCAGCAATGGCGGACTGGGGCTACAGCGACGTCTACAATTCCAACTTCATCACGCGCAACTGGGAAACCATTCGCCGGGTGCGCAAGCCCGTCATTGCCGCCGTCGCCGGGCTGGCGCTCGGCGGCGGATGTGAGCTCGCGCTGGCCTGCGACATCATCGTCGCGGGCCGCAGCGCCAAATTCGGGCTGCCGGAGATCAAGCTCGGTCTCCTGCCCGGCGCGGGCGGCACGCAACGGCTTCCTCGCGCCATCGGCAAGGCGAAGGCCATGGACATGTGCCTGTCGGCCCGCACCCTCGACGCCGACGAAGCCGATCGCTACGGCCTGGTCGCCCGCGTCGTCGACGACGAACGGCTTCGCGAGGAGACCATGCGGCTCGCGTCGACCATCGCCTCGTTCTCCGCGCCAGCGCTGATGGCGCTCAAGGAATGCGTGAACCGCGCCTTCGAGCAGCCGCTGAGCGAAGGGACGCTCTTCGAACGTCGCGAACTCCACGCCCGCTTTGCAACTGCGGATGCGCGCGAAGGCATGAAGGCTTTCCTGGACAAGCGCAAGCCCGTCTTCGTCCACCGCTAGCTTTGGGCCATGTGATCCCTTCCATTCCATTCGACAGGAGCGCTCGATGTCCATGACGGCCCGCCAGATCTTCCAGTTTGACGATCCTCTTTCCCTCGACGGGCAGATCACCGATGAGGAGCGCGCCGTCCGCGACACCGCGCATGCCTATTGCCAGGAGCAGCTGCTGCCGCAGGTGCTGGACGCCTTCCGCCATGAGACGACCGACCCCCGTCTTTTCAGAAGCATGGGCGAGCTCGGGCTGCTCGGACCGACGACCCCATCGCAGTATGGCGGCGCGGGCCTGAACTACGTCTGCTACGGGCTGATTGCGCGCGAGGTCGAGCGGGTCGATTCAGGCTATCGATCGATGATGAGCGTTCAATCCTCGCTGGTCATGGTTCCGATCTGCGAGTTCGGCACCGAGGCGACCCGGCAAAAATATCTTCCCAAGCTCGCGTCCGGTGAATGGATCGGCTGCTTCGGCCTGACCGAGCCGAACCACGGCTCTGATCCGGGCGGCATGATCACGCGGGCGCGCAAGGTGGCCGGTGGCTACAGCCTGTCCGGCGCGAAGATGTGGATCACCAACAGTCCGATCGCCGACGTGTTCGTGGTCTGGGCAAAGGACGATGACGGCGCCATTCGCGGCTTCGTTCTGGAGAAGGGCTGGAAGGGCCTCAGCGCGCCGGCCATTCACGGCAAGGTCGGGCTGCGCACCTCGATTACCGGCGAGATCGTGCTCGATGACGTCTTCTGTCCCGAGGAGAACGCCTTTCCCGAGGTGCGCGGTCTCAAGGGACCGTTCACCTGTCTCAACAGCGCGCGCTACGGCATCGCCTGGGGAGCGCTCGGCGCTGCCGAGGACTGCTATCTGCGCGCCCGGCAATATGTGATGGACCGCAAGCAATTCGGCCGCGCGATCGCGGCGAACCAGCTGGTCCAGAAGAAGCTCACGGACATGCTGACGGAGATCACCATCGGGCTCCAGGGCTGCCTGCGACTCGGCCGTCTCAAGGACGAGGGGGCCGCCCCCGTAGAGATCACGTCGATCATGAAGCGCAATTCCTGCGGCAAGGCGCTCGAGATCGCCAGGACCGCACGCGACATGATGGGGGGCAACGGCATCAGCGACGAGTTCGGTGTCGCCCGCCATCTCGTCAATCTCGAGGTCGTCAATACCTACGAGGGAACGCACGACATTCACGCGCTTATCGTCGGGCGCGCGATCACGGGCATCGCTGCATTCAACTGAACGCCTCCGAGGCGCTGGCCCCAGTCAGATCAACCAACAACCAAATTGCAGGAGGAAACCTATGAACACTGTTCTAAAGGCAAGTGCCGTACTGCTCGCTCTCGTGCTCGGCGCTTCGGGCGCAGTCGCCCAGACACCGGTCAAGATCGGCGTGCTCAGCGATATGTCGGGGCCCTATTCCGATTTCAGCGGCCCAGGGTCTCTGGAGGCAGCCAAGCTGGCGATCGAGGACTTCAACGCGGGCTCGAAGAAACTGTCCGTCGAGCTCGTCTCGGGCGATGCGCAGAACAAGACCGACATCGCCGGCGCGATCGCTCGCCGCTGGATCGATGCCGAAAGCGTCGACATGATCATCGACATCCCGACCTCCGGCATCGCCCTCGGGCTTGCGGGCCTCGTGAAGGACAGAAACAAGGTCCTGATCGCAACCACGGCGGGCACCTCCGAGCTGACCGGAAAATCCTGCACGCCGAACACGCTGCACTGGACGTGGGATACATGGTCCAATTCCCACGGCACGGCCGAGGCCATCGTCAGGAACGGCGGCAAGAGGTGGTACTTTCTCACGGCCGATTACACCTTCGGCACGACCATGGAGAAGGAAGCTGGAGACGTCGTCAAAGCCAATGGCGGCGCGGTTCTTGGCTCCGTCCGGCACCCGCTCGACGCGATGGATTTCTCGTCCTTCCTGATGCAGGCCCAGGCTTCGAAAGCGGAGATCATCGGCCTCGCCAATGGCGGCACCGATACGATCAACGCGATCAAGACGGCCGGCGAGTTCGGCATCGTCGCCGGCGGGCAGAAGCTGGTCGGCCTGGTGCTCTTCATCAACGACATCCATGCGCTCGGCCTGAAGGCGGCCAACGGGCTCATGCTGACCACAGCCTATTACTGGGATCTGAACGACAAGACACGGACCTTCGCTGAGCGGTTCGCCAAGCGCAACAACGGCAAGGTGCCCTCGATGAGTCAGGCCGGCACCTATTCGGCCACGCTGGCCTATCTGCGGGCCGTCGAGACGGTCGGCCATTCCAAGGACGGCGCAGCCGTCGTTGCGGCGATGCGCGACGCCGGCACCTTTGACGATCCACTGTTTGGCAGGACCGCCGTGCGCGCCGACGGCCGGGTCGTTCACGACATGTATCTGGTCGAGGTGAAGAAGCCAGAGGAATCGAAAAAGCCGTTCGACTACTACAAGGTGATTGCCACGATCCCGGCCGATCGCGCATTTCGCCCTCTGGCCGACGGCAACTGCCCGTTGGCGCAATAACGTCTCGGTTGCTTCCCGACGTCAGACCAGCGAGGAGCAATCCGCGCAGCCGGAACGGCCAGCCGACTGCGATGCGCCCCGCCCAGCAGATCCGGACGGGGCGCGATCGGTTCACTCGGCGGTCTTGCGCGGCCGCGACCACAGGAGCGTGTAACCCTCGCCGCCCTCGTCGTCGAACAGGTTGGCGTAGATCGGGGCGTTGAAGGAGGGGTCGTCGAGCTTGAGCGAGAGATAGTCGCGTCCCTCCTCGGAGCGACGTGCCCAGGCGGCGCCGATCTCGACACGCCCGGCGTAGACGCGGTGGCTGGGCGCATTCTCGCTGGAGCGGTTGGCCTCGGGGACGATGCGCACGCCCTTGGCCTTGAGGCTCAGGGTGATGATCTCTCCCTGGAAATCGTCGCCGACCTTCTTGAAGGAACCGATGGAAGCCATTTTGTCTCTCCTTGGCTGTTTCGGGCCACGACCACCGCGGCCTCGATGGCGCATCTCGGACGAAAGGCGAGCGACGGCGCACCCGAAGGGCTGAAGCGGCAGCGGAGGACGGCGCCGGCCAACTTTCTTGTCCCGCGAGGAATGGGCTTCAGCCCAGGGGAAGAAAGTTGGCCGGCGGCGTTGCGCTAAGGCGATCGAGGCGCAGCCGGCCTTCGGCCAGATCAAGCCATCACGAGGCAAGGTACGTCGCAGTCTGATCAGCTCACGGGAGAGACATGGTACATTGAGGCTGCACAAGAGATCGGGATGATCAGGCGTAAGATCAGAAGCCACGGAGAAGAAAAGCGAGTGCTGATGTGTGCTCCTGGCTGCCAGACGTCCGTCACGCCCGGCGAAAGGCCGGGGACAGTCGAGATCCGAAAGGGGGTCCAGCCGTTTCAAGCAGGGTCGCGACTAGCTCTCCGATGGAGCTCGACGCCCCGTCGTTCAGCGCTAGCGATCCGATTAAGCTGCTTGAGAACGAGGCAAGAGGCCGTGACGAAAAGCAATTGTTGCGGGATTGCAGGGATCGTCGCCCAATCAGCGCGTCAGACGACCAAGGCGCTCCCACGCCACCACGTGCAACACGATTCGAGCAGACATGCATCTCGACGACGAGTGCAGAGAATCGCTTGGGATATCGGCGCGGGCCGCTTCAGCAAGAAGAGATTCAGAGTTAACGCGCTCACGCGCCGCCTTGGCCAGGAGTCCACACCGGAATGCCAAGCCTGCTCGCCTTGTCGGCGAGGTTGCCCTGGATCCCCGAGCCGAGAGAAAAGGGATCTGATCGATTGGAGGCCGCGCGCATCAGTGGATGGCGGCATACATGATCTTCTCTTCGGTCGCTTCGATCGCCGAGAATTCTTCGACGACCTTGCCTTGCCTTGATACCAGGATCCGATCGGATAGCGCGATGATCTCCGGCAAATAGGAGGATATCACGACCACGGCTCTGCCTTCATCGGCGAGCCTGTTGATCAACTCGTGAATTTCGACGATGGCCCCGACGTCGACCCCGCGCGTCGGTTCGTCAAAGATGATCAGCTCCGGTTCCTGAATCAATGATTTCGCGATGACAACCTTCTGCTGATTGCCGCCGGAAAGCTCGACAACCTTGACTTCGTCGCCGATGGCGCGAACCTTGAGACGTTCGATCCAGGTCTTACCGACCTCATGTCTTTCACGACGTGACAACCAGGCTCGCCCTACCGGAAACTTGGCAAGCAGACCCAGATAGATGTTGCGCGCGATCGAGGCCGTCTCGAAAAAGCCCTCCACCTTGCGGTCTTCGGTGACATAGGCGATTCCGGCCTTCACGGCCGGCGCGGGCACGCGGTATCGCACCGACTTGTCGTTGAGCAGAATTTCTCCACCGTGAAAGAAATCACGCTTCAGAATACCCGAGACGATCTTAAAGGTCTCGGTTCGGCCCGAGCCGACCAGTCCGAACACGCCCGTGATCTGGCCCGCGAACACCGACAATGAGTTGTTCCTGACCATCGGCGCCATTTTGAGATTCTGTATTGTCAACACGCGCCTGCCGGCCGGGCGCACTTTGTCCTTCCGCACACCGTAGAGCGTATTCGAGAGATTTCGGCCGACCATGGCCTGAACGATGCGCGCTCGATCGAATCCCGAGGCGTCGTCGGTGACGACGTGCTTGCCGTCCCGCAGGACAGTAATGCGATCGGCCAGCAGCAAGGCTTCTTCGAGCGCGTGCGAGATGAAGACGATCGAAACACCGCGCCTCTTCAAATCCCGCACCAAATCGAAGAAATACTTCTTCTCCTCTGGCGTAAGCGTCGCCGTGGGTTCGTCAAAGATGATGACTTTCGCCTTGTGCAGCACGGCGCGGGCGATTTCGACCATCTGCTTCTTGGCCGCGCCCAGGCCGCCGACGGTCGCCGTCGGCGCGACGTCGAAATTGAGAGATTGGAGGAACTGCTGAGCCGCGATGTAGATGCCACGCAGCCGATTATAAAATCTCTCCTGACCGAGAAACAGGTTTTGCGCCACGGTCATCGTCGGCACCAGACTGTTTTCCTGAAACACCATTGCGATGCCAAGATGCCGCGCCTCCAGCGGCGTTCTGGGAGACACCGCGACGCCATCGACCGTCATTGCACCTGACGTCAAGGCCACGACGCCGGCCATGACCTTGGTCAAGGTCGACTTGCCTGCGCCGTTCTCGCCGACCAGCGCGTGGATCTCGCCCCGCCGCAGCTCGAAATCGACGCCCTCGATCGCTGGCACGCCGGCATACAGCTTGGTTGCCTTCGACAGGGACAGGATGACCTCGCTCATGGAAGGACCTCCCGGCCAAGGGTTGCAAGAGGCAGCCTGAGCACCCTGCCCGGCCCCTTTGCGATCATGACGAGGTCGGCGCCGAATTCGACGGCAGCGACGATGCCGTGATTGACGCCATCAGCGCGGCTATGAAGCGAATAAACCGGCAGTCCGTCGGCACCGAGCCGGATGACGAGTCCGTACGACCGTGGGGGAGCCCACGGCTTCATGACACCCATGGTCTTGATGTGCGCTCCCTGCAGCGGTTCCTTGAAGGACTGGCCGGACCTGAGCCGTGGTGCCACCCAATAGTCAGGCTCGATCTCAGCAATCATGCGGCGCCGGTAGGCCGGTTCGCGCAGCACGAACTCGACCAATTGCGTGCGGGCGATAAACGCCGTCAGCCAGAAGCCGCCGCCATGCGCCGGTGCAAGCCGGGAGGGATAGACCGGCAGGTGACCGAGCACGACCGTGCGCGTGCCGCCGGGTGCGATCGAGACCAGACGGTGCCGCCAGCTTTCACTGACCAGCACGTCGTTGCCGTTTGCGACGGCACCGAAGGCGTAGCGAAGCCCGCCCGCAAGCTGCTGCATCGCCTGCGTCCGCGGATCGAGCCTGAAGACACGGCCGGTATCACCGAGCTCCATCAGGTCGCGCGCCCAATCGCCAACCTCATACGAGGACGAACCATCGGTTGCGATCAGGGCGCCGTCGCCTGCAGGCGCAAGCGCGTTGACGGCGCGCAACTCACCGGTAAATATCGAGACCGGCGTCTTGGCGGTGATGGCATCATAGATATGAACCTCAGTGCCGCCAATGGCAACGGCTAGACCGCCGGACGGAAGCATCGCCAACGCAGAGATCGGCCGCGCAAACCTGCGGATCTCCGCAGGCGACGACCCGGTCCAACGCAGGAGTCGCGCGCCGTCGGCGATGAGAAGGGAACGGCCGTCGGACGCAATATCCTCCGGTGCTTCACATTCGAGGAGCGTTTCGGCTGCCTCGAGCACCTGATTGGCCTTCAGCGCCCCGTCGAACGACGGAACGGTGATGGTCGCATCGCCACGGCCGAGCAAGCGGTTTGCGAATTCACGGATGGCGGCGATCACGAATGCCTCCTCCAGCGCGTATCGTAGTGTACGAAGTCCGGATCGGCGTTCTCCAGCTTGAAGCGCCCGATCCTGTTGTTGGCGATGCCGCCGAGATAGAGATAACCGCGGTGTTCCCGCATCGAGGTAATCATCGGGTGATTGACGCCCTTGAGGTCCCAGAGGGATTCCAGGATCTGGCCCTGCTCGTTGAACTTGACGACGCACCCGGTGTTGATGTTCGGAAATAGCCATTCGTCGATCGGCACCCGCTTGGCCATGCGCCGCCGGAAGCCCGGCATCTGCCACGCCAAGTCGAGCGAAGGGCTGCGCATGCCGACCAGCGCCAGCCAATAGTTGCCATCCGACGCCAGATTGATGTTGTCGGGATAGCCCGGCAAGTTATCCATGACGGTCTCGACCGCGCCTTTCTTCGGACCAGCGAACCAGTATCGCTTGATCGAGCAGCCGAAGGTCTCCGCGAACAAGATCGACTGACCGTCGCTGGCAACAGCGACGCCGTTCGGAAACTTAAGTCCGCGCAGCACGGTGTGGGTCATTCCACTCTTCGTGTCGTAGCAGATGATGCGACCGTTGCCGCGGGCCTCCAGCCCGTCGACCGGCCACTCATCCATCTCGTAGCGAACGGTCGCCTCGGAGAAGAAGATCAGTCCGTCATCGGTGATGTCGAGATCGTCGGCGAGCCGCAGACGGCTGTCGTCATTCACCGAATACAGGCTGCGGTTGGTCTCGTCGGTGGCCTTCTCCACGGTTCCGTCGGGCGTGATGCGGTAGAGACCCATACCGCCGATGCAGACATACAGATTGTCCTGGCGGTCGAACGCCATTCCGAGCGGCTGGCCGCCGATATGGGCGAACACCTCCATCCGCTCGTAGTCCGGCGGAAAGAACCGGATGATGTCACCGTGACGGGAGCCGGCATAGAGCACGTCGTTGCGGTCGAGAATGACATCCTCCGGCGCCTCGATCCGTCCGAGCCCGATGAGAGACACATCGCGAAGCTTGTCGTTCTGCTCGAACGGGCCGCCCTCGCCGATCTCGGTCGGGGGTGGCGGCGGCAGCGCATGATAGGTCGGGGCGACGTAGACCTTGCTGATTATCCGGTTGCGGTTCTTCTGCCAGCGTATATCGACCATGGCGGCCGCCAGGAGGATCGTCGCGAGCGCCATGCGGTTGACGCCGCCACGCGCGTTCATTGCCGTCAAGCCGTTGGTCATCAGGAGGACGATGAGCACACCGACCAGCGACTTGACGACCGAACCCTTGCCACCGCCGAGCGTGATCCCGCCGAGGACGGTTGCAGTCAGGACGATCACCTCGAGGCCGACGCCGATGTCGCCACCCACGGTCCCGAGGCGGGCGGCAAAGAACAACGCACCGATGCTGGTCAGAACGCCGCTCGCGACGTAGCAGAGCGCGATGGTCCGCCGCACCGGAATGCCAGAATTGTAGGCCGAGCGGCGCGATCCGCCGATCGCCGTGATGTGCCAGCCGGGCCGCAGCCGCGTCAGAAAGACATGGCCGACGATGGCGACGATGATATAGAGCAGCGCGACGCTCGGGATTCCCAGAACATCCCCGCCGCCGATGAAATCCCACGAGGGGATATCTGGAAGCGATGACGCGATCGCATTCGAATAGCGTTGAATCAGCAGATCGAACGCCGAGCGATAGATGATCAGCGTGATCAGCGTGGCGATGAAGGCGCGAAGTCTCAGATATCCGATCAAGACCCCGTTCACGGCACCGAGCAGCCCGCCGACGACCATGGTCGCCAAGACCACTGCCGGAACGGGCCAATTGAGAACGTCCAGGAGATAGAGCGCGCAGAAATCCGTCAGGGCAAACATCGACCCGACCGACAGGTCGATGCCGCCGACGATGACCACAAGCCCCATTCCGAGACCGATGAAACCGATCTCTCCGGCCTGGCGCGCAGTGTCGGCGAGACTCGCGGGGGACAGAAAGTGCTCCAGGACCCGGCTCAATGCGAAGCCGACGATCAGGAGCAGAAGCACAGGAACGGCGGTTTCGGTCCACCTCTTGGACAAGATCTCGCCGAGGAGATGGTCGGGCCAGTAGCGATATCGCAGCCGAGTCAATGTCTCGCGCATCTGCCTTCCATGGGTACTGCCTATGCAATCGTCTTGATGCGCGTCCCGGCCGAGCCGGAACGCGCGCCGCGGAGCGTCGTCACTTCTTGAGATCGGAGAGGTTCCAGCACGACGTCTGGGAGTCAGCGTTCTCCTTGGTGATCGGAATGAGCGTGCTGTATTCGAAGCCCTTGACCGACCCCGCCTTCACCCCCGAGGACAGCAGCCACTTGATCGTTCCGGCCATCTGCGCCGCCTGCGTCGGCACGTCGTAGCTCATGTTCAGATCGAACGAGCCGTTCTTCACGAGCTCGCAGGCGCCCTTGCGCTCTCCACCGCCCGATGTTGCCAGGAAGACCTTGCCGGTGAGCCCGGCCTCCTTGATCGCAGCGGCAGTGCCGATATCCATGCCATCCCAGAAGCCCACGATGCCGCACAGGTCGGGATTCTGCTTCAGGACGGTCTGCGTAATGGCCTTGGCTTTCGCCGCATCCCAATCGGCCGCCTGGCTCGACACCACCTTGATTTCGGGATGCTTGGCGAGAACGTTCTCCACGCCCTTGAGCGTGTAGGCACTGGCGGCCGCGGACAGCGCACCCTGAATGATCGCGATCTTGTTCGACTTGCCCTGGCAGGCCTTCACCACGCCTTCGGTCTGGCGTTCACCGATCTCGATCCAGTTCGCGCCGACGAACGCCGAGCTGCGATAGGCCGATCCCATGTTGATCTGGATAACGTAGATCCCTTCGTTTTCGGCGCGCTGCAACAGCTTGGCATAGGTCTGGACGTCGGGATTGTGGATCACCATGACCGCCGGCTTCTCAGAGATCAGCGAGGTGACGGCCTGCGCCCCCGCGTTGGTGTTCCAGTTGGGATCACGAATCTCAAACTTGACGCCGTAGGGTTCGAGCTCCTTCTTCAGGCCCGCGTACCAGCCCTCCGTCAGATCGAAATTCATGGCGACCGGCACGTAGGCAACCGTCTTGCCCGCAAGCGCCTCGCGAAAGGTCTTCTGAAAGGGCTCGTCAAGCCCCTGCTGCGCAAGCGCCGGCGCCGCAGCCGCCGCGAGCGTCACCGCCACCAGACTTCCAAGTGCTAAGCTATGCGTGCGCATCGTCGTTTTCTCCCGTTTGATGTTTTCATTTTTGGTACTGAGCTAGATGTCGCCTTGCTGGGCCGTTTCTTCATTTCGCGGATTCAAGATCGTATCCGTAATCACCGCGATCAGCAGGACGACACCCTTGATCAGGTTCTGTCCGGCGTACGGAATATCCAGAATCGTCATGCCGTTCAGCATGGTCCCGATCAGCAGCGTGCCGATGATGACGTTCACGACGCCGCCGCGGCCGCCGGACAATCCGATGCCCCCGAGCACGACGACGAGGATCACGTCATAGATCATGGTCGAGTTGAAGATCCGGGTGGGCATCGAGTTGACGGATGCCGCCATCACGAGACCGGCAAAGCAGCCGATCACCGCGGCAAGCACATATTGCAGCACGGTAATCGGGCGCGAGGGAATGCCGGTCACCCGTGCGGCGAACGGATTGTCACCAACCGCGTAGATAAAGGCCCCCCAACGGGTCTGACGCAGCAGAACGAACACAGCGATTGCGGCGATCGCAAACATCACGATCGACGTCGGAATGCCGAGGATGCTGCCCTGCCCGAGCCGCTCGAATCCCGCCATGCCGTCGCTCCATTGGACGACGTCGAGCTGGAACAGCGCCGCTTGCCCAAGTCCTGCAACAAACAGCCCGGTCGCGAGCGTTGCAAACAGCGGCGGCACCTCCGCATAGGCGATCAGCCAGCCATTGACGAGACCAATGGCGACGGCCAGGAGGCCGGCGGCGAGCAAGGAGGCCGGCAACGAGTGACCGTTCTGCACCATCTGCAGAACGAGCCCGCCGGGGACCGCGAGGGCAGCGATCAGCGACAGATCGATGCCGCGCCCGATGACGACAACGGCCATCGCCAGGCCGAGAATGCCGAGGACGGCGACGTTCTGCAGCAGGGTCAGCATGTTGTCGGCGGTCAGGAAGCCCTTGAGGAAGATCGAGAAGGCCAGGAATAGCGCCGCGAAGACGGCGAACACGATCTCCTGTTGACCAAGCCGAAAGTGCTTCATCGTTTGCTCTCACCAATTCCCAACTACGCCCGCCCGCGTGGCGGTGTCGCTTCAATACGATAGGTCTGCGGCAACGCCGACAGGCTCTCTGCAAGCCGGCCCAGCGCCACCTCGTCGATCGTTTCGACCGCAATGCAGACGACCGTGTTGAGCTTGTCGTCCTTGTTGACCTGGATGTCCGCCGCGGTTGCAGGACCGAATATCCGATCGACTTCCGTCCTGACCTTCTCCCGAACAGCGAGATCGCGAAGCGTCGGCTTGAAGATCTTGCCCACGGCGGTGACTGGAAGCGCGTCAAGCACCACCACGCGCTTCGGGCGAGCGGGGGGCTCGTGGACATTCTGCTCGAGGTAGTCGCAGAGCCGCGCGAGCTCGATCGTCTGCTGAGGCGACGGCACAACGAAGAGAATCGGTACCTCGCCAGCGTAGGCGTCCGGCATGCCAACGGCGGAGCTCATTTGCACGCCAGGATATGCATTGGCGACATCTTCGATGGCGGCGGGATCGATGTTGTGGCCGCTGCGAACAATGAGGTCCTTCTCCCGACCTGTGAGAACCAGCCGCTCGTCTGCGGTGAGGTAGCCGATATCGCCGGTCACGATCCAATCATCGTCGGTCAGGACGCCAACATTGTGCGTGGGATCGACGTATCCGGGGAATACCTGCGGGCCCTTGGCCAGCACCAGCCCGCTCGTGAGCGGAGGACACTCCTTCCTCAGCTCCGGGTCGCCCAGTGCCACGATCTTCGTTCGCGAGAACGGCGCCCTGAATCCGACGCTGCCCTGAAGCGGCTCGCCGCGACCCGGGTTGAACGCGATCGCCGCCGCGGTCTCCGTCATCCCGTAAGTCTCGAATAACCTCACTCCCGTCCTGGCCTGGAAACGGTTACCGACCGCCTTCGGGAGCACCGCACCTCCTGTCAGCGCCATCCGGACCGAGCTGATATCGCAGGACCCGATCGGCACCTCCGCCAAAGCCGCAATGGAGGTCGGCACGCCGCTCACGATCGTCACGCGATGTCGTTCGACAGTGTACCAATAGTCGCGGATGACCTCCGGGACTCGCAGACCGTAGGGTGACGGAATGATCACGTGGCCGCCAGCGGCGAGAATCGACAGACCTGCAGTCATGGTGCCGCCGACATGAAACAGCGGAAACCCGTTCAGCGCGGTGTCCAACTCGTCGAACCCGTGAACCTGGGCGAAGCCCCATGCGGCGTGGATCTGGTTGCCATGTGTCAGGCGGACGAGCTTTGGACGTCCGGTCGTCCCTCCCGTATGGAAGAGCGCGCACACCGACCGCCGATCATTTGACGGTTCGAAATCGAGCGCATCTCGGTGCCTCGAAGCGGCTTCGTCAAAGGCGGCCATTCGGCCGTTCGCGCCGCGACCCTCACCTAGAACGAGGATCTTCTGCAAGGATCCGACCCGTGCGGCGACCTTGTTCGCCTTGTGCCAGAGCGCCGGATCGTCGGCTTCCGACGGGATCACAAGCAACGCTGCATTCTGCGCTTCGAGGAGATCGACGATCGCGTCCTCGTTCAGCAGATAGTTGATCGAGCTCGCGACGCCGGCGACCTGGGCGCCGAGCAAGGCCGGAAAGACCTGCGGCAGGCTCGGGCAGAGGAATGCAACGGTTGGTCCATCCGGTCTGATACCGGACGCCCTGAACAAGTTCGCCGCGCGGGATATGTCGGCAAGCAATTGACGGTGAGTGAGGCTGATTTCGCGGGATTCACGAGGTGTCAGGACGGTCAGTGCCTGCCGGTCCGGATGCAATCGGGCGGTCGCCTCGAACAGGTGATACAGATTTCGCGCAGGTACGAGGGTGTCATATGGCAGCCGCTCCAGCGCCACGATATCAGCAATGGAGCCGACAGGGCGCGTGAACCTCGTCGTCATCGGTGAAGGCAGGCCTCCCCCCATTGCTGCAGTCCCTGGCACGGCAAATCACGCACGCCCGCATCGGCATCCGCGACTGCTTCCCCCCGTTTTTGTTCTCTTAGCTTGCCGCCCCGAGTGACGCTTGCCTCGGAGCGCAAAGCTTTTGCATGGCCGCGCAAAGTTGGCTTGCGTAGAGCCGCTGGGCAACTAGAATTGCGGAACGGTCCTTGTGCGATGCAAAATGCAGCTTGGGCTGCTCGCGATGGATGACCGATGGAGCTCGTGTTCACAACGGAAAGCCTCGAGCCTTCCAAGCGCTACGCTGCCTGGCAAGGCGCCATTTGCGACGTCTATGTCCATGTCGACGTCGAGGCCGAGCAACGGTCCGACTATCAGGGCTTCATCCGGGAAGCACGATTTGGTGTTCTGACGATGACCGACGTATTGCTGTCGGAGCAGCGGATATCGCGACGGGAGCGGCACATCGCCAGGCTCGACAAGGATTGCTACTACGTCGAATTCGTTCAACAGGGCAAGATCAACGTCCTGCAGGCCGGCCAGACGCTGAATACGAATCCCCACGTAGGTGCAATCTTCTCCGCGGCCGAAGCCTACGATCTGGAGTGCGTAGGGAAGGTTAGATCCCTCTATCTGGAGATTCCGCGCAAGGAGTTTTCGTCGCGATTCACCGAGAACCGGATTCCGGTTGCGATGACTATTGCGACCGGACGCGGTCTTGGCCGGATCGCCGCCGAATTCTGTTCGACGTTGGCATCGGAAGCATCGTCGGTCGATGAAGCGGCAAGGTCGCGGCTCGGCGACGAGCTGATGGATGTTTTGGCTCTCGCCCTGGACATGGGCGACAAGGACCAATTTTCCGAGGACGCCACGGCTCAGAAGGCCCGCCTGCGCTCTGTCAAAGCCTGGATCGAGGAGCATCTCACCGACCACGACCTTTCGCTCGAGAAGATCGCACGGAACAACGGGGTCTCGCTCAGGCACCTGCACTATCTTTTTCGACTCACGGACATGTCGGTGTCGGAGTGGATTCTCGACCGGCGCCTGCAACGGTCCTACGATATGCTGACACGACTTGAGCAGCGCGTGTTGTCGGTGACTGAGGTCGCCTACCAGCTGGGATTCAGCAGCTCGTCACACTTCAGCACCGTGTTCCGGCGGAAATTCGGGCATAGCCCGTCCGAGCTACGCCGACGATAGGCCGATGCTCAGTGGCCGAGCGGCGCATGAGGCACTCCGCCGAGCTCCAACACGTCCGCGCCGTCCACGCGACCATCAAACCTCGATTCACTCGACAGCTTGACCTTCCAGCAATTGTGCCGCCAATCGCAAGGCACATCAAGGTCGGCACAGCGACGAGAGGCTGATCCATTTGCAGGTAGCGGACCGTCGTCAAACACGAGAGCTGTTCGGGGATATTCCGGTCGAGAGGTAGCGCTGCCGTTGCAGGCATCGTCGCGGCGGTCAGCGACCACCATGCCCCCCTGCGCCACCAGGTCTGACGCATTCAAGCAGACAGACATGTCGACGCCGAGCGCAGGAGTCGCTTGGGATGTCGCCACAGCCGCTTGGACGAACGCAGTGGATCTGCACGGTTGACGGCGCTCACGCGCCGCCTTGCCCGAAGGTCCAGACCGGAATGCCGAGGCGGCGAGCCTTGTCAGCGAGATTGCCTTGGATCCCGGAGCCCGGGAAGACCATGGCGCCGATCGGCAGCGTCGCCAGCATGGCGTCATTGCGCTTGAAGGGGGCGGCCTTATTGTGTCTTGTCCAATCGGGCTTGAACGCGATCTGCGGCACCTTGCGGTTCGATGCCCATTTGCTGGCGATCAGCTCGGCCCCCTTCGGCGAGCCGCCATGCAGGAGGACCATGTCCGGATGCTTGGCGTGGACCTTGTCGAGACGATCCCAGATGAGTACGACGTCATTGAAGTCCGGTCCGCCGGTCAGTGCGATCTTGGGGCCTGGCGGCAGCATGACCTCCGTCTCAGCCCGATGCTTGGCAGCAAGGAAATCGCGGGAGTCGATCATGGCCGCCGTCAGCGTGCGATGGCTGACCTGCGATCCCGACCGCGGCCGCCACGGCGATCGCGTATGGAGCTCGAAGGCCTCGGCGGCCAGATCGCGGAACAGCTCCATTGCGTTGCGACGCTCGACCAGTGACAGTCCTTCCGACGTCAGGCGCTCGAGCTCGACCGAGCGCACCTCCGAGCCGTTCTGCTCGCGCTGACTCGAACGCTGCGCCTGCTCGTTGTCGTCAAGCTCGCGCTCGATGCGCATCGTGGCACGGTGGAACAGGTTGACCGTTGACCACAAGAGCTCCTTCAGCTCAGGCTCGAGGCGCGTCTCCGAGAGCGTCGCGACCAGGGCGTCGAAGATATCGGCGACCGCGCCGGCGATGACCCTGCCTTCAGGGAGCGGCCGAGGATCAGGCTCATCGTCGAAGGGGCGGTAGCCGTACAGCTGGAGTTCGGTCAGGGCGTTGTCGGTGCTCGACTGCGTATCGTGCGGCTCATGCATCTCGTCTTGCTGGTCGGACATGGGGACCTCGTCTATGTTCGGTGACCGCGTCGATCGCGGCCTTCCATGGCGATCTCCAAGACGGCGGGAGGACCGGACCAGAACCCGCTGATCTCTTCGAGCAGCGGGCCGGAGCGACAGCGGAGGATGGCGGTGTGCGCGGCTATTTTGCCTCGCGATGCAAAGGCCCGCTTGCGGGCTGGCGGAAAATAGCCACGCACCGCCATTGCCGGACCGGACCGCCCGCCGTCCGATCGCCTCTCAGAAGGCCCCGGCGCGGCTCTCCGACGCCCTGACGAGATCCCCTTGTCCCGACGATGCGCGGCGAGCGCCGAACGACTCTCTAGCGTCGAGCCGACGTTGAGGTCGCAGCCGCGCTCACGAAGCGCTCGGCATCTTCGGGCAGCAGCTGTTGAGCCAAGACGTCCAGGAGCTTGGCTGTCCCTAGACCGCGAAGGTCTTCGTTGAAGTCGTCCAGGCGAGGGCATAATGCGATCGCCTCGATACCGGCGTCCAGCGCGCGGGTCGTCAACGTCTCTGCGGCGGCGATACCAGCAGCATCAGCATCGACAGCGACATAGATCCGGCGCAACGTGGCCGGCCAGAGCAGATTCGCCAGATGGTTGGCCGAGAGCGCAGCAGCAACCGGCAAGGTCGGCAGCACCGTCCGCAACGACAGCATGGTCTCGATGCCCTCGCCGGCCGCAAGCACGTCCTTGGCGGTCCCGAAGCGCACGGCATGCCCAAGCAGATCGCCCATCGCCCGCCGCGGCGTGTCGATTGGCGCCTTGCCAAGCCTGCGATCGTCGAAGCCGTCGGGATCCAGCCAGGTGCGATGAACCCCGGTGATACGCCCCTCGAGGTCGGTCACAGCGGCAATCAGCGCGGGCCATGTCTCGACATCGGTGGCATCGTCCGGCCGATAATAGCAACGTGGATGAAAACGTAGACCGTCAGTGCCTGCGCGCGGGTCGATACCGCGATGAGCGAGATAGGCCTCGCCGCGCGTTCCAGACAGCGGCTGCCCCATCGCAAACAGCCGGCGAGCGGCTCTGGCGGAGTCGCGGGGGCGCACGGCGTTCACAGCACCGACTGGAGGCGTGCGTTCCCAGTCCGGCAGCTTCAGAAAACGGCGCGCCTCCTCGGCAACCGCGTGAAAGCTGCTCAGGCCACAAACCGAGCCGATGACGTCGAGCAGATCGCCATGCTCTCCGGTCGCAGCATCCGTCCATTTGCCGGCCGGCCCCTTCGATGAGGCGTGCAATCGCACGAACAATGATCGGCCCGGCGTGTTGTTGACATCACCGACCAACCAGTAGCGTCCCTGACGTCTGCCGCTGGACAGATAGTGACGGCACACCGCCTCGGCCTCACGCGCAAGGCGGCGCGCCAGTTCAGACGCGTCGTCTGACATCACGACAGCTCCCGCCCGCGGACCTCAGCAATGGGAAACCGCTCCAGAACGCTGGCTAGGATCGCCGGGCCGCTTGCATCGGTCGGCACGAACATCCGCAGCCTCCACGAGATGATCTCGCTGAACAGCCCGCAGGCCCTGAGACAATCCCGTAAGCCCGCAGGGAAGCCCAAGAGCTCGATTCGGTTGGCGCCCATGACGCGCACCCTCCGCAGCTGCAAGCCCTCATGAAGATCGAGTACGTAGCCGTCACGCAGCACGGATGTGAACGCGTCATCGGGAGCGAGCGAAGGTCGCTCGGTCGACGCTGCGGTGACCCAACTGAGTGGCACCTTGCGGCCGATGATGCGCTCGCCCGCATCGGTCTGGAGCCGGTAGACCCGCGCGGACTCCTGAGGGAGGCGCTTCCAGATCGGCAGCAGAAGCCCTGTGACGAGGTAGATCGTGGTGGTCGTGAACTCCGGAATGGATGCGAGCTCCGCACTCCAGCCAGCCTTGAACTGCTCGCGGTCTGCCTCGGCCCAATCATGCTCGGCCAGCCTGGCGAGCGGCAGAGTCTGGCGTCGCATCGGTCCGATCAGATGGACGCGCTGCTCGATCTCGCCATCGTCGAGCAACCAGCTCGGCGCCGGCACCTGGATCGCCGCTCGGCCCGAGCGGACGTGGATCACTGGAACAGCGCGGCGTTGCAGCAGCCGCTCCAAGGCCTCGTTCAGCGATATCGGCCGGTTGCGGTCACGCTGGGCGATGGTGACGAGATGCGTCTCGGCACCTGTCGCCGGATGGGTGTTGATGGTGCGCCGCTCCATGACGACGAAGCTTTCTGCACGCAGCGTCTCCAGACCGGCATCGAAAGTCCCGGATGCGATCGCGCCCTCGATCCGCGCCGCGAGCAACTGCTCGAACACCGTGAACAGGATGTTCTGCAGCTCGATGGTCAGCGCCAGCAGCCGGTTCAGGAACGTCGTGATCGGCGGCAGCTGGTCGCGAAGACCGTTCTCGTCCGTGAGCTTCAATCCCGTGGCCTGCTCGAACCGCTGCAGCGAGCAGCTCCCCAATTGCCCACGGGCGAGCAGCCCATAGAACTGACGCAGGGCATCGCGGGCGTGCGGGCTTTCGAGGTTGTCCTCCGGCCGGAACAGTCCCTGTCCGCCGGTCTGGCGCTGGCCACGGGTGATCGCGCCCAACGTGTCGAGCCGGCGCGCGATCGTCGACAGGAAGCGCTTCTCGGCTTTCACGTCGGTGGCGATAGGGCGAAAGAGCGGTGGCTGCGCCTGGTTGGTACGATTGGTCCGGCCAAGCCCCTGGATCGCGGCATCCGCCTTCCAGCCTGGCTCCAGCAGATAATGCACCCGCAGCCGCTTGTTCGTCGCCGAGAGCTCGGCGTGGTAGCTGCGGCCTGTGCCGCCGGCATCCGAGAACACCAGGATGCGCTTCCTGTCATCCATGAACGCTGCGGCCTCAGCGAGGTTGGCAGAGGTCGCCCTCGTCTCGACCACCATCCGATCGCGGACGCGGACGATCCGTCTCGACCTGCCCGTGACCTCAGCGACCATGTCCGTGCTGAAGCGCTGAACGATCTGGTCGAGCGCACCCGGCACCGGCGCGAGCGAAGCGAGATGTTCGATCATCCGATCGCGGCGAGCGACCGCTTCGCGGCTCTCGACCGGCCGGCCATCGCGAGTGACCGGACGCGACAACAGATTGCCCTCGCGATCGGTGAACGGCTCGTAGAGCTGGACCGGGAAGGAATGGACGAGATAATCGAGGACATATTCGCGCGGCGTGATGTCGACCTGGACGTCGCCCCACTCCGCGGTCGGGATCTCGGCCAGCCGGCGCTCCATCAGGGCTTCACCTGTGGAGACGATCTGGACGACCGCGGCGTGGCCAGCATCGAGATCGCGCTTGATCGCCTGAATCAGCGTCGGCGTCTTCATCGAAGTCAGGAGGTGCCCGAAGAAGCGCTGCTTGGCCGACTCAAAGGCCGAGTGCGCGGCCGATTTGGCCTGGGGGTTCAGCGTGCCGGTTGCGCCGGTGATGTTGGCCGCCTGCATCGCGGCCTCGAGGTTGTTGTGAATGACCGCGAACGCCTCGGCATAGGCGTCATAGATCCTGACCTGCTCGTCCGTGAGCCGGTGCTCGAGCGGCTCGTATTCGACGCCCTCGAAGGACAGCGAGCGCGCCGCATAAAGCCCGAGGGCCTTGAGATCGCGCGCCATCACCTCCATGGCCGCGACACCGCCCTGCTCGATCGCCGCCACGAAGTCCGCCCGCGTCGCAAACGGGAAATCCGCGCCGCCCCACAGTCCCAGCCTCTGGGCATAGGCCAGATTGTGAACGGTGGTCGCGCCTGTCGCCGAGACGTAGACGATGCGGGCATTAGGCAGCGCGTGCTGCAACCGCAATCCGGCGCGGCCCTGCTGTGAAGCCACCTGATCGCCCCGATCGCCCTTGTGGCCTGCGGCGTTCTGCATCGCATGGCTCTCGTCGAAGATGATCACGCCATCGAAATCCCGTCCCACCCAGTCGACGATCTGGCGCACGCGGGAAAGCTTCTTGGCCTTCTCGTCGGTCCGCAGCGTGGCATAGGTCGTGAAAAGGATGGCCTCATCGAGCCGGATCGGCGCCCCCTGGCGGAAGCGCGACAGCGGCGTGACCTGAAGCCGCTCCATACCGAGCGCTGCCCAGTCGCGCTGCGCGTCCTCGATCAGCTTGTCGGACCTGCTGATCCAGACCGCCCGGCGCCGGCCCTTCAGCCAATTATCGAGCAGGATGCCCGCGACCTGGCGGCCTTTTCCGGCGCCCGTGCCATCACCGAGGAACCACCCGCGCCGGAAGCGGACCGCCCTCTCCGTGTCCTCGCCGACCGCACGGACCTGGTCGAAGGTCTCGTCGACCGTCCAAAAGCCGGTGAGGAGTCCACCATGCGCTTCGCCGGCAAAGATGAGACTCTCGAGCTGCGCGCCGGACAGCACGCCTTCGGTGACGATCCTGGCCGGGAGATGCGGCCGATAGGACGGCTTTGGCGGTGCGACGGAGGCCATCGCCGCCGACTGCACGAGCTTCGTGGGATGAGGCTGCGCGCCCGGAATCCGGATCGACTGCAACTGATACGTCTCATAGAGCGCGTCAGTCAGGCGAGTTCCTTCGTCGGAGACTTCATCGACGGTGTCGTAGGCGAGTTCGCAGCCCTCAGGCTCACCGGACGTCGGCAATGGCGAGGAGCGTGCGGGATCCAGATCCCGTCGATCTCTCGAACAAACTTTTGCACGCCGGCCTACCTGAGCGACAAACCGGCTGGCCATCGGCGACCGCGGTGGCACGAGCGCCGAGATCCAGCCGAGCAAGGTCCTGACATCAGGTGCCACGCCGGCAGATCGCGGAAACACACGAGCGTCCGGCGCTGGGCGCTTGTCGATCACGAGCATCCGTGTGGCGGTCGTCGTGCCCTGCCGCGCATAGACTGCGCCATCGATCGCCGCGGAGAACACCAGACGACCGCGCTCCTGCAGGTGCACGAAGGCATCCGTCCAGCTCGGATTGTCGGGCGCAAGGCCGGCGGCCGTGATTGCGACCAGTCGCCCCCCGTCTCCAAGCCGTGCGAGGGCCGAAGACACATGGCGCAACGCCGTATCGGCCAGCGGACGGTCCACACTCGCGGTCGCCGAGAACGGGGGATTCATCAGAACCACGCTTGGAACGAAGGCCGCATCGAGATGATCATCGATCTGCGCGGCGTCCAAGCGGGTCACGATCAGACCCGCGAACACCAGATCGAGCAAGGCTGCGCGACTTGCAGCGAGCTCATTGAGCAGAAGCGAGCCGCCAGCAAGCTCCGCAAAGACGGCCAGGATTCCTGTCCCCGCCGATGGCTCGAGCACCCGATCGGCCGAGGTCACTTGCGCCGCCGCGGCCGCAGCGAACGCCAATGGCAGCGGGGTCGAGAACTGCTGAAGACTCTGGCTCTCGAGCGAGCGCCTGGTGTGGCTCGGCAGTAGGCCCGCGACCTTTGCGACCATCGCCAGCATGGCCGGGGGAGTGCCTTTGCTGGCCTTGATCATCGCTGGACCGTGCTTGACGAGGAATTGGACAGAGGCGATCTCACAGGCTTCGTAGGCGGTCTTCCAATCCCAGCTTCCATCGGCGTCACTGGCGCCGAACGCGGTCTGCATGACCAGGCGCAGGCACCGGGCATCGATCCGCTCGCCACGGGTAAGGTTTGGCAGCAGCAGCTCGGCCGCACGAAGGACGGCCTTGGCGCGCGCAAGCAGCGCGAAGGGCGCCGCAGGTGAGCTCGTCTCGGTGATCATGTCGAGGAACCTTCAAGGAGAGCGGAACACGGAAGAGCACCGCCGAACGCTCTCTCCGGTCCGGCGGACTCAATCGCGCTGCTCCGCCTCTCTCACTCTCGAGCTGCTCGACGCGACAGTGATCTCCATGAAAAAAGCCCGGCCGATCTGACCGGGCTTGCACTTCGGTTTCTTCAGGTTGGGGTTGGGATCGGCCGCGAAGGCAAGCTGATCATTCCGCGGCAACGGTCTCCTCTACGTCGTCACCGCCTTCCGTCGCCTCCTCATCCTCACTGAGGAACGCCGGCAGGCTGGCGGCATCGACGCCATCGGCCGCCTGCGTTACCTCGGCATCCGCGCCACGCAGCGGCTCTGGCAACCAGCGACTGCCTTCGAGCAACCGCTCGGCTTCGCGCGCCATGTCCGGCTTCTTCAGATGCTCGATGAGCTGCGCCGACGCTTCGCCCTTCGCTTCTCGCACGGCCTGCAGGATGCGGTGCTTGGTGACGCGACCGAGATAGGTGTCGACGGTGGGCTTCCAGCCGGCGCTGGTCATGTCGAGCCCGACGGCGCGCGACAGATGGTCGGCCTGTTCGAGGCGCCCGCGGACGCCGTGGGCGGACAGGCGGCCTTGATGCACGTGGCTGGCCGGCTCAACGATCGCGTTCACCGCTTGCGCGGCACAATGGGCGAACAGCTCGGCCTGGGCCGCTCCGTCCATCGTCGTCAACGCTGCCCAGAGGTCCTTGTCGTTGGCCGGCAGCTTCGCCTTCCAGGCCGCGTGACGCGCGGCGATCGCCTTTGCCGGAGCGCTGTCCTGCAGGCCCGGCGGCTGCGCCGGGAAGCTCGGGGTGCGCAGCGAGATCTCCAGGCAGTTGAGGACTGATCCGTAGGGATAGAAGGCCGCGAGCACGAAGGTGTGCAGCACCGCCTGGAAGGCGATGGATGGCTCTCGGCCGAGTGCCTCACGAAGGGCGAGCGTGCGATACGCCGAGAGCTCGCTGATCAGCCGGTCGGGCAGCGGCCGCTCGACATCCTCCGCGTCGGCGGGCGCGTCCTGCTCGCCGTGACCGATGACGATTGTCGCCGCCGGCACCCCGCCCTCCCTATCCGGAATGGCGGCCGCAGTGGCCCTGTCGTGACCAGCTTCGGTCTCCGGCTCATCTTTTGACACCACGGCCTCATCCTCGGGTCGGACGAAACCGCGGGCGACGCGCAGTCGGCCTTCCGAGCCGATGCTGACGAACGCGCCAGCACGCGCCATCTCGGCCGCATCGAAGGTCGTCGGCCGCTCGTCAAAGGACTGCAGCGCCGCCTCGATCTCACCGAGACGCTGATCGATATCCTCAGGCAGTTCATCCGCCTGACCGTGTTCGGCCTCGAGCCCGGCCTGTTCGGCCCGCAGCGCTTCCATGGTCGCCCGCTCGTCGGCGGTGAGCTCTGCCGGCTGCCCGTGAAGCTCGCGCAAGCCATGGGTATGCCCGAAAGGGAAGTCCACGGCGGCCGCGATCCACTTCCAGCCCTCAAGGCCTATCCGTTCCGCTTCAGCCTTCAGCTTCTCCGCCACGAGCCGATCCAACAGCGCGACATTGTGGAGCCAGCCGCCATCGTCGGCCTCGAACAGATCCCGCAGCACAGCGCCGCCGGCCATCTCATAGGCAGTCAGTCCTATGAACTGGACCCTGCGATCGAACGCCCGAACCGTCTGCTCGGTGAGCTGCCGCCGGATCTGGTAGGGCGTATCGCCGCCGGAACGGCTGACCTTGTCCCAGACCTCCTGTTGGCGTGCATGATCCGAAGTCACCGAAAACGCCATCAGCTGCTCCAGGGTCATGCCGTCGGCGGCATACACGTCCAGAAGCGCCGGCGAGACCGCGGCCAGCCGCAGCCGCTGCTTGACGACCGCAACGGTCACGAAGTGCCGCGCCGCGATCTCCTCCTCTCCCATGCCGCCGTCACGCAGGGCCTGGAATGCCTGAAATTGATCTAGCGGATGCAGACCGACACGCTGGTCGTTCTCGGCGAGCGAGTCGTCCAGCGCCGAACCGGAATCGCGCACCACGCAAGGCACGGCTTGCGTTTTCGCCATTCGCTTCTGCTTCACCAGGAGCTCCAGCGCCCGGTAGCGCCTGCCGCCCGCGGGCACCTCGAACATCCCGGTCTCCCTGCCCTCGGCATCGAGGACAGCCCGAACATTCAGGCTTTGCAGCAGCGTCCGCTCGGCGATGCTCTCGGCCAATTGCTCGATCGAAACGCCGCCCTTGATCCGGCGCACATTGGACTGGCTGAGCACGAGTTTGTTGAAAGGAATGTCGCGCGACGGCGACAGCGTGACCTTGTGAGCGGCCTTGGTCATGTCTTCGTTCTCCACGACGGGCGGCCCGGAGCCTCTCTCTCAGGCCTTCAACCCGTCGCTGAACACCTCTCGCCCTCTCCCTCTCCACTGTTCACCCAGGCGTGCAAGGTTCACGCGAGTACGCGATCCGGAGCGCTCGGCTGAGCGAGGCCACCAGCACTCGGCGCAAAGCCGAGGAGATAGTCGGCCACGCGGCTCGCCTGGCTTGCCGCCCGGACAATGGCGCGACTATCCTCGCGCAGGACGTCGAGCCAGAAGCCGAGATAGTCGGCGTGGCGCACGGTCGGCACGATGCCGAGCGCGGCGCAGCTGAAGGCGGCCGCGATCTCGGCGATCAGCTCCTCGAAGGCGTATTTGCGGCTGCCGAACCGACCCGAGAGATCCCGATTCAGCCGAGAGGCATGACCGCTCGCATGGGCGAGCTCATGCAAAGCGGTGCGGTACCAGTTGATCGGCTCAAAGAACGCCGCTGGCAGTGGCACCTGCACGAAATCTTCGACTGGCGCATAGAACGCACGATCCCCCCCGATCCGGAAGTCGACGCCGCTGTTGACAATCAGGGTCTCGACCACAGGCTCCATGACACCCGGCGGCGGAAGCGGTGGCACGGTTGCGATATCATCTGGCAGACCATCGCATTGGTCGGTGTTGAATACAGTAAACCGCTTCAGGAACGGAATTGCTTGCGCCTCCTCGCCGACCTCCCGGGCACGTTGCCGCTCATCCGATGGCACAAAGCGGTCGGCGTAGACGACAGAGACGCCGCGCTCGCCCTTGCGGACATGACCGCCAAGCGAGAGAGCTTGCCGGAAGGTCAACCAGCTCTGGCCCGTCAACCCGTGCTCGATGACTGCCCCCCAGAGGATGAGAACGTTGATCCCCGAGTACGCCCGACCCGTAGCCCCATTCCGTGGCAAGGCCAGCTGAGCCTTTGCCGCTTGCGTCCCCCATGGCCGAACCCAGGGCACCCGGCCAGCTTCCAGCTCACCGATGATCTTGCTCGTGATCTCCTCATAGAGGCTCGCCCGACTCTCGCCAGCGCGCGCACCAAGTCTCCGTCCCTGCATCGCGGATCTCCGCGACGGGCGCGGCGGAACTCTCTCGCCACTTCCAACCCGTCACGGCCAACCCGGCCTGCACTCTTGCTCTCAACGAGCTTCACGCCCATCCAGAGCCGACGGCTCATGAAATCCCTCCGGAGCTTCCGGGAGGACATCGCCGTTTGGCGTCCACCGGGATGATGAGCTGTATGCGTGTATTGCCTCTCTGGGGACAACACCGCATCTTTAAGCGGCCTGTTCCTCCGCCAGCGGGCCCTCACTTTCGCGCTTCCTGTTGATCAGATTGAGCAGCTGGCCGGCAGCCTTCGCATCGCAGAGTGCGCGATGATGGCTCTCGAGTTCGATGTCATAGATCTGGCATAGATTTCCGAGCCCGTAGGAGTTATGGCCGGGATAGCGCCGTCGCATTCCGGCGCAGGTGCAAAGCTTGGGAAAGCGGAACTTTCGATCGAGACGGCTGAACTCGTAAGCGATAAAGCCATAGTCGAAATTGACGTTGTGCGCGACGAAGACGCCGTCACCCATGAATTCGAGAAAGCTGTCTGCAACAGATGCGAAAACCGGAGCATCGCGAACCATCTCGTTCGTGATTCCTGTGAGCCGCATGATATTTGCCGGAATGGCACGCTGAGGATTGAGCAGGGAGTGCCACTCATCGACAACCTGATGATTACGGATCTTGACCGCGCCAATCTCGGTTATGCGGTCGCCAGACGCCCAGCTCCCGGTCGTCTCGATATCGACAACAATGTAATCCTGCCCTGGGTCGAAGCAAAACTCGACCCTGCAAATCTCAGCCTGGAGCCCGGCTGATTGCAGTTGCCGCAGGCGCGTGAGCTGGTTGCGGCGGATGACGTCACCCTCTGCCTTGATCTCCAAGAATGAGACCGCGCCATCGCGAAGCAGCATCAGATCAGGGAATCCGTCACACATCGCCCGAAAATCCTCGCACATCGCGTGCAAGATCGCGGCAATGCCATGAGGGCTGGCGTGATCGAGAAGCGTACGGACAGCCTCGATCTGAAAGCGATCCCAGTTGAAGATGCCATTGGGCCGCCCCCAGCGCGCAGCAAGCGCACGCAAGATCAGCGGAAGGGCATTACCCGATCGGACGGCGGTAAGCTTCACATTCACCTGGGCCTTGAACATCCGAATGAACGTGCGATCCTTGAGACATTGAGGGACCCAGTCGAAGCCGCTGTGCAATTGACCGGATTCGAACAGCTCGTCCCAGAACAGAAGGCCGAACAGGGTGTGCCACAAGGCGTTCTCGGCAAAATATACTTGGCTGCCCTGACGCCGCATGACCCCAGCGACACCGGCCTCCGGGGTGCCCCGGTGTGTGTCGTCGACCGCGACGACGCGCCCCGAGCGCAGGAGTTCGGTGCAAAGCCCCGTTCGCCGACCGCCGAACTTGCGCGCATAGAAGTCAACCGCAAAAACGTGCTCTTCGTCGCTCGCCGGATCATCAATGATCTGGCGCAGAAGTGCTTCAGATTCGCTTTTCGCGCCCAGACTGTAGTGAAGGCGCACGAGGCGCTCGCGGCATTCGGGGGACGAGCCGGCACGATAGAGTTGAAGTGCGAGCGCCGTATCGGCGCCCTTCTCGAAGAACTGGCCAAGCTTGAAGGCGGCACGGCTTCTCAGGTCCTGAGCGTAATCTGTCGGACCTGGCGGCCCGCCGAGCAGGTCGACCACTCCCTGGCGATAGACAGCCTCGGCTTCGGTCTCGAGTTGGTCGAGCAGGCTACTATAATGAAAGCAGGCGTGGGCTTCATCGCCATCCGCAAAGCGTGCACTGAACGAGGTCGCATTGTTGGTGCGCATGATGCCGAGATCGCGTAGCGCAAAGGTCTTGAGATCCCGCTCCGTCTTGCCAAAATAGAGATAGAGCATAAATTCGATCGGCCGCGTGTTGTGAAGCGCGATGAAGTTCTTCCCACCACAATGCCGAGCAGCGACCTCGAAAGGAACATTGGCGAGAAAGTATTCGATGAGCTTGGACTTCGACCAGGATTTGCGAATATCGGATCTTCCAGATGCATGCGCCGCCGTCACAAGGATGTCTTTGGGCAAGCATGTTACGAAAGCGGCGTAGTCGTCGACCTGCAGAACACGAGCATGGGCGCTGGCAAGCAGATGCCGAGCCGCGGCTTCAACATCTGCAATCTCTGGATATTTGAAGAGCGCGCGATTGAAGATCGCTCCCCGCCGATTGACCATGCGGACAAGAAGGCATTGTGCATCCCTGGGAAGACCGTCAAATTGCTCGATGAAGAGATGGTGCTCCGGGGTCAGGACAGCACCGTAAGTCTTCTTCACGAAGCCAAGCACCTCCGTAAAATGATCAAGGTAGTAATAGACAGGAAGAACTTGCGGCTTCATCCGGAGCGCTCTCTTGATGCCTTCTCTTGCATAGCGTAGCGCTGTTCAGTCCGAACCCTTCTTCCCGAGGTGAGGGCGAAGCATTGGGGCCTACTTGACGTTGCGGCTATTCTGTTCCACTTTCGTTCTTTTAGCCTCGATTCGTCAAGTGAGTGCCCGCGACAATCACGACCGAATCCGTCGAAAATGACCCGACAGATACTACTTCGGCTCCGCCAACGATCGGATTTCAATTTCCCCTGCTGGCATGTCGGAGAGTTGTTTCGCCAGCTCAAGCACCACTTGGTCCGTCCAACTGGGATCGCTGATCTGCGCCGTCCCGGCTGACATGGGCTCTCTCAGAACCGGCATAAAAAGCACCCGTCCATGAAGGCAGAACTCGACCTTCTCGCCAGCGTGGTTGTTCCCAAAGTTGCGCATCTTCTCATTGGACGCCTCTGCAAAGGAGAGTCTTAAGATCGGCCTTCCTGTCCGTTGGTCATGATCAGCAACCGCTCCGACGAGCGGAACTACAATTTGTTCGGCCATGCATCCTGGAATCCATAGGACGCTGGTGAGTGCGATGAGAAGTGTTCGAGACGCGCATGACTTCATTGCCTGGCTCCAAGTTCGGATGCTGACATGACGTCCAATTTATTGCGAAGAATGCGGTTATTTGCCTGTAATTGTGCCTTTCGGCGCCAATCCGGAGCCCCAAGGGCTGTTCAAAGCGGCGTCACCCGCGATGAAACGTTTTCACGCGGCCAAGACCTAAAGCGGACTCGCCCGGTTTTACCAGCAAATCGACGAGGCGACTTGTTGTAAGCTCTTTCGTAGGCAGAGAGTCGTCTTATACCATCCGCAACATCTTGTGCCGTGTGGATGCGGTCAACAGAACACCGGGGTTGCCGTATGAAAGGCGTCGAGATCCTTTCGGAAGACGAATGGCACGCCGAGTGGCGGCAGGAACGCCGGTTGACGCTATTGTTTGAACCGTCGATCATGGAGGACGCGTGGTGCGGACCGCTCGTCGAAGAGTTCTGGTTGCCCCATTGGCAGAATCGGCTCGATTTCGTCACGCAGGCCGCTGACTTCTCTGCCGGCGAAGACGCGTACAGATTGAGGGACCTGGACAAAATTGTAATCCAGCGACGTGCAGGGAATGCCGAGTTGGAAGGCAGCGCCTTCCATCTCTGCGAGCTCAATGAGGCCAGAGAGCTTGGACTGCAGCACTATTCGAGTCATACCCCCGTCTTCGCCGACATCCGCCTCACCGCAATCACATTCGATCACCTCAGAGAACGGTTGCAAGCCGCTGTAATCGAGAAACCAGAAGCGGATCGCGTGCTCTTGGCGTGCGGCTTCATGGCCGGCGACATCGCCATTCCGCGTCCGAGACCCGTCATGCCTCATCAGACGCTTCCCAACGCGATCTCTATCGCCCGGAAGACGCCGCGCATCTGGTTCGAGATCGCTCGCGCCAGCGAGACGAAATCGCGCTGGGCACCGCTGGAAATGAAAAGCCTCGGACGCTGGATGGCAATTGAGCGGTAAGTCGCGCTTGAACCGTCCACGAATCCATCCATCGAATGATCCCAAGCGCGCCGGAGAGGCAAGTCCGCTTCTGGCCCCAAAGCCGACTTTCTTAATTTGTTCACTCTACTGGCAACGTAAATTCATTTGACACCGCCGTCATCGAATAACTGAGCAAACTGCGGCGCAGGCGCACTTCCTGGTGATGTCCTGCACCGCAGCCCGGCTTCAATCCGGCGAACGATTAGTAGTCCCAGTAGATCGGCACGAACCGAAACACGTTACCTTCGCGCCCGACGCGCCCGATGGACGGGAACGGCATATGGGTGGCGACCAGCAACTCGCCCGTCTTCGCCAAGTCCCGCAGCAATCCCTCGCGAACGCGCGTTGCCTCGTCCGGGTCGTGCTCGAAGCCGTTGTGCCAGTCGGGATGTTCGAAGCCGACCGTGAACACGGCGTCGCCCGCGAAGGTCATCGCTTCGCCGCCGGACGTCAGGCGGACGATGCTGTGTCCCGGGGTGTGACCGCCGGTGCGGCGGACGACAACGCCCGGCGCGACTTCGTGCTCCTCGTCGAACTGCCGGATCTGGTTATGGTACTCCTTCGCGAACCGCTTCGCGGCTGTGCGCAGCGCGTCCGGGAAGCCTTCCGGCATCGCCGTTCGCGAGAAATCCGGCGCGCGCCAGAATTCGACTTCGGCGGCCGCAACGTGGATTTGCAGGTCCGGATGCAACCGGTCCTTCACGCCCTCGACGAGCAGGCCGCCGACGTGATCCATGTGCATATGGGTCAGCACGACGTCGGTGACGGACGCGAGATCGATACCGGCGGCTTCTAGGCGTTTGATCAGCTGTCCGGCTCGGGGCAGGTTCAGGTCGGGATCAGACCCGAGCCCCGCGTCGATCAGGATGGTCTTCCCGCCGCTGCGGACGACGACGGCATTCAGGGCCCAATCGAAGGCGTCGGTCGGCAGGAACATGTCCTTGAACCAGGCGGCTCGCGCCGACGGCGCGGCGTTGTGCCCGAGCATCGTTGTCGGCAGCGGGAGCACCCCGTCGCTGATAACCAGCACGTCGATCTCGCCGACTTTCAGGGCGTAGCGCGACGGCACCAGTTCATCCGGCTTCGATGTGGCGAGGTGAGAGGTGTTTTGCAGATTCATGTTGGTCTCCTGTTGCAGGTCATTGAAGGATGGTTCATCCCTGAGCACGTCCGGCTCGTTCGGTTGAGGCGGTCAGAGATTGGTGACGCGTTCCGGATCGGCGGAGGCGAGTGCAGCGGCACGTTCAGCAAGCGGCGGGTAGATCCAGACGGTGTTGATCTCCCGTTTGGTCTTCTTCGCCTGGTCGCCGACCATCTCGACCGTCCGATCCCAGCCGCGTGTGAACAGAGCGCCGGCCTCGCCGAGATCGAGGCAGGTGACGTAGGCCTCCTGGTGATAAGGCGTGGTCGGAACGCCGAGCAGTTCGGCGGCGGCATTGTTGCCGGCGAAAGCGCCCATCCGCGTGGCATGCTGGCACGACATCAGCGCATAGTTGCCGTCATCATCACAGGCGGCGCGCGCAGCGTCGCCCGTCGCGAAGATGCCCGCCGCGCTCGGCACGCGCAGGTCGCGGTCGACCAGCAGCCGCCCGAAACTGTCGCGCTCGGCAGGAATCTGCTCGGTCAGGGGCGCGGCACGCATGCCGGCGGCCCAGATTACGGTTTCGGCTGCGATGCGCTCGCCGCCCGACAAGGTCACGCCGAACTGGTCGAGCGACGCAACGCCGACTTCGAGCCGCGTTTCCACGCCGATCCGCTTCAGCGCATCCTCGATGACGAGACGCGCGGATTCGGCCATATCGGGAGCGATGACCGGATTGCGCTCGACGATGACGACGCGCGGCCGCGCATCGGGGCCGAGAATGGCGCGGAGCCGCGCGGGTATCTCGGTGGCTACTTCGATACCCGTGAACCCGCCGCCGGCGACGACGACCGTGTCGCGGCCATTCCCGGCCGGCCGGCCGGCCAGTCCGTGCAGGTGCCTATCGAGGGCCACCGCGTCGTCCAGCGAGTCGACGCTGAAACCGTGCTCGGCAAGGCCGGGAATGCTCGGACGAAATAGCCGGCTGCCGGTGGCCACGACCAAGCGATCGTAGGTGAGCCGCGTTCGTTTGCCCCCGGGTGCCGCTATGCTCGCTTCGCGTGCCGCAGCATCGATCGCCTCGGCGGTGCCTTGCACATAGACCACGTCGATCGCCTTGAGCACATCCAGCAGCGGCGCCGTCAGCGCTTCGGGGTTTGGTTCGTAGAGCCGCGGACGGACGACCAAGGTCGGCTCCGGGGCGATCAGCGCGATCTCCAGCGCCTCGGGCGAAACGCCGTGAATGTCGCGCAGCCGGGCAGCGGACAATGCAGCATACATGCCGGCGAAGCCGGCACCGATGATGACCAGTCGCATTTGTATCTCCTGTGATTGGATTGGATCGATGCAGAGGATCAGCCGGCGATGAAGGCCGACAGATCGGCATTCACGATCGCTGCATGGGTGGTACAGATGCCGTGCGGCAGGCCGTCGTAGATTTTCAGCGAGCTGTTCTTCAGCAATTTCGCCGACAGCGGCGCCGAGTCCGCGACCGGAACGATCTGATCGTCGCTGCCGTGCAGGACGAGGGTCGGCACCGCGATGGCCTTGAGGTCTTCGGTAAAGTCGGTTTCGGAGAAAGCCCTGATGCCGTCGAGATGCGCCTTGGCGCCGCCGCTCATGGCCTGACGCCACCAATTCCAGATCACCGCCTGCGACGCCGTGGCACCGGGGCGGTTGTAGCCAAAGAACGGACCGCTCGCGAATTCCAGATAGAACTGCGCCCGGCCGGCGGCGAGTTGCCGGCGCACCTCGTCGAGAACGGTGACCGGCAAGCCGCCGGGATTGTTTTCTGTCTTGACCATCAGCGGCGGCACGGCGCTGATCAGCACGAGCTTGGCAACGCGGCCGCGGCCGTGACGCGCGACGTAGCGGACGGCTTCGCCGCCGCCGGTGGAATGTCCGACATGGATCGCATTCCGCAGGTCAAGATGATCGACCACCGCGGCAGTATCGGCCGCGTAGTGATCCATGTCGTGGCCGTCGCCGACCTGGCTAGAGCGGCCGTGACCGCGGCGATCATGGGCGATCACGCGAAACCCCTTGCCGACGAAATGCAGCATCTGCGTATCCCAGTCGTCGGAGGAGAGCGGCCAGCCGTGATGGAAGACGATGGGCTGGCCCGATTTCGGCCCCCAGTCCTTGTAGAAAATCTTCACGCAGTCTTTGGTCGTCACGAACGCCGTTGGATCCGCCGGCTGCGCGGCGATGGCCGGGCTTCTCGACTCGTCGCCGATCGCGGTCGTGGAGCGGACGCTGAGCGAGACGGCGGACATCACCGAGGTCGCGAGGATCTTCCGGCGCGTAGTGTTCGCAATCCGGTTGAGCGGCTTGTTAAAGGGCATTGGTCATCTCCGGTTGGCGGGCATGGACACGATGATGATCTAACGAGCCCTGTGTGCTGGTGCCCCAGCGCGGTTGCGGCGACTAAAGAGCAATTGCTGCTAACGCGCCCGCCGGCGCCAATCGGTAGGGGTGTCCCCGGTCAGCCGCTTGAATGCAGCAGCAAACGCGGTCTGCGAGGCGTAGCCGAGCGCTGCCGCGACCGTGACCACGGACACGTCCGTGTCACGCAGCATCTGCATCGCCTGCTCGAGCCGGCGCTGGCGGAGCCAGGCATGCGGCGAGAGCCCGGTGCTTTCCTTGAAGGCGCGGCAGAAATGGAAGCGCGACAGGCCGGCGTCCGCCGCGAGCGCCGCAAGCGAGACGTCCGCTTCGCTCTCCGAGCGAAGCCGCTCGATGGCGCGCATCAGCACTCTCGGCGCCAGACCGCCGACGACGGGATGGACCGCGGTCGGCGCGCCGGCGTGCGCGGCCAGCAGACGCGTGGCGAGGAGGTCGGTGAGTTGCTGCCTAAACAGCGAGTCAAGAGCCTCGTTGCCTTCGAGGACGTCCGCGGCGCTCAGCAGCAGGCGGGACGTGATCGCGTCGGGATGCGCGGTCCGTTCGAGGAGATCGGCCGGCCTCGTGGTTCCGGCTTCGTCGGCCACGCGCACCAGCGTGCTGTGCGGAAGATAGAGTTGCACGACATCGACCGGCTTCGGGATGTCCCATCGCGAGCTTGCGCCTTCGGGAATGATGATGACGACACCGGGACGAAACGTGCCTGCCGAGACGAAACGTCCCGACCGCCGCTCCATGCGCTGAACCACGCCGTTGTAGGCCATGATGACGTGGTGGGTCATCGGCTCGACGACGTCGTGGAGCGGGTCGTGCTTCCAGTGCGTCACCCCGCCGCCGGTCGCGTCCAGTGCCATGCGAAATGGCTCGGTGCCGAGCACGCGGGCCATCTCGGCGTCCGCGAGAGGGCGGTTGGCCGACGGGCGAACGGCTTCGCGCGGTTCGGGCGCGGCCGCCGTCTCCTCTCCCTCAAGATCGTGTGGAACAGCCTTGGTCATGTTCATCTCGCACGAGGAGCGGCGTGGCGGTTGCCGGAGAGCACCGCCGGCCGCGCTTGCGTTACTGGCGAAGGAACGAAAGCCAATCTCCGAAGCGGATGGCGCCGAGCCGCGGATGGTCGCCCGGCGTGAGCGATCGGTCGTCCAGCTCCGTGCCGAAATAGCGGGCGTGGATATCGGCGACGACCTTGCGCGGGTCATTGATCGCGGCGAGGTATCGGCGGCCGAATTCGTCGAGGCTGAGCTGCTCCGGGCCAGCCAGTTCGACGATGCCGTTGATCGGCGCGGCCGGCGCCACATCGGCGAGTGCGGCAGCGACATCGTCCGCGGCCACCGGTTGAAAAAGCGCCGGCGACAGCCGGGCGACTTGCCCATGTGTGGAAGTCGCGACGATATGGCCGGCAAACTCGAAGAACTGGGTGGCCCGGAGAATGCTGTAGGAACGACCTGAGCTGCGGATCAGATGCTCCTGAGCGAGCTTGCCGCGGAAATAGCCGCAATCCGGAAGGCGATCGGTCCCGACGATGGACAGTGCGACGTGGTGCTGGACGCCCGCGGCGGCCTCGGCCGCAAGCACGTTACGGGTCGACCTCCTGAAGAATTCCAGAACCGCATTGTCCTCGAACGACGGTGAATTGGCGACATCGACGACGACGTCCGCGCCCGACAGCGCAAGGTCGAGCCCCTCACCGGTGAAGGCGTCGACGCCCGTGCGGGGGGAGGCCGAAACGACCTCGTGACCCTTGCGACGCAACAGGCCCGCCAGTTTTGTCCCGATCAGGCCGGCTCCCCCGACGACAACGATCTTCATGCTGATTTTCCTCGACTTTCCCGGCCGGAGACGACCTGGTTACAACAGCGAGGATGGGCGGATGCAGGCAGGAAAGCCTTGCGGAAGGCTTGAATTGGCCTTCAATTCTCGTTGGATTGTCGTCCAAGCGGAGCGGCCTTGCGTTTCCTGTTCGAAGATTGTTGCCTGGATGCGGAGAGGCGCGAGCTGACGCGGGGCTCGCAGCTCGTCGCGGTCGGGCCCAAAGTTTTCGACCTTCTGCTCTACCTGGTTCGCAACCGGGATCAGGTCGTGACGCGTGACGATCTGCTGGGCGCCGTTTGGGACGGTCGCATCGTCTCCGAATCGACGATGACGAGTCACGTCAACGCGGTGCGCCGGGCGGTCGGCGATAGCGGCAAGGAGCAGCGCCTGATCCGGACGATTTCGCGCAAGGGACTGCGCTTCATCGGCCGGGTCCGGCAGGACGAGGTGTCCGCGACCGTCCCAGATGCCCGATCGCATTCTTCGGTCGATCAGCTGCCGACGCTATCACTCCCGGATGCTCCCTCCGTCGCGGTGCTGCCGTTTCGAAACCTCAGCGGCGATCCCGGGCAGGACTATTTTGCGGATGGCGTCGTCGAAGACATCATCACCGCGTTGTCACGGATCGGCTGGCTGTTCGTGATCGCCCGCAATTCGAGCTTCACCTACAAGGGCCGCACCGTGAACGAGCAGCAGGTCGGCCGTGAGCTCGGCGTGCGCTACGTCGTCGAAGGCAGCGTGCGGCAATCCGCCAACCGGGTGCGCATCACCGGGCAGCTCGTGGATGCGACGACCGGCACTCATGTGTGGGCGGACAAATTTGAAGAGACCATCGACGACCTGTTCGAGCTTCAGGACCAGATCGCAACCAGCATCGTCGGGGTGATTGCCTCGCAACTCGAACGCGCGGAAATCGAACGCGCCCGGCGAAAGCCGACCGGCAATCTGAGCGCATATGATCACTATCTGCGCGCCATGCCGCATCTGCATCGCGGGACGCGAGACGCGATCGACGAGGCCTTGTTGCTGTTTGAGAAGGCGCTTTCGCTCGATTCCGGCTTTGCCTCGGCGCATGCGATGGCGGCGTGGTGCTATTGCCTGCGCAAGATCAACGGCTGGATGACCGATCAGTCCCGGGAATACGCCGAAGGCATCCGGCTGGCCCGCTTGGCGATCGAATTGGGCAGGGATGATGCCGTCGCGCTCACCCGGGCTGGGCATACGCTGGCCCATCTCGCCGGCGATCTGGAAGGCGCGGTTGCATTGCTCGACAGGGCTCTGCTGCTCAACCCCAATCTGGCGGCGGCCTGGTTCCTGGGCGGCTTCCTGCGGGTCCTACGCGGCAATCCCGAGAGCGCCATCGAATTCTTCTCACGCGCGATGCGGTTCAGCCCGCTCGATCCGGAGATGTTCCGGATGCAGGCCGGCATGGCAATGGCGCATCTTTTCGCGGAGCGGTTCGATCAGGCTCTGGCCTGGGCCGAGCGGTCGTTCCAGCAGTTGCCGAGCTCGGGGTTCGTCGTGCTGATTATCATCGCGTCGCACGCGATTGCCGGCCGAATGGCGCAAGCGAAAGATGCAGCCGCTCATTTGCTCAAGCTGCATCCCGCGTTTCGTATTTCCAATCTGGAGAGTTGGATACCGATCCAGCGGCCTGAGCATCGGGCTACGTTCAAGAAGGGGCTGCGGCTGGCAGGCCTGCCGGAGTGAGAGCCCAGCTTTACGACCCGTCAATCGATCGCTGAGGTCTGTTTCTGGCCCCTCACGACCATTCACGCTGCAGCACAACTTCGGCCGCTCTAACGGCTAAAGTGGACATCGCGTTTCCATCACGACATTGAGTTTGGGGTCACGCGCCTAGTCCCCGATGATCCGCCTCATCCATTCCCGCGACGCCTCGGTCACCAGACATAGCGCATGGAAGCTCTACCGGAATAGGAACGTGTGCTGGTCGAGAACTCTCCGTCGAGGGTCGCAGCCGCGGACCAGCCATTGCGCCAATGTCGCTCTACACCCAGAGTGGTCAAAGCAGCATTTGGCGCCGGCCGCGCGCCGCTGACGGTAAAGCTTGCCCCCGGCAGTGATTGGAAAGTTGCAGCGATGCTGCGGTCCGAGTTGAAGTCATGAGCCCAGGCGACGCGGCCTCGCCAGCTGAACTCGCCATCCTCGTTCCCCAAGGACAGGCCGGTCCGAAGTCCTATTTCAGTCCGGTAATCTGTCACTCGCTTGGCGGAATAGCTCAGGGCGAATACGGAGGCGCCAGCGACCGACTGCTCGGCGTATTGGGGCAGATCCAGATGGGTGGCCTGGCCTGCTGCATAGGGCGTCAGACTGAAATTGCGGATCAAGGGCACCGACAGGCGATAGCCTGCTTCAACGCGTCCAGAATAGGCGTTCGCTTTGAACGACCCCTTCAACCGATCGACACCGGCTATGGTGCGATCTGTCGTTACATCCTGCCAACCGTAAGCCAAGGCTGCGCTCAGATAGGCCGGCCCTTGGACGTGCCGAACATAGGCGCCAGCCTGAAACAGATCAGATCTCCCTGTTCCGAGAGCGTTGACACTGAACCCTGTGCCGCCCCCCGCGAGAGCAAATCCCGCGATCGTGGCCGGCGTCAATGCGTACTCTGCCCCGACCGCAGTCCCGTAGATCCGGCTGGTGGAGTGAGCTGATCCGGCTCCGGCGCTTCCATCCGTCGACTGCGACCCGCCAAATCCGTCAACCCAAACGCTCCAGCGCGGCTCAAGCGATTCTGGTTGCCTGCTCATCAACGCAAACGCGTTCCCCGCCGGCCGACTCGGTGTCCTGCCAGCCTCGGCATAGGCCAGCGGGGCAACTTCGCCACCGCCGTCGCCTCCGGCCTGACCGTGATCCCCGAGCAGGCTGACAAACTGCCCCATCGCATTGAACGTAGCCTGCTGCGGAGCTGACGCGAGCTCTCCCGATACTTGGGTCAGTCCTGAAGGCGAAAGTGTGCCAAACACGAGCGGAATACTGCCGGTCGTATCGAAGAACCGCGTCAGTGCGTTGGCAACATTCCGCTGGTTCGCGGACAGGCCGCCACCGTAGTTCGGCGCGCTTGCCGGAACGAAATCAAGCGATAGGTCGAGATAAGCAGCATTTGCGTCATAGCTGAGGGCGGATTTGAAACCAGCCGGGAGATTGGTATTCACGAGGGAAGCAAACGTCCCGCTGACGCCGCCACCGGCGGACAGAATTGTATAGCGCTTGGCGACGTAGCTTCCCGCAGCAAAGATTGCATCGACCGTTGCCCCGCCCGCCGTCATCGTGCCGCTGACACTGGCGAAACTCGAGGCTGTCGGATTGAGCTGAATGAGATAGATCGCGCCAGATTGAAATGCGAGATTCCCCACGATCGCCATCGAACTCCCGGCTGTGCCGTTTCCGGGCGCGAGGACGGTGCCACTATTGATGCTGACCGTCAGGGGATCAATTGTCCCGGTGCCGGTTATCATCCCGGAATTCAGGTTGACTGCCGACGTCCCAGTGAGCGCTCCGTCTACTTGGAACACGCCGCCGTTGATATTCGTTGCTCCGGTGTAGCTCGCCGTCCCAGCGAGGACGAACGTACCCGCGCCCGTTTTCGTGAGACCGCCGGCACCGCTGAGATCAAGGTCTGCAGTGCCGGATTGAACGACAAAGTCTGTATTGGACGCGATCGCACCATTTCTGACCGTCCCACCCGTCAGGAAGACACCTCCATTTTGCGTCTGAATGGTTCCGCCAAGGTCGAGAATTCCGCCTGCGACCGTCGTTGATCCGCTGGCCGCACCGAGCGTGCCGCTGCCCGAAAGACGTAAGGTGCCCGCGTTGATCACGGTACCGCCGGTGTAGGCGTTGGCAGCGGCCAGGACCATTGTTCCAACGCCGTCGAACACCAGCGTTCCAGCAGACCCTCCATCCGAGATCGTCCCCTGGACGGTCTGCGTCGTGCCTGCCGGCGCCGCAAAATGTCCGCTCCCTGTGACCTGAATCCCGTTGCCGATTGCAAAGTCGGCCGTGTTCGCGAAAGAGAGGCTCGTTCCGTTCGCCATATTGAGCGTTCCGCTGCCCAAGGCGTTATTGTTGGCAATGGCCAAAGAGCCGGCGTTCAGCTGGGTACCTCCTGAATAGGTGTTGTTGCCGGACAGGATCAGCGCCCCGCTTCCAGCCTTCGTCAGACTGCCACCGGCCCCAGATATGACACCCGAAACCTCGGTGTCCGTATTCAACAATCCGGTCGTGAGGGCTTTTGAACCGAGGACAAAGTTACCGGCGCCAGCAATCGATCCAACACTTATCCCGCCAGAGGTCAGCCCAGAGATGTCGACCGAGCCGCCGAGATTGGTTATGAGCTGGGCGGTGCCGCCACTGCTGGTGTCGATAAAGCGCGTAACTCCAAAGGCGCCCGTGGTGATGACAGCGTCACCGGCCGTCGCCGAATTGGCAAACTGGAGCGCCCCGAGATTGCCCGTGACGCCGGAGACCACGAAACTCGGGCGATTGGCGGACTGATCGTCAATCCCCGCCCCACTGATCACCAGCGACGCGGCACCACCGGAGTTACCGGTCACATTGAATGTGTAGGCAGGAGCGCCGCTCAGAAAGCTCAAACCAGCCACCTGCGTTGCCTGCCTGATGTCGATTGCGGTCACCGTCGAGGCGCCGAACCGGGCGGTGTCTGTCGCAAGGGGGACCGATCCCACAGTCCAATTCGCTGCCGTGTTCCAATCGGAGTTGATCGGCGTGGCAAGCCATCCGGGCGCAACAGACACTACCGTCCGCGTCGCCGTAGCCACATCGTTCCAGTTGAAAGTTGCCGTGGGATTGGTGCTCAACCACATCTGAATCTGTTGCTGACTGGGCGTAGACCAATTCACCCAGATCCGTTCGAAGTTGAGCTGCAGCAAGACATCGTAGGTGCCAAACCCGGGAACAACGTCTGGAACGGAGAAAATCACCCGGCACTCCGCCGGCGTACAGTTCGTCCCAGACAAGCTCCCCAACGTGTAGTGAGCGGTCCCCAGCACACCTCCAGCATCGATCGTGATATTCGCCCCGACCACATTGAACGTGGACGGCGAGCCAGCTGATGCCGGAATGACGAAATTGGCCGGATTGACCAGAAACTGCCCGCCGCCGCGCGAGGACGTAAAATCGAACTGCCAAAGATCGGTCGCCAAAGCCGGAAACCCCGCACTGCAACCCAACGCGACCGCGATCGACACGCGAAACAACACCTGACGCATGAACCACCCCCAGATACCAAATTATCTGAGGTTTCCATTCATGTCATCATGTTACCGGAAGTTTCAAACAATCCGGTCTGCTCTGCCGGCCCGGCCAGCTGACGACATCCATACCAAAACCAGCCTCTCTTGCCTGAAACGCCAACCAGCCCCCACCGTGCGAGCGCTGAATCAAATTCTAAAAAACAGAAATTTTGTCTTGCGCCGTCGGGCAAATCAGTGGTTCATAGGGTGCTGACTCAATTCAGGGAGACAGCAATGGCTGAACACAAAGGTCCGAAGTCCGACCTTGTTCATATTTCGAAACTGAACGGCGACTTCCGACGAAACTACGGGCCGCTGCTCGGAGCGTATCTTTATCTTCGTTCTATCGACGCCGCCGGCCGGCGCCCTGTTCGTTGGTTGGGGTTTCTTTCAGTGCTCGGATCAGCGCTTGCGGCCGTGTTCGCCCGGTATGGTTCCGTGCGGTGACGAGACGAGCAACTGCACGAGCCAGGGCGCCCTCTGTCTTGAAGTACAAGACGCCATGATCCACGCGTCCCTGCTCCTGAAATCTGATCGTCAGACTGGCGTTAGCGACGGTCGGGAGAACAACATAATCCAGAATCGATCCGTTGCGCTCGCCAAGTCGGATGGCAATGATCAATCCCTCAGGCAGGTGCCGGCAAGACACGGTCCAAAATGGAGAAACACTTCGCCGACATGCTGCGGTCCAATAGGCTATTCGGAAAAAGAGGTGGCGCTTGGACCCGACGACCAGATGATGTTCCGGAGCAGAATAGACGTATCCTCTGACATTGCCGAAGCGGACACCGATCCCCGACTGCCTTTTTATCTCCGCGCAGATACGCGACGATAGCTTCACGAGGTCACTTGACCAGGCGCGCCGCACATCGAAATAGTCGCAGCGCCGCCTTGGCGTATACCCGACCAGTTCATATGCCCTTCTGAGAGTCCCGAAGTGATCCATGTATGTTTTGCAGCACGGCAGACCAATCGTCGAATTGATGATCGAGGGGCTGAGACATCCTTTCCTCTTTAATGTCTGTCGCAGCCGCAGCAGCATTTCCTCCTCGGAAAGGTCGACCCGCCGTTCCGCTATGATCTTTTGCACCTGCCGGAAGAGATCTTGATCGATAGTCGGCTCAAGGGCGGCTTCGCCGCGAACCCAATCCTCTGGCGGGTTGGAAACCGAGACACCGCCGAGCCTGCGAGAACGACGATTGTAGACGATGTTTCCCAGATAGTTCTCGTTGCGCAGAATCCTGCCCACCATCGCCCGATTCCAGACTCGGCCGTTGGCGGTGGGCGCCCCCCGGTCGTTGAGTTCGCGGGCAATCGCTGTTTCGGATCGCAATTCGGTAAAGCGCCTGAAGATCCACGCGATCGCAGCACGATCATTCATTTCGCCCGGCCGCAGCCTGACGTGGTCGGTCATCAGGTACTTTCGGTCTCCCCTGACCAACACCTTTTTTTGCTGTAGCTTCTCGTCAACGAGTACACGCTGAAGGCCGAACATCGTTTGGCCACCCAGCGCGAATCCCATCCGCGCAAACCTGCATGAACCGGCGTGAACCTTTTGCGAGAGCTCGCGACTATATTCCGCGGCCATAACCCTCTTCAGGTTCTTCACGATGTTGGACAGCATGCTGCCGTCATTGTCGAACTGCTCAGCGCAATAGCTGACCCTGATCCCTGCCTGCTTGCAGATGAACTCATAATGTGCGGCTTCGTCGACATCCTGAAAGCGCCCCCACCGGCTGATGTCATAGACCAGGATATGGTCAAAGTCGGCCCGCCTGTTGCTGACGTCTTCGATCAGCTTGGCGAGCCCCGGCCTGTTCTTGATCTTGAGACCGCTCTCGCCATGATCCGCATAGGTTTTGACGATCGAAAGCCCGTGGGCGTGAGCATAGGCCGCAATCACCGCAGCCTGATTCTGGATGGAGTAGCGCTGATAGTCCGTCGACATGCGAACGTATTGCGCTGCACGCCCGTTTGGTGATTGCGGAAGGTGGGTCTCGCGAACGATGAGCGCGTTGACCATCATCATGCCCCCAGCAGCTTCGTCAGCAGGATCAGACGCCTCCTTTGGTGGGCTGACAAGAACAATTGCGTCATGATAGGGAGCTCTGCTGGAAGGCCCATCATCGCTGTTACGCTGTGAGCTCAGGCAATTGGTGCGAGTTCGCCGGAGGCCTGGATCTCCTCCCTGTCCATTTCAATTTGGCCATCTAGCCGATTTGCCCGCCGGTGCCGGGGAGATCGTCCTTCAAAGAGACGGATCGATACCTTGCAAGGGAAGATTTCCTTCGGCTTCGTTACGGGCGCGTCGAGTGCGGTTTGTCTCAATACCGAGCATCAGAGATGCCGTAGTGGCAACCGCTCTTCATCCAGCAGATCCAAAAACTGTTCGATTCTTTGCAAGACCGGCGCGTTGCTCCGCCCGGCATGATGACCCAAGTGTCATCGCGCTGCAGGAACCGTGAGCACGACCTCCGGATCAGTTCCCCGACAGCAGCATTGCCGCAATCGCTTCCGGCCCACGTCGAGAGACGCATGATCCCGCACTCTCTGCAACTCATCTGAGCTTGGCGATTGCGAAAAGGTTGCTGGCCGCCGGCGGCAGCGGTCCGAAGCGGCGCCGTTTCGTCCTGCAGCTCCTCCAGCTCATCATCGGTCCGGCATCGAGCGGCGCGCGCGTAGATGTCGCGCCTGACTGCTTGAGACTGCACATAATCGAGGGAAGAAGCTCCGCGATCGGCAGGTTCAGCTCCGGAATCCAGAGAGCGAACATTCCGTCTCGGTCGCCCTTGAGAGCCGATGACGAGCCCCAGATCGGCACACTTGATCTCCTTCGATGCGAGCGAAAGCGTCCCAACCACGACCTTGAGCTCACCGCTTCTCTGTCCCTCTCGCACCTTGCGCTCCTCGGCCGTCGAGGCGACCCGCGGCAGACTTCCGACCTCAATGCCGATCGGCGCAAAGCGCTTGCGGAACGTCTCCACATGCTGCCGAGCCAACACCGTCGTCGGGACCACGATAGCGACCTGCTTTCCCGCCAGGACGGTAGCTGCGGCACGCTCTAAGTATCAACCGGAGCGGAGCGAAGACAGAGAAGGCACCCGTAGGAGGGTCAGCATAGCGGTCACCGCGCCAGCGGTGGGACCCGGGGCCGAGTGCAGTCGCGAGACCGGTTAACAAGGCACCCGCGTTCGGGGCAGTGATAGCGATGCCGCGAAGCGGCAGCCCCTAACGCGAGAGCCTCCGGCCAGCGACACCATATGTAGTCGGCCATGTCCGGACGAATTCTGCGGAGTCAACTCGCCGGCCCCACTTGTGTTCTAGGTCGTTGCAAAGTGCCAAAATAGATTAATTCTACGCCACCGTATCCGAAGCACACATCGAAGCATTGTCGCTCTTCCAAATTCGTACGGAGGCAAATTGACTGCATTCCGCAAGGCAGAAGGCGCTGCGAACTTCAAGCAGTCACGAGCGTCCCTGCCTGCGACGCGCGTACACGATTACTCACGTCGATATCGCGCAAAGTCCTCCAGGAGTGGAGCATCTGCAACGTGGTCAGAATCAATTTTCCTGTTCAAGCGTCGAATCCACTCGATCAAGGCACCTCAATTGGCAAAACCGATAACGACAACATTAAGCAGCGCCGTCTCGTCGAGTTCAAGGAAGGTTGCCGTTATGGCAAATTCGGCAAAACAAAGGCCTATGAACTGATCGCGCAGGGGCGGATCAGGGCGTACAAGATGGGAGGCAAGACACTCATCGACCTCGACAGCATTGATGAATATCACGCCGTGCTGCCGCGCGTTGAATCGCGGGCAATGGTCGTGTCCCCGGAGGTGGTGTAGCTCGGTATAGCAAACCCTTTCGCACGCTAGCCCTCAAATAGCGCCGTAGCGGGCGGACGGGTTTGCATTGGTCACCGGCGATTGCCCGGTAGGGTCGGGGTGCTGACGCCAACCTGTTTCGGGGGACCACCGATGATCGAAAAGATGATGCACCGTCGTGCGCTCGTGGAGAAGGCCCCGATGCCGATGTCCTGCGCAAGATGATCGGATTTGTCGCCCAGCGGCTGATAAAGATCGAGGTTGGCGATCTGACGGGCGCGGCCAATGGCGACAAGAGCGCCGAGTGGCTGGCGCAGCGCAACAGCTACGCGAGCGGCGCTCGGAAACCCGGGCCGGCAAGGTCGAGCTGCGCATCCCCAAGCTGTGCAAGGGAAGCTATTTCCCGAGCTTCCCGGAGCCGTCCATCCCACAAATAGGGTCAATCGCCGTCGACCGGGCGGCTGAGGAAGGCTTTCACCCCCGCCTTCGCGGGGGCAGGCTCTTGTCGTAGATCTCCCCTCCGAGGACGGCGCACGTGCTCGGCATAGACATCGGCCCGTCCGAGACCGAGACGTTCTGGACTGCGTTCCTGCGCAAGCTCGCCCGCCGGGAGCTTCGCAGCGTCAAGCTGGTGATCTCGGACGCTCACGAGGTCATCAAGGCCGCAGTCAGCAGGGTCTCAACGTCACTTGGCAGCGCTGCCGTGTGCACTCATGGGCAACGTGCTGGCGCATGCCAGCAAGAGCGGGCGCCGCGTCGTCTCCGTCTTCATCACCTCCGCCTTTGCCCATACCCGGGCCGCCAGGGCGCAGCGGCGCAGGGTCGCTGACCAACTCCGTCCCAAACGCCCTAAGGCCGCCGCTGGCGCGCGAGTGCGCGTCGGGGCCCGCAGTTTTTCATGCCCGCTCTACCGGGTGTCATCTTGTTGGTATTTCTGTTGGTATCGACAATAATTGGCACCGAAAAATACGTTATATTCAAATACTTACATGTATAGTGGACTATCGGCCAGGGGCACCACGCTTCGCCCTGCGGGCTACGCGTGGCGCAGCCGCGCGAGTAGCCCGCAGGGCGAAGCGTGTCCGGCGAAGCCTCTTGGCGAAGCCGGACGTTTGAGCCCCCCAAGTCTCGCTTGAGCCGCGCTCTCTGATTTCCCATCAACCCTGTCAAACAGCCTGCGCTCGTCGCAGCTACTGACGCCCATGCCACCGCGATCTCGCGACCTGTCAGGCCCGAGCTCTGCTGCAGTCTGGCGTCCTCTTGAATTGAGAGGGCGCAGGGAAGGCCGAGTGCCGACTGGCACCCATGGCCCCCGTGCGGAAAAAATGCACGGGGCAGGAACCACAGGCTCAGCCGGAAACAACCCGGCCTTCCCTGCGCAATGGTTTGAACGGCTGCTCCGTGCTCTCCCTGGGGACCGGCTTGCTTGCCCCCGTCATCGACATCGTCGCCGACCAAGACACCAGCGTCGGGGTGTCGGGACCACACGGCTTGACCGTCCGCAAAACGACGTTCGTCCGCACCTCCATGAGATGCTGCGTCGCCCCGCGGCCACCGCTCCCCGCCGCAACGTCCCATGACGATCGCGATACGCCCCTCTCAGTGCGGGCGGGATGGCCGAAAATGTGCAGGTGATTTGCCCGACGGTGCAAGGGGAATCAGCACGACGGGCAGTTTGTGCAGGGGTGAGATGCGTGGCCGTTAGGAGAAGATTGCGTCACCGAAACTCCCCATACCATCATGGGCCACCGGACCCAACCTCAGCTCACTTCTTGCGTCTGGTCGGCTTTCCCTCGTTTTTGCGCGGCTTGCCGCGTCCTGAAGATGCAGCCCCCGAATCGTACGGAATCCACCAAGCGCGGCCTCCTTCATCGGGGATCGCGGGAAGGCGGCCCGCGATCTTGTTGGCCGGTATTCCAGCCAGAACCTGAACAACATCGTTCAGGACCCAGGGAGACAGACGGTAGTACTGATGTCCGTAGTGGGACCCGCCGTCGTCTCCCTGGGTTGATCCAACATCAGAGCAGTCGATCGAGTTGACCGTCTTGGAAAGCTTGCTCAGATCACGCGGTCCCCACTGTCCCAAGCGAGGATAGTTGTTGAGAAGAATGCTGCCGGACAGCGACAGCGCCAGGTCACCGCCGTTCTTGTATACGAGAACTTTCTTGGCAAGGGTGATCAATGGCTTCAGTTCGCTGGCCTTCGACAAGGCATCGTAGTTTACGTCGGCCGCCATCAGAAACGCGCTTTCGAATAGCAGAGTGTTGCGTTCTTTCGCGGGTATCAGCTGAACGGCGTTTTGAAGTGCATAATTTCCCATCGAATGAGGGACGAGGTGCAAGACCGGGAGGTTGGCTTTAAGCGCCCTGAGAACGGCGAATAACCTGCGAAGCGAGTCGGCGACGGCATTGGCGGACTTGGCGGCCGCATCACGATCCGCCTTGTAGCTCGCCAAGTCCAATTTTCCTTGGGATGGCCATGAGAAACAGAAGATGTCTGCCGCTTTGTAGTTTGACATGACCTGCGCGGCACGGCTCATCGAACCTAAGAAGGTCGAATCGAAACCCGGCAGCAATATCAGGCCATATTGCGACGCGCGGGCCGATGCGAGCTCCGCGGCGACGCGATCGCGCGCGAACGCCACGATGTCATTGTGATTTTGCGTGGTCGGCTGGAACACCGACGCGTCGATCGGCGGATCAATTTGCACCGAATTGGAGTCCGGCACCCAACCGGTATCCGGAAGGTTGGACAGCCGGTAGACGTCGATGGATCCCGTGACATAGTGCTTCGGATTGTTGTCTCTGTACTTTGGCCCGAACAGATCGGGACCTGGAACAGGATTTCGATTGGTCGCGAATCGAACGCGGACTCGGTCGGTCATGCTGCTTCTCCCAGGCTTTGAGTGTCACACTTCAGGGCGACAGGATTTGAGGACTCTCCAGAGTTTGGCGGCCGCCTTCCGCTGGCCGCCAAACTGATTGTCAGGCTATTCGCTTTGACACTTGCAGGGCTTCGCTACTGCGGCGGTGACGAGATGCACCGGGACACAATAATCCCAGCACTTTGACAACCCCCACTTTCCAATACAGAGCTTGGCGCATAGCTGGTTAGGCGCACGGAAACACACCTGAACGTTTGCCCAACCTACGTCGTAAACCGTGTGGCATCCTTCGAGCGGAACGCAGACAGGAATCCGCTGATCAAAATCTACATGCGCTCCAAAAATTTCGATTCTCGCCCAAGCGTGAATGTCTACACAGGCCTTGCCGTCCTGAATCCGCGGGTTCTCCAACGTCAACCCGCCATCAATTCCCTTGGTCGCTACATCGTCCAGAACTTCGATGAAGCTTCCTGTCGACATTGAAACGGCGACGGTCTTGTCAACTGGTAATACCGACCACTTCAGTTCCTTGGGCCGAGCGCAGGAATCGGAGGTCGGAATCCCCTCCCCCGGCAACAGCATCACGACCGGCTTTGGAAGCCGCACACAGAACTCGCCGATAGCGTAGGCCCTAATTTGAGCCAACCGCGTCAGCCCGGGCGAAACGAGCCGGGAAAAGTCGCCGAGCGACGTATCCTTGATAGGAACGCCGTAGACGGCAAGCATGCTCTGCTGTTGAACAGCCTCAGCCAAATTAATCGGATAATCGTCTTTCTCGGCCATGCCAATTCTCCTACTGCGTTTCATCGCTGCAATGTTTGCAAGCGCGCGCGAAGGATGCATTGACGACGTGAATTGAGCGCAATTTCAGCGCAAATCGCTCGTGAAAAACATCAGCACTCTGCGAATTTTCGCGATTCCAACTAACTGTTAGATGCAGACCATTGATCTGTCCCGCCTGATGCGTGGATACGACTGCGCTGATTGCCTTGCCTGCAATTCGGCAAGAGCGGGCGAACAGTCTAGAGCCCCGTCACCGCCGGATATCGACGCCTCGGAATGTGTCGATCGGAGCCAGGCCGGAAGATGTATTTGCCGAGCCGCGGATCGGGTGGATCGATGGGAATCGTGACCGGATTAGTCACCGCCGAATTGATGCCAACCGGCACATCCGGACTGTCGGCAGCCGGATGAGCCATCGCCCGCAGTTCGTCTGCCACCTTCCGCACGATCTGAGGCGCGGCGACGCTGGTGCCGTTGAGCTTCACAGCCGAGCCGCTGAACGTGCCCGCGGCGAGGACGCCCCAGAGCGCATTGCCTTCGTCAGCGAACGCCGAGCAGTCCGGCCCGAACCGAACCAAAGTGGGGCCGCTCGACGTATAGTCGGAAGGGGGATGCCCCTCAGACGCCTCGGCGGCGCCGACGACGATGACATGGTCGCTCTCATTCATCGAGCCGGTTGCAATCGACGATAGGGTGTCGGCATACCTAATTGGCCAACCGTCCCTCTGCAGCCGATAGTCGCCGGTCCGCGGATCTCGGTCATAAGCACCGGCGTGATCGAGGTAAGATTGGCGGCCGCGCCGCGGGTAGCCGAACGGCGTATCGTCGCGCTGAACGTAGACATGTGCCGTGATCGCCGTCCCGGTCAAATTCCGAAGAGACAGCTTCCAGCGACCGGAAGGTGCGATCTCGCGGCAGTCGTCGTTGCGCACGGTCGGATTGACAGCGAGCAGGATCCGCTCGCGTACGGATTTTCCGCGCTGAATGCGGTCGAAATAAATCCCAGCGATCGGACCGCCACCGATCGTCGCCTGGTGAATGTAACCCTCGCTAGGCCGAATGGGTGGGCTCGTCCTCGCGTCCTGTGCGGTCAGCCAGATCTCCACCGGTGCCTGTCCCGGCTTGCCTTCGGCGCCGGTATCGAGCCAAATCTCGACGTAGTTCGTTGCTGCACTATCGGGGTGGATGACCCAATCCAGGGTTTCGACCTCCTTTTTGAGCTCCAGTTTTGCGGCGGCGCGAGTGCGATAGCTGTTGCCCGCCGGCATGACCAAGCGGGTCAGATTGGGGTTTTGATGGCGCTTGTTGCGGTGGCGGACCATGCCGGCGAGCGCTTTTTCGAGATACTGAGTGCCATCCTTAGGACCCGCCAAAAGGCCATAGCTGAAGTTCATGACCAGCGGAATTGGCTTCCCGGCTTCGCTCAATGCATCGGCCCACGTCATGATCATCCTGACCGCCTGCAGCACATAGCTTCCCATCGTCAGCCCCGACGTGTCGATCGTCGCCACCGACGGCAATTGGACAGCGAGGATCGACACTCCTTCGCTGCCCCGACCTCCGCCTGCAGCCAGATCGAGCAAATGCGTCCCATGGCTGACGCGTGCGGCCAGTGGATTGTAGGCGCGGGTCTTGCCGAAATCGGTCGCACCAACCTTCCGGTAAATGCGGTCTTCGCTTTTGGATTCCTGCAACAACTGCTTGATCTCGTCATGCATAAGGCGGCGGCCGAATACGACGGCGTTGTCTGCCGGACTCCGCTTCTCCGTCTCCTGTAGCCACATGGCCGCGATCTTCGAGACCATACGGCGATCTCGAAATCTTTCGTGCGCAAAGGCAATCCCGTCGTCGATGATGCCGATAGCAACCTTGGTAGCCGCCAGGAAGGAAGGTTCGAAGCTGGTCGGATCGGGCTGGGGGTTGAAGTCGTTGAACTGCAAACCGATGATTGGCGGCCCCACGAAAAGAGAGCGATAAAATCCGGGATCGCGGTATTGGCCGTCGCGATAGATGAACGATTCCTGTCGATAGATGAAGAACTGCATGTCGACTTCATCGATCTCTGGCGGCTTAGGCCCTTCCAGGGCCTTGATCCACCAACTCAGGAGAGTCCGCTCGTCATCGCTCATTCGAATGGTGAATTTCTTGGCCGGGACGTCGTGGTCAGGCACGTAGCCCTCATCGACGGCGCGTTGTAGCTCGTAAAGGCTCGCAAGAGCGCTGCGCAACGGCCTGATCTGGATTTGCACAGAGCACCAGGGATCCGGGTTGGGCTTGCGCCGGGTCCGGAATTCCCAGTCCAGATAGGGATCGGGACGGTCGCAAGCGGTCTTTTTCCAATGAAGCTTCATCGCGATTTGCCTACCACTCCGATCATCAACTGACACTCCGCGACCGCCTGGTCCCAGAGATGGTTCAGATCACAGGATTTCGGCACTTCGGCGCGCGTATTTCCAGATATTTTGCGTCCGCTGTCGGACTTGGCCTTTCGCTCCTGGGGGTCGTCGACGAATTCAGAGATCCAATCTTCGTAGCAGAAGTCGCCGTCGAATCCTCGCCCATCGAAAGCATGAGTCTTCAGAAAACGGCCGCCGCAGAAACGCGCAATATAGAACTCCGCCAAGGCGAGACCGAGCTTCATGCCGGCTACACTGTCGACTGGGAAGTGAACACCGGCAACCGTCCGGTTTATGGCGATGCGTTCGGCAATCCGCATCAGTTGCTCGAAAGTCGGATCGTCGCTATCGAATTTGATGCGTGCGCTTCTGGCTTGCGACAGCAACGCATAGAACACGAAAGCGGCGGCAAAGGATTCCGTCGCGTGCCCGCTTGGCAGTGAGCCGTGACCGGGCGTTGGAATCATCGGCTGGATCTGGGGCGAGTACTCGACCGGTCGCCGGCAGGTCAGCGCATGCTTGACCCGCATCTCGATTAGGCCGGTCACGTTCAGGACCAGCGTCAGCAGCTCGAACGTCCGCCGAGTTCGATCCGGGTGCAGGAAGCCCACCGAGCCGAGGAACGACAGGATGTCCGTCATCTCCGTCATGATCTCGCCGCTGCGCTCCATCCGAAGTGCCGCATAGTTATGCACAAAGATCAGTTGTTTGGCGAAATCGGATGGACTTGGCCTGATCATGTGAATCAACGCACATGTACCGTCTTCGCCGCGCCCCCGATATTCGACGCAAACGGACTCGCTTGTTTCGTTGCAATCTCCGACATCGTAGTAGATTCCGGACAGCAGTTCGGCGGTCAGGGTTCGCAATCGCACCGGCGTCGACCAGCGGTCCAGCGCGTACGGTTTGGCTTCGTAGTTTGCCGGGGGGGTACCAACATCCCGCCACATCCCCACCACGCCCTCGCGACCCGAGATGAGCGCCCGTGCTGCCGTGAACGACCGGGAGCGCGCGCTTTCGCCACTTTCACCGCTCTCGCCACTCTCGCCGCTCTCGCCACTTTCACCGCTCTCGCCGCTTATCCGCGCCATTTGCGCCTCCCCGGAAAAACCCGACGAACAACCTCAGGTACGTCGCGATGCTCAGTTCGAAGCCCTGAACGGTCAAGTCGTCCGCAGTCGGAATTAACGCAATTTCACGCATATTTCACGTTGACAGGTGTTTGCCGCAGGATTTCACTCCATGGTTGAGAAACGTCTTCCGCTACCTTTGAGGGTAGCGGGCTACGAAAGACAGGGCAGGCCCCTCAAGAGCGATCCATGCGAAGTTCGACAGCCAAGGTGCATCTTCGGTTATTTGGTCCGCCCAAGATCATCAATTCGAACGGTGAAGATTGCACGCCGCGGGGACGGAAGGCATGCGCACTGCTGGCAATGCTGGCGCTATCGCCTGAAAACAAAAGATCGCGCGTCTGGATCCAGGATAAGCTGTGGGGCAGTCGAGGCAAGGAGCAGGGCGCGGCAAGCCTTCGCCAAAGCCTGTCAGAAATTCGAAAGGCATTTGGAAACGATCACGGAGTGCTTTTTGCGGACAGCTATGTGCTGGCGCTCGATCCGACCTTATTTGATACGGATTTCGATCTTGCCACAAAAGCGGACGACTCCGGCGAACTCCTGGAAGGCATCGATATTGGCGAAGATGGTTTCGAGGACTGGCTTCGATCGCAACGTCAGAACTTCAGCGATCGCCGCACTACGCGCCAAGCAAGGACCGATCGCCGTGCGGACATTGCCCTCGAAGAACCGGTGCGCGGACGTTCGATTCCACGGAATCGGATCGTGCTGGTTCGCAACTCCAAGTCTGGAGAGTCCGACGCATCGTTGCTCGCGGACAGCCTGATCGACTCGGTAGCAAAAACCATACAGGAACTCGGCGTCGCCGAGGTCATCGATTGTCGGGATACGATGGACCCGGCTTGCGACGACAAGGACGCAGCGCCGCGCAAGACGCTTTCGCTACATTCGGACGTGTTCGGAGGCCACACGAGGCAAATCGTCCGCCTCGCATTGTCGCAGCGACCGGAACATGCCCTGAAGTGGTCGTCCACGCTGCAGCTACCCGGCATTCAGGCGCTGGACTTGAACGATGCGGATGTCATGCGGTGCGTCAATCTCGTCGTCAACGTCGCCATCGATCAGTTCATCACGGTCCGTTCGGGAGGGCCGGATGCCGAGGTAGCCTCCGATCTCTGCTATTCGGGGATTCTGCATCTTTTCAGGCTCGGCAAGATCAACTTTGCGACGGCCGATAAGCTCTTCGCGGCCGCATTCGATATTGAATCACGCGGGATCTATCTTGCTTGGCGGGCCTATCTGCGAACCTTTCTACTTGCGGAACGACAATTCAGTTGCCGCCAGACACTGCAAGCCGAGGCCCTCGACTTCATGTACCGCGCCCTCGAACTCGAACCTCACAATTCTTATGTCGCTGGCCTGAGCGCGCACGTTCAGACCATGATGCGGCGGTCCTACGTCGCCGCGTACGAACTGGCCGAACGCAGCATCCAATTGAACCACGCCAATCCGATCGGCTGGGCGTGTCTGGGAATCGCCAAGAGCTATCTCGGCAAGCCCGAGGAGGGCTTCCAACATACGCTGCTTGCGCGCACCATCGCCGGAACTGCACCATTCAGATACCAGATGGATGCGTTGAGCTGTATCGCGGGGACGATGGCGGGCGAACTCGATAAGGCCGTCCATCTGGCGGAGGCCAGTCATGCGCTGGCGCCGACCTTCGCACCACCCTTGCGTTACCTTTCAGCGCTCTATGCGCACGAAGGCAAGCACGATCTCTCTTCCGAGATGGTGAGGAGATTGCAGGCCAGCGAACCGGACTTCTCATACGACAAGCTGCGCGACAAGGCCTATCCTGCGGCCGGCCTGCATCGGTCATCGATCATCGATTCGTTGCCGGCGAGACAACTTTGATGACGTTGAAGTCCGCCGGTATGCTGACCACGCAGCTCATTGATCCTCATTGCACAACGTTGATGAAGATGAACCGCCGTGGACGGCTCCATCAAGAGAGCCGAATGGCCTATGGAATCATAAATCATGTGAGTAAGGCTGTGAGTACCGACTTCGGGTGCTTCCAGGAAGCCTTGGTTACAGCATTCTTCGCGGTGCTTCGATTCCGGCCAGGGCACCATTTGGACCGTTCGCCCGCATCCGCCGTCGGCCGTTTACCCCTCAACATCAAAGACAAGCCGCATTTGCCCATCGCTGGCGTCCGCCCCCTCTGCCGGTATTCTTGATGGAAGTTCGCGGAGGTCATGGTATCGCGAGTCGTGGGTGGAATCGAACTGGCCGAGTCCGCCCCGTATCTCCGGCACCTGAAGCCGGCAGACAAGGATTACAAACGCTGAGATGAAGGCGGGTTTTTCATGCTCGCCACCGCGACTTTGGCGCTTCGCCTATCGTCGCCCGATTGGCGACAATACGCTCAATGCTGCGCTCTGCAGACTCGGCTGCGATAACACTGAGCGCACCACTCACGGTCTTCGTTCGCCCCCTCGGTCCCATCGAATGAAGGTGGCAGATGGAACGTGGGTGGCTGCGCGAACTGAACCACGCCAACCCGATCGCCTGGGCCTGTCTGGGAATCGCAAAGAGCTATCTCGGCAAACCAGAGGACGGCTTTCAGCACACATTGCTTGCCCGTACGATCGCTGGTGCGGCGCCTTTCCGTTTTCAGCTCGATGCCCTGAGCTGCATTGCGGGGACCATGGCGGGAGAACTGGACAAGGCCGTCCATCTTGCAGAAGCCAGCCATGCTCTTGCTCCGACCTTTGCTCCACCCTTGCGATATTTGTCAGCTCTCTATGCCCATAATGGACACCGTGAGCTTTCTTTCGAGATGGTTCGCAAGCTGCAGACAACGGAGCCAGACTTCTCATATGACAAGCTGAGGGATAAAGCCTATCCCGCGGCTGGCCTCCATCGAACATCAATCATCAACTCGCTGCCAGCCCGACAGTTCTAGCGGCGTCCCCCTTCATCCGAGAGGTCATGGAGCGGCAATCCACGAGCGCCTGCCGGTCGAGAGGAGCCTCGCGTTGAGACAATCAGCTCCGCTGGCTTGCTCGATCGGCATCCCCCTCCCTCGAACCCGAACATGCATCGTCGCTGAAGGCCATTCATTTCGCTGCCGCATTTCACGGCCTTTGGATCTCGCCAGCTTGCTGGAATGCTCGCGAAACAGGGCCTTGCAACCTTCCGGCGGCCGCTCTTAGACTACCTCCAGTCTGCTGACGGCAATGGGGTTGTCGCGGGTGAGGACCCATGACCAAGAACAGTTCTGTCAACCTCGCCCTATTCGCGACGCAGCAAAAGCTTCTTTTTGCGGACTTCTTCAAGCTTTACCAGACAGTCGCACAGCCGTGCCGGATCTTCGTGATCGCGGCGGACGTCAACGCGGTCGCGCGGGTCGAGAAGCTCGCAAAGCGCATCAACAAGAGCGGATTCGTCGAGGGCAAGAGCTTTGTCGAGATGGCGTTGCTGCGGGTGCCGATCTCGTTTCGAGATGTCGCAGGCCGAATCGAGAGGTGGGTGGCGCCGACCCGCAGACACGGCCCCGCCCTGCTCGTCGTCGACATGAGCTGGGGCCTCGAGACCAACTCGGCGACGGCCAATTTCGAGGGTTGGCCCGCACTTGCTGAAACGCTCACCCAGCAGTCCGAGGTCTCGATCGCCTCTCTCTATAACCGCCGGGTGCTGATCGACGAGCAGTTGCTCGTCGCGCTGCGCGGCCATCCGCAGATCCTCACCAGCGCCGGACTGGTGGACAATCCGCATTGGCTGCCGTCGAGGCTGCAGACGCGCGGCGCGTTGCGTGAGCAGGTCGATTTCTGGCTCGGCGCGATCGCGCCGGAGTTGCGGATCGGGACATCGGCGGCCGCGCTGCACGCAGCCGAAGGCGCCGACCCCATGTGGCTGTTGCGGCGATCGGCAGAAGAGCCCAGTACAGTTCATCTCGACAGCCGCGACCGCTGGAAGATCCGCTGCTTCGGACGGTTGCGGATCTATCGCAACGACGGCAGCCAGGTGAACTGGGACCCGCCCGGCGGAGCGACCCGCAAGACCAAGACCCTGTTCGCCTATCTGCTGCAGAAGGGCGGCCATGGCGCAGCCACCGACGAGCTTGCGGATCTGCTCTGGCCCAACGCCGAGGACATCGAGGCCGCGCGTAACCGCCTCTATCACACCGTGCGCTATCTGCGGCTGGCGCTCGGCCAGCCCAACGGACGCGACGAGACGCGCAACTATGTCCGACGCGAGGGATCGCGCTACGTGCTGGTGCCCCCGGAGCGCAGCTGGCTCGACATCTCAACCTTCGAACAGCTCTGCCGTCAGTCCCAGGGTCACATCAAGGCGGGCGCCAGCGACGAGGCGCTGATCTGTCTGCAGGCGGCGGACCGTCTGTACACCGGAGACCTGTTCGAGGACATTCCGGTCGAGTACGCCGACGATGGCGAGCGCGACTGGTGCTGGAGCAAGCGCTATTGGCTGCGCGACATGTTCTTCAAGGTGCAACGCGACGCGGCACGGATCTATCTCGAACGCAACGACCACTCGGCCGCGCTCGCGCATTGCCAGAAGGCGCTGGCGATCGATCCCTTGTGCGAGATGGCGCATGCCGAGGCAATGCAGGTGTTCAAGGCGCAAGGACGACGCGAAGCGATCGACCGCCAGTTCAAGCTGTACCTCGACTCGCTCAAGCATTTCGACAACCGGCCGAAGAGCGCCTCGCTTCAGGAGCTGCACCGCAAGCTCACGGCGTAAGGCCGCTCGTTCGCGACCGGCTCGGCAACACGACCTTTGCCGGCCAGGCCATGCGCCATGGGGCTGCCGCCGCCCGCATAATTGACGATTTGTCTCAAATTGTCATAGAGTTAAGGGCTAAAGAAAACCCAAAGGCCGCCGCTTAGAGTGAGCCCATGACAACGTCGCCGGCAAAGGCGGCGAATGGGAGGACGACATGCCAGGTTCGGCAGCTCAGCTGGCGCGGTGCCCCTATAGCGACGCCGCCAAAGACTTCGATCCCTTCGAGATGCGCGATCCGTTCCCGTTCTATGAATGGGCCCGCGCCGAGGCGCCGGTCTTCTTCTCCGACGAGCTGAAATACTACGTCGTCGCGCGCCACGCCGACATCAAGGCCGTGTTCGACGACTGGCGCACATTCTCCTCGGAAAACGCCCAGGCCCCGCTTCGCCCGATGTGCGAGGAAGGCAAGCGCATCATGCGCGAGGGCGGCTTCACCGCCTATTCCGGCCTGTCGGCGCGGGTACCGCCCGATCACACCCGCATCCGCAAGCTGGTCCAGGGCTGCTTCGGGCCGCGCCGGTTCAGGGCGATCGAGCCGGAGATCAAGGCGATCGTCAACCAGGCGATCGATGCCTTCGCCGACCGCGGACATGCCGATTTCTTCCGCGAGTTCGCCTATGATGTGCCGGCGCTGGTGCTGTTCAAGCTGGTCGGCATTCCCAATATGGACGTGCCGCGCGTGAAGTCCTGGGCGGTGAGCCGCGCGCTGCTGACCTGGGGCGACCTCAGCGACGACGAGCAGATCGTGCATGCGCGCAACATGGTCGAATACTGGACCTACTGCCGCGCGCTGGTGCGTCAGCGCCACGACGATCCGACCGACGATCTGCCGGGCGATCTGGTCCGACTGCAGAAGGACGGCGCCGAGATCAGCGACGAGGAGATCGCCGGCGTTCTCTACAGCGTACTGTTCGCCGGCCACGAGACCACGACGACCCTGATGGCCAACGGCATGCGCGAGCTGCTGCAGCGGCGCGACAACTGGGAAGCCATCATCGCCGAGCCGCAGCTCATTCCGAAGGCGGTCGAGGAATGCTTGCGCTTCAGCCCGTCCATCGTGGCCTGGCGCCGGCGCGCCCTGAATGACACCCAGATCGGCGGCGTGCCGGTGCCGAAGGATTCCAATATCCTCCTGCTCATCGGCTCCGCCAATCGCGACGAGGCGGTGTTCTCCGCGCCGACCCGTTTCGACGTCCGGCGCACCGACGCGAGAAGCCATCTGGCCTTCGGCTACGGCATTCACACCTGCGTCGGCCAGCAGCTGGCCCGCATCGAGTTCGCGATCGCGCTCGGCGAGCTCACCCGCAGGCTTCCTGGTCTCCGGCTCGCCGCCGACCAGACCATCGACTTCGTTCACAACATCTCGTTCCGCGTGCCGACGGCGCTTCGGATCGAATGGGACGTGGCCTGACGCGACGATCGTCACTTGGCCGCGTTTCACAAGCAACAACAAGTCCGGGGCCGATCGGGGCCATAAGGTGGGGAACAGACGCATGGGCGCCAACGCAGCCGCATCCTTCATCGTGCCGTTCGAAGCCGCACGCGAGGACGACTTCCCGCGCATCGGTGGCAAATGCGCGAGCCTGGCGCGCATGATCGCCCAGGGCGTGCGCGTTCCCGCGGGATTTGCGGTCGCGACCGACGCCTACGCCCTTCATCTTCGAAGCAACGGACTCGAGGCGACGATCAGCGAGCGCCTGTCGCGGATCGTGCTCGACGATGTCGATGACGAAGAGAAGTTGTCGCACGAGATCCGCGACGCAATCATGGCGCAGCCGATGCCGGGCGCGGTCGAGCAGGCGATCCGCGAGGCGTATCGCCGGATGTCGCCCGACGGTCAGTTGCCGGTGGCGGTTCGCTCGTCGGCGACCGCCGAGGACCTGCCCGACGCCAGCTTCGCCGGCCAGCAGGATACCTATCTCTGGGTGGTCGGCGAGGACGCCGTGGTCGAGAAGGTCAAGGCGTGCTGGGCCAGTCTCTTCAACGCGCGCGCGATCTCCTACCGTGCCGAGAACGGGCTCGGCCAGATCGACGTGCTGATGTCGGTCGGCGTCCAGAAGATGGTCAACGCCGCCGCCGCGGGCGTGGCGATGACGCTGGATCCGATCAACGGCGACCGTACCAAGATCGTGATCGATTCCGCCTTCGGGCTCGGCGAGCCCGTGGTCTCCGGCGAAATCACGCCCGACAATTTCGTCGTCGAGAAGGTGCTTCTGCAGGTCATCAAGCAGCGCATCGCCGAAAAGGATTTCGAGCTCGTCGCCGATCGCGCCGAGCGCCGGACCGTCGAGCGCGTGATCGCGCCGGAACGTCGCACCCTGCCCTCCCTGTCCAATACCCAGGTGCTCGCCGTCGCCAGGCTCGCCAAGTCGCTCGAGCGCAGCATGGGCTGTCCGCAGGACGTCGAATGGGCGATCGATGCCGATCTCCCTGAGGACGAGAACCTCGTCGCGCTGCAGAGCCGGCCGGAGACCGTCTGGAGCCAGAGGAAGAAGCAGTCGACCGCGATCTACGAGACCGGGATTGCGGGTGTACTTGGAACGCTGCTGGCCCCGGTCCAGGCCAAGCGGTGAGCATCACGACAACAAACAACAGATAACCGAGGGGAAACGACAATGACGGCGCATGCGAAATTCCCAAGTCCCTATGACCTGAAGACGCCGGTCGGCGCCGAGGGCTGGGAGAAGCTCTACCCCTATTATCTCCAGTTCCAGAACAGCCTGCGCGACAAGGAGGACGGCAAGTTCTGGTTCTGCGACTCGCAGCACTGGCCGAGCCCGTTCAAGCCGTTCGACGCCGTCACGGTCGAATTCGCGGTCAAGTGCCTCGGCCAGTACAACACGCGGCACTATCTGATCCCGCCGGCGAACGGCGTCGAATACCGCATCCACAATGGCTATTGCTACATGAGCCCGGTGGCGGTGGCGCCCGAGCTGATCGCAGGCCGCGTGCCGCATTTCATGGAGCGCGCCGGCTACTACTTCCAGAACTGGGATCGCCTGCTGGCGAACTGGGACAAGAAGGTCCGAGCCAACATCGCCGATCTCGAGGCGCTCAACTTCGAGCCGCTGCCCGAAGCCGTGCCGCTGGAGTGGATCACGGCGGGAGTCGGCCTCGACAACACCTACGCGCTGATGGAGACCTATGACCGGGCGATCCAGCTGCTCTACAAGACCTGGCAGTATCATTTCGAGTTCCTGAATCTCGGCTACGCGGCCTATCTCGACTTCTTCAGCTTCATGAAGGGGCAATTCCCCACCATTCCCGACCAGGCGATCGCCAAGATGGTGCAGGGCGTGGAAGTCGACCTGTTTCGTCCGGACGACGAGTTGAAGAAGCTCGCCAAGCACGCCGTGACGGTCGGTGTCGCCGATGCCCTGAAGAGCGGATCGGTCGACGAGGCGCTGGCCGCGGTCGGCCGTGCGCCGAACGGCGGCGAATGGCTGAAGGCCTGGAGCGAGGCGCAGGATCCCTGGTTCAACTTCACCTCCGGCAACGGCTTCTACTCAACCGACAAGTACTGGATCGAGCATCTCGACATCCCGCTCGGCTATGTCAGGGACTACGTCGTCCGCGTGCAGCGGGGCGAGGAGATCGACCGGCCGACGGAGGCCATCGCCAAGGAGCGCGACCGCATCACGTCCGAATATGCCGAGATGCTGGACGCCGATGCACGCGCCGCCTTCGAGGACAAGCTGGGCCTGGCCCGGACCGTGTTTCCCTATGTCGAGAACCACAATTTCTACATCGAGCATTGGTCGATGAGCGTATTCTGGCGCAAGATGCGCGAGCTCGGCGCCATCTTCCGCGATGCCGGCTTCTGGAAGGACGCCGACGACCTGTTCTATCTGAATCGTCAGGAGGTCCGCGACGCGCTGTTCGACTACGGCAATGGCTGGGCCGTCGGCGCACCGGCGATCGGTCCGAACTATTGGCCGCCGGAGATCGAGCGGCGGAAGAAGATCCTGGCTGCGCTCGCGACGACACCGCCGCAGCCCGCGCTCAACAATCCGCCCGACGTCATCACCGAGCCGTTCACGATCATGCTGTGGGGCATCACCACGGAGAGCATCGGCCGATGGCTCGATGGCGCTGCCAACACCACCAAGCTGTCCGGCATGGCCGCCTCCCCCGGCCTCGTCGAGGGCCGCGCCCGCGTGGTGCGCTCCGCTGACGAGCTCGGCCAGATCCAGCAGGGCGAGATCCTGGTCGCGCCGGTCACCGCGCCGAGCTGGGCGCCGATCTTCGGCAAGATCAACGCGATCGTCACCGACATCGGCGGCATGATGTCCCACGCCGCGATCGTGTGCCGCGAATACGGCCTGCCCGCCGTCACCGGCACGGGACGCGCCAGCTCCTCGATCAAGAACGGACAGATGCTGCGCGTCAACGGCTCGACCGGCGAAGTGACCATCCTGTCCTGACCCAATCGAGAGAGGCCGGCAGCGCCGGCCTCTCTCCGCATATGGAACATTGCAATGCTCGATAGGTCCGATGTCGGCAACCGCTATGACGAGGTCTGGCGCATCAGCGAGCCGTACATGCGCGCGCGCAAGAACGACGTCCACATTCCCCTGTCCTATGCCTACGCGCGCAAGCTGCTCGTGCACTATCCGGACGCGGACGAGGACATCGTTTCGCTCGCAATCATCCTGCACGACATCGGCTGGTACGCGATCGACATGAAGGACATCATCGAGAAGGGCTTCGGCCCCAACATGATGCAGTCCGATGTGCGCTTTCTCCACGAAAGCGAAGGCGTCCGCATGTCGCGCGAAGTCCTCGAACAGGCCGATTGGCCGGAGGACATCATCGTCGCGGTCGGCGAGATCATCGACGGCCACGACACCCGTCCCTACCCGCGCTCGCTGAACGACCGGATCGTGCGCGACGCCGACAAGCTGTGGCGCTACACGACCACCGGCGTTGCGGTGGCCTGCGACTGGTTCAAGATGACGCCACGTCAATATGCGTCGCGCCTGACGACCCAGCTCGGCGTGCTCGAGACCGAAGCCGGACGGCTGATGGCCGAGGCGGCGTTGGGCGAGACCCGGGCCGCGCTGATGCTCGACCTGATCTGAGCGAGGGACGCGGACATGGACATGTTCATCGGCGGCCGCTGGGTTGCAGCCCAAGGCGGCGCGACCTTCGACGTCGTCGATCCGGCAACGGGCGAGACGATCGACAGCGTTCCGGAGGCCGGGCCCGCGGATGTCGATGCCGCGATCCACGCAGCCGAGATCGCATTCCAATCGTGGAAAACGACGCCCGTGGCAGAGCGCGCCCGCCTGCAGAAGAACGCGGCGCGGCTGATGCGCGAGAGTGCCGGTGAGGTCGGCCGCCTGCTGACCAGGGAGCTTGGCCGTCCGCTGGCGGGAGCCATCAGCGAAATTCAGCGCTCGGCCGAACTGCTCGACGTCTACGCCGAGGAAGGCCTGCGCCTGCACGCCGAGATGCCGCTGACGGGTGTGGCCGGCGAAAAGATCGTCATCACCCGCGAGCCGGTCGGCGTCGTCGTCGCGATCACGCCCTTCAACTATCCGGTGACGCTGCTCTGCTTCAAGCTCGGCGCCGCACTGATGGCCGGTTGCACCGTCGTCGCCAAGCCTGCCGAGGACACGCCGCTGTCGACACTGCGGCTCGCCGAGATCTTCCATGCCGCCGGCTTTGCCGAGGGCTGCTTCAATGTCGTCACCGGCCGCGGCCCCGACCTCGGCATGCAGATGATCGCGCATCCGACACCGCGCAAGATTGCGTTCACCGGCGGCACCCGAGCTGGCAAGGCGATTGCCGCTGCAGCCGCAGGAACGATGAAGCGGATCACGCTCGAGCTCGGCGGCCAGTGCCCGGCCATCGTCTGCGCCGACGCCGATATCGGCGCAGCGGCCGCTGCGATCGCCCGTCACGCGTTCGCCAATTCCGGCCAGTTCTGCTACCGCGCCAATCGCGTCTATGTCGAGCGCCCCATCTACGCGGCCTTTCTCGCTGCGCTCGCCGACAAGGTCGCGCAGCTCGACGTCGGCAACGGGCTGACCTCGAATTGCGCACTCGGACCTGTTGTCAACGAGAAGATCTACCGCAACAGCGAGCGGCAGATCGCCGATGCCCGTGCCAATGGCGCAACCGTGCTGACCGGCGGTGCCCGGTTGACGGGCGGACTCTACGACAAGGGCTGGTTCCTGCCGCCGACCGTGATCGCCGATGCGCCCCCCTCCGCGCTCGTCATGACCGAGGAAACGTTCGGTCCTGTGCTTGGTGTCGCCCCATTCGACGAACGCAGCGAGGCGCTGCGGCTCGCAAATGCGACAGTCTATGGACTGGCCGCCTTCGTGTTCTCGCGCAACCTGGCGACAGGACTGACCTTGGCCGAGCGCCTCGAAGCCGGCTCCGTGTGGGTCAACGACATCCAGCGCTCGAACCAGCGCGCGCCGTTCGGCGGCATGAAGCAGAGCGGGATCGGCCGCGAGAAGGGCCGCTACGGCATCGAGGACTATCTCGAATACAAGACCATCTATCTCACCTACGACGCGGAGCTGCGGTGATGCATTTTCTGCGCGACCAGGATTGGCCGGTCTGGCTCGCGGCGCGGCCGTGGCTCGACGTGCGCTCCAACGACGAGCATACGCTGATCTCCTATCGTCTCGGCCAGGCGCTGTTGCGGATCCATCCCGAAGCGGACGCCTCCGTGGTGCTGCCGGCGATCCTCATGCACGACGTCGGCTGGAAGAAATTCCCGCCCGAGCAGCTCGCCGCCGCCGTCGGTCCCAATCCCAGATATCCCGAGCTGCAGCGCGCCCACGAGATCGAGGGCGTGAAGATCGCGGCCGAATCGTTCGCACGGCTGGCGATTCCAGGGCTGCAGGTGGAGACCATCCTGGCGATCATCGACGGCCACGACACCCGCAAGAAGGCGATCTCGCACGAGGATGCGCTGATGAAGGACGCCGACAAGCTGTGGCGCTTCACCGGCCATGGGGTCGCGACGATCGGCGGCTGGTTCGATACGCCGCCGAAGGAGACGCTCGCGATGCTGGAAAGCTTCGTGCTGCCGTCGATGCTGACCGAGGCCGGCACCACCATGGCCCAGGCACTGATCGCCGAGGGCACAGCGTCTGCCTTCATGACGGATCTGCTGCACATCGAGGCTTCAGCATGAGTGCGTTCCAGCTGCATGGGAAACGTGTGGTCGTCACCGGCGCCGCCGGTGGGCTGGGCCGCGGCTTCGCGCTCGCCTTCGCTGCGGCCGGCGCCGAGGTCGTGGCCGCCGACATCCGTCTCGGCGGCGCCGAGGACACCGCGCGGCTGATCCGCGACCGCGGCCACAAGGCGCACGCCGCCGAGGTCGACGTTGCCAACGAGACGTCCACCGCGGCGCTGGGGCAATTCGCGCTTGCGCGCATGGGCGGCCTCGACGTGCTGGTCAACAATGCCGCGATCTATGCCGGGCTCGCGCGTCGCGGCTTCGAGGCGATCCCCGAAGCCGAGTGGGACCAGGTCATGCGCGTCAACGTCAAGGGCGTGTGGATGATGAGCAAGGCGGCCGCGCCGCTCATGCGGCGCGCCGGCGGCGGCGCGATCGTCAACGTGTCGTCGGCGACCGTCATGAGCGGATCACCGATGTGGCTTCACTACGTCTCATCGAAAGGCGCCGTCATCGCGATGACCCGTGCGCTGGCGCGCGAGCTCGGCGACGACAAGATCACTGTCAACGTCATCGCGCCGGGCTTCACGCTCACCGAGGCCAGCCTCGGCCTGATCGAGAACGCCGCCGAATATGGCGTGTCCCGCGGCGCCCTGAAGCGCGCGGCCGATGTCGACGACATGGTCGGCGGCGCGCTGTTCTTCGCGTCACACGCCGCAGCCTTCATCACCGGCCAGACCCTGATCGTCGACGGCGGCCGGCAGTTCATCTAGGGACCCGAAGATTCATGCCCAGGATCACCTTCATCGAGCCAGACGGCACCGTACGGACAGTCGATGCAGAGCTCACCGAAAGCGCCATGCAGGCGGCGAAACGCAACGGCGTCGACGGCATCATCGGCGAATGCGGCGGCTCCTGCATCTGTGCCACCTGCCATTGTCACGTCGACAAGGCCTGGATCGACCGTGTCGGCCCCGCCGGTGACATCGAGGCCGACCTGCTCGAATTCGAGGCCGCCGACGTGCGCCCGGAGAGCCGCCTGGCGTGCCAGATTTCGATCACCGATAAGCTCGACGGTCTGGTGCTTCAGGTCGTCGGCCCCGGCCGTTGAACGGCCGGAGAGTTGCACCGGTCTTTGATCCCGCCGCACGCATCATCGGCAGCGGGACGATGACGGGCATCGAGCTGCTCGCTTGAACAGATCGGCCCGCTTGGTCGATACGGCCGCGCCGATCCTCGCCGCCGCCTTCCCTTCGCATTGCATCATCTCGTCACCTGCGTAGCAGCAGGAATGCGGTCGCCTGCGCTCCCGATCGCGCCCGAATACGCTCGATGTTCGTGCGCATCCGCGGCCTAAAGAAAAACCAAAGAATGCGTCCTACACTGGATCGTACAACATCGCGCGACGATCTATCAGGTCCAACCGCCTGACTCGTACGCCATCGCCACGCGCCGCACAACGTTCGCCCATCAAGGGCGGCAGCGGACCGCAACGAAGAGCAACGAACGCGATCACATAGCTCGGGAGGAGCAACGCATGCCGAAGCTGCAGCGGCGGGACTATTACGACACGGCCCGCGACATGAACTGGGCTTTCTCCTACGTCAGCGAGGACGAGGTCTTTCCAGAGGAGCTGTCCAAGAGCTTCGGCATCCACGGCGAGGAATGGTGGGTCTGGGACGAGCCGTACAAGCTGACCTATCGCGAATACGTCCACAATCAGGCCGGCAAGGACGACGGCATCTACTCGATCCGCTCGACGATCGCGCGCTCCAATCTGTACGACAATCTCGACGCCGGCTGGAAGTCGGCGATCAAGGCGCACTACGGCGCGATCCCGGTTCCGGAATATTTCGCCTCGATCGGCGAGGCGCGCATGGCACGGTTCGGCCGCGCCGCAGCCTGGCGCAACATGGCCGCGTTCGGGACGCTCGACGAATGCCGCCACGGCCAGGCGCAGATCTACTTCCCCTATTGCCTGCTCGGAAAGGACCCGCAATTCGACTGGGCTCACAAGGCGATGCACACCAACGAATGGGGCGTGATCGCGGCGCGCAGCCTGTTCGATGACATGTTCACCGCCAATGATGCGGTGTCGACGGCCATCCAGCTCACATTTACGTTCGAGACCGGCTTCACCAATCTGCAGTTCCTCGGCATGGCCTCCGACGCGCTGCATGTCGGCGACATCGAGTTCGGTGCGCTGATCTCCTCGATCCAGACCGACGAGGCGCGGCATTCGCAGCAGGGTGAGCCGACGCTGAAGATCATGATCCAGAACGGCAAGAAGGCCGAGGCGCAGAAAATGGTCGACCAGATGTTCTGGCGGTCGTGGAAGCTGTTCGCGTTGCTGACCGGCATCTCCATGGATTACTACACGCCGCTGGAAAGCCGGACGATGTCGTTCAAGGAGTTCATGCAGGACTGGATCTGCCGGCAGTTCATGGACCAGTTCAAAGACCTCGGCATGAACGTGCCATGGTACTGGGAAGAGCACTTCCTGCCGGAGCTGGACTGGGTCCATCACGCCTATCACATGGGCGTCTGGTTCTGGCGGCCGACGGTGTGGTGGAATCCCGACGCCGGCGTGTCCGCCGCCGAGCGCGACTGGCTCGAGCAGAAGTATCCCGGCTGGAACGATCAATTCGGCAAGCTGTGGGATGTAATCGGCGACAATGTCCGCACCGGCCGGATCGAGAAGACCTATCCGGCGACGCTGCCGATCGTCTGCAACTGCTGCCACATTCCGATCTGCAGCCCGAGCATCGGCCAGGCGCCGCGGATCACCACGCATAATGGACGCAAGCTGAACTTCTGCTGCGAAGTCTGCGAATGGGTGTGGAAGAGCCAGCCCGAACGTTACGACACCCATCTCTCCGTCGTTGACCGCTTCCTGGCCGGCCATATCCAGCCACCGACGCTGGAAGGCGCCCTGCAATATATGGGCATCACCCCCGATGTCGCCGGCAACGATGCCCAAGCCTATGCCTGGGATGGCGCGTCGCGGCTCGCGGCGGAGTGACCCGGCCGCGACGGACGGCCAGCACGGAAAGGGGCGCCGCTCGCGAGCGACGTCTCCAATCGAAAAGACCACCGACATAACAACAATCCGGGAGGCACACATGGCCCTGTTTCCGCTCCAAGCCAATTTCCGCGGCGACTTCGTCGTCCTGCTGATCCCTGTCGACGACGGCGACGACATGAGCATCGTGGCAGACAAGGTCGCACAGCACGCGGTCGGACTTCGCGTCGCCGAGCAGAAGGCACCAAAATGCGTCTACTACAACGGTCGCGAGCTGCCGTCGGCGATGACGGTGGCGCAATCCGGCATCCAGCCGATGGATTGGATCGAGGTGGCCTATGTCTGACGATGCCGACGTGACATGGACGCAGGTCGCAACGCTGGACGATCTTTGGGAAGGCGATTTCATCGGCGTCGAGGTCGACGGCGAGGAAGTGATCGTGATGCATCTGCCCGGCGGCGACTTGCGCTGCTTCCAGGGCATGTGCCCGCACCAGGAGATCCTGCTGGCGGACGGCAAGGTCGATTTCGAATCCGGCACCATCACATGTTCGGCCCATGAATGGGAATTCAGCATGGATGACGGCCGCGGCCTCAACCCGCGCGACTGCCGCCTCTTTCGCTACCCCGTGAAGAAAGACGGTGAAGCCATTCTGGTTGGCGTGCCGAATGACGGCCGGCTGCGCCGCCTCCGTCACAAGACCGAGCAGGACGCATAGGACAAGCCCATGACCACGACAGCAGCTCCGAAACTGGTCGGCCCCGTCATCAGGGGCGTCGACGAGGACATCATCGACGCCGTGATCGCGGCGAGCGAGCAGGACAATCCGGACGTCGAGATCGTCATCGAGGACCGCGGCGGCTACGTCCGCGTCCAGGCCGACCGCAACTTCCGCCTGACGCAGAAGAGCATGCAGGCGGCGCTGGGGCGGCCGTTCCGGCTCGCCGAGATCGAGCCGAGCCTGGTGTCGTTCGGCGGGCGACTCGAATCGATGGACGACGAGTGGGTCTGGACCATCCACACATAGCAAATCCCGGGAGGACACGTCATGACCGCAATGACCGCGAAGCCGGCTGCGCGCAAGCAGAAGAAAACTTGGAGCCTGTGGACCGAGCGCCGGCTGCCGTCGGAATACGAGGCCGTCACCTACAAGTTCCATAGCCACTTTCGCCGCGCGCCGGCGCCATTCGAGCTGTCCGAGAACTGGTCGATCAACCAGTTCTACCTCAGGAATCGCGAAGGCTCGAAATTCGCGCTGGACGACTGGGAGGGCTATCGCGATCCCCTCACCTACACCTATCGCCGCTACGTCGGCGATCAGAAGGACCGCGAGGTGTATTGCGACAACCTGATCGACGAGTTCGAGCGCCAGGACAGCTATCGTAAGCTGTCTGCACCGTGGCTCGACTTCCTCGGCCAGGCCTATCTGCCGGTGCGCTTCCCGGGACACGCGATGCAGATGAGCGCGGCCTATGTCGCGCAGATGGCGCCGTCGGCGTTCGTGACCAACACTTTCTACTTCCAGATGGGCAATGAGATGCGCCGGGTACAGCGCCAGGCCTATCTGGCCAAGGCGCTCGCGCTCGACACCGGACGCGAGGAGCTCGCCGACAGCGGAATTGCCCGTACCGTCTGGACGCAGGCGCCGCAATGGCAGGGCCTGCGCGAGCTGATCGAGAAGCAGCTGATCGCCTACGATTGGGGCGAGGCGTTCGTGTCCCGCAATCTGGTGCTGCGGCCGATCTTCGATCACGTCTTCAATCGCGAGATCGCCGATCTGGCGCGCACGAACGACGACGACCTGCTGGCGCTGCTGCACGACGACTTCCGCAACTACGACGAAGCCTATGCGGTCGAGACCACCAAGGCCCTGGTGCGCTACGCCACCGGCAAGGTCCCGGAGCACGCGGCTCTGCTGCGGGAGTGGGTCGCGAAGTGGATGCCGCTCGGCGAACGCGCCGCGCGCGGGCTCAGCGAGGCACTTTCGACCGCGCCCGGGGCCGACGGTGCACGGGCGATCCTGGAGCGGACCATGACGACCCAGGCGAGGCTGATCGCGGATTGCGGCTTGTAGTCTGGCAGGCGCACTCGGCGTGCCGGCCGAGCGCCGGGACTGGAAGGATGGCGTGGATGACCCGACAACTCCGCATCGAGCCCGACGGGGTCGTGATCGACGCGGCCGACCATGACACCATCCTGCAGGCAGCACGACGCCAGGGCATCGCGCTGGCCTACGAATGCGGCTGGGGCAGTTGCGGCGCCTGCAAGGTGACGCTCGTCGACGGTCAGGTCGATCCGATCTTTCCCGGCGCTCCGGCGATGAATCCGCGCGACGCGCGACGCAGCCGCATCCTGGCCTGTCAATCCCGCGCGATCTCGGACGTCACGATCGCGCGTGGTCCCGGCGACTGGTCCGCGCCGACGCCGCGATGCGTCGAGCAACAGGCGATCCTGCGCGGCGTCGACGATCTCGCGCCGGAGATCCGCCAGTTCAGCTTCGAGACGGCCGAGCCGATCGACTTCCGGCCCGGTCAGTATGCGATCCTACATCTCGGCGAAGGGCTACGGCGCTGCTACTCGATGTGCAACCTGCCGGGCAGCAAAGCCCTGCAGTTCATTGCCAAGCGCTACGATGGCGGCAAGGGCGGCAACGCGCTCGCCGCTTTGGCCTCGGGCGCACAGATCACCATCGAGGCGCCATTCGGCGCCTGCACGCTGCGTCGACAGCAGGGACGCAAGGTGTTCGTGGCGGGAGGCACCGGCATCGCGCCGATCCTGGCGATGCTGCGCGAGGCCGCGGAGGCGCGCCTCGATTTCGGATCGCCCGTGGATGTCATCTACGGCGCCCGCACACCGGCGGATCTCGCCGCCGATGACATGCTTGAGACGGCGATCGCGCGCATTCCGCAGGGGCGCTACCTGCCCGTGGTCGAACACGCGCCATCCGACTGGCCGCATGCGGCCGGCTTCGTTACCGATGTCATCCAGAGCGCAGTCCTGGATCACGCGGCGGCCGAGTTCTATGTCGCCGGCCCGCCGGTCATGGTGAACGCGGTCAGATCGCTGCTGCGCGCCGTCGATGTTCCGATCACGCGGGTTCATTATGACAGCTTCGGCTAGAGCAGGCTTGCGCAGTGCTGCACCCGTCTGGGCGATGGCACCGGGACTGCGTCGTCTCGCCACACGTTCCGGCAGCGCACCGCGGCTCGCACCGACATGGCCCTGCCACCAGCTCGACGGCACCTCGCCCGCCGGATACGCCGCACAGCTCGTGTCCTGCACATGCGCGCTGGCCGGGGTCGAAGAGGTGCCGGCGCCGCTGAACGCCGCAGGCCGCGCCTTCGCGCTCGATGACATCCATGCCATGGGCCAGCCGGAGGCCTTCGTGTTCGCGCCGGTGTGGCTCATCGTTCGCCCCGACGGGTCGCTGCACCTGACCTTGCGACCGGAATGGGCGCAGAAGGTCGCGGCCAAAGGCTGGGGCACGGTGCATCCGTTCGCACGCTACATGGCGGGCGCCGTGCCACCGCAGAGCCTCGTGGTCTACGCGCCGCGCGATCGAAGCGAGCTGGCGGTTGCGGCGCGGATCATCGCGGCCGCGCACTGCTACGCCAGCGGCCGCATCGGCGACGTCGCATTGCCCGACAGCCGGTGGTGAGCGATGACGGAGCTCTCGGCCATGACCAATGAAGGCGGCACCAGGCGGTTTCGCATACGGCTGGAACGTCCGGAGGGGACGTTCACATTCGACGCCGCATCCGACGAATATCTGCTGTACAGCATGATCGACGCCGGCATCGAGACCCCCTACATCTGCGAGCAGGGCTGGTGTCTCGCATGCGCCGCGCGCTTGGTGTCGGGCACCGTGGACCGCTCCAATGCGCTGACGGTCTACCCTCAGGACGCTGAAGCCGGCTTTCTGCTGCTGTGTTCGACCAAGCCGTGCTCCGATCTGGTCCTGATGCTCGACGAGCGCCAGACCCGACGGGACATGATGCAACACCGGATCGAGCACAATCAGCTGGCGCGAGCCTATCCGCCCGGCGCACGTCTCCGGTTTCGCCGCGGACGCGCTACCGCGCGGGTCGACGCGTGCACCCGTTCAGCAACAGGAACTCGAACAGACGAGCCGGCGACATCCGCTCAGATGGGGCTGATTGGGCCAAAACCCACATAGCGTCCTTCTGCATATCATGAGGACCGGTGGTCACCAAAGCCGCAAAAAGGTGAAGCTGGTTCTGTCGCTGACTCATTCGTTTGTTGGGATCCGGGCTGGGTCGGCCGCCAGCGCAGCTTTGAACTTGAACGATCCACCGCATCCGACCGGCCGGTTCAGAACAGCTCGAACGATCGTCTCTGTGTCCCGCAACACGGGTTCTCTCAATCGTCCTTGCCAAGGGTGAAGCGCCATCGCTTTCATTTCGGGGCCCCCGAGGAGGGCACACAACATCGCTTCAAGTTGAGTGACGAATCCCTCGTCATTCGTCCAACAGATCCAAGAACTGCTCGACCCTTCGTAAAGCAGGTTCATCGCTGCGCCCGGGGTAGACGACGCGATCGCCCTCGCGCTGCAGCGACCGTGAGCATGACTTCTTGATCCTCCCTGCGAGCATCGTTGCGGCAATTGCATCCGGACCGACATCGAGACGCATGATCCCCCGTTGCCTGCAACTTACCCTGAGCTTGGCGACAGCAAAGAAATTGCTGGCCTCGGATGGCAGCTTGCCGAATCGACGGTGCGTTTCATCCTCGAGCTCCTCCAGATCGTCATCACTCCGGCACCGAGCGGCTCGAGCGTAGATCTCCAGCCTGACCGCCTCCGATTGCACATAGCTCGAGGGAAGCAGCTCAGGGATGGGAAGATTCAACTCAGGGATCCAGAGCGCGGACATTCCATCGCGGTCTCCCTCCAGGGCAAGCGTCAGAAGGTGGCCGTAAAGCGTCGGTCCGAACACCTGCGTGTGGCCGGATTGTCGATCGGAGCGAAGGTCGCCACCACCGCGCAGGTCGAGGTCGCGAGCGCTGATCGCGAAGCCAGCGCCCGGACGACTCAATTCCTCAAGAGCGGAAAGCCGTTTTTCCGAGCGTTCGGAGCCGCCTTCCGTCAGGAAATGCGCAAACGCCCGGATGCCGCCCCGTCCTACTCTCCCCCTGAGCTGATGCAATTGTGCCAGGCCGAATTTTTCCGGCCAGCACACAACGATGGTATTTGCACGTGGGATGTCGAGGCCACTTTCCACGATGTTGGTTGCAAGTAGTACATCGGCACGACCTTCGACGAACCCCATCAACCTCTCGTCGATCTCGTCGGTTGGCAACTTGCCGTGAATGGTCATGATACGTAGTTCCGGCGCCAGCGCGTGGATCCTGGCGAGCATGGGATCGAGATCCTGGATCCGCGGACAAATGACGAAACTCTGACCGTTACGTCTGTGCTCGCGAACCAGGGCAGCGGCGATCGCTATGTCCGAGAGCGGTGCCACCTTGGTGGCAACCGGAACACGATGGACCGGCGGGGTTGCGATCACGCTGAGGTCCCTCAAGCCCGTCAAGCCCGCTGCAAGTGTGCGGGGGATCGGTGTCGCACTCATCCAGAGCCGATGGCCGTTCTTATTGAGGCCCGACAGCATGGCTTTCTCAGCAGCGCCGAAATGCTGCTCCTCGTCAATGATGATCAGACCAAGGTCGGCAAATCTCACCTCCTTGGATGCGAGCGAGAGGGTCCCGACGACGATCCTGAGTTCTCCGCTCTTGAGGCCCTCCCTGACCTTTCGCGCTTCGGCGGTCGAGGCAATCCGCGACAGGTTTCCAACATCGATGCCAAGAGGCGCAAAGCGCTTTCGAAAGGTTTCGACATGCTGTCGCGCCAGCACTGTCGTCGGCACGACGATAGCGACCTGCTTTCCGGCCAGCACGGCGGCTGCCGCTGCTCGCAGCGCCACCTCGGTTTTGCCAAAGCCGACGTCTCCACAGACGATCCGGTCCATCGGGTGCCCCGATGCAAGATCATCCAGAACGTCGCGGATGGCCTTCGCCTGATCGGGGGTGGTGAAATAGGGAAACCGCGCGACGAACTTCTCATAGACAGCAGGACGCGGCACGAGCTTCGGAGCTGGGCGCCGCCGGCGCTGACTCATCTGCTTGGCCAGCTCCTTTGCGACCACGTGAATTTCCGTCTCGGCAGCCGTTCGCCGCGGCCGCCACGAGCTGCCGTCGGCCTTGTCCAGCGAGGTGTCTCCGAGCTCGGCGGCGTAGGGCCAGATCAGGGCCAATTCTGCGAGAGGGACGAGAACGGCGTCGTTTCCGGCGAATACCAACCTGACCATCTCGCGCGCCGAAAGATCGCCCGCGCCCATGGATCGCAAGCCGCCAAGGCGTGCGAGTCCACGTTGCAGATGAACGACCACGGATCCGAGTTCGGGGAGATCTCCCGAATCGAAGCCGGGCGTCCACGCCCAGTTCGTCGGTTGCGGCTGGTGCGCCCTGCTGCCGAGCACGTCGGCAGCAGTGACGACCACGAGCGGCTTCTTTCCAGGAACGACAAAGCCCGCATCGAAGCCTGCCAGCAACGCAGCCTGCTGCCTGCCCCTTGCGGTCGCCTGCGCCCAATCGGGCACGCATTCGGCCTTGATGGCGCTCATCCGGGCCATCACACGCAAATCCGCTTCGACCGCAGCGACGAAGAGCACACGTGCGCTGCCGCGCTGGGCTTCCTCGATAAATGCACGGAGGGCCTTCCGCGGAGAGGCTGCCTTGTAGAACTCTGGCGTCGCACGATACGGAGTGGTTGGCGGCAAGACAGTGATCTTCTTCGCCGCCAGCTCCCATTCGCGCCGGCTGAGATAGGCACGGTCACGCTCACTGCGGGCGGCCGCATCGTCGATCGTGCTCAACCAGGTCTCGGCGTGCCTGGGCACGGTGCTGTCGGCGATCCATTTGGCGCGCGCACAATAGTCCAATAGGCTGGACCTTCTTCGCGCCCGGCCCGTGAACGCCAGCCGCTCGGACATCGGGTCAATCAGGAGCTCCTTCGCTTCGGAAATCACCTCCTGGTCTATCGGATTGATCGCTGCAATACGCCGGATTCTCCCTCCGGAATGCTCGATCCTAAAAGGTCCGAGCGCGCCGGCAGGGAATATCTCGAAGGTGTTGCCGTGAAATAAAACTCCACCGGGATAATCCGGACTGTCGTCCAGGTCGTACCCGAGAGCTTTCAGACGGGCCTCAAGGTCTTCCTCGGAAAAGACGGCCCCGGTCCGAAGTGGAAATCCGATACGAGACCAGTTCGCAGGCAACGGCAGGAGTTCCATTATGGCCTCCACCGTCGTGATCAGCAGGATCGGCTTCTTTGCCCTGGCAAGGCGTCTCAAGACGGAGCTCCGCCGACCCGCGATATCACGTGACGGCTCAAGCTGATCGAACGGAAGCGTGTTCAAACGGGGATAGACGAGCACATCACAAGCCGGCTCGATAACTGGGATGATCGAACCCAACAGCTCGGCTCGGCTCTCATTTTCGGCGAGGAACACAAGTCCGCCTCGGCCCGAAGCACGCCATTGCGCAGTAAGATACAGCGCCAACATGCCCAATGGAGACGAGGAGGAAATGCCGGTCCGAATCGGAGCCTTCGTTGTTGTCGCAACAGATGTCTTCTTCCGCAGGGCGACCTTTGGTGACGCGGAGCGCTTTGCTGATGTGTTCTTGCGCGGCGTTGAGCCACGGGGCGTACGAAGAGCAGTGGTCACTGAATTCTCGTGCTGAATTGACGAATGCGATGCAAGCCTGCGAATCTCTGTCGAGCTTTAGCGGATTCGACGGCTTCAAGGGATCCAAACTTCGGAGTGTCGATCACCGTTCTCCCCTTAAGTGCGACGGTGTCACCGACCAGCACCATCGTCGCGCTCCACGTGGGCAGACTGGGGTGTGATTTCAACTATGACGCAGAGAGATTCGTTCTTGAACGACCATGGTACGAACGCGTTGATAAGCGTGATCGCGGCCTTGGTGACTGCGCTGCACAGAATTCGCGAGCCAGGCTGACAGCCTGCGGTGGGACTACCTGTCACGAGGTTTGAGCAGAGCCGGCGGTTGCCCCATGCCGTAAGCGAGGCCGCGTGATCTCTGTCCTTATGGCTATGGGCCTCTGCCGAAGAGGCTCGGGCCGCAACGTACAATAACGCAGCAGCTTCAGATTCGACACAATCAATGCGAACCTCTCCGCGCTCAACCTCGAACGGTGTTCCTCGTGCTCGCTCTCCGTTGCTCCTGCTGTGTCATGAAGGAAGCGCTCAGGTCGGGAATGGGCCTTCGGATAGTCAGACTCGCCGGCCACTACGTAGTCTTGGGGCACCGAGCGTCTGCCGTCGCGCGAGAAACGACCGACTTGGGAATGACCCGCGCCCGTCCACCGCCGGCGGCCGCGCCACGCCAGATTCGACGGTGACGTTTCATGCGTTCATGCCTTCCGCTTCGGAAGGATCGTGTCGAAAGCGAGCTTGCTCGACCGCTCGCCGCGATCGGTCTCCTTGCGGATGCCGAGCCAGACGAAAGTGCGGCCGTTGTACCAGCGCGTGCGCTGGAAGCTCTGGGTGACACGAATGCCCGCGCGCGGCACCTCCTCCTCATGGAGATTGTAGCCCTGCTGCTGCGGGAGGTCGAGACCGTGGCGCAGCAGATCGGTGCGAGGTTCGACGCGCACCGGCGGATCCGGGTCGCGGTCGATGACCCGCAGCAGCGCGGCGCGACGCAGCTGAATCTCGCGGCTGTCGTTGTCGATGTGCACTGGGATGAACGGGATCCAGTTCTCCGGCATCTCGCTCATCAGCCGATAGCGGATCGCGGCGTCGTTCTCGATCGGCGGCGCAGGTAGTGGGGCCGGCGGCAGGCTCTCCTCCACCAGGCGACGGAAATAGCGGCGGGTGTCGAGCGCGGCGCTGCGTCCGCTCTTGCTGTCGCCCGAAGCCAACATCACCCGCGACTCGACGCCCCACACCATGTTGGCCATCTCGTCGCGGAACAGTTCCACGGATTCCAGCGGCTCGCCCTCCTGGATCTTCGGCACGCTGGGCACGACGAACAGGCTGAGATCGGCGGGAATGTCGTCGCTCCCCTTCGTCGCCAGCGTAAACATCGACCAGCGTTGCCAATCTTCATCCGCGCCCTTGCCCGCGGCTTCGACCCAGATCCGCTCTCCGAAGACGTTGGTCACGCTCATGCCGGCGACCCTGGTGATCGCCCCGGCCGGCACCGTGAACGGCATCAGGAACCAATCGTTGGCGTAGACGAGGCCGAATTCGATCAGCAGCAGCTTGTTGACGTCCGTCGTCTCCGGATCGATGTCGCCGAAATTCGTTCGTCCCTCCTCGAAGGTCCACCAGCGCGTGTTCGGCATGCCGTCGAACTGGATCGGCGCCGGGATGAACGACGCCGTGAAGGTCGTCTCGATGGCGGCAGGCGGCGGCGCGTCCGCCAGGTCACCGAGCCCTGCGCCGGAGGCGTCGACGTCGAAATTGTACCAGTCGAGATGCCCCTGGAAGTATTCGTCGGCGACCACGAGCTTCTCGCCGCCCGCCTTGGGCGCCGACGCTGCAAAGGCGTATTCGAGGCGATCGGGCAGCCAGGCATCGGCCGCACCCGCGGCGGGCTGGTAGAACGCCTCCCGGTACCACGCCAGGAATTCCGCCTCCGCCGTCTCGATCGCAGCAGTGCTGGCCGGGTTGCCGAGCGCGACGAGGTCGTGCGCGTGATTGCCGGGCGCGGCCATCAGATGCTCGACGAGGTCGTAGCCGTCCATCGACCTGCCGGCGAGCGCCGCCATCGTCTGCCAGGCTTCGCGATGGGCGGCGACCGGCGCATCGGCCTTGAGCGCCGGATCTGGCATGGCGAGCGGCAGCGCCGCGATGAATTGCTGGGCAAGCCCCGGCTCGATGCCGGCGACGAGCTTCAGCCAGCGTCGGCCCAGGGCGATGCGGAGATCGAACGCCATCTTCTGGCCGGCGAGACGGAACGGGATCGGCCGCCGCTCGACCTTGGCTTCGAGCGGCACGTCGTCGGCGAACGCTTCGGGCGGATTGCCGGCCGCGCGGTATTTCGTCAGTTCGGTGGTCTCGATGTGCACCTTGGCGACGACCGGCGAGCCGGCGTCGTCGCCCTGAAACTCGCCCATCTGCCACTGCTTCGTCAGCAGCCACAGCGGATCACGAACCTCGGCCTTGAGCGCGCGGTCGAAATCGTGCGTGCGTGGGCGGCCCTCGAGCCTGTTCCACAACGTGATGGTGGGCAGCTTCACCTTGCCGGAGAACACGGCGGAGAGGTTCTGAACCGCGACATAGTCAGCCATTGCCCGTCTCCGTCTCGGCCAGCACCGCGGCGAGGTTGTTGTTGAAGGCGAGGTTGAGCGAGGCCGTGATCGGATGGAAGGTCACGGCGGACACCAGCGCCGGCAGGAAGCGGGCATAGGCGGTGGTGTCGACGTGGTCGGGCTCGATCGCGCGCTTCTTGGCGAGGTCCATCGTCTCGCGCACCGTGTCGACGAGATCCTGCCACTGCCACGCGCCGACAAATTTCGGCGGCAGCGCCAGCAGCAGGGTCTGCGGCGGTTCGGCGTTTGGCCGGTCGAAGTGGAACGCCAGCCCGGTATCCTCGGTCGGGCGCGGGATCACTTCGGTCCACTCGTCGAGCAACAGCCCGAGTTGCCGCCGCGCCGGATCGAAGCTTTCGGCGAAATGCGCGGTATAGAGCAGCTTGTCCTCATCGATCACGAACGGCTTTCCGTCGGCATCGGTCTCCGGGAATTCGAGTCCGAGCCACGGCAACTCGGGGCGATGCGGAAATTGCAGCGCCTGCAGCGCGACGCCCGCCCCCGTGAACGCCTCGGCGAGATGCTGCGAGGCTTCCAGATCGTGCAGCTTCGACCGCACCCGCGCGACACCCGTGAACCAGTCGTCGAGCGGAAAGCGGCGTCCGATGGTCGTCTTGACGAACCCGAGAATGGTCTCGTCCGCCTGCGCGCCCGCGCCCCAGGCGTTGCTCCATTCACCGGCCAGCGCCGCTGGCAGGCCGAAATCCGGCACGATCTTGAAATCGTCGCCGAACAGCAGCTTCGCCGCCGCGGTCAACGCCTCGATCTTGTTCTTCGCCTCCGCCGCGGCATCGTATTGATCGAGCCGGGCCTGGATCGCCGGCAGCCGCGTCGTCAGCTCGAGCGCGAGCGCGGCGGTGCGCTTCGCCATGTCCTCTGCGAGGGCGACGATCGCCGCGCGCTGGGCTGCGATGTCGATCACCGCGGCGTCGAACGCGGCGTTCGCAGCCTTCGAGGCTTCGATGCCGTCGTGCAGGGCGGCGAGGTCGGACGCATTGTCGTAAAGCGTGATCAGAGCGACGCGCTGTCCGACGAAGGCGGCGCGCTTGCCGCTCATGAGATCGTCGCGGAAATCGTCCGGTTGCGCCGGTAGAGGGTCGGTCGCCGTGGTCGCGATCAGCTTTTCGGCCACCCGCAGCGCCAGGAACTTCGCCGCGTCCGGCGCGCCCGGATCAGCGTCGTAAGCGGCCATGCGTGCGTCGAACTCGGCGAGTTGCCGGGTCCATCGAGCGATGTAGCCGGCGAGTGCGGCATGCAACTGGGAGAAGATCCGCCGCCGGTCGGCGTAGACGGCACCGGTACCGGTCTGCAACGGCGCGAACGGACCGAGACCCTGCATCACCGACACGAAGCCGGTGATCGTCAGCTCGATCTCCGTGGCGATCTGCGCCTCCTGCTTGGCGTCCAGGCGGGCCTGCAGCGCCGTACGGAAGGTGTCGATATCCGCAAGCCCCCCGACGAGCAGGACGCGCGGCAGCGTCGCCCGCTCGCGTGCGAGCGCCGCGTCGAGATCGACCGCCTCGTTCGCCTCGCCGGCCATCGCCATGTCGCTCGCCTTGAGCGGACGCGAGCGCAGCAGCAGGCTTCTGAGATGCCGCATCAACGCCGACAGCTCGAACAGCGGCACATGCCCGGCGATCGCCGCGATCCTCTCGCGGTAGGCGATCGTCAGCATGGCGTCCGGGCGCGGCGTATGAGCGGCGATCACATGCGCTTCGATCAGATCGTCGAGCGCCTTGGCGGCTGGATCGTTGTCCGGATCGAGCAGATACAGCAGGTCGATCGGCAGCAGGCCGAGATCGGCCTGCGTCACGTTGTAGGTGACGGCGGAAAGATCGAGCGGGTCGGTGACCGTCACCGAGCAGGCGACCGCTGCCGGCGGCGGCAGAATGCCCGCGAGCCAGGCGTTGAGCGCAGGCTCCGCCTTCGCCCGCGGCGATGTCAGCGCGCCGTCGTTCGGGTCGAGCCCGGCCTTGAGATGCAGCGCCACCCGGTGGGTCAGCGTCACCCCCGACCGCGGCGTACGCACCACGTCGGGGGTCGCCGGGAATTTTCCCTTGGAGTAGGTGTCGAGCACGGCGCCGGCACGATCGTAGTTGCCCTGCACCACCTGATGCACGCTCTCTGCCATCGCGAGGTCGGCGACCGCGTCGGCGATGTCGGCAATCCGCGCGGCCTCGGCGGTGATCGCGGCTGCCTGCTGCGGGCTCGCCGCCGGCAGGTCGGCATCGTGGCCGAACGGATAGCTGCTCACGCCGCTGGTCTTGATGTGCTCGACCAAGGCCAGGCCGTCGATGACGTTGCGCGCCTCCACCCGGTCGATCCGCAGCCGCCGACCGAACGCGTCGAGCCGACCGGTACGCGTCGGAGTCAGCCGGTCGCCGACCAGCGGGAACACCTTGCGGAGGTCGTAGATGAACCCGTCCACTTCGACGTCGTGGCGGTCGTGCAGGCCGCGCTCGAACTGGTAGCCGAGCAACGCGCCGAGGCTCTGCTCGCCCTTCATTCCCTCAATGATCGATAGCGCGATGCGGACCCGTTCCGAGCTGAGATTGACAGCGAGGCTGCCCGGATTGTCGGGCGTGGCGTTGGACAGATAGCCGTTGCGCAGCACCGCGGCGGTCACCGCTTGGTTCAGCGACGGCGCGTGGATGTAGCCCTGGTTGCTGCGGTCGCGCATCAGCGGCGGCGCGTCGGGATCGGCAAAGATCGCCGCGAGGTTTGCCGGCAGTTCGACGGCCGTCAGCTTCTTGAACTCCGGCTTGACGTTCTCGAGCCAGCCATAGGCGCCGAGATAGATTCCCCTCTTCGCCTCGCCGGCCGGTGCGCCCGGCTGGGCGGTCCCCCGGCCGGCACCGTTCGGATAGCGCATCCGCTCCAGTTGGCGGCTCATGATGCCGCCGTACCAGGCGTCGAACCGGTAGGTGCAGAGGTCGAGATGCTCGGCGAACACCCGTTCCAGCACCGCCGTCGGCGACCTCTTCAGCCGTTCGAGCGCATCGAGCTGGCGCTTGAGATACGCGGTAGCGACCATCGAGGTCAGCACCGTCGGGATGAACTCGCCGACCGTCCTCAGTCCCGTTCCGGTGACGGCGGCGTCGCTGCGGTGGAGGTAGCGCCAGCGGCTGCCGCCGGCCGCAGCCGGCACGGCGAGGCTCGCCTCCTCGACCTGGAAGAACTTCGGCTCGCGCCGCGCCGCCTTCAGCTCGGTCTCGCCGATCAGCCCGGCATTGAAGAACAGACGGATGCTGGTCTCGACGAAGCTCAGGTCGAGCGCGTGATGCAGCATGAGATACAGCAGCGCATTCGGGCGCTGGGTGAAGCCCTGCTGCAGCCGCAGCGCGTCGTGGGAGGTCGCCGCAGCCTTGATCAGCCAGCCGATGTAGTTGTCGCCGCCCGCGGTGTAGGCGCGGATCTGCTCGGTCTCCGACAACGGACGGTCGTCGATCAGCGGGCCCTTGAGCTGGTTGGGCGCCTTGAGAAAGAGTTTCTCAAGGATGTCCGGCACCTCGATTCCCTCGGGCGGCGTGTAGCCGAGCTGCTTCAGCAGATCGAGCCCGCTTCCGACATAGCCTGCGGCGAGCAGGAGCGCGACCAAGGCGCCGCCCGCCCCCTGCATCGCGAGGCGGTTGTACAGTTCCTTGAAGCTTTCGGCGAAGCGCTGCTGGAATTCTACCGATCCGGCGTGCAGGCCGAGGACATCGAGCAATATCTGATGACGGTCGCCGCCCGGCTTGCCGATGTAGGACACCCGCGACATCAGCGGCTCCAGATCGGCCTCGACCTTGCGCAGCAGTTGATACAACCGCATCAGGAACCGCAATTCCGGATCGTCCGGTGCGTGCGCGGCCCCGACCGCGACGTTCGACCCGGCGAAGATCCATTGGATGCGCGAGCGCGGCGTCGCCGGCAGGATGCCGTAGGGCTGACGACGGACGCGGATCGTAGGCATCGGCCCGCGCGCCGACACGTGCCGGACGAAGAAGTCGCGGGTCCGCTCAACCGTCGAATCGTCGAAGATCGGATGAAGCATGCTCTCCATGAAGTAGCCGAGCGTAGCCGGCCACAGCGCCGTGTTCATGGCGCGGGCGTCGTTGACGTCGTGGCGATGGTAGAAGGGGATCGCCGCCAGCGCGGCCGGATCGAGACCGAGCGTGGCGGCAAGGCAGCGTCCGTCTGTCCGCTCGAACCATCCGTCGGAGTCCAGGGGCGGAGTGCCGAAGTAGTGATCGAAGCTGACGTCGGAATCCTCGCGCCAGCTGTAGGCGGCGCCCTCGCCCTCGACGTTGTTGGTCGGCTGGCCCTGCGGCAGGATCGAGAACCCCGCCTTCGACTGATGATGATGGACGAACAACTGCTCCAGCGCGACCCGGCCGGCGTCTGCATCGGCCCCGAGCCGCACACCGAGCACCATCAACTGATCGAAGCCACGGCGGAAGGCGGCCGGCGTTAGCGGCACCCGGAATCCCATGCCGATCTCGACGGCGCGGTCGAAGTTGCGCACCCATTCGAGCTCCGGACCGAACGTGATGTCGTCGCCGTCGCCCGCGACCGATGCGTCGTCCGTTCCGGTCGGCGACGGCGTGACCGGCAGCGGCGACGGAATCGGTTTTCCAAGTTGCTCGAGCTCGAGCGTTCCGTTGTTGTAGCCGAGCAGGACGAGGCGATCAGGCAAGGTCCGGGCGGTCGCCGGCTGCGACCAGCCGGTCTCGCGCATCGGCGTGGCGTCCGTGGCGGGAAACTCCAGATACGCGGCGATGACCGTGGTGGTCGCGCGGTCCGCGCCTTCGGGCGGCGCGTCGGCGAGATTCCGCGGCCGGTACGCCTCACGGACTGCCGCAGCGCGCTCGGCGCCGAGCGCGCTGTCGAGCGCGGCGATCGCGTCCGCCTGCGCGGCCGCATCGGTGCCCGCGCGCCACAGTGCCGTCCAGAACGTGCTGACCGCACCTCGCTCGGGATCGACGAGCGGCGCGCTGGTCACCACCGTCAGGATCACGGTCGGCACGCCTTCCACTTTGGCCGGTCGCGCCGCCTCGTTGAGCGGGCGATGAGTCTGGATCACGTAGTAGGACCGCCCCGAGCCCTGTCCGCTCAGCAGCGTTCGCCAGGCGGCCCGCTCCCCGGCGGGGTCGTGGTTCGCCCGCCAGACGTCGGCCCAATAGGCCTGGGCGCGCTTCACTTCGTCTTCCGACAACGCCTCCTCGAAGCTGTCGACGGCGATGTCGTCCGGATAGACCCGGACCCACAGCTCGTCGCGGTCGCCGCCGAATTCCGCCGCCTGCTTGAAGCGCGTTTCGATTCGCAGCGGCATCAGCAGGATCGGCGTCTGATCGGACAGCAGGCCGATGTTGCGGCGGGGATCGGTGAAGTTCGCGAACAGCCCGATATTGCGGACCACTTCGTCCTTCGCCGCCCTCAGCGCACCGCCCAGCCGCTCGATCTCGGAGGCCGCCGCCTTGATCTCCTTGTCGATCGCCGCCAGCGCCGGATCGTCGGCGCCCTTGCTGACGCGCTCGGCCCGTGCGCGGTCGCGGATCAGCCGCGCGCGGGTGTGGCGAAGCCGGCCGATTTCGCGCGACGTCGCATCGGCCGCGGCGCGCGACGCTTCCAGCTCCTTGCGGATATCATCGAACTCGGACATTTCGCTTCAGCCGCCCCCTGTCGTGTCCGCTGCGCGATCAGTTCGGCAGCATCTCGCTGCCGTGCACCGCGACCAGCACGGGAACCTGGTAGAGGATGTAGGCGAGCTCCGCGGAGTTGCTGTCCGGATGCCAGCGGAGCGCCTTGTCCTCATCGTATTGTTGTTTCTTCTCCTGCAGCTCCGGAGCCACCGGATCGTCCAGGGTGAGGGTCGGCCCGCCCGGCCTGATCTGCAGGAAGCCCTTGTCGGCGTCGGACAGCACGTCGGGCCAGGCGAGGTCGTTCCAGACGTTGAGCGGCCCATCGCGAGAAATATCGAGGCCGAAGCGCGGCTCGCCGGGCCGCTCCTTGATGACGAAGAACCAGCCCGGCGCCGTCGAATTGCCGCGGCCGCTGCCCCCCTTCGCCTCCTTCGAGGTCAGGTCGAAGCCGATGAAGGTGATGTCGGGATCGACCTTGGCTTCGTAGAGCGGTGTGCGCAGGCGATCCTCCACCGGACCGTCGGTCTCTAGCACCCGCTCGACGCGGGGATTGATCGCGCCGCCGTCGTCGCGCTGCCAGCGCGCCTTCTGGGCGTAGATCACCGCGGTCGGATATTTCTTCAGCAGCTCGCCGCGGATGACGAGGACGACTTCCTCCTCGTTCTCGCCCGGCTTCTCGCGATGGTCGTGATCGCCGAGCTTGGAGAACAGCGACCAGGTGTGGAGCGGCGGAATATCGCGGAGCTTTTCGCGCAACTCGTCCTTCGACAGGCCCTCCCGGTCGATCACGCCGCTCGGGTCCCAGAACTGGCGGAAGCAGCTGCCGCGCTGGTCAGTGGGATATTCGCGCCACAGCAGCTCGCGGGCGAATTCATGGTTGAGGCCGACCATGTAGGCCTCGATGAAACGCTGATTGGTCTCGAGCAGCGTGATCGTGTTCTGCGGAATCTTGTCGATGTTCGGCAGGAAGTGCTCGTCGGACAGGCCGAGAAGCGGCTTGTACATCGGCAGGTCGATTTCCGGATATGCCATCACCGGCTTGAACACTTCCGGCTGCAGCAGCGTCGCGATCCCGTTGATGGCCAGCACTCGCGGCGGAATGGTGATCGAGGAGAAGGTGAAGGCGGGCACCGTCTTGTCGGGATCAATCGCAGCGAAGGTCGACGCTCCGAGCGCGGCGATGTCGATCGGCTTGCGCAATGGCGGCTTGCCGAGATCGGCGCTGACTGTGAGCAGCCGGTTGAGGTCCTTGAGGGCCAGTTTGAAGCGCGCCGCCTCCGGGCTGTCGGCGGACGAAGCGCCGCCGACAGGCTCCGGCGCGGCGGGATCAGGATCGCGGATGGTGAACGACGGAAAGCCCGGCAGCGCGTCGATGATCTCGGGCGAAGCCCCTTGCGGCAACACGCCGGTCGCGATGCCGGCCTGCTTCTCGAGCCGCACCAGCCATCCGAACAGCGCCAGCGCCGCTGCCGCGACCACGATCGCGAACGGAATGGCGACGGCCAGCAGCAGCACGGCGAGCAGCAGCAGAACGACCAGCAATACCCACTTCGCCCAGCGGTGCTTGGCGAGCCAGTCGGTCAGCTCCGCGGGCAGCGACTTCGGCTGAAGTTGCGCGGCGACATCCTCCACCGCCGGCAAGGCTTCCGGGGTGACCCGCGGCGGCGCCGCGCTGACCTCGCCGCGATTGATCTTCTCCAGCAGCTCTTCGGCGCCTTTCGGCGAGTCGAAGCCGAGCGTCGCCGCGACCTGGTCGCGCGGCCGGAGCGCGCGCCGGAACGGCGCAGACAGCGCCGCGCGGGGCACCGTGCTTTCCTTGAGCCGATGGCGCAGCGTGAAGCCGTCGGCGATCACCCGGCGCTGTACCGGCGCCATCATCGTGAGCCCGCGCTCCGCGCTGAGATCCTTCAGCGGCCCGAGATGGCGCGCATGCCAGATCGCGGCCGCCGCCTTGGCGAATTGCGCCAGCCTGATCCGCCGGTTCGCCGCGAGGATGTCGCCGACCTGGTCCCAGGCGGCGTCCATATAGGCCTCCTGGTTCTTCTGCACGACTTCCGTGCCGAACGCGGCGGGAACGCGAAACCGCGGGTCCAGATTGAGCTCGTGCACCCAGTTGCGCGGCTGCGGCGCGTCGCTGCCATCCGCCTCCTCAAGCAGCCGTTCGGTGAGCGCGTGCCAGCGGCCGTACAGCGGCGGCGTGATCACCGGGTCGGGCGCGCCTTCGCGGGCATAGTCGTCGGTCAGGTTGACGAAGCCCGCCAGCGCCTTCTCGAATTCGTGCGCGTAGGGTTCATCCCAGCCCTCATAGGCCGCAGCTTCTGCCTCCTGCGCACCGGTCAGCGCCTCGTCCGGCACCTTGAGCGCGCCGCCGAGCCGCAGCACCCCGTGAAGCCCGGCGACCGCGATGGGCGGCATCCCGGAACCCGGCGTCTGCGTGTCCATGTCGCGGCGGCCGAGCCGCGAGTCCGGCGGACGCGGCTTCAGCAGGCGGACGAGGTACTCAAAATCGCCCACCGTCCCAGTCTTGAAGTACCACCGCTTGTACACCGGATGCAGCGTCGGGAACGGCCGGTCGGTATAGTCCGCCCAGGCCGACAGGGTCGCGAAGAGCGCGGGATTCGCCACCGGCGCGATTCCGAGGCCGGCGAGACGGCCGCTCTCGAAGGTCGGCACCACGAACGCATGGTAGGACGTATTCGGCTTCAACTGACGCGGCGACAGGACGCGCGAATAGGCGTAGTCCGGATTGCTGGCCAGCAGGCTCTCCAGTCGCGCCCTCGCCTGGTCGGCATTGGTCGATTCCACCACGCCGTCCTGCTGGATCAGGTCGCGATTGACGTGGACGTGCGCCCAGGCCCAAAGCTGGTCGGCGGGCGGAAACACCGAGGCCGGATCGCCCGTCACCTCGATCGCCGGCAGCGGCCGCGCCGACGACACCGCGACTTCCTTGAACTCCTCCACCTCGAGCACCAAGAGTGCGAGCCACGGGCGCAGCCGGTGGCGCGACTCGTCCGGCGCGGCCGGCGTGTAGCGCCACGGAAAATCCTCGTCATAGAACTCAACGAAGGGCAGGTAGTTCGGCTCGAAATTGGTGATCCAGTCGCGCGGCTCCACCTTCACCACCGCCTTCGGATCGATGCCGACGATGTCGCCTGGACCATAGAGCGCGACGTCGCGCGAAATCGTCGCCGTCAGATCCGTGTCGCCCTGGACCGGCCGCCCGGCCAGCGACAAGTCGACCTTGATCGTCGCGCGCAGCGCCACCGCGTTGTCGTTGTCGGCCGCGGTGATGTTGTTCGCCACGCCGAGCCGCAGCCAGGGCAGGAAGGAATAGGTGCCGATCGTGTCGCTCATCCCGCCCCTCCCCGCCGCCTCGCCGGACCGCCCGCCATCATCGTGCCTCCGCTACGCCGCGCGCTTCATCTCGTGCGGGCGCACGATATGGGCCTCGCTGGCGAAGCTCGGATTGCGCCGCGTCTCGGCCGCCATGAATTCACCGGCGCTGGCGCGCGATTGGAACGACGCAGGCGCGCCGGCGATCGGCGAATTGTCGACCAGGCTCACCACCACATAGGACGCCTGATCGACCGCGATCTTGTCGTCGAATCCGTGCTTCAGATCGCGCGACTTCGCCGAGATCTCCGACCGCGCCACGGCGTTGTTGGCCAGGAAGTGCGTGAACAGCCCGGAGATGAGCGTGACGAAGCGCCGGCGTGCGCGCTTGAAATTGTTGTCGACGATGATCTCTTCGTAGCGGGCGATGCGCTTGGTGACATAGCTGGTCTTGGCCTGGTTGCCAGTGACCGACAGCTCCAGCCCCGCCTCCTCGGCCTCGTAGTCGGAAGCGCTGAGCTTCTCGCCGTCCTTGAGGTCCTTGAACTGGGCGATCGCGAACGACTCCCGGATGGTGGCGCGCTTCTCGATGCCCGACGTCGCGGCCGCGACCGCGAAGTAATTGGCGTCGTCCGGGCGCTGCGCGCCGATCTTGTCGAGGGTGATGCCGAGCGGAATCGCACGCTGGGTGATCTTGAGCGAGCCGACCGGATGCAGCACAAGGTCGGAGCCCGCGTCCACGGTCTTGAGCGTCACCAACAGCCTGCTGCTGTTCTGCAGCGCGGCAGTCCAATTCTCCGCCTTCGAGTATTCCGCCACCAGCAGGGGCAGCACGGAGACCGGCGGCAGGCTGGTGTCCTCCTTGTCGCCCCAGGTGTGGGAGAAGTCGACGTCGACGTCCCAGAACAGCAGCGAGATGCTCCCGGTGCCCTCGACGTGCCAGGGCGATGTGCCTTCGAGCGAGCCGCGGAAGCGGATACTGAACAGCCCCGCGCCGAACAGCTTCACCGACAGCGAGGCAGAGATCGTGATGATGAAATAGAACGGCGAGAACTGGAACAGCGCGTCGAAGGCGAGATGGCCCTCGATGCTGGCGATCGAGATGCCGAAATAAAGCTCCGCATGTGCGCCGAACTGCACGGTGTTCGACGTCACCGCGAAATAGGCGTCGACCCGGATGCGGGCCACCGGCGTGTTGAGGATGTTGATCGCGATCCGGGGGATCGGCGGGAACGGCAGCGGCGGTGGATTGTAGGCCGGGTGGAAGCCGCCGACGGAGACGATGAAAGTGGCGTCGCCGCCGAATGACGCGAGCACGCCCATGCCGCCGTCGAGCGGCATGAAGATCACGCGCGATTCGTACAGGATGGCGAAGAACCAGCCGCGCTTCTTGTCGAATTCGATCGCGCCCATGAAGGCGACCTGGATGATGATGAGCGGCAGCCGCTCGTCCGGGATCGCCACCGTCAGCTTGCCGATGATGGCGATGTTGCCGGGAATCTCGATGATGATCCCCAGCGACAGGCTGATCAGCGTCGGCGTGCCCCAGCCGAACTTCGCCATCGGGCCGATCAGGAAGGTCCCCTGCTCCGGCGGGAAGAAGGTGCGGAGGTCGGAGATGATCCGGTGCGCGTTGGCGACGACGTCGTGCGGGAACAGCACCGAGTCCAGCGAGCCGGCGCGCACGCCGTTGACCAGCGCGTCGAGGTCCATCGAGCGGTTGAGGCCGACGAGTCCGCCGACTCCCAGCAGGGTGAAGCCGAAGCCGAGCTGCATTCCGGGATTGAACTCGACCGTGATGATGGCGATGAAGGAAAAGCCCTTTGACCCGTCCGGCATCTTGGTGGTGATGACGCCGATTGCCGTCACCGAGAGAAAGTCGAGGATCTTCAGTTCGAGCGCGCCGGCATATTCGCCGCGGTCCGGATCGATGAAGAGATAGCCGCCGCCCGTCACCGCCCCGGCATCGATCGACAGCCCGACACCGTTCGGTGGCTTGAAGCCGAAGGATAGATCGATCGGGCCGAGATTGCCGCCGCTCCCCGGAAAAGCGAGATCGGTCCGCAGCCCGATGTTTTCCACCACCGCGACCAGCGGACCGAGCGCCGCCTTCAGCGTCGCGCCGATATCGATCGGGAGGCCGCCACCCGACGGTGTCACCGCGAGCGTCAGTCCCTGCACCTCGATCGGACCGAGGTCGATATGCGCTGGGATCTGGATCTCGAGATGCGAGGTGCCGCGGAAATACACGCCGCGCGGATAGGCGACGCCGAGGCCGAGATCGAACTCGAACCGCGTCGAGATCCCCGACAGGATGGTCGAGATGAAGCCGTCCGAGCCGGACGCGTCGAGGACGAAAGCGAGGCCCTTGAGGTCCACCTCGGCGAACACCTCGACGTCCTTGCCCGCCACCAGCGTGAAGCCGCCGGCACCGCTCACCGATTGGTATTCGAGCCGCGTGCCCTCGCCGGTGCCGAGGATAATGGTCGGGCTGCCGGAGGCGGCGGAGTATTCCACTTCGACGCGCGCGGTGCCCTTGGCCGACGTCGGCGCGCCGCTGCCCGCGAAGCCGGTCACCATGTCGATGCCGCTGCCCGGCCGCACCATCAGGCCGACACCGCCGGTGAGATCGAGGTCGCTCGAGATCGTCACCGCGATCGTCGGACCGAGCTGCATCCGCACCGACAGCAGCCCGCTGAACGACGGCAGCAGCGCGAAGCCCGGCTTCTTGGTCCCGGACTTCGGCAGCGGGAACAGTCCGAGCTCGGCCGATAGCCGACCCGCGTCGCGCGCCCGCTCGAAGAACACCAAGCGGAGCCGCTTGCGCACCGCGGCACGCCCGGTCGGAGGGCCGCCTTCGAGCGCGCGCGCGACCCGATCCGGCACCTCCACCATCCGGACGTCGAGCCCGAGCCCGGCCGCGAGGCTGTCGATCTGTCGCGCGAAGCCGGAGAAGTCGAAGCTGTCGGTGCCCCAGCCGAAGGCGTTCTCGAACAGTGTCACCGGGTCGGAGACGATCTTCGGCAGGTCCGGGAAGCTGAACCTGTAGTCGATGTAGTCCGGGCGGTTGCCGGCCGGCGCGGTATAGCGGGTGCTGATGACGCCGAGCGCCTGCAGCGCGAAACCGATGCCCGGATGATGGTTGCGCAGATAGGTGATGAAGAGATAGCCGACGAGCTGCCCCGGAAACTCGCCCTTGAAATTGTCGGCGTTCAGCGTCGCCGAAAATGCACCGCCAGGCGCCGAGACGAGGTCGTCGATCGCCTGCACGACGCCGGCGATCGCCTCGATGGCCTTGAAGGCGTCTTCGAGCGCCCCGGACTCCAGCGTCATCTCGCCGTCGGACGCCACTTCGCCGTCGAGCGACAGCCCACCGCCGACCAGCGCCTGGAGCCGATCGAACAACAACTGCAAGTCGACCGCAAGATCGGCGATCGGCTTCGGAATCACGTCGGAATCCCAGCCCAGCTTGAGCAGCAGGCCCTGGAACGCGGCCGGCGACTCCACCGCCGCCCGCAGCGGCAGCAGCAGCTTGCCGATCTCGGCGACGATCGTTTCGAGGGCGCCCGGTTCAGCCATTTTTCTTGGCCTCCGGATAGAATTCACGGTCGACGACGTCGTGCAGAGCGGGATCGACGCGGTTGGTGATCAGCCATTTGCAGACATGGCAGAAAGCGCCGCTGCTGTTCCGCATCTTGCAGTCGCCGGCCGGCCGATAGACCAGCCCGGTGAAGTTGTATGCGCCCTCGTACAGGCCGACCAGCCGCTGCGCCTTGCATGGCGGCTTGAAGTCCGGGATGTCCTTCGGGTCGTCGCCCTCGTCGTTCACATGAGCGGTGTCGGTATCCTTGTTGAGCGGCAGATGGTTGCCTGCGATGAAGTCGCGCACCTTCTTTTCCACCACATAGACCAGCGCGTCCGCATCGTCGCGGCGCGGCACGAACAGCAGCGAGCCTTTCGGAAACACGGGAAACGGCGCCGGCGGCAATTCCAGCCCGCCGAGCCGGATCGAGCCGAGGTTCTGGTCGATGTCGCCGATGTCGAGTCTGACGAGGTAATCGGCATCGATGAACGTAAGCGGCAGTTGCTGGCCGATCGCCGTGATCTGGATGCGGCGGAGAAACGCCTGGCGGCCGGCCGCCTTCGCCTGCACCCAGCGCGGGATCTGGCGCGGGTCGATCCTGACCTCGATCGAGCCACCCTGCTGGGTCGAAGCCTGGGTCAGCTTGGCCGAAAGCTCGATCCTGAGAAGTTCGAACCATTTCACCTTGGACGGATCGACCAGACGGGAGTGGTTGGCGGCGTAGCTCGGATCCTGAAAGATGTCGGCGAGCGCGACGATGTTGTCGTCCTCGCTCGAAGCGGTCGCATTGTCTTCGGCGCTCGTCTCGTATTCGTCGCCGAGATTGAAGGAATGGCCGAATTCGTGCGCAACCGTGTCGATAATATCGGTGAGGTCGGCGTCGATGTCGCTGGCAGGCTTGCGCCGCATCACTTTCTTCGTCGCCGTGTTGGTCGCCGGATATTCGAAGTCGAGCGTCTTCAGGCTCTGCAGCGAATTGGCGGTCACGGTCGACTGGTTGAAATTGGTGCCGCCGATCATGTCCTCGTTGGTGATCATGGCGATCAGGCCGCGGCTGCGCTTGAAGGTGCCGTCCGGTATCCACTCGGCGCCGAGCGCGGTGTGCGGCGACGGCCCGAGCCGCAGTCCGGACAGGTAGGCCATGATCGGCGCCGCAACGTTCGCGCGGCCGTCCCTGGCGAGCTCCGGCGGGTGCCGGCGCGGATCCGGGGCAAGGTGCCGGGTGGCGCTGGCCGGCTTGAAGAACTGATAGGCGCGGGCGATCAGCGGCGCGAGGTTGGCATCGCCCGCCGCATCCGCCGCCGGCATCGTCAAAGCGGCCCCGGACTTCGCCGACCGGTCGCCCCAGCGGGCGCCGAGCATCAGGCCGTAGAAGGTGTCACGTGCCTCCAGGATGCCGAGCGATTTCTGCTTCCTCCACGCTTCGATCAGGGTGTCGTTGACCTTCGCCGCGTCGTAATTGGGCAGCGACTGGCTCGCCCACCGCGCCTTCAATTGCGCCGGCGTCGCAGTCTCGTTGCGGAGCGGCAGGCCGACACGGGCCACGAGCTCGTCGACCTCGTAGATGCTCTTGTCGTCCGAAACGCTGTAGTTCCACGGAATCGGTCCGCCCTTGCCGAGCTCCGAGGTCTCCTCGTCGTTGACGCGCCAGCCGCAGGTCACCGCCTGCTCTTCCGACGCCTGGAAGGCCTTGAATACGTTGAAGCTGCCCGCGAGCGTGCCATAGGGCTCGTGGCGCTTCTGCGAGAACAGACCGTCCGCCGCTTCCTGCACGATCTTGTCGAACTTGTCCTTCTCGGACGCGCGAAAGCCTTCGGCGAGGAACAGGATGTTGTGCATCTCGGAGGCATTGGCGAGGTCGCCGGCGCGCACCGTGGAGATGTTGTCGCGGGTCTTGGCGTAGTCGACCACCTTCACCGGCAGGCTCTGGTTGACGCCGAGGAAGCTGCCGTCGAGCTGGGCCGTCCCCTCGCTCACGCCCCTCAACCGTCCCTCATTGTTCGTATTTGCCACCACGAAGGTGCTGGGGCTGGCCGAGCTGAGCGTGACGAAGCCGTGCCCGGTGATGTCGCCGACGAGATCAGTCCCGGTCGGATCGTCGCTGAACAGCGCGCACAGCGTCGGCTGGCTGTGGGCGACCGTCGGATGCAGCGCTGTGGTGACCGAGGAGTTGCCGAACCACCAGCCGAGCACATCGTCGTGCACCTGGATACGCGCGACAACGTAGCCGGGGCCATATTCGATCACCACGAGATTGATGCCGACGTCGTCGCCGGTGATGGTGCGCGCCGCAGGATCAATCGTCACGAAGCTGGTCAGCCGGGACCCGACCGGGTTGTACGGCGCCAGGATTCGAAAATTGCAGTCCGCGGTGACGTCGGTCAGCGTGTAGGTCGTCGAGCCGTTCGGCAGGTCCTGGTCGAACACGCGGAACGGCAGCACCTTGGTCGCGGGCTTCTTCAGCGCGACGTGCATGTCGCAATGCGGATAGACGATGAGAGGCATGCCGGCACGACCCTCTCTCAGCCAGCACACCTATCGGGAAGCCCGTCGCTCCCATCGAAAATCTGGCATCCCCAAGATTGTACACTCAAGCCTTCTCAACACAACCTCAACGTGATACTGTTTCGACATCCTTCCGCAATTGTCGTTTGCCGAGTGGTGTTCTCCATCACTGGGGCCAATCCTGCTGCAAATGCCGGCGGCGTGGAGCTCTCGTTGTCCTCGTTCACGGATGAACACGACCGCTCTATGGCGCGATCCGGTTTCTCTCCGTCGAGCTCCCTGAGACGTACTGCGACTGACCGCGTCTCCTATCCGTGGGTTCGGCCCGACGCTGCTCGACGTTGTCACGGGCGCAGACAAGCACCGTCACGTCATTCAGATGTCAAACAGCCAGATGTCAAACAGCCACTTGCGGTCGCTTCAGGCGTGCGCGCGCAGTCTCGCGGCTCGATGAGTCCGAGGGATGCGCTGGCCGGGCGCGCCTCGACATACGAGAGGCGCAGGGAGAGCCGGACCTCGACTGAGGCCCGTGGCCCGCCTGCGAAAAAATGCAGGCGGCAGGTACCACAGGTCCAGCCGGACGATCCGGCCCTCCCTGCGCGATCGGTTTTAACGGTGTCCTTCGTGCTCTCCTTGGGGACCGGGCTTTCTTGCCCCCATCGCCCGCGTGACGCTTGCGCATCAACAGCAGGCTTGACCTCAGCATCGGGAGGCCGGGACCCCACGACTTCGCCGTCCGCGACGCACGCGCTCGTCTGGCGCAGCATCCACGTCCATCGCAGCCCACCTCCACGTATCGTGACGACGCGTACGCCCTCTGCACGAGGCGGGATGCGCAGATAGGACCACAATTTCGGAAAAACGGCGATTGGAATCTTTTTCGGCCGACGCCTTGAAAAAGATGGCCACCGCAACGAAGCACAGGCGCACGCGACTTCGTCTGTCGCGCTGCAGCGTTGCCAATCTCGTCGATTGAGCGCAGGCTATCAGAAGCGCAGAAGTCGCATCAGGGGGAGAGACGCATGAAGGAACCGGGCCTGGACGGCCGCCATCGGGACAAGGATGGCGAGATCAGCAGGAAGCACGGCAATACCCTGGTCGGCACGCTGCGCAAGATCTACGGGAAGCCGTTCGCAGCGGGCTATCCGGACTCGACGAAGCTGAGCGACGTGCTGCTTCAGCTCAACGAGACGTCGCTGAGCCAGTTGCGCCGGGACCACGGCACCGGGCATTTGGATCACAAGATCAAGGAAGCCTCGAAGTGATCGGGTTTTGCTGATCGGGACTCATCGCCCGATTGGCGAGGCCGATTGGTGTTCGCAAGGTTTGTTCGCTCCCGTGGTTTCGTGCCGTCCGTTCGCGTGGAGCGCGTCGTCTTGCAGCGCTGTGGTGTAGCGGCGTCTTGCATCGCTGCGCTGCTGCGGAGTGCCACTGCGCGCCGGAAAGCCCGGGCACCGGGCACTCCGACGCGGAATCCGAGGGACAATTCCGTCCTATTTCCCCATGCTCCCCGCCTGGTTCGTGCCTGGGCCGACGTTGCCCTGGCTCGACGAGGTGGAATCGCGGCTAGACTTCATCGCGCCGCTGGTCGCCCGCATGTTGCTGCCGGTGGTCTGCGAGGAGGTCGTCGAGGTCGCGGCGCTGTGCTTCTTGGCATGCTTGGCTTGCGCGGCGAGCGGGACGGCAGCGAGGGTGGCTGCGACGAGGGTGGCAATGGCGAGCTGGGTCTTCTTCATGGATCCGATCTCCATCCGGTTGAACCCCACGCTCGCCCAACCCGGCTGCGACATCACAGTTCCTGCCGGTGGATCAAGCGTTGTTGTCCGATTCCGACAGCGCGCGTGAAGGTGCGATGCAGCAGCGTCAGGCCGGCGCCTGCATCGGCACGGCGCCAGGCTGCGACGCCGGCTTGGGAAACGGCCGGAATGTCATCATCATCATGACAGCGCCGAGGCCCATCACCCACGAGCCGACATAGAGCCAGGTGTAGCTGGCAAAGCTGTCGTAGATCAGGCCGCCGGCCAGCGGGCCGGTCGCCATGCCGAGGCTGCCGGCCATCGCCGTGCCGCCGATCACCGTGCCCATGATGCTCTGCGGAAAGTTGTCGCGCGCGATCGCCGCGTAGAGCGGCATGGTGCCGGCATAAAGGAAGCCGAACGTCGCCGCGACGGCATAGAACGCGGCGAGGTCGCGCACGGCCACGTAGGCGAGCGCACCGAACGCCTGCGCCAGCAGGCCGAGAACGAGCACACGCTTGGCGCCGAAGCGGTCGCCGAGCAGGCCGAAGGCGATGCGGCCGCCGAGGCCGGCGAGGCCCTCGATGCTGTAGATCGTCACCGCCGCCATCAGCGGGATGCCGCAGGTGACGGCGTAGCTGACGGTATGGATGATCGGGCCGGAATGGGTGGCGCAGCAGAAGAAGTTGGTGGCGAGCAGGATCAGGAACTGCGGCGAGCGCAGCGCCGCCGCGCGCGTCATCTCGGCCGGCCCGGCGGCCGGATCCAACGCGAGGGCGTCGCCGGGCGCTGACGATGGTGGACGGCCCACCAGCAGCGACGTCGGGATCATGATGGCGGCGACGATGGCGGCGATGCACTGCATCGCGGTGCGCCAGTCGTAGCTGGACACGAGCCAGGCCGCGAGCGGCGACATCGTCATCGGCGCGACACCCATGCCGGCCGAGACCAGCGAGACCGCGAGGCTGCGGTGGGTGTCGAACCAGCCGGTGACGGTCGCCATGACCGGCGGGAAGATCGCCGCTGTCGCGATGCCAGCGATCAGTCCGAACAGCAGTTGGAACGCCAGCAGCGAGGACGTCAGGCTTGCCAGCAGCAGGCTGACGGCGAGCAGGACCGATCCGATCAGCAGCACGGGACGCGGGCCGATCCGGTCGGACAGCGTGCCCCAGCCCATGCTGGTGACGGCCATCGCCAGGAAGCCGATGGTCATCGCGCTTGAGATCCCCGCGACCGACCAGCCGGTCTCGGCGGCCATCGGCTTGAGGAACACCGGCAGCGAGAACAGGCCGCCGACCGCGACGCAGCCGAGCACGCCCCCGGCCGCCACGATCACCCAGCGATAGTGCGATGTGATCATTCGTCTCCTCCTCTGCCGTTCGATGACAAGACGAACGGCGCGGGGCTCGGACGACATACGCGCGGACCATTTTTCGTCGCCCCTGGACCGTCGAAGGGATCGGCCGACGCGCGCAACCGGCAGCCGCGCCCCAAGCCGGTGCCGATGCGCTGGTCGCTTCCGATCCGTGCCTACTCCGTCTCGATCTCGGGAAAGGGCGAGTAGACGCGCTTTGCGTCGCAGCTGAGCATCGCGATCTCGCGCCGGCCTTTCAGACCTGCGTGATTCAGGCGCTTGTTGGTGAAGGAAATCGATTCGACCACCGTCCGCGGGCTGAGCTCCTGTCCAAAAGCACGCGGTCTGGTCATGTAGCGCACGCAGATGCCGACCACGGTTCCACCATTGAGGATGTCACCGAACTCCTTGGCGGGGTTCGATATCTGGGCCTTGGTGATGGGCATGCCAGCGTAGTCCGGCCAGGTCTTGAAATCGTTGGCGAGGATCTGACGATAGTCGGCCGGCAGATGCGTCGCCATCGCGGCGGCTTCCGCAGCCTTGTCATTTTCCGCGCTCTGCGTGACGCAGCCGGTCAGCAACGGAGGGATGAGAGATACGAGAGGCCAGCGACGCATGAGTCCTTCCATTCGCTTTCAGCACACGTCCTTCCATAGGGCGCGGCGGGGCGAAGTTCCATGCGGAAGTTGCGAGGCACGTGACGTCCAGGACGATCCTTGCCCCTCGCCGCCTCACACCGGCGTCATGCCGTGCTGGCGCTTGGTCTCGGCGGTCTCGTCCGAGACCAGATATTCGATGAACGCGCGTGCGGCGTCGGTGTGTGCGCCGGCGTTGCACAACGCGGCGGCGAACACGGTGCCCGGCTGCAGCGCGTCCGGCAGCAGACCGACGATGTCGATGCCAGGTGCGCCGAGCATCTCGCTGAGCTGCTGGAAGCCGACATCGACCTCGCCATCGGCGAGCAGCTTGGCCACGGGAATGCCGGGCTTGGCCTGGACCAGGCGCGAGGCGCCATCGCCCTCCAGGCCCCAGTCGCGGGCGAGCTTCTGCACATATGTGCCGCTCGGGCCGGTGGAGATGCCGATCGCCTTGGCGTTCTCCATCGCCTTGCGCACGGCGGCTTCGTCGAGCGGATCGGGCTTGGCGCTGCCGGCGCGCACCGCCATCGCCATCGGCGATTCCGCGATCTCGATGATGCTGCCGGGCACGAGGTGGCCGTCGGCCTCGAGCTTCTGCAACGCGTCGGAAGCCAGCACCGCGAAATCGAACGCTTCGCCGGCGCGGATGCGCTTGGCGGCATCGACGCCGCCGACGGATTCGATCGTGATCACCTCGCCGGTCGCCTCCTCATAGGCGGCCGCGAGCTCGGCGAGGATCTGCCTCGTCGCCATCGAGGAAATGCCGGCGGCGGTCACGCTCATGGAGGGGCTCCGTTTGAAGAGGCAATTGCAGCGCCGCAAACTACGCTGCGACGCTTCTTCGGATATGGCAAGCGGGGCAGCGGAGCAAGACGGTGGGAGGCAACAGCGGTTACGGCGAGCGCCGCTGCGCTCCCTCTCCCCGTTCTTACGGGGAGAGGGAGCGCACCGCCCGTGATGCAAAACGGTGCGCCATCGACATGCCACGAGGACTGCAGCCCTCACTTCGGCACGCTCTCCAGGTCCTCCAGCCACGCCGTCGCATTGCCGTCCGACGGCGCGCGCCAGTCGCCGCGGGGCGATAATGCGCCGCCGGCCACCACCTTCGGGCCGTTGGGCATCGCCGAGCGCTTGAACTGGCTGAAGGCGAAGAAGCGCTTGAGGAACACTTCGAGCCACTTCCTGATGTCGCCGAGCGCATAGGCGTTGCGCTTGTCGGGCGGAAAGTGCGGCGGCCAGGCGCCCTCGCCCGCATCCTTCCAGGCGTGATGCGCCATGAAGGCGATCTTCGACGGGCGCATACCGTAGCGCAGCGTATAGAACAGGTTGAAGTCCTGCAGCTCATACGGGCCGATCGTGGCCTGCGTGCTCTGCGGCGTCTCGCCCTCCTTCACCGGCACCAGCTCCGGCGAGATCTCGGCCGACAGCACCGCCTCCAGGGTGCGGTCGACATCGGCCGAGAACTGATGCGAGGCGATGACCCAGCGGATGAGATGCTGGATCAGGGTCTTCGGCACGCCGGCATTGACGTTGTAGTGCGCCATCTGATCGCCGACGCCATAGGTGCACCAGCCGAGCGCGAGCTCGGAGAGATCGCCGGTACCGAGCACGAGGCCGCCGCGGTCGTTGGCGAGGCGGAACAGATAGTCGGTGCGCAGACCGGCCTGCACGTTCTCGAAGGTGACGTCGTAGACCTCTTCGCCGCGGCCGAACGGATGGCCGATGTCCTTCAGCATCTGCGTGGCGGCGGGGCGGATGTCGAGCTCGGCGGCACTGACTTGAAGCGAAGACATCAGCGCATGCGCGTAGGACTTGCTCTGCGCGCCCGTGGCAAAGCCCGGCATCGTGTAGGCCAGGATGTTGGTGCGAGGCAGGCCGAGCAGATCCATCGCCTTCGCCGCGACGATCAGCGCATGCGTGGAATCGAGCCCGCCGGAGACGCCGATCACGATGCGCTTGGTGCCGGTGGCGCGCAGCCGCTGCGTCAGGCCGGCGACCTGGATGTTGTAGGCCTCGTAGCAGTCCTGATCGAGCCGCGCGGCATCGCTCGGCACGAACGGAAAGCGCTCGATGCTGCGCCTGAAGCCGATGTCGCCCTCGGCCGGCTGCAGCTCGAAGCCGATGCGGCGCCAGTGCACGCCGGCGCCTTGCGCGCGCGCGTTGTCGTCGAACGTGCCCATCAGCGCGCGCTCCTGGCGCAGCAAATCGAGATCGACGTCGGCGACGATGGTCTGGCCGGTCTGGCGGAAGCGCCCGCTCTCGGCGAGCAGCACGCCGTTCTCGAAGATCGAGGTCTGGCCGTCCCAGGCGAGGTCCGTGGTGGATTCGCCGGCGCCGGCCGCCGCGTAGACATAGGCGGCGAGGCAGCGCGCCGAGGTCGAGCGGCACAAGAGTGAGCGAGACTCGGCGCGGCCGACCGTGATCGGGCTGCCGGAGAGATTGGCGAGCACGGTGGCGCCGGCAAGCGCAAGTTCGGACGCCGGCGTGACAGGGATCCACATGTCCTCGCAGATCTCGACGCCGATCACGAGCCCGGCGACATCGGCGGCGGCGAACAGCAGGTCGGTGCCGAACGGCGCCATGGTCTCGGCGACCTCGATCATCTCGCCGCGGATGCCGGCACCGGAGGCGAAGTGGCGGCCTTCGTAGAACTCGCGATAGGTCGGCAGGTAGCTCTTCGGGATGACGCCCAGCACCTCGCCGCGATGGATCACGACGGCGCAATTGTAGACCCGGTGGGCGAAGCGCAGCGGCGCGCCGACGATCAGCACCGGCATCAGGTCGTGCGAGGCTTCGACGAGGGTGAGCAGCCCGCGCTGCACGGCATCGAGCAGCGGGTCCTGCTTGACCAGGTCCTCGATCGCGTAGCCGGACAGACAGAGCTCCGGAAACACCGCGACCGCCGCGCCCTGATCATGGCAGGCGCGCGCCGCCGCCAGGATCGCCGCCGCGTTGGCGGTCGGGTTGGCGACGCTGGAGACCGTGACGCAGGCGGCGACGCGGGCAAAGCCATGGCGGTAGATCGAATGGAAATTCATCGTGGCAGTCCATCTCTTGTCGCCGGAGCATACGACATGGACCATGACGGGAGCCATAACAAGCGCGGCAGGTCAGCACCGCTCCGCCCGCAGGCTGACTCCGCGCGCGTCATTTGAATTGCGCGGGCCGCCCGGCGCCGGGTAACTCGGAGACTCATCTATTCGCGCAGTCCAGGTGAACGGCATCCATGAACCTCTTCGTCATCGGCCTCGGCTACACCGCCCAGCGCTTCGTCGAGCTGCACCGAGGCGCGTTTGCCCGCATCGGCGGCACGGTGCGCAGCGCCGCCAAGCGCGCGGAGCTGGCGCCTGATGACATCGACCTGTTCGACAGCACGGCGCCCGCCGCCGCGACGCTGGTGAAGGCGGCGGATGCCGACGTCGTACTGATCTCGGTGCCCCCCGGAGCGGGCGACGACCCGGTGCTGGCCGCCTTCGGCGACGCGATCACGGCGGGCCGCGCGCGGCGCGTGGTCTATCTCTCGACCGTCGGCGTGTACGGCGACCACCAGGGCGGCTGGATCGACGAGGACACGCCGCTGGCGCCCGAGCACGACCGGGTGCAGGCCCGTGTCCGCGTCGAGGCGGAATGGCGCGCTGTCATCGGCGACCGGCTCGCGGTGCTCCGGCTCGGCGGCATCTACGGGCCCGGCCGCAACGCGCTGGTCGAGCTGCAGGCCGGGCGGGCGCGCCGCATCGTCAAGCCGGGCCAGGTGTTCAACCGCATCCATGTCGATGATGCCGCCAGCGCGATCATGGGTGCGATCCGGCGCGGACAAGGCGGCGCCTGGAACATCGTGGACAACGAGCCGGCGCCGCCGCAGGACGTCATCGCCTATGCCGCCAGCCTGATGGGCATCGCGCCGCCGCCCGAGCTGCCGTTCGACAGCGCCGAGCTGTCGCCGATGGCGCGCAGCTTCTATGCCAGCAACCGGCGCATCCGGAATATCCGCGCCAGGCAGGAGCTCGGCGTCGGCTTCGCCTACCCGACCTATCGCGCCGGGCTCGACGCGCTGTGGGCCGCCGGCGACGGGCGCTGAGGCAAGATTTTCGCCGCCGGGCGGGAAACCTTTCATGCCACCGGCGATTGCAACGAACAGAGATTGTCATGCGGGTTTGACGCGACTGCACGTCGCGCAGCCCTCACGGATCAAAGGATGTTCGACATGCAAGGCGATCAACCCATCAGCTGGCTGATGTTCTTCACGCTCGCGGCTGCGATCATCATCGCGGCCGGCGCGTTCCTGGCCTTCCTGCGCTCGCGGCACAACCGGGAGATCGCGGCGGTGGCGCTCGAGGGCGACGGCCGGAGCCGCGGCGTCGCCCCATCTGGCGCGCTGCCCGAGCTCGGCGGCCTGTTCGTGCTCGGGCTCGTGGTCGCCGGCCTGCTGGTCGCCGGCTATCAGAGCGGCGGCGCGACGCGCTTTGCCGGCGGCGACAAGCCGACCCCGGTGCCGTCGGCGCCGAGCAACACCGATCGCGGCACCACGGTCGGCGCCGGCGCCGCGATCACCCCGCCGGAAGCTCCGACCATGACCCAGCCGGCGCGGCCGGGCCCGGACCTGCGCACCGCGCCCGCGTCGTCGCCGACCGGAGCCGGTCCCGAGAGCGGCGGACATCCAGAGGCCAATCCGCCGGCGCGGTAAAAGACCCCCTCGAACAGCGAAGGCCGCGCAATGCGCGGCCTTTTGACGTGTTCACGGCAGGGATCGCCCGGATCAGATCGCAGCTGCGACCTTGTCGAGGCCGATGGTGCGCGCAAGCCGCCGCACTTCGTCCTTCTGGTCCTCGCGCAACTGCCAGAGCAGCGGCATCGCGGCCGACTTCAGCTGTTGCACCTCATCCGAATCCGGATCGAGCGCCACCGCGCCCGGCTTCGCCGCGCCCTGCCGTCCGGCGTGGATCTTACGGGCGACGGCGCGCAGCGCGGTCTCGACCGCCGGCCAATAATATTCCTGGCTCGACGAGAGCCGCAGCCGCTCCTTGATGCCGGCGATCTGGCCGTCCGACAGCAGCGAATAGGCCTTCTGCACCTCGGGCTTTAGCGGCGCCGGCGTCGGCTCGCTCCGGGCGAGAATCTTGGACTTCGGCACCACCGGCTCGGCAGCAACGACCGCAGCGGCCGACGCCTTGGCCATTTCGGCCTCGGACGGCGCATAGGCATAGGCCTGGCGGAGAGTCGTCTTCGGGGCGGCACTCGGCTGCTGCACCTCGGGGGCCGCAAGTGTGACCATCGCCAGGCGGTCGCCCTTGGCTTCACGGTTGGAGAGCGGGCTCTTCGCCACCACGGGCGGCATCATCGCACCGGCCGAAGGCACGCTGTCCTGCATCAGGACGCTCGTCACGGCCGCGCCTGCGATCAGCACGCCCAGCAAAGCGACAAAAGCGATCGACTTCGTCACGCAATTCTCCGTATCCCGGCGGAAAGCCGCACTTTGCCGAAAAGTGGGAGTTAATTAAGGCTTTACGATGCCACAGAAACACGCCGGCCACCATTCCGCCCTGTGAACATGACGGATATTTTTTTCACGCCGCCGAAGACAGCTCGGCCGGGATCAGCAGATCGTACGCGGCCTGGATGTCGGCAACGATGTCGGAGGCCTCCCAAAGCGCCGCCGGTTCCACCGAATGCAGGCTGATGGTCCAGTTCCCGCCGCGGGCGGTGCGGGGAACGCTCATGATGTCGAACTGGACGTTGCGGCACAGCGGATGCCGCTGCAGGGCATGCCCGACACGGATCCGGATCTCCTCAAGCGTCGCCCGCTCTTTGTCCTGCCGTAGCCCGATGCCCATCGCACGATTCCGCCAAGTTCAAGCTCCGCGGATTGTGGGACCCGATGGTTAATGGTGCCTTAAGGACACACATCACGTTTTCTCACGAGCGTGGCCACCCGGCGCCCATGTACTCATCGGCCGTGCGCGCGACCAGTTCGGCAACGGACGGAATGTCGGTCACCCCAGAGGTCGCGTGCCCCGCACTCCAGATGTCGCGCCAGCGTTTCGGCCGCGCCTCGCGCGCAGCAATGTCGATGTCGCTGCCGATCTCGATCGCGCCGCGCGCCGGCAAGGCCTCGGGGTCGAGCCCGGCCGCGACGATCGACGGCCGCAGCATGCTGGTCGGCAGGCCGGTGAAGGCGGACGTCAGCAGCACGTCGTCGGCCGAGCTCGCGACCAGCATCGCCTTGTAGCGATCATCGGCCAGGCTTTCGCGCGTGGCGATGAACTTCGTGCCCATATAGGCGAGGTCGCAGCCGAGCATCTCCGCCGCGCGCAGCGCGACGCCGTCGCTGATGCCGCCGGCAAGCACGATGGGACCATCGAAGAACGCCCTGACCGCGCGCACGAAGGCGAATGGATTGAGCCAGCCGGTCTGGCCGCCGGCCCCGGCCGTGAGCAGCACCAGGCCATCGGCGCCGGCCTCGACCGCGCGCTCGGCATGACGGATCGAGGCAACGTCAGCGAACACCAGCGCGCCCGCATCATGCAGGGGCGCAACGACCTTCGCCGGCGAGCCGACCGAGGTGATCACGATCTCCGGACGATGCCGCAACAGCACCGCGAGATCGTCCTGCAGCCGCGCGTTGGAATGGTGCACGATCAGGTTCGGGCAGAGCGGCGCAGCCGCCCGCCGACTGGCATCGCTGTGGCGCGCGAGCCGATCGGCGATCTCGCGCAGCCAGGCATCGAGCTCATCGGGAGTACGACAATTGACGGTCGGGAACGCGCCGATCACGCCGTTCCCGCAGGCCGCGCTCACCAGCTCGATCCCGGACACCAGAAACATCGGCGCTGCGATCAGCGGCAGGCGCAGCCGCGTCCGCAGCCCGGCCCATCGAGTCTCCTGCACGGCGCGTCCTCCCCGATCATTGTTCGGCTCAGGGATAACGACGCCGCCGCGTGCGATCAATCGTCGCCGAAGAAGCTGAAGCGCGGTCCATCCATGCCGACCGGCTGCGCCGCATAGGCGCGCGGCGTCGTGTCATCGCGCACCGCCTGCTCGACGGCGCGCATATCCTGCTCGCGGCGCTGCCGCCGGCGCTCGACATATTGCCGGTGCCGCTCGGCGCGGCGCTGCTCCGCGGCGCGCTTGCGCTCGGCGCCGCGCGACTTGAGATCGGCGTCCTCGGGCTTCGCTGCGGCCTTGTCCTGAACGTCCTCGGCGGCGGCCTGGGTGCCGGCGGGCGCCGAAGAGGCCGCTGTGGCCTCCGCTGCGGCGGCTTGCGGCGCCGGCGAGGGATCGGTCGAGACCGGGGTCACGGGCCTCGTCTCGGTTGCGGCAGGCGCCACCTTGACCGGCGTGATCGCAGCCGCCTGCGTTGCCGCAAGATACGAGGTGACCGTCGGACTTGGCGACGGCGCCTCCGGCACGGAACGCTCGAGCTTGGCCTGCTCGAGCGCCGGCGATCTCGGATGCATGCCTTCCGCGATCATGAGCCCGCCGCCGAGACCGGCCGCGACGGCAATGGCAACCGTTCCGGCTCCCGCAAAAAAAGCTGTCGAGGTGCGCATGGCCTTGCTCCGTTGTTGTTCGGCCGGGCAACGCGGCGCGCGCAGCGATGTTCCGAGGACGACAAGCGCACCTTGAGCGCGATCGGCTTTCTGATAGCGTCGGCAACAAGCCACGCGACGCAACAACGATCGCGGCATCTCGGAAGGATCGTCCATGAGCCCACAGCTTCATTCGTTTCCGGTCGTCTGTGAGCAGACCCTGCTCACGCTGTCGCGTCATCCGTCGCGCACCGCCTTCAGCTGGCCTGGCGGATCGCTGACCTATCAGGGCGCGACCGACCTCATCGGCCGCATGCAGCGCGTGTTCATGCGGCTCGGCCTGCCGCCGGGAACACGCGTCGCGTTCCTCAGCGCGAACCGCGCCGATGCCTGGTGCGCCGGCACGGCGGCGCAGCTGTCGCGGCTCGCCATCACCTGGCTGCATCCGCTGGGCTCGCTGGACGATCAGCTGTTCCAGCTCGCCGATTCCGAATCGCAGGTGCTGGTGATCGATGCCGCCGCGTTCCACGACCGCGGCGGCGAGCTGGCCGCGCGCTCGGGCGGCCTGCGCCACGTGTTCACGCTTGGCGCAGCCGGCTACGGCGCCGACCTCCTCGCCGCGATCGAGCAGTCCGGCCACGCCACCGCGCGCAACTTCGCCACGCCCGAGGACATCGCGACCTTGAACTACACCGGCGGCACCACCGGAAAGTCGAAGGGCGCGCTGCGTCATCACCAGGAATATGGCGGCTTCGCCACCGCGATCCTCGCCGATTTCGAGATTCCGGAGCGCGCCCGCTACCTGACGGTCGCCCCGATCAGCCATGTCGCCGGCACCAAGGTGCTGCCGACCCTGATGCGCGGCGGCACGGTTCACATGCTGAAGGGCTTCGATCCCGAGGCGGTGCTGGCGACGATCGCGCGCGAGCGCATCAACTTCACGCTGTTCGTGCCGACGATGATCTACGTGCTGCTCGATCATCCCGCGTTGGCCAGGACCGATCTCTCCTCGCTCGAGCTTGTGCTGTATGGCGCCTCGGCGATGTCGCCGACGCGGCTCGTCGAAGGCATCGAGCGCATCGGCCCGGTGTTCTCGCAGCTCTACGGCCAGACCGAATGCTATCCGGTGTCGGTGCTGCGCAAGGCCGACCACGATCCGAAGCAGCCGGAGCTGTTCCTGTCCTGCGGCTTCCCGATCGCGGCCTGCGAGGTCAAGATCCTCGATGACAATGATCAGGAGGTTGCGCAGGGCGAGGCCGGCGAGATCTGCGTGCGCGCGCCGCATGTGATGAGTGAATATTGGAAGCGGCCGGACACCACCGCCGAGACCCTGAAGAACGGCTGGCTGCACACCGGCGACATCGCCCGCCGCGACGAGCGCGGCTACATGTACATCCTCGACCGCAAGAAGGACATGATCGTCTCCGGCGGCTTCAACATCTTCCCACGCGAGATCGAGGATGTGCTGACGCAGCACGCCGATGTGGCGATGTGCGCCGTGGTGGGCGTGCCCGACGACAAATGGGGCGAAGCCGTCACCGCCATCGTGGTGCCGCGCGCCGGCGCGCAGATCGACGCCAGCGAGCTGATCGAGCTGGTGAAAGCCCGCAAGGGCTCCGCGCACGCGCCGAAGCGCGTCGAGTTCGTGCAGGAGCTGCCGGTCACCGGCGTCGGCAAGATCGACAAGAAGGTGTTGCGCGCGCGGTACTGGGAGGGACGCGGGCGGATGGTGGGGTAGCGGCACGGCAGCGCGGCTTCGGTGGTCGTCGTCATTGCGAGCGAAGCGAAGCAATCCCGGGTCATCGCGGGACTCTGGATTGCTTCGTCGCTGCGCTCCTCGCAATGACGGCGAACCATTCATTGATCGAGACCAGACGAAACGACGGCGCGAATGTCTGGTTAGCCCTGCTCGCAGCCGCCGCACTCCGCTGTCGTCCCGGGCAAGCGAAGCGCGACCCGGGATCCATAACCACAGGAGGGCGTGGTGAGCGCGGATGTCGCGGCAGGCGAGCCTCATACAACGTCCTGTGGTTATGGGTCCCCGCGTTCGCGGGGACGACACTATTTGCGTGGCCCGAGGCGCCGGAATCCAATAGGTCACCCTCGACCGATATGCGCCGCTCAAATCGACCTGAACGTCTGTTGCACGATCTGCAAACATGACATCGCCATCTCGCGGCGCATCGGCGTCCGAGTCTTGCTGACGTCCTCCCCTCCATCAGACGGAGGGTGCAGGGAAGGCCAGGCCTCGACCGAGGCCTGCGGTCCGCGTGCAGCAAAAAGCACGCGGCAGAACCACAGGTTCGGCCGGATCGACCCGGCCTTCCCTGCGCGATGGGTTGACGGATTATACGCAGTCTCCCCGGCGACCGGGCTTGTTTGCCACCGTCGTCCCGCAAGATGCCCCTGGGCGATCTCACGAAACTTGACCTCAGCGTCGGGAGGCCAGGACCCTGCGACTTCACCGTCCGCGACGAGACGTACGTCGGCATGCTTGGAGCACGCTGCGCCCGTCGCGGCCACCGCCTCCCACCCCAACGCGTCGTGACGTTCGCGAAGCGCCCCTCGTCAGTGAGGCGGGATGAGAAGAGGAAAACAGATATTTCTGATAATGCAAAGTCGAATATTTTTCGTCGAGGATCTGGACAGGCCAAATCGGCTTGAAGGCGTTGCCGAATTTCACATTCGGCGCACGCGGTTTCCGCTGCGCGGGGCGGCCCTCGAACCACGGTGAATGTGAGAGAGTCCGCTCGTCGGGCAAATCACCTCCGTCGGTTCATGGCCCCGCTCTGCGCGATGGCCGGGATACTGCCCGAGTCGTTCGTCGGGTCCAGCGCGGCCGCGCCGACGCGCGGCTTCATCACAGCGCACCGAACGCGTCGCGCGAAGGCGCGAGCGGCAGCCAGTCGGGAATCCGGCTTTTTGCAAGCCAATAGGGCCGCCACAGCGCGCGCCAAGTGACGTGGTCGAGCGGCGCCTGGCCCCACTTCATCCTGGCCGGCTTGATCTGTGAGAGATCGTGCAGATGCAGCCAGCGTCGCGCGATCCACCACAGGTCGTGCGACGCGGCCGCGTTTCCGGCCCCCTTGAGCTGGACGATGTTCAGCAAAGGATCGCGCCAGTGGCGGCCGACCTCCAGCGTCGCGACGCGTTCACCCCGGTGACGGACGCTCCACAGCCGCGAGCGGTTGTGGACGATGTCAGCGCCGTAGGTGCGGACACAATTGCGCATGGCGGCCGCTTCGTCGACCAGATCCGGAATCTTGTCGAGCGGCCTGAACTCATAGTCCCCGACCCGGCCGGGATCGAGCCACATGTCGCTGATCGGCAATTGACCGAGATTGAGATGCAGCGAGATCCGACCGCGCCAATTGGATGCGGCAGTGATTGCGGCATCGAGCCCCATGTCCGGCGTCCACGGCCGGTCGATGAGATCGTGGGCGAGACGGCCGGGCTGGCCAGAGAACCAGATCCACAGGGCGAGCAGATGCACGCGGTCGCTGTTCACGGCCTTCGGCGCACGGATGTACTCCCGCGCGATCCAGACGGCGGCGGCCTCATGGGCGATGGTCGCCATCTCCGAGACGAGTTGCAGCCATATCGGCATCAGCTTCGGCGAGCGCGGCAAGTGATTGCCGATCTGCCTGCGGAACAGATCGCCATCCGGCAGCCGCGGGATCGGACAAACGAACGCCTCCGGCGGCAGCTTGCGCAGCCACATTGGCAAGCCCGCCGCGGCGGCCGCCTCGGCAAGCGAGCGTCCCGCGATCACGCGAGCAATCGCCGACTCCGGGTCAACCTGTTTGCGCGGCACCGCCACCGCGAACAACAGCGCCGGAAAGCTCAGCGCGAGGTCGGCGAGATGCGGATGGCGCTGCGCCAGCGCAGCGACGCGGGACTGGAAACGAGACGCATAGCGCCGCAGCCGACGTTCACACAACGAAGAACGCACCGGCTCCCGGCGGGGAGTCAGCAGAGGATGAGATGTCATGACACACGTGTTCAAGCGCAGGCCAGGAGGGCCGCGGGCTTTTCGATGAGTTGTGAAAGAGTCAGATCATATCCGGGACAATCATCCCGGTGGCCGCGTCAATGATCGCGCAGCGAGCCCGGGAAGCGTGCGAGTCTGGACATCGTCGCCTCCTGCGTTGAAGTTGGGGTGGCGCTGAATAGCCGGTTTCGCTGCGCGGCGCAACTCCAGCGAGTTCGTCAGGTGCTCGACCGTTTCCTGCAACGGGAGTGCTTCGCTAAGCCTGTCATCGCGCCGCGCATGCGCAGCGGCCCGTTGGCTCGCGAGCCCGGGCGGGCAGCGACGCGTGAGGATTGCCGTCCGCTGCTGCGCCGACCCTGCTACGCTTTCCGACCGCTCCGCTTCGTCCCATTCAGCGCAACCGCGGCGCGGATCAGCGCCATGAACGCCGCCTCGTCGATCACGTCGCCTTCGTGAAGGTCGATGGCGCGGCGGGTGTTGCCGTCGAGGCTGGCGTTGAAGAGGCCGGAAGGGTCAGGCACCGAAGCTCCCTTGAGGAAGGTGAGCTTCACAGCCGCCTTGTAGGTTTCGCCGGTGCAAACGATGCCGCCATGCGACCACACGGGAACGCCGCGCCACTTCCATTCTTCGACGATATCGGGATCGGCCTGTCTGATGAGATCACGCACATGGCCGAGCGTGACGCCGCGCCAGTCACCGAGTTGCTTGATCCGGACGTCGATCAGTTCCGACGGAGACTGGCTCCCCTCGCCGGCACCTTCAGCCTTCGTTGATTTCGCCATGACGCTTGTTCCGTTCAGCTGCGCGTAGTTCCATCTGCGTGTAGTTCGCAGCGCGCCGTATTTATACGGCTATCCTGGTCTGCTCAAGTTTAGAGCAATCTTTATAACTCCCCGGCCAAATCAGCCGCACGCGCGGACCATGACGCCTCACCGACGAGCGCTCGTCGCGCCGATTTGCAGCAACGCGCTCTCTTCGAGCCGGCTGCACCCAATCCCTGGACCTATCGAAGCCGGAGTCGCAGATGCCGTCGTTTTCCAACCTGTCCATTCGCAACAAGGTCCTGCTGGCGTTCGGCATCGTGCTGATCACGGCGATGGGGCTCGGCGGCTTCTCGATCGATCGTCTCGGTAGCGTGAACGGCTCGGCTGCGGAAGTGCGCGACAACTGGCTGCCGGCGACCGGATGGCTCGGAACCATCTCCAAATCGATCGAGCAATATCGTGCCCGGCAGGGTCAGTTCCTGCTGGCGACCACGGCCGACGAAAAGGCAATCCAGGAACGGCAGATCGCCGAAAGCCTCGAGCTGTTCGACAAGGCCTGGCGCCTCTACGAGCCGACGGTGACGACGTCGGAGGAGAAGGCGCTGGTGGCTGCGTTCAAGACGCCGTGGACCGCCTATCTCGACGACAGCAAGCAGTTGCTCGAACTGTCACGCAAGAACCAGGTCGACGCCGCAACCGCGTTCTTCATGGGCAAGCTGCGCGACGACTTCGTGCTGGCCCGCAAGGCGCTGGAACAGGACCTCGCCTGGAACGTCGAGCAGGGCAAGAAGGAAGCCGACAAGGGCGCCGCGGTCTATCTGTCCTCGCGCGCCTGGATTCTGGGTGTGATCGCACTGGCGGCGCTGCTGTGCATCGCGATGGGCTACCTGATCGTGGCCGGCGTGTCGCGCCCGATCACGGCGATGACGGAGGCGATGCGCCGGCTCGCCGGCGGCGACATGGCGGCGCCGATTCCCGGCACCGACCGCAAGGACGAGATCGGCAACATGGCGGGCGCCGTGCTGGTGTTCAAGAACAACGCCATCGAGACCGAGAAACTGCGCGCCGAGCAGGCGGAGGCCGAGAAGCTCGCCGTCGAGCGGCGCAAGCGCGACATGCATGACCTGGCCAACAGCTTCGAGAGCGCGGTCGGAGAGATCATCAACACGGTCTCCTCGGCCTCGACCGAGCTCGAAGCGTCGGCCACGACGCTGACCTCGACCGCCGAGCGCACACAGCAGCGCACCACCACCGTCGCGGCCGCATCCGAGCAGGCGACCGCCAACGTGCAGTCGGTCGCATCCGCCACGGAGGAGCTGAGCTCGTCGGTCACCGAGATCAGCCGGCAGGTGCAGGAATCCGCGCGGATGGCCAACGAGGCCGTCGACCAGGCGCGCAAGACCAACGACCGCGTCGGCGAGTTGTCCAAGGCCGCAGCGCGCATCGGCGACGTCGTCGAGCTGATCAACACCATTGCCGGGCAGACCAACCTGCTCGCGCTCAATGCCACCATCGAGGCGGCGCGCGCCGGCGAAGCCGGCCGCGGCTTCGCGGTGGTCGCCTCCGAGGTCAAGGCGCTGGCCGAGCAGACCGCCAAGGCGACCGGCGAGATCGGCCAGCAGATCTCCGGCATCCAGGCGGCGACCCAGGAGTCGGTCGGCGCCATCAGGGAGATCAGCGGCACCATCGAACGGCTGTCCGAGATTTCCTCGACCATCGCCGCGGCGGTCGAGGAGCAGGGCGCAGCGACGCAGGAGATCTCGCGCAACATCCAGCAGGCGGCACAGGGCACGCACGAAGTGTCGTCCAACATCACCGAGGTGCAGCATGGCGCCAGCGAAACCGGCTCGGCCTCGTCCCAGGTGCTGTCGGCGGCGCAGTCGCTGTCGCAGGATAGCAACCGGCTGAAGCTGGAGGTCGGGCGCTTCCTCGGCACGGTGCGCGCAGCGTGAGAGCGAGATCATTCGTGGTCGGACTCGTTCAGTCGCAACAACGGCAGTGCGTTCCCTCTCCCGCTTGCGGGGGAGGGCTAGGGAGGGGGCCGCTCCAGCGGCGGTGTGCGTGGCGCCCCCTCTCCCCCGCGAGCGGGCGCAGCGGAGCTTGGCGCAGGGTTGATTGGTTCACCCGTAACGAAGCAAGCAACCGCCGATCACCGGCGCAACCTCATGACACCTCGCCGCGGCGCGCCGTTGGAAGCGAAGCAGCACTGGTGCGGTGATCAGTTCACCAACCCGCTATGAACGAGATACGGACGGCGGACCGCCCCCTCACCGCTTCTCGATCACCAGGCTCTGCACCACGCGGCCGAAATAGCCTCTCGCATCACCCAATCGCGCCATCGCCAGCCCGGCGCCGTCCGGGCCGATCCAGCTTTCGGCGTCGAGCAGAATCCAGTCGCCGACCGGCTCGCGGGCCATGTTCACGGTGAGGTCGGCATTGAGGAACGTGTAGCTGTGGAAGTCGAGCGCGGCCGAGGTGCCGTTGCAGAAGTCGCTCGCGACCACGGCGCGCATCGCCTGCGATACGGCATGGCCGTCGACGAGCGGCCAGTCGACGCGGTACCAGATCGCGCCCGGTCCCTTGACGCCGAAGCGGCCGCGCGCGGCGCGGAGCGTCATGCCGCGCACGAAGGGGCTGGTCGAGAAATCAGCCGGCTCCGGCAGCGCCTCGTCGGGGCCGACCAGATCGACCGGCAGCTCGCCGACATCGTCCGGCAGCGGCACCGCATCCTGCCTGATCTTGAGCACCGTCGCCGTGACGACCACCGTGTCGCCGGCGCGCAAGCGCACGGCGCAGAGCTGGATCTTGCGCCCCTCGCGCAGCACCTCGGTCTCGATGAGGAGCTCTGCGAGCGGCACCGGGCGCATCAGGTCGATGGTGACGCGGGCGATGCGCATCGGCGACTTCGTGGGAATGCGCTCGGCCGCCCACACGGCCAGCGCCGATGGCGCAGACCCATGTTGCATGGTCGGATCCCATGGTCCCGCAGCATCGGAGCTGACGGCGACCCGATTGTCCGCGATGCGGAAGATCGGCCGCATCAGCGCGCGCCTCGCCACGTCTCAGCCGGCGCTGGCAAAGGCGCGGTCGGCGCCATTGGGCAGTTCGATGTCGACCTCGAGCGTCGAGACATGCTTTCCCCGGTCCATGCGAACGATGACCTTGTCCGGATCAAGTACCACATGGCGCGAAACCACGGCGAGGATTTCCTCGCGCAGCTGCATCAGGAGATCGGGCTGGCCGCGCAGGCTGCGCTCATGCGCGAGCAGGATCTGCAGCCGCTCCCGCGCGACGGGCGCGGAGGCCGCACGCCCCGTAAAGAGCCGCAGCACACTCATGCAGCCCTCCGTCCCAGGAGCAGGTTCATCAGGCCCTTGCGCTCGGTCGGGATCTGCATCTCGACCTCCTCGCCGAGCAGGCGGCGCATTGCATCGTGATAGGCGCGCGCCGGCGCGCTGGCCGGGCTGTTGAGCGTCACCGGGCAGCCGACATTGGAGGCGCGCAGCACGTCCTGGCTCTCCGGCACGATGCCGAGCAGCGGCGTCGCCAGGATCTCCAGCACGTCGTCGATCGACAGCATCTCGCCGCGCGCGGCACGGCCCGCATCGTAGCGGGTGATGAGGATGTGCTTCTCGACGCGCTCGCCGTTCTCGGCGCGCACGGTCTTGGAATCGAGCATGCCGATGATGCGGTCGGAATCGCGCACCGACGATACTTCCGGATTGGTGACGATGAGCGCCTCGTCGGCATAGCGCATCGCGAGCATCGCGCCGCGCTCGATGCCGGCCGGGCTGTCGCAGATCACCCAGTCGAATGTCTTGCGCAGCTCGGTGATGACGCGGCCGACGCCGTCCTCGGTCAGCGCGTCCTTGTCCTTGGTCTGCGAGGCCGGCAGCAGCCACAGATTCTCCAGCCGCTTGTCGCGGATCAGGGCCTGCGGCAGCTTGGCGACGCCATGCACCACGTTGATGAGATCGAACACGACGCGGCGCTCCGCGCCCATCACCAGGTCGAGGTTGCGCAGGCCGACGTCGAAATCGACGACGACGACCTTCTCGCCGGCCTGCGCCAGCGCCGCGCCCATCGCCGCCGTCGTGGTGGTCTTGCCGACGCCACCCTTGCCCGACGTCACTACGAGTACTTTCGACATGTCACGAATCCTCCTGCTACTCAGTTCAATGCAACGATCTTCATGGAATGACCTTCGAGCCGCGCCTGCACGGCCCGGCCGCGCAACGCGGCGTCGATCTGCTCGGCGGTCTGGTAGTAGCCGTCGATCGCGACCAGCTCGGCCTCGATCTTCTGGCAGTAGATGCGCGCCGCCGCGTTGCCGTTGATACCGGCCATCGCGCGGCCACGCAGCGCGCCGTAGACGTGGATCGAGCCGCCGGCGACGATCTCGGCGCCCGACGACACCGCGCCGAGCACGGTGACGTCGCCATCGGGAAACACGATCGACTGGCCCGAGCGTACGGGCTGGTCGAGCAGCAGCGAGGTCGGCTGCTGCAGCTGTGGCTTCTCCGGCTCGATCTCCTGCACGGCGCAGTGACGGCCGCCGGACAACAAGGGCGGCATGCCGAGCGACAGCCGCCCCTGCTCGACGCCTTCGAGGCCGAGCACGCGGATGTTGCGCGACTCGATGCTCTTGATGAGATGGGTGATGGCGAGCGGGCTCAGATCCAGCGCCGAGAGATCGAGCACGATCGGCTTGCCGACGAAGAAGCCGGGCGAGCCCGCGAGCGTTGCATCGAGCTCAGCCAGCCAATCGGCAATCGGCACAACCGGCGAAAACACGAAGGCGACGTAGGAGCGCCCGCGCAGACGAATAACAGGACGCACCGTTTCAGCGCTGGCACTCATGACCATCCGACCCAACCCTTCTTAGTGATTGGTTAACTGTCGGCGCCAGATGGTTAACGGATGGTTAAATCGACGCTAAGCCGCTCAAAAATCGACAGCGGCCCGCCCGACATAGTTCGATGATGATCGAATCAAGGCGCAATATTGGCATCAATGAGACGCAATTCATGAGCATCTGCGTCAAGACCTGTCATGCCTCATTTTAATCACATCATGATGATAACTTTAACGTACATATAATTCGGAACCGACGGCTTTAGGAAGTTCCGATCGATTGACACTCGTCAGGGGGCGGGGCATGGGATCGATAGAGGCGCCCAAGGCACGGCAAACGTGCCACGGCGCCTTGCAGGAAGGGACTGCTGGCGTGCGATCGCTGATCGACGCGAAACGTCTGATTCTGCAAATGATTCCGTGTGATCTGAAGTGGCAGAACCGCTCCCGCTCTTCGTTTGAAACTAGCTCTCATACGACCGTGGCAGAAGCGTATCAGTTTACCGGAATCGAGCGTCAGAGGAGTAGCGTATGAGTTCGTTGAGTGAACAGAATCCGATGAACCCGCAGGACCCGCTGCACTATGCACCGCGGTGGCTGCGCGAACGTCCGGAAGCCGCGCGTCTATCTCTCGTCGGTGACAATGCCAAGGCAGCGGAGGCGGCCGAGCGTCCCGCTTCGGGACAGCAAGGACCGCTCGATGCTCGCCTGGAGACCGCCGTGTTCGAATCCCTTCGCCAATCGCTGAATCCCCAGGTCATGCGCGAGCCGCCGGATCTGGAGCGCGAGCGCGACCGCCGCTCGGTCGTGTTCAAGGTGGCCGGCCGCTTCGCCGCCGCAACCGGCGTCGCCGCCGTCGTCGCGCTGTTCTTCGTCAACATCGTGCCGGTGTGGCGCCAGCCCGACGCGAGTTCGTCCTTCGTCGCCGCCGTGCAGTCGATGAAGACGCTGCCGCCGGTCGCCGCCGACGTGCAGGACGCCAAGGCGGATCAGACCAGCGCGCTGCCGGAGCGGGTCGAGGCTCAGGCCGCCCCGGCGCTGTCGCAGTTCAAGTCGCTGCTCGCGGACGCTCCGGAGCCCGCGGCAGATTCCGACAATCCCGAAAAGCCCATGCTGCAGCAGTTCATGCAGTGGAACCAGAAGACGGGTCAGATGGAGCGGGTTCGCTAACCCTCTACGACTGATCCAGCTTCCAACACTTCACAGGCGACGATGATCGACGTCCTACCGCAGAAAGCGGCAGCACGCCGTCCGCTGGCTCACGCCCGTGTGGCAGCCATCCTGCTCGCGTCCCTCGTGGCCGGCGAGGCCGTTGCCGCGCCCGGCGAGAGTGTGAGCGTGGCGCGCCAGCTCGGCAGCCGCGTCGGCCCGATCATTGGCGCAGCACTCGCGTGCCGCGACATCGCCCGGCCGCGCATCCAGGCCATCATCGAGAAATTCCAGCTCGTCATCCGCGAGGCCGCGTCCAGCGAGGCCGACCGTGACGAGCTGACGCGCCTGCTCGACCGCTATGTGGCCGAAGGCCGCAGCCTTGTCACGTCAGGCCGGATGGATTGCGGCGGCGCCGACCGGCAGCTTGCCGATCTCGAACGATCCATCGCAGCGCCGCCTCCGGCGCGCGCGAACCTGCCTGCCGTGAGCATCGGACCTGCGACGGCGCAGGCCGCGACCGTCCCGGCGCAACTGCTGCCGCCGGCCGGCAACGTGCGCGGGGTGACGCAGAGCGAGATCAAGCTCGGCATGGTCATTCCCTACAGCGGACCGGTGAAGGAGAGCGGGCGACTGCTCAAGATCGGCGTCGAGACGGCGTTCAATCGCGCCAACGAGGCCGGCGGCGTCAACGGCCGCATGCTCAAGCTCGTCACCGCCGATGACGGCTACGATCCCGCGCGCACGCTGGATGCGATGAAGCAGCTCTACGAGAAGGAGCAGGTGTTCGGCTATATCTGCAATTTCGGCTCGGCCACCGCCGCGGTCGCCATCCCCTACGCGCTCGAGCGCCGCACGCTGTTCTTCGCGCCCTATACCGGCGCCAACGTCGTGCGCCACGATCCGCCCGACCGCTACGTCTTCAACTACCGGCCGAGCTATGCCGAGGAGACCGACGCGCTGGTCCATTATCTCGTGAAGATGCGAAGGCTGCATCCGCGCCAGATCGTCGTGTTCGCGCAGAACGACGCCTTCGGCGACGCGGGCTTCGCCGGCGTGGCAAAGGCATTCCGGACGCTCGGGGTGAGCGACAATTCGATCGTGCGGGTCAACTATCCGCGCAACACGGTCGAGGTCGACGACGCCATCAATCAGCTGAAGCTGCTGAAGACCCCGGTCAAGGCGGTGGTGATGCTGGCAACGACGCGTGCCGCCGCCAAGTTCATCGAGAAGGCCCAGGGCGTATTTCCGGGCGTCATCTTCGCCAACATCTCGGCGGTTGCCGGCTCGGCGCTCGCCAGCGAGCTGATGCTGCTCGGACCGCGCTACGCCGAGGGCGTGATCGTCAGCCAGACCGTGCCCGGCGTCTCCGGCTATTCGAGCCTGGTGCTCGAATACAAGACCGCACTTGCGAAATATGCCCCGGGCGAGCCGGCCGACTACACCTCGCTCGAGGGCTACATCGCGGCGAGCATCCTGATCGAGGGACTGAAGCGCGCCGGTCCGAACTTCGATACCGAGCAACTGGTCGAGACGCTCGAGAACATGCGCAACGTCGATCTCGGCCTCGGCACGCAGCTCGGCTTCGGCCGCGCCGAACACCAGGCTTCGCACAAGATCTGGGGCACGGCGCTTGACAACAGCGGCACCTACCAACCCGTCGAACTTGAATAGGATACCGCTGGAGGCGCGACGGCCTCGACTACCACGACAAAAGAGCGACAGAGAAACCCGACATTAATTCGAAATGCCACGAATAGTAGAACGAAGAGGGTTTGAAACAGGCTGAGCAGGTGGAAGGTTCGATGGCCGTGCGTTGGTCCACGTTGATCATCGGGAGTGTTTTCGCAGCTCCCTTCAGCCCCGCTCTGGCGGCGGCTCCCGACGTCGTCAGGGAGCTCGGCAGCCGGGTTGGGCCGATCGTGGGACAGGCCTCCGCCTGCCCGGACATCGCGCAGGGCCGCGTCCAGGGCATGGTCGACAAATTCCGCGAAGCCATCCGCCAGGCGACGAGGAATGACGGCGAGCGCGATCAGCTGACCCGCAGCTTCAATGGCTACATCGCCGAGGGCCGTAGTCGTACGGGCGCCTCGCAGGCGACCTGCGCGGCCGCGGAGCGGCAACTGACGGAGCTCGAACGCTCGCTCGGCGAGCCGGCTGCGGCGACGGCCCCGATCACACCGGTCAAGGCCGAAACGACGACCGGCGCCGTCACCGCCGGCCCCGTGCGCGGCATCACCGACCGCGAGATCCGCTTCGGCATGGTCCTGCCGTTCTCCGGCATCCGCAAGGAGACCGGGCGTCAGATGCGCCAGGGCATCGAGGCCGCGTTCGCACGCACCAACGATGCCGGCGGCGTCAACGGGCGCATGCTCCGTCTCGTGGCGGCGGACGACGGCTACGATCCGAACCGCACGCTGGCGGCGATGACGCAGCTCTACGACAAGGAGCAGGTGTTCGGCTTCATCGGCAACGTCGGCACCGCCAACTCGCAGGTGGCGATCCCCTATGCGCTGGAGCGGCGCACGCTGTTCTTCGCGCCGAACACCGGCGCAGCCGTGGTGCGACGCGATCCGCCGGATCGCTACGTCTTCAACTATCGGGCGAGCTACGCCGAGGAGACTGCCGCGCTGGTGCGCTACCTGATCAGGATGAAGCGCGTCTCGCCCAAGCAGATCGCCGTGTTCACCCAGCAGGACCCATTCGGCGACGACGGTTACACCGGTGTCGCGAAGGCCTACCGACAGTTGAACATCGGCGATACCGTGACGCGCATCAACTATCCGCGCGCGACGATGGACGTGGAAGAGGCGGTCAATCAGGTCAAGGCGCACAAGCCGGGACTCAAGGCGATCATCATGGTCGCGACCGATCGCGCCGCTGCGAAGTTCATCGAGAAGACGCGCGACGCGGTGCCGGGCCTGATCTACGCCAACGTGTCCGCCGTCGGCTCGACCTCGCTCGCGACGGAGCTCAAGCTGCTCGGCCCGCGCTTCACCAACGGCGTCATCGTGACGCAGGGCGTGCCGGCGGTTTCGGGCTACTCAAGCCTCGTGCTCGACTACAAGAACGCCCTGGCCAAATACGCGCCCGGCGAGGCACCGGACTACACGTCACTCGAAGGCTATATCTCGGCGACGATTTTGATCCAGGCGCTGAAGCAGACCAATCCGCTCGACACCGAGCGGCTGATCGACACGCTCGAATCGATGCGCAGCCTCGATCTCGGCCTCGGCACGACGCTCGCATTTGGACGCGCGGAGCACCAGGCCTCGCACAAGATCTGGGGCACCGCACTCGACGAAACCGGCACGTATCAGGCAATCGAACTTGAGTAGAATTAGCTTCGAAGGGGAAGAACTGGTGAAGACGTTTCGTTAGCAGGTCCTAAAGTATGATCGGAAAAAGGCGTGTCGGGTTACCGAAATGGTCATGCTCTTAGGAAAGGCTGGTCTGTGCATGGTGACGGTCTTATGTCTTCTCCGTCGCAGACACGGCGTCAATTCACCAGGCGGAAGACCTGGATGGGGTCCAAAGTGGGATAGTGGCAATGAACTTTCGTTGTAGCGTGTTCTTGGTTGCGGCATTGCTCGCAACGCCCGCCAGCGCGGCGGGCACCAATGCGGATGTGGTGCGTAATCTTGCGAGCCGGGTCGGGCCGATCGTGGGAGCAGCATCCGCCTGTCAGGCGATCGACCAGGGCCGCGTTCAGGCCATTGTCGACAAGTTTCGCGAGGTGATCCGGGAGGCCTCCACCGGCGGCTCGGATCGTGACGAGCTCACCCGCGTCTTCAACGGCTACGTCGCCGATGGACGCAACCGCGTCGGGGCGGCTCAGACCGACTGTAACTCCGCGGGCCGCCAGCTCGCCGAGCTCGAGCGCTCGCTCGGGCAAAGCGCGCCGAGCCAGACCGCCACCAGCCTCGCCGGGGTGATCGCCCCGTCCGCGGCTGTCGCCGCGACGGCACCGACCGCGACGCTGCCGCCGGCGTCCACGACCAACGTCCAGGGCGTCACCGCCAACGAGATCCGCTTCGGCATCGCCGCTCCGTTCTCCGGCGCTGCCAAGGAGCTCGGCCGCCAGATGAAGATGGGCATCGAGGCCGCCTTCAACCGCGCCAACGACGCCGGCGGCATCGCCGGGCGCTCGCTGCGGCTCTATTCGGCCGACGACGGCTACGAGCCGTCGCGGACGCTGGACGCGATGAAGCAGCTCTACGAGAAGGACAAGGTGTTCGGCTTCGTCGGCAACGTCGGCACCCCAACTTCTGCCGTGGCGATGCCCTACGCCCTGCAGCGTCGCGTGCTGTTCTACGGCGCGTTCACCGGCGCCAACCTGCTGCGCAACGATCCGCCGGATCGCTACGTATTCAACTATCGCGCCAGCTACGCGGAAGAGACCGACACCGTCGTGCGCTACCTCGTCAAGCTGCGCCGCCTGCCGGCCAAGGACATTGCCGTGTTCGCGCAGCAGGACGCCTATGGTGATGCAGGCTTCTCCGGTGTGGCCAAGGCCTTCCGCACGCTCGGCCTTGCCGACACGTCCATCTTGCGCCTCAACTACAAGCGCAACACGGTCGACGTCGACGACGCGGTCAACCAGCTGAGGGCGTTGAAGAACCCGCCCAAGGCGATCGTCATGGTCGCAACCTATCGCGCCGCCGCGAAGTTCATCGAGAAGACGCGCGATCTGTTCCCGCACATGATCTACACCAACGTCTCCTTCGTGGGTTCGACCGAGCTCTCCGACGAGCTGATGCTGCTCGGCCCGCGCTATGCCAGCGGCGTGATCGTCACCCAGGTGGTGCCGGCCGTCGGCGGCTATTCGAGCGCCGTGCTCGAATACAAGAGCGCACTGGAGAAGTACTTCCCGGGCGAGGCACCGTCCTACGTGTCGTTCGAAGGCTACGTCTCGGCCAACGTGCTGATCCAGGCGCTGCGCCGGGTTGGCCCGCAGCTCGACACCGAGGCGCTGATCGATACGCTGGAGAACATGCGTGACATCGATCTCGGTCTCGGCGCCAAGCTCGGCTTCGGCCGCGCCGAACACCAGGCCTCGCACAAGATCTGGGGCACCGCGCTGGACGAGCGCGGCAAGTTCCAGGCGATCGAGCTGGAGTAGCTCGCCCGCTCTGTTGCGGCCTCGACAAAAAAAAGCGCGACAGCCCTGGCTGCCGCGCTTTTCTTCTGTCCGGCGCGAAGCCGCTCAGAGCGGCGGATCGATCGCTTCGTCATATTCCTTCTTGAAGCGTGCGATCAGCTCGGCGGCGGGCAGCACGTCCTTGATGGCGCCGATGCCCTGCCCCGATCCCCAGATCTCCTTCCAGGCCTTCGGCTTGGCGCGCTCGCCCGAGGCATCGGTGCCGAAGCTCATCTTCGACGGATCGGAGGTCGGGAGGTTGTCCGGATCGAGGCCGGCGGCGACGATCGACGGCTTCAGGTAGTTGCCGTGCACGCCGGTGAACAGGTTCGAATAGACGATGTCGTCGGCGCCGGACTTGGTGATCATGTCCTTGTAGCTTTCGACCGCGTTCGCCTCCTTGGTGGCGATGAAGGCCGAGCCGATATAGGCGAAGTCGGCGCCGAGGACGCGCGCGGCGCGGATGGCGCGGCCGTTCGCGATCGCGCCGGACAGCGCGATGGGGCCGTCGAACCAGCTCCGGGTCTCCGCCACGAAGGCGAACGGCGAGATCGTGCCGGCATGGCCACCGGCACCGGCCGCGACCAGGATCAGGCCGTCGGCGCCCTTCTCGATCGCCTTGTGGGCGAAGAACTGATTGATGACGTCGTGGAAGACGATGCCGCCCCAGCCATGCGCCGCCTGGTTCAGCTCCTCGCGCGCGCCGAGCGAGGTGATCATCATCGGCACCTTGTACTTCTCGCACAGCGCGAGATCCTGCTCGAGCCGGTTGTTCGAGCGGTGCACGATCTGGTTGACCGCGAACGGCGCCGACGGACGCTCGGGATGTGCACGATCGTAGGCCGCAAGCTCCTCGGTGATACGCGCCAGCCATTCGTCGAGCAGCGCCGCCGGGCGCGCGTTCAGCGCCGGAAACGAACCGACCACGCCGGCCTTGCACTGCGCGATCACCAGGTCGGGCACGGAGATGATGAACAGCGGCGAGCCGATCACCGGGATCGACAGGCGGCCCTTGAACAAGGCGGGCATGGACATGGATGGGAATTCCTCGTTGTGAAATGCGGAGACGCTCGTGATCGCGAGCATGCCCGACATCAAGCCGTGATGGCAATTCGCCCGCAGAGGGACCGGAAAAGCCCGATCACGGTCTTGCGTTGAGGCGCTGGCATGCAGGCGTCATTGGCAGAGCGCCGAGGTGACGAAGGTATCTGTGCGGCAGTCGCCCGGCTTGCGCTGCCGGCCCGGGATCAGCACCCTGGCCGAGCAGGTCTCCGCCGAGTCGGTGTTGAGGCTCTTGCCGTCCTTGTAGCCCTTGCCCTGGCACAGCCGGTCGGCGCCGAGCTTGCAATCCGGTGTGCCGTTGGTGGCAATCGGGCAGACCGAGCGCCCGGTGATCATGCTCGAGGGCTTGGCGAGGCGCGACAAGGTCTCGCCGGTCTCCTTCAGCACGTCTTTGGTGTCGGCGCCGCCCTTCGGCGCGACCGGGCCAGTGGGCTGCACCGGTGTCGCGGCGGGCTGATCCGCGGCAGCGCCGGTGGGATCGCTGCCGGCCGCCGGCGGCTCGGCGCGGGCATCACCCGAAGGTTTCAGCGGAATGATCGACATCTTCTCGAACAGCTTGCCAAGCTCCTCCACCAGACCCGGATTGGAGGGCGGCGCAGGCTGGACGGCAGGCGCCTGCTGCGGTGGCTGTTGCGGCGCTTCTCGCAGCCCCAAGGAAGGCGTCGTTTGCGCCCATGCCGCGGCGGCAGAGAGCACCGAGACGACGACGAGCAGCGCCGCCCCCGCCCCCCGCCCCGGGCGCAGCGGCCGCATCAGATCAGCTTCACGGCGATGACGAAGCCGGCCACCAGCACGGCCGCGCCGATCGCCACCCACAGGCCGAGATGCCTCTCGATGCGCACCCTGATCCATTCGCCATAGCGGTTGAGCAATATCGCGGCGATGAAGAAGCGGCCGCCGCGCGCGATGATCGAGCAGACGATGAACAGAAACAGATTATAGCCGGCGAAGCCCGACGTGATCGTGACCAGCTTGTAGGGGATCGGCGTCAATCCCTTGAGCAGGATGATGACGGCGCCCCACTCGGCATAGGACGCCCGGAACGCCTCGACCTTGTCGCCGAGGCCGTAGAGCTGGATCAGCCAATGGCCGAGGGAGTCGTAGAGCAGCGCGCCGATGGCATAACCGACCAGGCCGCCCGCCACCGAGGCCGCGGTGCAGACGCCGGCGAACAGCCAGGCCCGCTGCGGCTTCGCCAGCGACATCGGGATCAGCATCACATCCGGCGGCACCGGAAAGAACGAGCTTTCAGCGAAGGCGACCGCGGCCATGATCCACATGGCATGCGGCTTGTGGGCGGCGTCGATACACCAGTCGTAGATCCGTCTGAGCATGGTGGCGATGAAGCAAACCGGGCAGGATTTGTCCATGGCCCATATGCCGGTCCGAATCGGACCGCCACACTAGTGCCGCTTGCGGATCGTCCGGTCGGCCGCGACGATCGGTCGCCCCGCCACCCGTCCGGGCGCGGCCTTGGCGACCTTCGCGGGCGATTTCGGCAGCTTCTCGGCGATGCCGAGCATCAGCTCGCGCCGTTCCATCTCGCGCCAGACGTCCTCGGGCTGGACATCGAGCTCGGCCCACAGCACGGCCAGATTGTAGATCAGGTCGGCGCTTTCGCGCACCACGGCCTGGGCGTCGCCGCCGACGGCATCGATCGCGACCTCGATCGCCTCTTCGGCGAGCTTCTTGGCCATCTTGGCCGTGCCCTGCTGCATCAGCTTGGCCGTGCGCGATCGCGCGGGGTCGAGATCCCTGGCCGCCAGGACAGCGCGATAGAGCCGATCGATCGAATCAGTCATCTCGCCACACTAGTTAAAATCGATGGCCCGCATATTAACGTTCGCAGCAGGCAAGAAAAAATCCGCCGGCACGGGGCCGGCGGATCGTCTCATCCGATCTCACATCACCAATGCGGGTGATGATGATAGCCGCCACCGTAATAGGGGCCGCCGCCGTAATACTGATAGCGCGGCCCGTAGCCGTAATAGGCCGGCCGGCCATAGTAATAATTGTCCTCGTAGTAGGAACGGCGGTTCTGCGCCGCCGCGATGGCGAGGCCGGTGCCGACGATGCCGGCAAAGGCAGCCGCAGCCGCCGCACCGCCATTGCCGCGATAGTGGCGCCGGCGCGCGCTGACATCGGTCAGGCCGCCATCATTGGCCGTCTTGGCGACGACGCCCTTCTCGGCCGGCGCGGAGCCGGCAAAGGCGAGTGTCGGCTGCACGGCCGTCAAAGTCACCGCGGCCACCGTCGCCAGGACGGTAGCACGGCCAAAGCGGGAAAAACTTCCGCGCTGTGCGATCATATGTTTTCTCCGTACGATCCAATCTCGCGTATCAACTCGCGAACTGCGCCCACAGTTCCCCTCGCGAAACCCGGAGTCGAAGCCGCAAATCGCCGCAGGCCTTGCTCATGGACCATTCACATTCGATCCGACATGATCAGGCACCGCCGGCCCCGAGCGGGCAGCGAGAAAGCGACGTTGTCACGAAATTGACATGACGATCCCGCGGCTCGATCCCGCGACGGCCGGCGAACTGATTAGAATACCGGCGTGACAAGACCGGTACGGCCTGCGAATACCGGCGTGACATGATGCGCATGCGACGATCCCTCACCCTGCTTGCTTTGGCGTTCCTCGCCGTCGTCGTCGTGCCCTCATGCCTGTCGCGACAGGAAGCTGCGGCGGAGGAGCCGAAACGTCCGGTCGCCGTCATGTTCGCGCTGGATCGGCCGCTCGATGGCAGCATGGCGCCCCTGGTCCTCGCCGCCAGCCGCGGGCTGTTTGCCACCGAAAGCGTGACGGTCACCATCACCACGGCCAAGGGCTCTCCCGATGCGATCGCGCGGGTCGCTTCCGGCGAGGCCGACATGGCGCTCGCCGACATCAACGAGCTGATCCGCTATCGCGACGCGTCGAACAGCCAGCCGGTCAAGGCCGTGTTCGTGCTGTTCAACAGGGCGCCTTACGCGATCATCGCGCGCAGGAGTCGCGGCATCAACGGGCTCGGCGACATCGAAGGCAAAACGCTCGGCGTCGCCGAGGGCGACCTCTCGATCCGGCTGTGGCCGGCGGTCGTGAGGCACAACCATCTCAGGCCCGAGACCATCAAGCTGTCGCGCGTCGGCGCGGCCGTGCGCGAGCCGATCCTGTCGGCCGGCCAGGTCGATGCCGTCAGCGGCTTCTCGTATCTCTCGGCGATCAATCTGCGCGACCGCGGCGTGCCCGCCGCCGATCTCGCGGTGCTGCGCTTCGCTGATTATGGCTGCGAGGCCTATGGCCATGCGGTGATCGTCAATCCCGGCTTTGCGGCCAAGCAGCCGGCTGCCGTGAAGGGCTTCCTGCGCGCGCTGACGTCGGGCCTCCAGCTTGCCATCAAGGACCCTGCCGGCGCGATCGCCGACGTGGTGGGCCGGATGAATGACGGCTCCCGCGAGCTCGAGCTGCAGCGGCTGCAGAGCGTGCTCGTCGACAACGTGCTGACGCCGGACGTCCGACGCGATGGCATCGGCGGCATCGATCCCGCCCGGTTCGAGCGGGCCCTCGACCAACTCGCCGAGGACGGCAAATTCCACCACAAGCGTCCGCAACCCGCCGACATCTTCGACGACAGCTTCCTGCCGCCCGCCGACAGCCGGCTGGTCAACTGAGCGCTCGCCGCGGCGGCCGTTCCCTTGCTAACATGGCGCCGCGCGCCCAGCGCTGATTCCAACTGCCGACACGAAGCGCCCCGCCCATGTCCCTGCTCCGCATCTATGCCCGCGTGCTCCATCTGCTCGGAAAGGAGGCGCGGCTCGGCTGGTTTCTCGCGATCGCCAACCTGGCGCTGGCGGTGGCGCAGTTCGCCGAGCCGGTGCTGTTCGGACGCATTGTCGACTCGCTCTCGGGCAACGCCTCGACCAGCACCGCCTGGCCGCTGCTCGCGGCCTGGGCCGGATTCGGGCTGTTCACGATACTGGCCAGCGCCTGGGTCGCGCTGCAGGCCGACCGGCTGGCGCACCGGCAGCGCCATGCGGTGCTGACGAGCTATTTCGAGCACATCTTGCAGCTACCGCTGACGTTCCATTCCGGCACCCATTCCGGCCGGCTGATGAAGGTGATGATCAACGGCACCGACGCGCTGTGGAAGCTGTGGCTGTCGTTCTTCCGCGAGCACTTCGCCGCGATCATGTCGGTGCTGGTGCTGCTGCCGCTGTCGCTCTATCTGAACTGGCGGCTCGCGATCCTCTTGTTCGTGCTGTGCGTGGTGTTCACCGTGCTGACGACCCTGGTCGTGCGCAAGACCTACGGCATGCAGAGCGAGGTCGAGGAGCATTACAGCGACCTGTCGGCGCGTGCCTCCGACGCGCTCGGCAACGTCGCGCTGGTGCAGAGCTTCGTGCGCATCGATGCCGAGGTGCAGGGCCTGCGCACCGTGGCCGGACAATTGCTGTCGGTGCAGATGCCGGTGCTCGGCTGGTGGGCGCTGGTGACGGTCATCACGCGTGCCTCGACCACCATCACCGTGCTCGCGATCTTCACGCTGGGCATCGCCCTGCATCAGGCCGGGCTGACGTCCGTGGGCGAGATCGTGATGTTCGTGTCGTTCGCGACCATGCTGATCCAGAAGCTCGAGCAGGTCGTGTCCTTCATCAACAACGTGTTCATGGAGGCGCCGCGGCTGGCCGAGTTCTTCACCGTGCTCGATGCGGTGCCGGCCGTGCGCGACCGCCCCGACGCGATCGAGGTCGGCCGGCTCTCGGGCCTGGTCGAATTCAACGACGTCTCGTTCTCCTATGACGGCAAGCGTCCGGCGGTGGAGGACCTCACCTTCACCGCGCTGCCCGGCCAGACCATCGCGCTGGTCGGACCGACCGGCGCCGGCAAGTCGACCGCGATTGCACTCTTGCATCGCGCCTTCGATCCGCAATCCGGCTTCATCAGGATCGACGGCATGGACGTCCGCGGATTGAAGCTCGCGGCACTGCGCAGGAACATCGGCGTCGTGTTCCAGGAGGCGCTGCTGTTCAATCGCTCGATCCGCGAGAACCTTTTGGTCGGCAAGCCGGACGCGACCGACGAGGAGCTGCGCACCGCCGCCGCGCGCGCCCAGGCGCTCGACTTCATCGATCGTGCCGACCAGGGCTTCGATACCAACGCCGGCGAGCGCGGCCGCATGCTGTCCGGTGGCGAGCGCCAGCGGCTCTCGATCGCGCGTGCCCTCCTGAAGGATCCTCCGATCCTGATTCTCGACGAGGCGACCTCCGCGCTCGATGCCGTCACCGAGGCCAAGCTCAACGCGGCGCTCGACGAGGTGATGAAGGGACGCACGACCTTCGTGATCGCACACCGGCTCTCGACGATTCGCAATGCAACGAGAATCCTGGTGTTCGAGAACGGGCGCGTGATCGAAAGCGGAACGTTCGATGAACTCGTTGCCAAGGGCGGCCATTTCGCGGAACTCGCGAAGGCCCAGTTCATGGTGCAGGAGAACGCACGCGCGTCGCTTGTCGCGCCGGACAGCGACGGCACCACCGTCAAGGCCTGATCGCGGGACGCTTTCATCGTGGAATTGAATGGCTGGGCTCTGTTCGCCAGCGTCGAGCCGGTATAGGTTCGCGACCTGCCGCAACCGAAGCGGCACCGGACACGCTTGAAACCCGAAAGCCCGTTTGCCCACCTCGCCGCGCGAGGCGGGTCTCAAAGGACCGGATCTGACCAGTGCAGACGCTTCGCCTGTTGTTCCGCTATTCCCCGATCAAGATCATCGTTCTCGCTGCCGCTCTCGTGCTCGCGCCGCGCTGGGCCCATGCCGAGGCGCTGCTGCTCGTCGAAGCCGACACCGGCAAGGTGCTGGAAGCGCAGAACGCGACCTATCCCTGGTACCCAGCATCAGTCACCAAGCTGATGACCGCCTATGTCACCTTGAAGGCGGTCAAGGAGGGCAGGATCACGCTCGACACGCTGTTCACGGTCTCGCCGACCGCGGCTTCGCAGTCGCCGTCGAAGATGGGCTACCGGCCTGGCACGCAGCTCACCGTCGACAACGCGCTCAAGATGATGCTGGTAAAGTCCGCCAATGACATGGCGGTGGTGCTCGCCGAGGGCGTCGGCGGCTCCATCGACGGCTTCTCGGCGATGATGAACGACACCGCCCGCAAGCTCGGCATGACGCAGACCAGCTACGTCAATCCGAACGGACTGCCTGCCGACGGCCAGATCACCTCGGCGCGTGATCTCGCGATCCTGGCGCGCGCCATCATCCGCGATCTTCCCGAGTACGAATACTTCGTCCACATCCCGTCGATCCGCTACGGCCGCCGCGTGGTGCAGAACTTCAACAAGCTGATCGGGCGCTATCCCGGCGCCGACGGTTTCAAGACCGGTTTCATCTGCGCCTCGGGCTACAATCTGGTGGCGTCGGCGACCCGCAACGGCAAGCGCCTGATCGCGGTGGTGCTCGGCGCCTCCTCGGGACAGATGCGCGCCGTGCGCGCGATCCAGATGCTCGACCGCGGCTTCAACGGCAACCAGCTGAGCTGGCTGAAGTCGCCGCTCGGCACGGTCGATCAGTTGGCCCCGGTCGACGCGACGCCGCCCAACCTGCGCGACGACATGTGCAACGGCCGCCGCCACCGGCCGGCCAGCGACGAGGACGAGGACACCGTTGCCGGTGCGGACGGCGAAGCGACCGGCGGCACCCTGCTCGCCGGCCTGCAGGCGCCGTCCATGAAGCCGTCCGAACTGCTGGCGGCGGCCCCCGCTCCGTCCGAGCCGGTCGTGGTCTACACCGGCCCGACGCGCACCGGCGCGGCACTGATCGCAGCTGTCGCCGCCGATGCCGACGCGCAGACCCCGGCCAGGCACCGCGGCAAGAAGGCGCATGCCGCCGCCCGCAAGGATGCCAAGCCGGCGACCCGGACCGCCGCCAAGACCGATGCGGATGCGAAGGCCGCGGCCAAGCCGTCGGATGCCAAGCCGTCGAACGCCAAGCCGGGCGCGGCACGCCACGTCGCCGCCAAGCACGAAGCCGGCGGAAAACCGGCGGAAAAAGCCGGCTCCGACGCGCCCAAGCCCACCAAGCCCAAGGCCGCCGCAAAGCCGAAGACGGACGGCAAGCCCGCGCCGAAGGACGGCTGATCCCGCGCGGCGCATACGGACGCAGCCAGCAACTGGCGCGGGCCCTCGGCCCGGACTGCCTGTACCTCCCCTTTCATCGACGCGCCGGCCGCTTGCCTTGAACGGCCGGAAATTCGATATTGGCGCCGCCGGCCCCAGAGAGGCGGCTGCCGATATACGAACAAGAGACGATCAGAGAGGAAGGGTCATGGAGCGCATCTGGCTCAAGCACTATCCGGCCGGCGTTCCCGCCGATATCGATCCGGGCAAATACCCGTCGCTCGTCGACCTGCTGGAAGAGAGCTTCAAGAAATTCGCCGATCGCCGCGCCTTCATCTGCATGGACAAGGCGATCAGCTATCGCGAGCTCGACGAGATGTCGGTCGCGATGGGCGCCTATCTGCAGGGCCTGGGTCTGGCGAAGGGTGCGCGCGTCGCACTGATGATGCCGAACGTGCTGCAATATCCGATCGCGATCTCCGCGGTGCTGCGCGCGGGCTACGCCGTCGTCAACGTCAACCCGCTCTACACGCCGCGCGAGCTCGAGCACCAGCTCAAGGATTCCGGCGCCGAGGCGATCATCGTGCTGGAGAATTTCGCCCACACCGTGCAGCAGGTGGTGGGACACACCCAGGTCAAACACATCGTCGTCGCCAGCATGGGCGACCTGCTCGGCTTCAAGGGCGTGATCGTCAACCTCGTCGTCCGCCGCCTGAAGAAGATGGTGCCGGCGTTCTCGCTGCCGGGCGCCGTGCCGTTCAACGATGCGCTCGCCGCCGGCCGAGGCAAGCGCTTCCAGAAGCCCACCATCGGCCCCGACGACGTCGCCTTCCTGCAATATACCGGCGGCACCACCGGCGTCTCCAAGGGCGCCACCTTGCTCCACCGCAACGTCGTCGCCAACGTGCTGCAGAACGATGCCTGGCTGCAGCCGGTCATGGACCGGCCGCCGCATGTCGATCAGCTGCTGATCGTCTGCGCGCTGCCGCTCTACCACATCTTCGCGCTGACCTGCTGCTTCCTGCTCGCAGTGCGCGCCGGCGGCGCCAATCTGCTGATTCCCAATCCCCGCGACATTCCCGGCTTCATCAAGGAGCTGATGAAGTATCAGGTCAACACCTTCCCGGCCGTCAACACGCTCTACAACGGCCTGCTGCATCATCCTGACTTCAAGAAGATCGACTTCTCCAAGCTCAAGGTCTCCAACGGCGGCGGCATGGCCGTGCAGCGCCCGGTCGCCGAGCAGTGGAAGCAGGTGACGGGCTGCAGCATCGCCGAGGGCTACGGCCTGTCGGAGACCGCGCCGGTGCTGACCTGCAACGTGCCGACCTCGACCGAGTTCACCGGCACCATCGGCCTGCCGTTGCCGTCGACCTGGCTGTCGATCCGCGACGATGACGGCAACGAAGTGCCGCTCGGCCAGGCCGGCGAGATCTGCGCCAAGGGCCCGCAGGTGATGGCCGGCTACTGGAATCGTCCCGACGAGACCGCCAAGGTGATGACGGCGGACGGCTTCTTCCGCACCGGAGACGTCGGCGTCATGGCCGCGGACGGCTCGGTCAAGATCGTGGACCGCAAGAAGGACATGATCCTGGTCTCCGGCTTCAATGTCTATCCGAACGAGGTCGAGGAGGTCATCGCGACCCATCCGGGCGTGCTGGAGACCGCCGTGATCGGGTTGCCGGACGAGAAGACCGGCGAGGTCGTCAAGGCGTTCGTGGTGAAGAAGGACCCCAACCTCACCTCCGAGGACATCATCAAGCACTGCCACGAGCAGCTCACGAACTACAAGGTGCCGAAGCAGATCGAGTTCAGGACCGAGCTGCCGAAGACCAATGTCGGCAAGATCCTGCGCCGGGAGCTGCGCGACGAGAAGAAGAAGCCGGCAGCGGCGGCCTGACCCGTTGGCGGGGCGGCAGCGTTGTGCGATGACGGAGTCGTGATCGCGGCGGGCCGTTGCCGTTTCCGGCCTGCCGAATAGTGTAGCGCGCACCGCGCCAGACAGATCCAAGACACATCCAGGGGAAGGAGTAACTCGAATGACCATAAAGGTTGGCGATAAGCTGCCGCAGGCCCAATTCCGCGTCATGACCGGCGAAGGCCCGCAGGTCAAAACCACCGACGACATCTTCAAGGGCAAGAAGGTCGCGCTGTTCGCGGTGCCCGGCGCCTACACCGGCACCTGCCACAAGATGCATCTGCCCAGCATCTTCCTCAACGCCTATGCGATGAAGGACAAGGGCGTCGACACCATCGCGATCGTCTCGGTCAACGACGCCTTCGTCATGAACGCCTGGAAGCGCGACACCGACCAGCGCGACGAGGCCGTGTTCCTGGCCGACGGCAATGCCGAGTTCACCAAGGCGATCGGCATGGAGCTCGACGCCTCCGGCGCCGGCCTCGGCATCCGCTCGAAGCGCTACTCGATGCTGGTCGAGGACGGCACGGTCACCAAGCTGAACCTCGAAGCCGCCCCGGGCAAGGTCGAGGTCTCCGGCGGCGACACGCTGCTCGGGCAGCTGTGATCCTGCTTTCCTGACCTGATCCGAAGGCCCGCGGTGCCCCCGCGGGCTTTTTTCTTCTGCTTCGACCGAGCCTGCGTTCTACCACCAGAAGAGCGCAGCAGCCGTCGCAGCGACAATCCTAGATGAACAAAAGCCGCTCGGACGCGTTGTAGGCCCCGGTTCATGGAACAAGGGGAGGCCAGCATCTTCAGCGAGCAGACCGAGCAACTGGCGCAGGAAGATGTCCGCAGCGCGCGACCGCCATGGGCGGCTGCACCTTCGTTTCCGATGGCCGCCGTCGTTTCAAACTTCCGTTGCGACATCCTGATCATTGGCGCCGGGATTACCGGCGCGATGATGGCCGAACGGCTGACCCGTCAAGGCCGCGACGTCGTCGTGATGGATCGCGAGAAGCCCTGCCGCGGCAGTACGGCTGCGAGCACGGCCATGCTGTTGTGGGAGATCGACCGGTCGCTGAGTGAGCTCTCGGTGATGATCGGCTTCGAACGCGCTGCGCGGTGCTATCAGGCGAGTCTGCGGGCGGTGAACGAATTGATGCGCCTGGTCGGCGAGCGCAACCTGCCTGGCGAACTGCGGCCGAGACAATCGCTCTACCTTGCGCGAGAAGACGATTCCCGCTCGCTGCGGGAAGAGCTGGAGCAACGCGTTCGGGCCGGGCTTCCCGGCGCATTCCTCGATCACCGAACCCTGCTCGAGCATTTCGGGTTTGCCCGCGCCGGGGCGATCCTGTCTCCCGGCGCGGCCGAAGCCGATCCGGTCAAGCTCGCAAGTGGTCTGCTGTCCCTCGCGCTGTCGCAGGGCGCGCGCCTGGTCCATGGTGATGCGGTGGCCTTTGACAGCGGCAAGGCGAGTGCCACGGTCGGCCTCGACAGTGGACATGAGATCGAAGCCCGTCACATCGTCCTGGCGACAGGATATGCAATGCCCGCGATCATCCAGCCGACGATCCATCGTGTCGCGTCGAGCTGGGCCGTCGCGACCAGGCCCCAGCCACAAAATCTCTGGCGAGACGACGTACTGATCTGGGAGAGCAGCGAAGACTATCACTATGGCCGGACCACGGCTGACGGGCGCATCATTTTCGGGGGAGAGGACGATGAGGACCTCATCGAGCCCGAAGCTCGCGACCGCGCCATTCCGGACAAGTCGCGGCGGCTCGCCGCAGAGCTCTCGGCGCTGTGGCCGCGCGCGATCGTCGATTTCGATTATCAGTGGTCCGGAACGTTTGATACGACCGATGACGGGCTGCCTCTGATCGGCCGCGTTCCGCGCGCTCCCAACATCTATGCGGCCTACGGATATGGCGGCAACGGGATCACCTTCAGCTATCTCGCCTCCGAGCTGATCGCTGCCTTGATCGAGGGCCGCAGCTCACCGCTCCTGGACGATTTTGCCATCGAGCGGAGTTCGCCCGGGCGTCCGTAGTGGTGCCGCGACGTCAGCCGCGCACGTTCTTCTGCATCCTGGCCATCGCCACGCCGTCGCGCGCCAATTGATCGGCGCGCTCGTTCTCGGCGTGCCCCGCATGGCCCTTGACCCAGTGCCAGTTGACCTTGTGCGGCTTCAGCGCGGCGTCGAGCCGCTGCCACAGCTCGGCGTTCTTGACCGGCTTCTTGTCGGCGGTCTTCCAGCCGTTGCGCTTCCAGCCGTGGATCCAGCCGGTGATGCCCTGCCGGACATATTGGCTGTCGGTGTAGAGCTCGACCTGGCACGATTTCTTCAGCGCCTCCAGCGCCGAGATCGCGGCCATCAGCTCCATGCGGTTGTTGGTGGTGTGCGGCTCGCCGCCCTTCAGCTCTTTTTCCTTGTCGCCGAAGCGCAGGATCGCGCCCCAGCCGCCCGGCCCCGGATTTCCCGAGCAGGCGCCGTCGGTGTAGATGCTGACGACCGGATGCTCGCTCATGCCGTGGCTCCGCCGATGCCGTAGTCGCGTACGCTGGCGACATTCTGGTGGAAGCGCAGCTTGCGGACATATTCGAGCGGATCCTTCGGCTTGACCAGCGCGCCCGCGGGCACGTTGAGCCAGTCCACCAGCCGCGTCAGCAGGAAGCGGATGGCGGCGCCGCGCGCCAGCAGCGGCAGCGCCTCCAGCTCGGCCTCGGACAGCGGCCGGACGCGGCCATAGGCGTTGAAGAAGGCGCGCGCCTTGGTGACGTTGAGCGAATGATCGGCCTCGAAGCACCAGGCGTTGAGACAGATCGCGACGTCATACGCCAGAATATCGTTGCAGGAGAACGGGAAGTCGATCAGCCCCGAGAGCTTGTCACCGAGGAAGAACACGTTGTCCGGAAACAGGTCGGCATGGATGACGCCCTCCGGCAGATCCGTCGGCCATGCGCGCGAGAGATGATCGAGCTCGGTCGACAGCAGCGCGGAGAGGCCGGCCTGCACCGTGTCGGCGCGGTCGCCCGCCTGGGCGAACAGCGAGCGCCAGCCGGACACCGAGAGCGGGTTCTTGCGCACCAGCGGAAAGTCGCGCCCGGCGAGGTGCATCTGCGCCAGCGCCGCACCGACCCCGGCGCAGTGGGTGACGTTCGGCTTGCGCGGCCACATGCCTTCCAGGAAGTTGATGATCGCCGCGGGCCGGCCGGACAGGCTCGAATACACCGCGCCGTCCCGATTGCGCGCCGGCTGCGGACAGCTCACGCCGCGCTCGGCCAGATGCGCCATCAGTCCCAGAAAATACGGCAGGTCGTCCACCGCCACGCGCTTCTCGTACAGCGTGAGGATGTAGGAGCCCTTGGTGGTGTGGAGCAGGAAGTTGGAGTTTTCGACCCCTTCGGCGATGCCCTTGTAGGACAGCAATTCGCCGATGTCGTAGGTCTTGAGGAAGTCCGCAAGCTCGTCGGCGGCGACGTCGGTATAGACCGCCATGCGCTATCCCAGTTGTCGAAGTTCGCCTGCCCCCGCCTCTCCGATGCGAACTTCATCACCGGACAGGCCCGTTGCGCCCTTCATCGCGCATGCGGGCGCCGGGTTCAAGGCCGAGAGGCCGCCGAGGGCGGAAAACAAGCGGCCGGCTTACTCGGCGGCCGCTTCCGGACGCAGCGAGCGCGGCAGCGGGAAGAACTCGTTCTCCTCGGCCGCCGACACCGTCTCGACATGCAGCACGTAGCGCTCGGCAAAGGCACCCATGATCTCCTCGACGATCACCTCCGGCGCCGAGGCACCGGCGGTGATGCCCAGGCTCTTGATGCCCTCGAAGCGCGCCCAGTCGATGTCCGAGGCACGCTGCGCCAGCACCGCAATCGGGCAGCCCTCGCGCTCGGCGACCTCGCGCAGGCGCTGCGAGTTCGACGAGTTCGGCGCACCGACCACGATCAGCGCGTCGACCACCGGGGCCACCTTCTTGACCGCCAGCTGGCGGTTGGTGGTGGCGTAGCAGATGTCCTCCTTGTGCGGGCCCGAGATGTTCGGGAACCGGCCCTTGAGGATCGCGACGATGTCCTTGGTGTCGTCGATCGACAGCGTGGTCTGGGTGACAAAGGCGAGGTTGTCCGGGTCCTTCGGGGTGAAGGTCGCCGCGTCCTCGGCGGTCTCGATCAGCGTCACGGCGCCGGCCGGAAGCTGGCCGACCGTGCCGACCACCTCCGGATGGTGCGAGTGGCCGATCAGCAGGATCTCGCGGCCGCGCTTGAAATGGATCGCGGCCTCACGGTGGACCTTGGTCACCAGCGGGCAGGTCGCGTCCAGGGAGAAGAAGTTCCGCGCCTGGGCCTCGGCGGGAACCGACTTCGGCACGCCATGCGCCGAAAAGACCACCGGTGCGTTGGTACTGTCGGGAATCTCCGCCAGCTCCTCGACGAAGATGGCGCCCTTGGTCTTCAGGCTGTCGACGACGTATTTGTTGTGTACGATCTCGTGGCGGACATAGACCGGGGCGCCATAGATGGCGAGCGCCCGTTCCACGGTGTCGATGGCGCGCACCACGCCGGCGCAGAAGCCGCGCGGCGAGCAAAGCACGATTTTGAGGTCTGGTTTGGCTGCCATGGGGCTGGTCTGAGCTGATCTGTGCGGGCTGGTTTCGGCGACCACGGACCCCCGGGCCGGCAAGCGGGGGCGGTCGATACGCGAAGAGCTTGGGTCTGACACTCGTTTGGGTAGGACTTGGGACTGCTTTCGAGCGCTGTCAAGGCCGTTTTCTCCAGGCCATTGCGCCCCGCCCCCGGGACGGCTTATATAGGGCCAATTCCCGTCATCGCCGATGACCACAGGTTTCGCCTCCCAGGGCCGGGGCGGAGCACAAAGGAGATTTGCCATGAGCAACGCCCCGCTGATGCCGAAGGCAACTGCCGTGTGGCTGGTCGACAATACTGCGTTGACCTTCGACCAGGTCGCCGATTTTACCAAGATGCACCCGCTCGAGGTGCGCGCCATCGCCGACGGGGACGCCGCCCAGGGCATCAAGGGCATGGATCCGATCTCGACCGGGCAGCTCACCCGCGAGGAGATCGAGAAGGCCGAGCGCGACCCGAACTACCGCCTGCGGTTGCAGGAGAGCAAGGTGGTGCTGCCGCCGCAGCCCAAGCGCAAGGGCCCCCGCTACACCCCGGTGTCGCGCCGCCACGAGCGCCCGAGCGCCATCCTCTGGCTGGTGCGGAACCATCCCGAGCTCAAGGACGCCCAGATCATGCGCCTGGTCGGCACCACCAAGACCACGATCGCCAGCGTGCGCGACCGCACCCATTGGAACGCGCAGACGCTGACGCCGATGGATCCGGTGACGCTCGGCCTGTGCTCGCAGATCGAGCTCGACTTCGAGGTCCAGCGCGCCGCCAAGGAAAAGCCGCTCGACGCCAATTACAGCGGCGCCACCCTGCTGCCGGCCTCCGAGACCACCCGCAAGGATGAGTACGAGCCGGCGGGCCGCGACGAGGACGATCTCAACGTCGACGCCGTGTTCGCCAAGCTCAAGACCATCGGCGGCAAGAAGCAGGACGAGGACGAAGAGTAGGACGCGCGGGCGTCCATCTCTATCGGCCATCAACAGCGCCTGCCACAATCATCGGTGTCGTCCCCGCGAACGCGGGGACCCATAACCACAGGCTTGCGGAACGGCCCAAGCCGGTCGTGGCTCAGCGCCTCGTCCTTCATTCCCGCCGCGGCGTATGGGTCCCGGCTCAAGGCCGGGACGACAGCGGTGGGGGAGGCGCGAGCTCCAGCCAAACTCAAAACTAGCCAGCAGCAATTCTCCCCCAAAAAAATGGCGCCGGGGATGCCGGCGCCATGCAGTCTTGGGAGGAACGCGACAAATCAGAACTTGTAGGTGACGCCGACGCCGACCAGCCACGGATCGATGTTGGCGCGGCCGGTGACCGGAATTGCGCCGTTGACGGTCGCCGAGTAGTTCGGCTGCAGCCACAGCTTCTTGACGTCGACGTTCAGGCCCCAGTGCCTGTCGAGCATGTAATCGAAGCCGAACTGGACCGCGGCGCCCCACTGGTTGGAGATGTGCAGGTTGGTGACGGCAAGGCCGTTCCAGACCTGGTTCGCGGCGCTCTGGTTGAAGAAGACCGTGTAGTTCACGCCCGCGCCGACATACGGCTTGAACGCGCCGAAATCGGTGAAGTGATATTGCAGGGTCAGCGTCGGCGGCAGCAGCCAGGCCTTGCCCATGTTGAGGCCGTCGAGCGAGCCGGTGCCGCCGATGGAATGCCGGGTGACGCCGAGAATCAGCTCGGCCGCGATGTTCCTGGTGAAGAAGTAGCTGATGTCGAGCTCGGGCACGACCGAGTTGGAGATCGACAGGCCGGAGTTCGGCGACGACAGGGCCGGCACGCCGGTCACGTTCACGGTGGAGCCGCCAGCATCCGGCAGCACACCCAGCGCGCGGACACGGAGCATCCACGGATTCCACGCCTCGACCACCGGCGCCTTGGTATAGACCGGCGCCGCCTGCAGGTCGGCTGCTTGCGCCGAGCCCATGGCTCCGCAGATCGCCGCCAGCACCAGCAGCGATGACGAGAGTTTCAAGATTCTGTTCATCGAGGTCCCCATAACCACCCTTGAGCAACGTTTGCGCGGGCACGGCCGCGCCTTGCGGTCACAGGTGTGGCAGGGACGCCATGGGCTTGGATTTGATCTCAATCAATCGGCATTGTTGCAGCGCCGATGTCACGCAACTGTTGCATCGAAGTCACGGGCCATGAGAGGCGCTTGCACTGGCGCTCAGGGCCGGTCGGGATGGTTCATCATGTATTCGCCGAGATCGCGCTGCCGGCGGTCGGCACGCGCCTCGGCGCGCTGCCGCTGCACGTCGCGATCCTTGCGGCAGGCGACATATTCGGCGGAGCCCGGCGCGACCTTGCCGCCGGCCTGACAGACCGCATCATCATCGTCATTGCCGAGCGCCACCGCAGGACCCTGGTTGCGCGAGGCGCAGGCCGAGAGCGAAAGCACGGCCATCAGCACCAGGGCCAGGCGGGCGGAGGTCTGTCGCATCGAACGTTCCATTCTCGTCAATCGGGCGGTCCGGCCCGTTGCTTGACGACAATGGGCGCCCGGGTCAAGCCCGAGGGCGCGGATGTCGACGCCTCATGATGCTCCAGGGCAGAGCCGTGTTCGAGTGCAACTTGTGCTCGTCACCCTGAGGAGCCCGCCAGAGGCGGGCGTCTCGAAGGCGAGGCCCCCACTGCAGCCTCATGGTTCGAGACGCGCCTGTCGGCGCTCCTCACCATGAGGGGCAAGCGACGGAGCGGCCGCTGCATACGGGACCATGAACACGCTGTTTGCGTGTTCATGGAGAGGCTTGAGAGTGACCCGCGCCGCCCGGTGACCTGAGCAGCGTGACGCTACACCCGGCTCTTCAGTGCCTCGCCGATTTCCTCGAGCACCTTGGGATCCTCGATCGTGGCCGGCATGCTCCATTGCTCGCCGTCGGCGATCTTCTTGATCGTGCCGCGCAGGATCTTGCCGGAGCGCGTCTTCGGCAGCCGGCCGACGGTGATGGCGAGCTTGAACGCGGCGACCGGTCCGAGCTTGTCGCGCACCAGCGCCACGATCTCCTTTTCGATCTGCGACGGGCTGCGCGAGACGCCGGCCTTGAGCACGATGAAGCCGCAGGGCACCTCGCCCTTGATCGCATCCTTGATGCCGAGCACGGCGCATTCCGCGACGTCGGGATGCGACGCCAATATCTCTTCCATGCCGCCGGTCGACAGCCTGTGGCCGGCGACATTGATGATGTCGTCGGTGCGGCCCATCACGAAGATATAGCCGTCCTCGTCCTTGTAGCCGGCATCGGAGGTCTTGTAGTAGCCGGGGAATTCGCTGAGATAGGATTCCTTGAAGCGCTCCTCCTGCTGCCACAAGGTCGGCAGGCAGCCCGGCGGCATCGGCAGCTTGATCACGATCGAGCCCATCGTGTTGGCGGGCACGGGCTTGGCGGCTTCGTCGACGATGTCGACCTGGTAGCCCGGCATAGGAACCGTCGGCGAGCCGTGCTTGACCGGCAATAGCCCGATGCCCACCGGATTGCCGGCGATGCACCAGCCGGTCTCGGTCTGCCACCAGTGGTCGATCACCGGCACCTTCAATTGCTGCTCGGCCCATTCCACCGTCGGCGGATCGGCGCGCTCGCCGGCCAGGAACAGGGTGCGGAAATGCGATAGATCATATTTGCGCAGGAAAGTGCCTTCCGGATCCTCCTTGCGGATGGCGCGGAATGCCGTGGGCGCGGTGAACAGAGCGACCGCCTTGTGATCGCTGATGACGCGCCAGAACGCGCCGGCATCGGGCGTTCCGACCGGCTTGCCCTCATACATCACCGAGGTCGCGCCATGGATCAGCGGGCCGTAGATGATGTAGCTGTGGCCGACCACCCAGCCGATGTCGGAGGCGCACCACCAGACCTCACCCGGCTTGATGCCGTAGAGATTCTCCATCGACCATTTCAGCGCGACGAGGTGCCCGCCATTGTCCCGCACCACGCCCTTCGGCTTGCCGGTCGTGCCGGACGTGTAGAGGATGTAGAGCGGATCGGTCGCCAGCACCGGCACGCATGGTGCCAGCTTGCCATTGGCGAGCGCGGATTTGCGCAGCGCCGCCCAGTCGTAGTCGCGGCCGGGCTTGAGCTCGCAGACATGCTCGGGACGCTGCAGGACGATGCAGGCCTTGGGCCTGTTGTCGGCGAGCTCGATCGCCTGGTCGAGCAGCGGCTTGTACTGCACGATGCGGCCGGGCTCGATGCCGCAGCTCGCCGACAGCACGAGCTTCGGCGTGGCGTCGTCGATGCGGGTGGCGAGCTCCTTGGCGGCGAAGCCGCCGAACACCACCGAATGCACCGCGCCGATGCGCGCGCAGGCGAGCATCGCCACCATGGCCTCCGGCACCATCGGCATATAGAGGATGACGCGGTCGCCCTTGGCCACGCCGAAATCCTGCATGATCGCGGCGAGCGTCTGCACCTCCTTCAGCATCTCGGCATAAGTGAGCTTCGTGACCGAGCCGGTGAGCGGCGAATCGTGGATCAGCGCCAGCTGATCGCCGCGGCCGGCGGCGACGTGACGGTCGAGCGCATTGTAGCAGGTGTTGACGACGGCCCCGGCAAACCAGCGGCCATAGGCGCCCATCGCGGGATCGAAGATGGTCTTGGCCGGCTCGATCCAGTCGATCGCGCGGGCGGCCTCGGCCCAGAACCCTTCCGGGTCCTGCAGCGACCGTGCATGGACCTCGTGATAGCGGCTCGCAGCGCTCATGACGTTTCCCCAAGATCTGTGTTTATTCCCGAGTATTGTCACGGGACAAAGCGACAGTTCAAGCCGTCATGAATTGATCCAGATCAGGCGCAACCTGGAGTCCGGTCACTTTCCCGGGCGGATCAATGCCCTGCGTCGCGCAGCATGTCCAAACGTCGCTGCAGGGCTAGACGAAGGTCGTAGCCGGGCTTGCCGAACCGGGCATTCCGTTCGGCGATGAAGTCACGCTGTGCGCTGCGCAGTTCGGCCGCAAGGCGACCACGGGACGATTTCAGCCGGCGAGCGTAGCTCTCGGCGATGCCGAGGTCCAGCACCGACAGCTGCGGGTCGGCACAGATGACCTTCTCGACCTCGCGCACGGCGGTGGTGCATTCGAACGACGGCCCGCTGCGCTCCGAAGGCGCATTCAACGGGCGCGGCGGCTCGGCGCCGAACGTCTTGATCTCGGCCAGCATGACGCGCCGGCCGGCGATGGCATTGTCGTTGCCGGGATCCAGCCGCAGCGCCGCCTCGTAATCCGCCAGCGCCTTGGCGCGTTCGCCCATCTTCTTGTACAGCACCGCACGGTTGTTGTAGGCGAGCGCGAAATTCGGATCGATCCGCAGCGCAGCGTCGTAGTCGCCGAGGGCCGCGCCGAGCTCGTTCTTGAACTGATGGGAATCGCCGCGATTGGTGAGGAAATTCGCCCGCTGCTCCATCCGGATCGCCTGGTCATAATCGGCGATCGCCTTGTCGTACTCCTTCATGGCGGCGTAGGTGAGGCCGCGATTGTCGTAATATTCCGACACCTTCGGATCGCGCCGGATCGCCTCGTCGTCATCGGCCAGCGCCTTGTCCATCTGGCCGAGCTTCTTGTAGGCGGCGGCACGGTTGGTGAAAGTGCGGGGACGTTCGGGGTCGAGCCGGATCGCCTCGTCATAGTCGCGCACCGCCTTCTCATTGTCGCCGCGCAGGTAGAAGGCGACGCCGCGGTCGGCATAGGCCTGCGCGAAGTCGCGCTTCAGGCGGATCGCCTGGTCATAGTCGGCCAGAGCGCGATCAAGACGGCGCTGCTCGGTATAGACAACGCCACGCAACTCATAGGCCTCGGCGTCATTCGGATCGAGCGAGATCGCCATGCTCAGATCGGCCGCCGCCTTGCCGGCATCGCCACCGGCCTCGCGCATCAGGTCGCCACGCAGCCGGTAGGCGCGCGCATTCTTGCCGTCGAGCGCGATGGCACGGTCGAGGTCCTTCAGGGCCTGGGTCATGCCGCCCGAGGTGCGGGCACGGGCGTCGGCGCGGGCGACCAGGGCGATGGATTGATCCTTGGGCGAACTCGATGCCTGCTCGATTGCGGTCGAGCAGGCGGCAATGAGTTCGGACGGTGGCGCCTTGCCGCCCAAAGCGCATTCGGGGTCCGCAGCGAATGCAGGCTGGGCCCCGAGGCCAAGGACGAGGCCGGCCGCAAGACGCAGCGCGAGGTAGGATGAGCGGGATGAAATCGAATGGATGAAAGCGTGCATCGGCGTGGGCTCGGAATTTCGACTGTTGCGGGTTGAGACGCTGATCTCCCCCGTTGTCGTCTCCGGCCGGAACCCGGTTCAAGCGGCCACGCCGATGATCAATAGCCGTCGACGCCGTTCAGCCGCCGCAGGCGGTCCTGCATCGCCTTCTTGAGATCGTAGCCGGGTCTGCCAAAGCCGGCGTTGCGCCGCGCGATGAACGCGTCCTGTTCGCGCTGCAGGGCGCGTGCCGCGGCGGGGCCGGCCGCCTCGCGAACGACGCGGGCCTGCGCGCCATCGATCTCGCGATCGAGATTGGCGAGCTCCGGATCGGCGCAGATCGCCTTTTCCACGGCGCGCCGCGCCGCGGCGCAATTGAAGCTCGGCCGGCCCGCGACGGCCATCTGCGCGCCCATGCGCTCGAGCTCCACTGCGAGCGCGTGATAGTTGCTGCGGGCGCTGGCGTGATCCGGATTGAGCCGCAGCGCCGCGGCGAAATCGGCCAGCGCCTTCGGACGGTCGCCCTTCTTGCGATGCAGTTCGCCGCGTGCATTGAAGATGCTGGCGAGCGTCGGGTTGAGCTGCAAGGTGACGCCGTAATCGGCGATGGCGCGATCGATCTCACCCCTGGTGATGAAGATCGAGGCGCGCGCGATCAGTGCGTTGATGCGATCGGCCCGGGCGGCCTTGGGATTGTCGATCACGGCGCCGCATTCGGTGAGCACCTTGTCGCCATCGCGCGCCTCCGAGGCCGCCATGCAGGCACCGGCATCCACCGCCGGCTCCTTGCCAGGCTCGGCCGCGCCGACCGCATGGGCCTGGGTCGAAGCCAGCCATCCGAGCGTGACCAGCGCGGCAAGGCGCAGCAGCCCATCCCGGCGACCGGCTGCAACCCATGAGGAGGCGGATGAGGTCAAGGCAGATGGCTCTCTCAGGTGGTGGGCGATCCGGCACGGCGCGCGGGGCGTAACCGCCTCTGCGGCGACTTCAACTATACAGCGGCAGCAGCGGTGCGACAGTCCTTTCCTGCAGAAGGCAACCCTTGCGAATGGGGCTCGCGAGCTGATCGCGGCCCCCGGCTGAAATGCGCGTGATCGTGCCGCGCATTCCCTTCAAGATGTTGTGGATGCGCGCCCCGGCGACGTCCTCGATCGTCATTTGAACCTGTTGCGGTTCCCGCAGACACAACCGCATGACTATTCTGACCGACAATTCGCGCGCACGCGGCGTCGTTGCGTCCCCTGCGCGCTATTTCTATTTCAACATGGCTCTGGCCTGCATGGCCATTGCGATCATCGGCTTCGCGCCGACCTACTGGCTGCCACTGGCCCGCGGCTCATTCTCCGGCGCGCCCGTGATTCATTTCCATGGCTTCCTGTTCTTCACCTGGACCTTGTATTTCGCGCTGCAGAGCTGGCTTGCCGCATCCGGACGCACGGCGTGGCACCGCTCGCTCGGCATCTTCGGCGTATCGCTCGCCACGGCGATGACGATCTTTGGCTTCCTCGTTGCTATCGAGGCGATGAAGCGTTCCGCGGCGATGGGGCAGGCCAACGAGGGCATCGCCTTTGCCATCGTGCCGCTCAGCGGCATCGCCTTCTTTGCCGTGGTCTTTACGCTCGCGGTTGTCCATCTGCGCCGGCCGGAAACCCACAAGCGGCTGATGCTGCTCGCCGGCATCTCGCTGCTGGACGCCGCCGTGGCGCGCTGGTTCCTGACATTCCTGGCGCCCCCCGGTCCGCTCGGCCCGCCGCCGGTGTTCGTGACGATCCCGCCGGCCTTCGTCGCCTACCTGCTGCTCGTCGTCGCGATCATCCACGACCGCCGCACGTTCGGACGCGTCCACCCGGTCTACATCTATGGCGGACTCGCGCTGATCGCCGTGAAGCTGCTGAACTGGCCGATCAGCGTGACGTCGGCGTGGCACGCGATCGGCGGCAGCATGCTGGCAATGGCGCAATAATCGCGCAGTGTATCGCTCCTCGTCATTGCGAGGAGCCGCAGGCGACGAAGCAATCCAGAGTCCTTGCTCGGCCCTGGATTGCTTCGCTTCGCTCGCAATGACGCAGAGAGAATTAGCTCCTGCAGGTCAGCCCGCCATCGACCACAAGCATGGTGCCGGTGACATAGCGCGACTCGTCGGAGGCGAGGAACAAGGCGGCATTGGCGACGTCGAAGGCGTCGCCCATATGCCCCATCGGCACCTGCGCATCCCGCTTCTTCCACATCTCCTCGACATCGCCCTTGGCGTAGCTCGCGGCCAGCCCCGCGGAGTGCTCGACCATCGGCGTCTTCATCAGCCCGGGCAGGATCGCATTGACGCGGACGTGCTTCGGCGCGAACTCGACCGCGGTCGTGCGTGTCATCTGGTTCATCGCCGCCTTGCTGGCGCCATAGCTGACATAGGAAATGCCGACCTGGCGGATCGAGGCCACTGAGGAGATGTTGATGATGGAGCCGCCGCCCTGCCCGATCATCACCGGAATGACGTGCTTCATGGCGAGATAGGCGCTCTTCAGGTTGACCGCGAACACGCGGTCCCATTCCGCTTCATCGACATCGACCACGCTGCCCATCTCGGCAATGCCGACATTGTTGTCGAGCACGTCGATGCGGCCATAGGCGGCAACGCAAGCCTTCACCATCGCCTCGACCTCGACGGCCTTCGAGACATCGGCGGTGAACGCCTCGGCCTGCCCGCCTTCGCCTGAAATGATCGAGGCCGTCTCCGCGGCGGCGTCCTTGTTGCGGTCGACGCAGAACACCTTGGCGCCCTGCCGCGCAAAGGTCACGGCCGTGGCCTTGCCGTTGCCCCAGCCCGGCCCGATCGAGCCCGCACCGACCACCAGCGCCACCTTGCCCCTGAGACGATCCATCGCGTTCTCCCGTCGTTTGTTCGTTATTCGGTACAGGCGCTCATCGTGATCGTCGCGGCGCCGATGTCATGGCCGAAGATGTCCGACAGCGTCCGGCATTGCCCGTCCGCGCAGATGCGCCACTCGCCGGCCGCGCCGGAATTGGCGAGCACGATCCGCGACAGCGGACCCCGCTGGGCCTGCCATTGGAACCAGCCATCGACCAGCCGTGCCTCCGGCGGCGGCTCCATGCCGGCGCCGGAGCCCTTGACGCGGGCCTGCACCAGTTCGAGACCGTCAGGTGTGACGCGCCAGTCCTCCTGCCACGCGGTCTTCTCGACCGAGTGGGTCCAGGCCAAGGTGAAGCCGGCGAGGGCCAGCGCCTTCACCACCCCCGATGACGCGAGGCAGAGGCTCAAGCGGAGGCCGCCACGGCAGCCGGCGGCCGCTGCCGCCACTGCCACGCCACGATCACCACCGCCAGTGCAAATCCCAGCATGTCGCTGTAGGGAAATTCGCCGAGCAGGCAGACGGACGCGACAAACGCCAGCAGGCGCTCGACCAGGGTCATGCGCACGTACAGGAAGCCGATCGCCACCATGCCGAACAGGCCGATCGAGATCAGCGCCTTGACGGAAGCATACGCCACCGCGCCGATGAAGCCGAGTTGCGCCTCCATCGGGTCACCTGGCTGCAGCATCAGCGCGGGCGAGTAGACGAACAGAAACGGAATGACATAGCCGGCGAGCGCGATCCGCATCGCCTCCCACCCGATCTTGTCGGGATTCTCCTTGGCGATCGGGGCGGCCGCCAGCGCGGCCAGCGCGACCGGTGGTGAAAGGTCGGCCATGATGCCGTAGTAGAACGCGAACATGTGACTCGCGATCAGCGGCACGCCCAGCTTGGCGAGCGCGGGGGCTGCGAGCGCCGCGGTGATGATGTAGGTCGGGATGGTCGGGATGCCGGTGCCGAGCAGGATCGACAGCAGCATGGTCATGATCAGCGCCGCGAACAGGCTGGTCTTGCCGAGGCCGATCACCCAGCTGCCGAAGATCGAGCCGACGCCGGTCTGGGTCATCATGCCGATGATGACGCCGACGATGGCGCAGGCCATGCCGACGGTCAGCGCCGACTTCGCACTTTCCGCCAGAGAATCGCGGCAGGCGTGCAAGGTGCCCATGCCGCCGCGCACGAAGCCGGTGATGACGATGAGCGCGACGACGACGGAGGCGACGGGAATGATCTGCAGGCCATTGCGCGACAGCGCGCCGACGACGAGCGCGAGCCCGATCCAGAATACGTAGCGCAGCACCTGGTTGGAGAAGCCCATGGTGATCGAGGTGCCCAGGATCAGCGCCACCGTCAGCGCGAGTCCCATCGAGCCCGCATACAGCGGCGTGAAGCCCTCGAACAGCATGTAGACCAGCGCGGCGAGCGGCAGCACGAGATACCAGCGCGCCACCAGCGCCTTCCAGGCGCTCGGGATCTCCGACGTCTTCATGCCGGTCAGGCCGTGCTTGCCGGCCTCCAGGTGCACCATCCAGAACGCCGAGGCGAAATACAGGATCGCCGGGATCACGGCGGCCTTGACCACCACCGAGTAATCGACGCCCAGCGTCTCGGCCATGATGAAGGCGACCGCGCCCATCACGGGCGGCATGATCTGGCCGCCCATCGACGCGGTGGCTTCGACGCCGGCCGCAAAGGCGCGGCGGTAGCCGAACCGGATCATCAGCGGAATCGTGAACTGGCCGACGGTGACGACATTGGCGACGCCCGAGCCCGAGATCGTGCCCATCATGCCCGAGGCGAATACCGCGACCTTGGCCGGACCGCCGCGGGTGCGACCGAACAGGCCGAGCGAGACGTCGGTGAACAGCTGGATCATGCCGGCATGCTCGAGGAACGAGCCGAACAGGATGAACAGGAAGATGTAGGTCGCCGAGACGTAGATCGGCACGCCGTAGAAGCCCTCGGTGCCAAACGACAGATGCGTGACGATCTGATCGAAATCATAACCGCGATGGTTGAGCGGCGCCGGCAGATACTGGCCGAAGAACCAGTACAACAGGCAGGCGCCGCACATCAGCGGCAGCGCGAGTCCCATCAGCCGGCGCGTGCCCTCGAAGATCAGGACCGCCAGCAGGGTTCCGACCACGAGATCGACGCGGGTCGGATCGCCATCGCGCGCGATCAGGTCGGCGTAGAAGATCCACTGATAGAGGCCGCAGAGGAAACCGATGGCGCCGACGGTCCAGCCCGCGATCCGTCCCGCATCGGTCCTGGCGGTGAAGTTGCCGATCAGGCCGAAGGTGAGCAGCAGCAGGAAGCCGACATGGACGCCGCGCACGACCTGGCTCGGCAGATAGTTGAAGGCGGCGACATAAAGCTGGAATAGGGCGAACGCGAGACCGATGCCGTAGGCCAGATAGCCCCAGCGGCCGGGACCGAAGCCCTCCGGAAAGCCGTGCTCGAAATTGTCGAACTCGACCTTGACCGGCGTTTCCATGTTCACGGCTTCGATCGTCATGATCCCCCCAACGCGCCCATCAGGCGCTGCTGACCATGGCCGCAATCACCTGAACGACAAGACTGCGCGGAAGGTTTCCCGCGCAGCCGGTTGCGAATGACCCGGCCTGCAAGGCACGCCGGGCGAGCAGCGTCCTTATTTCAGGATGCCCTTTTCCTTGTAGTAGCGGATCGCGCCCGGGTGCAGCGGCACCGGGCTGTCCTGCGCCGCCGTCTCCAGCTTGATCTCCTTGCCGGCGGCGTGCGCATTGGCGAGCTCCGGCAGCGACTCGAAGATCAGCTTGGTCATCTGATAGGCGAGATCGTCTGATACCGCCGAGCTGGTGACGAGATAGTTGATCACGGCCGCGGTCGGCACGTCCTTGTCCTGGCCGGTATAGGTGTTGGCCGGGATGGTCGCCGCGACGAACGGGGGCCCGATCTTGTCGACGACCTCCTTCGGCACCGACACCACGGTGATCGGCGACGAGGTCGACAGATCCTTCAACGATGCGACGCCGAGGCCAGCCGACTGCAAGGTGGCGCCGAGCTGCCGGTTCTTCATCAGGTCGACGGATTCAGCGAAGGGCAGATACTCCACCTTGCCGAGATCCTTGTAGCTCATGCCGGCAGCGGCGAGGATCGCGCGCGAGTTGAGCTCGGTGCCGGACTTCGGCGCGCCGACCGACAGGCTCTTGCCCTTGAGGTCCGCCAGCGTCTTGATGCCGGATTCGGCCGTCGCGACGATCTGGATGTAGTTCGGATAGATCGCGCCGATGGTGCGCAGCTTGTCCAGCTTGGTCTTGAAACCGGCCTCCTCCTCGCCGTTCCAGGCGGCCTTCAGGGAGTCGCCGAGCGCGAAGGCGAGCTCGCCGCGTCCCTGCTGCAGCAGGATCAGGTTCTCGACCGAGGCCTTGGTCGCCTGCACCTGGGTTTTCACATTGGGGATCTTGTCGCCGTAGATCTTCCCGATGGCGACGCCGAGCGGATAGTAGACGCCCGACGTGCCGCCGGTGAGCACGTTGATGAAGCTCTGTGCCTGCGCCGCCGGCGCCGCGAGCATGCAGGCGGCCGCCAGAATGAAACCGGTTGCAGTGCCAGAGATTTTCGAGAAACGCATGGATCCTCCCATTGATTTTGCCGCAAATTGGACGGCTGCGGGCGCGGGGTCAACCCATCCGAAAGACTGGCGCACCAGCCTCTCCCGCTCCCACGGCGCGAGGCCGGGACCGATGCGCCCCCGCGTTCAATCTTACATTGACAGTAACACCAGCTTGAACCGCAGGTGCAGCCCAGAGCGGCGGGCTGCCTCCCTCGCAAGGCCGCCGCTCATTGGAACGTCATGTCGACGCACTTGGAGATGTCCGAGCCGAGCCCGGACGAGATCGTCATGCAGCCGCGCACTTTCTGCTGGGTCGTATCCGCCACCCAGATCGAATAGCCGCCATTGCCGAAGAAGGAGTTGGTGTTCGCCGGCTCGGTCTCGGTGGCATCGAACTCGTATTTGGAATCGGTGTCGAACACGCGCGGCTTCCTGGTGCAGCCGCCGTCGGTCTGGACGTTGATGACCTCCTTGTTGTCCCGGGTCAGCGACAGTGAGACCTGGCAGCGGAAATATTCCGAGGTCTTCACGTTGAAGAGGTAGGCGTAGGACTTGCAAACGGCCGTATTGAGCTTGCCGGCGGAGAGACCGCGGCTGCAGGCGATGCGCTGGTTGTTGGACAGCTTGAAGTCGTCGGCCCGGGCGGATGCCAACGTCACCAGCGACAACGCCGCAACCCAACCGATCTTCGTGACGAGGCTCATCCGAATCATCCCCAAAGTGTTTTCTTGGCCTATGTTTCTAAACCACGCTGCAGGATAATCGCGAGATCGGCGAATGGAAAATCCGCCAACGATCACCGCGCTGCGACGGGGCCACGATGATGCCAACGCGTTCGCGATTTGTTCGAGACGACATCGATTGGAGGAGGACATGAAGAGCCCGTTTCTGAAAGCCCTGATCGCCCTGGGGGCGCTCGGCGCACTGACCAGCGTGAGCTGCGCCGCACCGCCGGAGCCGTGGGAGCTGAAGCCCGACATGGGTTACGCCTATGGCAAGGACGGCAAGACGCTCGCCTACAAGATGGGCACCAAGAACGCCGACATGCTGCTCAAGGGTGCCAAGAAGGTGCCGAAGGGCACGCTGTTCTTCGTCGGCCAGAACGGTCAGCTCTACATGCGGACCGCCCCCTATCTCGACGGCGACGGCAGCTTCTCGTTCGGCGCGGATGAGTAGAGGCGAGCGCGCGCAGCCTCAGAACGCGGCCGCCAGCTCCTTGGCGCCGGGCAGGCTGCTGAGCGAGTCCATCCTGGAATCCGTCACCGCAAGCAGCTTCGCCACGGTGTTGTGGCGAACGGCGACCGGATTGCGCTCATAGCCGCCGCGCTGGAAGAAGTTGGCGGTCGGAACCTGATCGCGCATCTCGAGCGGCATCGTCACCATGTCGAAGCCCGTGCCGTCGCCGGTGAGATTCATCATTTCGAGCTCGGCGGCCGAAAGCGGCCTCGTGTAGCCCTTGGCGCGTGCGAACAGCACCGACGTCAGGAGCTTGTGCGTCTGCAGCATCGGCCCGACGTCGATGTCGAGCACCATCGCGTGCATGGCCCAGCCCTGCGGCGTGTTGCCGATCTTCTCATGCGCCGACCAGTCGTCCGGTACGGAGCGCGCGATTGCGACCATCTTCTTCAGGACCGCGAGCTTGTGCTCCATCGCGCCGCGTGCCGGCCCGGACGTCCGCGCCACGCGTTCACCGAGCAGGCGGATGAACAGCGGACCCTGCTCGGCGAGCAGCTCGACGCTGTTGGTGGTCAAGAGCTGATTGTAGCCGATCGCCGTCGAGATCGCGCGGTTGCCCTTGAAGCCCGATTGCGAGTCGTGCTTGCCGTTGCCGCCGGTCTCGAAGGCATAGACGCGCACCGCCTGCTCGCGAGTCAGTCCCGACGCCGCGGCGAAGCGCGCATAGGCGCGCTTGAAATCGATGTCGCTGGCGGGGCGCTGCGGCGACCATTGGAAATGCTCCTGTGCCGCCTTCACGAGGTCGGCGACCACAGGGATGTATTTGCGCTCGCGCGGCTCGCCCTCGGGTTCCGGCTCGGGATTCACCGGCCGCTTCGGCCCGGTGTAGACCGGCGGCTGCTCCAGCACATAGTCGTCGAGCCCGATCGGCTGACGATCGCGGCGCTTGGCATTGCGCGCCCGGCGCTTGTCGGCGATCGCCTTCCAATAGGCGCCCGCCTCCTGGTCGAACTCCGCGCGCGCCTGCTGATATTCGGCGAGTTTGCGCCGATACTCCGCAATCGCGGCGGGCGATGCCATCTGCGCCAAAGCTTCGCGCGGGGCGACCGGTGCGCCGGGTTCCGCGGCCAGCAGAGGCGGCGCGCCGGACCCGGCGCAGGCGACAATCAGGACAAGCGTGCGAATCGGCTGATGAAGCATGCCGCCCTTGTAGCCGAAACGGCGGCTACTTCCAGGCAAACACCGGCTGTTCCAGCTCATGCACCCGGGTGTCGCGGCCGGACAGCACCTCCCGGAACTGATAGATCAGCGCCGCGGTGGGTGCGTGAATGAGGCCCTCGCGGGCGTGAAACCGGATGACGCGCCGCGTGCTCTCGGGGATCGCGGTGAAATCGAACGCGTCATCCGCCGTGATCGCGTCGAGGCCGATCCGGTGCACCGAGGCGACCTCGTCTGGATTGGGCCGCAGCGTGCGGCCATTGGCCGCCCATACGATGACAGGGGTAATCAGATAGCCGGACCGTGTCGGATAGTCGTCGAGGAGGCCCAGCACCGCGTCCGGCGCCAGCATCAGCCCGAGCTCTTCTGCGAGCTCACGCAACGCCGCCTCGACCGGCGTTTCGCCGGCATCGCAGCGGCCACCCGGCAGAGCCCATTGCCCGCCATGGCTGCGCAGCCCCGCAGCACGCAGCGTGAGCAGCAGCGCCGTGTTGCCGGTCTCGTGGTGGGGCGCCAGCGCGATCACCACCGCCGCGCGCTTCAGCGAGGTCGCCGCAGCCGCCTCCAGCCGCACGAAACCCGCGCAGCAGCTCTCGATTTTCCGCCTGGTGGCATCGTCGAACGGCATCGGCATGCAGCTTGACTACACCAGGCCGGCGACAGATGAAACGACCTGCAGGCCGGCTTCGGGGCCACAACAGGAAAGGTCTTCAGCGATGACGAAATCAGCCGCGGCCAGGATGACGTCCGACGGCTGGGAGATCGTCGACACCTCGGGCTTCCTGCACCTGATCGGCCCGCTGTGGCAGCGCGTCGTCGACGGCGCCCATGAATACGCCATCGTCACCGAGGACAAGCATCACAACCGCCGCGGCCTGGTCCAGGGCGGCGTGATCATGACGCTGGCGGACCGCAGTTGCGGCATGATGGCCCGCCATGCCGCGGGCAAGGAGCACATGGCGACGATCCAGTTCGACACGCATTTCGTCGAGTCCGGCAAGATCGGCGAGACCCTGGTGTCGCGGCCGCATGTGGTGCGGATCACCCGCAGCCTGGTGTTCATCACCACCGAGGTGACGGCCGGGCATCGCGTGATCGCGATGGCGTCGGGCGTGTTCAAGATCCTGAAAAGCGAGTGAGAGCCCTACTCTCTCCGCCGTCATTGCGAGGAGCGCAGCGACGACGCGTCCGCCGAAGCCGATCGGGCGAAGGCGGAAGCAATCCAGAGTCCCGCCCCGGCTCTGGATTGCTTCGCGGAGCCTGTCATCGGGCCGCGCATCCGCGCGGACCCGGTGGCTCGCAATGACGCGCAGAGAGAGCTATCGTATCCACTCCGTCCGCGGGCGGTGATGGTTTGGAAATGAGGCAAGAATGCAATATCGCCAGCTCGGCCGTTCCGGCCTGAAAGTGTCGCCGATCTGCCTGGGCACGATGATGTTCGGAGGTCCCACCGACGAGCCGACATCGGCCCGCATCATCGCCAAGGCGCGTGACGCCGGCGTCAACTTCATCGACACTGCGGATGCCTACAACAAGGGCGCGTCGGAGGAGGTGGTCGGCCGCACCATCGCGCGCGAGCGCGACCGCTGGATCGTCGCCACCAAGCTCGCCAACCCGATGGGCGACGATCCGAACCGCGCCGGCCTGTCGCGGCGCTGGGTAATGCAGGCCGCGGACGAAAGCCTGCGGCGGCTCGGCACCGGGCATATCGACATCTACTATTTGCACAAGGAGGACCACGCGACGCCGCTGGAGGAGACCGTGCGCGCCGTTGGCGACCTCATGCGCGCCGGCAAGATCCGGTATTTCGGCGTCTCCAACTACCGCGCCTGGCGGCTCGCCGAGATCTGCAATCTCTGCGACGGCATGGGCATTGACCGTCCTGTCGTCAGCCAGCCCTACTACAACGCGATGAACCGGATGCCCGAGGTCGAGCACTTGCCGGCCTGCGGCTATTACGGCCTCGGCGTCGTGCCTTACAGCCCGCTGGCGCGCGGCGTGCTCACCGGCAAGTACAGCCCCGATGCGCCGCCGGACAAGGAGACCCGCGCCGGCCGCAACGACACCAGGATGATGCAGACCGAGTGGCGGCCCGAATCGCTGAAGCTGGCGCAGGAGATCAAGCGCCACGCCGAGACGAAGGGCTTCACGCCGGGGCAGTTCGCCGTGTCCTGGGTGCTCAACTCCGCCTTCATCAGCTCGGTGATCGCGGGTCCGCGCACCGAGGCGCAATGGGACGACTACATCCGCGCGCTCGACTATCCCTTCGCCGCCGACGACGAGGCGCTGATCGACCGGCTGGTCGTGACCGGTCACGCTTCGACGCCCGGCTACAACGATCCGGCCTATCCGATCGAGGGCCGCAGGCCGCGGGTGGGCTGAGATGGAGGAGGATCGCTACGGCCTGCCCCTGTCGACCGCCTCCACTGATGCGGCCGCGGCCTATCGCGAGGGCGTCGACCTGCTGCTCGCCTTCTGGCCCAGCGCGGCAGATGCGTTCGAGCGGGCGATCATGCTCGATCCGGATTTCGCGCTGGCGCACGCCGCCCGCGCGCGCATTCATGCCATCTATATGCAGCGCGAGGCGGCGCTGCAGACCATCAAGCGCGCCCGCGACCTCGTCGCCAGGCGCGGCACGCCGCGCGAGCAGAGCCATGTCGCGACCCTGGTGCTCGCCATCGAGGGCCGCGGCACCGACGCGCTCGACGCGACCTTGGCCCATCTGGAAAGCTGGCCGCGTGACGCCATGATCATGGCGCTGCCGCTCGGCGCCTTCGGCCTGCTGGCCTTTTCCGGTCGCAGAGATCACGACGCCGCCCGACGCGAGCTGTGCGACCGGTTTGCCGCCGCCTATGGCGAGGACTGGTGGTTCCTATCGAACCACGGCTGGGCGCTCACCGAGGCCGGTGATATCGCGCAGGGACGCGCCGTCACCGAGCGCAGCTTCGCGTTGCGCCGGCACAACGCTTATGCCGTGCATGCGCTGCTTCATGCGATGTTCGAGGCTGGTGCGCTGGACGAGGCCGATGCGCTCGTCGAGGGGTGGATCGGCGACTACGATCGCACCGGGATGCTGCACGGTCATATCTGCTGGCACCAGGCGCTCGGCGCCCTGGACCGCGGCGATGCCGCCGGGGCACTCAAAGTCTACACCGACGTGCTGGTACCGACGATGGACACCGCGCCGCCGCTCAACACGCTGTCGGACTGCGCCTCGCTGCTGTGGCGACTGCTGGCGGAGAACTACACCGTGCCGGGTGGCGCTTGGGCCGAGGTGGCGGCCTATGCCAGCCCCCGTTTCACGGGCTCGACGCTCGCCTTCATCGAGATGCACCTGGTGATGATCGCTGCGGCCACCGATGATACCGCGGCGCTCAAGGGCCGTCTCGCCGCGATCGAGCGGCGGCAGACCGAAGGCACGCTGCCGGCGGGCCGCATCGTGCCGCACATGCTGCGGGCGCTGCGCGCCTTCGCCGAAGAGAATTGGCGCGCCTGCGCGCGTGAGCTCACCCCTGTCATCGGCGACCTCGCCCGCATCGGCGGCAGCCACGCCCAGCGCGAGGTGATCGAGGACACCTACATCCTGTCCCTGATCCGCAGCGGCGCGCTGACCCAGGCCCGCGAGGTGCTCGACACCCGCCTGCACCGCCGGCCGTCGGCGCGCGACACGCGCTGGCGGGCCCTCACGACCCCTGCGCCTGCTTAGCCCTCGGTTTCCAGCCCGGTCGGCATCGGCACGTTTTCCGGCTGCAGCTTGAGACCGGCGGCGAGCGCCACCGTCTCCAGCAGCGCCGCAAAATCCTTCTCCAGATAAGCGGCCGGGTCCGATTGCAGCGAGGCGGCGCCGACATGGGCCTGCAGCGCCTCGCGGGTCGCCGCCGTCACCGGCATGGCGACGTCGAGTTGGCGCGCCGCCGACAGGCCGAGATCGAGATCCTTGCGCAGCAGCGGCGGCGTGAAGGTCGTGGTCCAGTCGAGATTGACCAGCGCGTTGCTCTTGTACTTCGTGAAGGTCGAGCCCATGACGCTGGCATTCATGAAGTTGAGAAAGGCATGGCGCGGCACGCCGGCCTTCTGCGCCAGGATGGTGATCTCGGCGAGGTTCTGGATCACGACGCCGAGGAACACGTTGTGCGCGATCTTGCAGATGCGTGCGAGCTCGCCCTCGCCGACATAGGACACGCCGGAGACGGCGATCTTCGCCAGATAGGGCTCGATGACCTCGAACGCGGCCTTGGGGCCGGAGACGACCGACGACAGCTTGCCGGCCTTGACGCATTTGCCGTTGCCGGACACCGGCGCCCGCACGAACCCACAACCGAGCTGATTCAGCTTGGCGGCGATCGCCTCCGATTGCTCGATGCCGATCGAGGAGCAGTCCACCAGGATCTGGGGACGCGATCCGGAACTGGCGGCCACCAGGCCGTGGTCGCCGAAATAGACCTGCTCGAGATCCTTGCCCGTCGACACCATCGTGAACACGATGTCGCACGCGGCGAGATCGCGGGGATGATCGACGATGACGCCCCCTTTCGCCGCCAGCGGCTCGGCCTTGGCGCGGGTGCGATTGTAGATCGACACCTTGTGGCCGGCCTTGAGCAGGCGCTCAGCCATCGGATAGCCCATGCGCCCCATGCCGATCCAGCCGAGCGAATGCATCGCGGTCATCATCGTCTCCTCGTCCTACTGATCACAGTCTCCGTTATTGCGAGGAGCCAACGGGTCCGCCCGAAGGGCGGCCCGATGACAGGCTCCGCGACGAAGCAATCCAGAGTCACCACTGCCGCCCTGGATTGCTTCCGCCTTCGTTCTTCGAGCTACGGCGGACACGTCGCTTCGCTCGCAATGACGAAACCACAAAGATCGCTCTATTGAGCGCATTGCCATCCGCTCAGTAGCGGTTGGCGATCGGCAATTCCTCGGCCGGGAACAGCGTGATCACCTGACAGCCCTTGTCGGTGACCACCACCTCCTCCTCGATCCGCGCGGCCGAGAAGCCGTCGGTCGCCGGACAGTAGGTCTCGAGCGCGAACACCATGCCGGTCTTGATCTCCATCGGATTGTCCAGCGAGACCAGCCGGGAGATGATCGGACGCTCATGCAGCGCAAGTCCAAGTCCATGGCCGAACTGCAGGCCGAAGGCCGCCATCTCCGAGGGAAAGCCGAACTCCTCGGCCTTAGGCCAGACCTTGGCGACAGTGTCGGTCGAGACGCCCGGCTTGATCAGCGCGATCGCATCGTCGAGCCATTCGCGGCACTGCTTGTAGGCATCGTGCTGCGCCGGCGTGGCGCGGCCGACATTGAAGGTGCGGTAGTAGCAGGTCCGGTAGCCCTGATAGGACTGCAGGATGTCGAAGAACGCCTGGTCGCCCGGACGCAGGATGCGGTCGGTGAAATTATGCGGATGCGGATTGCAGCGCTCGCCGGAGATGGCATTGATCGCCTCGACGTCGTCGGAGCCCATCTCGTAGAGCATCTTGTTGGCGAGCGCGACGATGTCGTTCTCGCGCACGCCCGGCTTCAGGTGCTCGTAGATCGAATGATAGACACCGTCGACCATGGCCGCGGCCTGATTCAACAGCATGATCTCGTCGATGTTCTTGATCTCGCGCGCGTCCAGCATGACCTGCTGGCCGTCGACCACCTTCATGCCGGCCTTCTGCAACTCGAAGAACATCGCGGTCTCGGCGAGGTCGACGCCGACCGGCATGTCGGCAACGCCGGCCGACCGCAATAGGCTCATCACCTCTTCGGCATGCGCCTTCATCAGTCCGACCGCCGGCGGCACGGTGCCGCGCATGCCGAGCATGCCGGCCCGGCAGTTCTCAGGCGCCAGCCAGTCGCAGAACAGACGATGGTGGACGGCTGCCGAACCGAAATCCCACACGATCGGCTCGCCGTCGCCGGCCAGCAGCGCGAAACGGCACAGCTTGTCGCGCTCCCATTCGCCGATCTTGGTGCCGGACACGTAGCGAATGTTGTTGACGTCGAACAGCAGCAGCGCACCATAGCCCGACGCCTTCAGCGCTGCGCGCGCCCGCGCCAGCCGGTAGCGCCGCAACCTGTCGAAATCGACGCGGCGCTCGAAATCCACCGAGACATGGCCATGCGATGGAATCGCCCGCCCCCAGCGCCAATGCGGATCGAGATGCTCCGGGCTGACCAGATGCGGCTTCAACGCGCTGGCTGTCATGTGGGCGTTTCCCATTGTGCTATTGCAATCGATTGCAGAGCCGGGTTTATTGCATGCACGCAAAATGTGTCAAGGTACCGCGCGATCAAAACGTCGTTGCGCTGCGGCATCAGGGAGCGGAGATGAAAAGGACGTCGCCATCGACAAGGAGCCCGCGCGCAGCGGCGTCCTCACGTCCGACGATCAAGGATGTCGCGGCGCGCTGCGACGTGCATCCCTCCACGGTGTCGCGCGCGCTCAGCCCGGCCATGAAGCATCTGGTGGCGGGCGATGTCGTGGAGCGGATCCAGGCCGCCGCCAACGCGCTCGGCTATCGGCTGAACATGGCCGCCAAGGGCCTGCGCACCGGGCGCAGCGGCCTGATCGGTGTGCTCGCGCCCGATATCGCCGATCCCGGCTTCCCGCCCGTGCTGTCCGGCATCGCCGACCATCTCAACGCCGAGGGTTATGCGACGATCGTCGTCGACGTCGGCAGCAAGGGCTCGGAGCAGGATCTGGTCGACCGGCTGATTGCCCGCGGCGTCGACGGTCTGGTGCTGGCGACGGTGAGCCTGCGCGACGATGTCGTGAAGCACTGCCTGGACGCGGCGCTCCCTGTTGTGCTGGTCAATCGCGTCGATGCCGCCGGACTGCTGCCGTCGGCCGCCAGCGACGATGCCGCCGGCATGCGTCTCGCCGTCCAGCATCTCGTCGCGCTCGGCCACCGCCGCATCGGTCACGTCGCGGGCCCGCAGCACATCTCGACCGGCGCGCGCCGCCGCGCCGGCTTCGAGGCCAGCATCGCGGCTGCGGGACTGTCCGCCCGCCATGCGCCGGTCGAAGCCGTCGAAGCCTATACGCGGGCGGCGGGTCGCGAGGCTGCGCTGCGCCTGCTCGCGCGGCGGACGCGCCCAACCGCCATCGTCGCCGCCAATGACCTGCTGGCGCTCGGCGTCTATGACGCGCTCGCCGCGCGCGGCCTCGCCTGCCCCGGCGATGTCTCCGTGGTCGGCCACAACGACATGCCGTTCGTCGACATGGTCGCGCCGCCGCTGACCACGGTGCGGATCGCCCAGCGCGACATGGGCGAAGCCGCGGCGCGGCTGCTGCTCGACCGCCTTGCCGGGCGCGAGGCCGTGACCGACCACATCGTACTGGCGCCGGAGCTCATCATCCGCGGCTCGACGATCGCATACGCGCACTGACAGACCCGCGGCCCATCGCTACACTCGGCGGCCAAGCAACAACGGGAGGATAAGCCGATGACGGAGATGGTCGGCCTGGAGGCGCTCGTCGCATCAATCGCACCGGGGCAATCGATCGCGATCCCGGTCGACCGTGCCGGCGTCTCGATGGCGGCAACAGCGGCCATGATCGAGGCCGGCCTCACCGGGCTGCATCTCGTCTGCGTACCGATATCAGGCCTGCAGGCCGATCTGCTGATCGGCGCCGGCGTGGCGACGGTGGTGGAAACCAGCGCCGTCTCGCTCGGCGAGGCCGGCGGCGCACCGCGCTTTGTCGCGGCCGTGCGCGACGGCAGCATCACCTTGCGCGATGCCACCTGCCCTGCGATCCATGCCGGCCTGCTGGCCGGGCAGAAGGGCGTGCCGTTCATGCCGATCGCCGGCATCATCGGCAGCGACCTATTGCGGGTCCGCCCCGATTGGAAAGTGATCGACAGTCCCGTCGGCGAGCCCGGCAAGGTCGTCGTGGTGCCGGCGATCACGCCCGACGTGGCACTGTTCCACGCGCCCGAGGCGGACCGCTTCGGCAACGTCCGCATCGGCCGCTACCGTGAGCTGGCGACCATGGCCTATGCGGCGAAGCGCACGCTGGTCACCGTCGAGCGCATCGTCGATCGCGATCTGATGGCGACCGAAGACTCGGCCGCCGGCGTGCTGCCGGCGCTCTATGTCGATGCCATCGCGGTCGCCGAAAACGGCGCCTGGCCACTGCCGCTGTGGGACGAATACGAGACCGACGGCGCCGAGCTCGCGCGCTACGCCGCGATGGCGCGCACGGAGGACGGCTTCCGCGCCTATCTTTCCGCCTTCCTGAGCCGCAGCAAGGAGGTGGCATGACCATGCACGACGAGCGCGCGCGCAAGGAACTGCTGATCACCGTCATCGCCGACCTGCTCGACGGCGTCCGCCACGTCGCCGTCGGCGCCTCGTCGCCGGTCCCGGCGGCCGGCGCGATGCTGCTGCGCGCACGCAACGCGCAAAGGGGCAAGCCGCCGGTCCGCATCTCGATCCTCGGCTCCAGCCGGCACAATTTCTTCACCAATGGCGGCGTCGAGCTGTTCGACTGCGCCGCGCAGGGCCGCGTCGACGCGTTCTTTCTCGGCGGCGGCCAGATCGACGGTGCCGGGAATATCAACCTGGTCGGCACCGGCGACTATCCGCGGATGGACGTGCGCTGGCCGGGCTCGTTCGGCTCGGCCTATCTCTATCATCTCATCCCGCGGGTGATCCTGTTTCGCGAGGAGCATTCGCCGCGCGTGCTGGTGCCGAAGGTGGATTTCATCAGCGCCGCCGCCACCACGCCGGAGGTGAAGCGGCGCGGCGGCCCGCACGCGCTGCTGACCAATCTGGCGCTGTTCGATTTCGAGCGCGAGCGCGGTGGCTTCCGGCTGCGCTCGGTGCATCCCGGCTACACGGCCGAGGACGTCCGCGACCGAACCGGGTTCGACTACGCTTCCCCGGAAATGGTACCGCCGACGGCCGGCCCTGATCGCGCCACGGTCGAGCTGATCCGCGGCCGGATCCGCGACGAGCTCGCGGAATGCTACCCGGAATTCGCGCGCGCGATGGCCGCGTAGCTCACTGCAGCGTACCGCGGGTGATCACCTGCCCCGCATGCGCCTTCTGATGCGCGCCCTGCCACCAGGTCAGCGCGCCATTGACGATGACGGCCTCGATGCCGGCGGCCGGCACGCAGGGGGCATCATAGGTCGCGCCGTCGCGCACGCTGGCCGCATCGAACAGCGTGATGTCGGCATAGTTGCCGACCGCGAGCGTGCCCCGTCCCTTGATGCCGAAATTCTGCGCCGTCAGCCCGCTCATCTTCCACACCGCGGTTTCCAGCGGGAACAGCTCGAGCTCGCGGCAGTAGTAGCCGAGCACACGCGGGAATGTGCCCCAGAGCCGCGGATGCGGACGCTCGCCGAACGGCAGGCCGTCGGAGCCGATCATGGTCGGCTCGAAGGCGAGGATGGTCTGCACGTCGGCCTCGTCCATCGCGAAGTAGATCGCCGACGCCGGCTGCAGCCGCTTCGCGGCTTCGAGCCGGTCGACGCCCCAATCGGCGGCGATGTCGGCGAGATCGCGCCCCGCCACTTCCGGATGGGGTCCGGAGGCCGCGACGACGACCTTGACCTGCAGCTTGGCCGGGTCGGTGTGCAGCATGGTCGAGGAGGCGTTGTAGGGATAGCAGTCGAGCGCGACGCACTGGCAGCTCATCGCCTTGGTGATCAGCGGCAGCGTCTCCCTGGTGCGGCCGAAATTGGCAGGGCCCACCACCTTGTGATGCGAGATCACGACCTGGACGTCGAGTGCCTTGCCGATGGCGAAGCTTTCCTCCAGCGATTGGATGACCTCGTTCGCCTCGTTGCGCATATGCGTCGCATACACGCCGCCGCTGCCGGTGAGCGGACGGCAGACCTCGATGATCTCCTCGGTCGGCGCCGCCTCCGCCGGCGGATAGAACGTCCCTGTCGAAACCCCGATGGCGCCGGCATCGAGCGCCTCCTGCACATGCGCGCGCATCTCGGCGATCTCCACGTCCGTCGCGGCCCGGCCGAGATCGCTCACGACCGAGGCGCGCAGCGCGGTGTGGCCGACCATCGGCGCGACGTTGACCGCAGCCGGCGCCGCGCGCAACGCGGCGACGTAGTCGGCGAACGCGGCATACTCGACCACCTGTCCCTCGCTTGGCGATAGCAAGCCGAGCGGCATCGGCCGCGGCGAGCCTGGCTTCAGCGGCGCGATGCTGACGCCGCAATTGCCGGTCACGACGGAGGTCACGCCCTGCGAGACCTTGCAGGTCATGTCGGGATCGACCAGCACGGCGCTGTCGTCATGGGTGTGGGAGTCGATGAAGCCCGGCGCAACGATGAGGCCGGTGGCGTCGATCACGCGCGTGGCCTTCCGGCCGTCAAACCCGCCGATGGCGACGATGCGGCCATCCTTGATGCCGACATCAGCCTCGAAGCGTGGCGCACGCGTGCCGTCGATGACGGTGCCGCCGCGGATGATCAGGTCGAAGGACACGGACGAAGGCTGGCTGTCGGTCATGAAATCTCACGCGGAATGGTAGGAAGCCGGGAGACTATCCGCGAGCCGCGCCGATGCGTCCAGAGCGATGCGTATGTGATCTGAGCCGGGCTGGACTGCATTGGATGCGCGACGCGCGTCCGCCGTCCGCATTTCGCCCTGGCCACCCGGGACACACGATAGTGATAGGGACTCTGGTCAGGATTGATACGCCTCAACGGCGCGCGACCTCTCTTGCGCCATCCATCCTCCGGGCAGAAACCTGCGGAGGTAAGTCATGAAAGCCCTGGTCTATCATGGTCCCGGCAAGAAATCCCTGGACGAGCGCCCGAAGCCGACCGTCATCGAGCCGGGCGACGCGGTGGTCAAAATCCTGAAGACGACGATCTGCGGGACCGACCTTCATATTCTCAAGGGTGACGTGCCGACATGTACGCCGGGCCGCATTCTCGGTCACGAGGGTGTCGGTGTGGTCGATGCGGTCGGCAGCGCCGTGCGCGCGTTCAAGCCGGGCGACCACGTCATCGTTTCCTGCATTTCGGCCTGTGGAACGTGCGACTATTGCCGGGGCGGCATGTATTCGCACTGCCGCCACGGCGGCTGGATCCTCGGCAACAAGATCGACGGCACCCAGGCGGAGTATGTGCGGACGCCTCACGCCGACACCAGCCTCTACCACGTGCCCGCGGGCACCGAGGAGGACGCGCTGGTGATGTTGAGCGACATCCTCCCGACCGGTTTCGAATGCGGCGTGCTCAACGGCAAGGTCGAGCCGGGCTCGACGGTCGCGATCGTCGGCGCCGGTCCGATCGGATTGGCGGCGCTGCTGACGGCACAATTCTATTCGCCGGCCGAGATCATCATGATCGACCTCGACGACAACAGGCTCGAGGTCGCCACCCGCTTCGGCGCCACCAGCGTCGTCAACAACGCCGACGGCAAGGCCGTCGAGAAGGTCATGGCGCTGACCGATGGCCGCGGCGTCGATACCGCGATCGAGGCGGTCGGGGTGCCCGCCACCTTCGTGACCTGCGAGGACATCATCGCCCCCGGCGGCGTGATCGCCAATGTCGGCGTGCACGGGGTCAAGGCCGACCTGCATCTGGAGAAGCTGTGGGACCGCAACATCGCGATCACGACACGGCTGGTCGATACGGTGACGACGCCGATGCTGCTGAAGACGGTGCAGTCGCGCAAGCTCGAGCCGAAGCGGCTGATCACCCACCGCTTCAGGCTTGATCAGATCCTTGATGCCTACGAGACGTTCGGCGCCGCGGCCAAGACCCATGCGTTGAAGGTTCTCATCGAGACATAGGCGTCCTGACCCGCACGCCGCGGCGCTCAGCCTGCCGGACGCCGCTGCGCGACGATCTGCCGGTAGAGTTCGGCATAACGACCGGCGCGGTGGCGCCAGGAGACGTCGGTCAGCATCGCGTTGAGCTGCATGCGGGTCCAATTCGAGGCGTTGCTGCGCGCGGCGTAGAAGGCCGCAGCGGCGCGGCGCAGGGTCTGGTCGAGCGCCTCCGCTGTCACGGACGCGCACTTGAACCCGGTCGCGGCGACGCCGGCCTCCGTCTCGTCAATGACGGTGTCGGCGAGACCGCCCACCGCAGTGACGATCGGCAGCGCGCCATAACGCAACGCGCAGAGCTGTGTCAGCCCGCACGGCTCGAACCGCGACGGCACGACCAGCGCGTCGCAGCCGGCCTGGATGAGATGCGCCAAGCCCTCGTCGTAGCCGATGACGACGCCGATCTTTCCGGGATCGTTCGCGGCCGCGGCGCGGAACGCGTCGCGCAGCTCGGCCTCGCCGTCGCCGAGCAGGGCCAGCTGGATGCCGCTACTGGTCAAGGTCGGCAGGCAGGACAGCAGCAGGTCGAGCCCCTTCTGCGAGGTCAACCGGCTGACGACGCCGAGCAGGAACGTCTCCGGCGCCACCTGCAGGCCCATGCGCGTCTGCAGCGCAGCCTTGTTGGGCGCCCGCGCCTCGATCCGGTCGATGCCGAAATGAGAGGCGATCGCCGGATCGCTGCCGGGATCCCACACCGCCGTGTCGATCCCGTTGAGGATGCCAACGAGGTCGGACGATCGCTGCCGCAGCAGGCCGCCGAGGCCCATGCCGTGCTCGTCGCTCTGGATCTCCCGCGCATAGGTCGGCGACACCGTCGTGATCTTGTCGGCGAACTGCAACCCCGCCTTGAGGAAGCTGATGTCGCCGTAATATTCGAGGCCGTAGATCGAGAACGATTCCGGCGGCAGTCCGAGCGGCGGCAGGAAATGACGGGGGAAGCGGCCCTGGAACGCCAGATTGTGCACCGTCATGACCGTGCCCGGATGCGGCCGGTGGCTGTAGAGCAGATAGGCCGGCACCAGCCCGGCCTGCCAGTCGTGACCGTGGACGATGTCGGGGACGAAGGCCGGCACCGCGCCGAGCCCGATATAGGACGCCGCGCGGGCCAGCGCGGCAAAGCGGAACGCATTGTCCGGCCAATCCTTGCCGTCGGGCCCCAGATAGGGGTTGCCCTCGCGGTCGTAGAGATGCGGCGCATCGAGCACGAACAGATCGAGCGCACCATGGCTGCCGCCGAGCAGCCGGGCGTTGCCGCCGAAGAAGTTCGGCAATGAGCTGATCTCGCTGGCCTGCTCCAGCGCCTTCATCACGGCGGGATAGCCGGGAATCAGCGTGCGGACCTCGACGTCCTCGGCCAGCAGCGCCCAGGGCAGCGCGCCGACGACGTCGGCGAGACCGCCTGTCTTGACGATGGGATAGACCTCGGAGGCAACCGACAGAACGCGCAGCGGCGTCATGAATTGAGCCCATCGATCATCGGCTGGGTAATCAAGGTCACGCCGTTCTCCGTGGTCCTGAACCGCTTGGCGTCGAACTCCGGATCCTCGCCGACAACCAGCCCTTCCGGAATCTGCACGCCGCGGTCGACCACGACGTTGGTCAGGCGGGCGTGGCGGGCGACGTTGACGTAGGGCAGCAGCACCGCGTTCTGCACTCTGGCGTAGGAATGCAGGTGCGCGCCGGTGAACAGCAGCGAGCGCTGCACCTGTGCGCCGGAGACGATGCAGCCGCCTGAGACCAGCGAGCAGGTCGCCTCGCCGCGGCGGCCATCCGTGTCGTGAACGAATTTGGCCGGCGGCGTGATCTCCGAATAGGTCCAGATCGGCCAGGAGCGGTCGTAGAGATCGAGCTCCGGCACGACGTCCGTCAGGTCGAGATTGGCGGCCCAATAGGCGTCGACGGTTCCGACGTCACGCCAGTAGCTGCGCGGATCGTGATCGGCACGAACGCAGGAGCGCGAGAACTGATGGGCAACGGCGCGGCCGTTCCTGACAATGTGGGGAATGACGTCACGTCCGAAATCATGGTTCGAGTTCGGGTCGGCAGCATCGCGCTTCAGCTCCTCGAACAGGAACTTGGCGTCGAACACATAGATGCCCATGCTGGCGAGCGACTTGTCGGGCTTGCCCGGCATCGGCGGCGGATCGGCCGGCTTCTCGATGAAGTCGCGGATCGTGTCGTCATCGTTGATGTGCATGATGCCGAAGCCTGAGGATTCCTCACGCGGCATCTCCAGGCAGCCCACGGTGACGTCGGCGCGCTGGTCGACATGCTGCTGCAGCATCAGCTCGTAGTCCATCTTGTAGATGTGGTCGCCGGCCAGCACGACGATGTATTTCGTGTTGTAGGTCTCGAGGATGTCGATGTTCTGGTACACGGCGTCGGCCGTGCCGACGTACCACATGGTCTCGGAGACGCGCTGGCTCGCCGGAAGGATGTCGAAGCTCTCGTTGCGCTCGGGACGGAAGAAGTTCCAGCCCATCTGCAGATGCCGGATCAGACTGTGCGCCTTGTACTGTGTCGCCACGGCGATGCGCCGGATGCCGGAATTGACGGCGTTCGACAGCGCGAAATCGATGATGCGCGACTTGCCGCCGAAATAGACCGCCGGCTTGGCACGCCGGTCGGTGAGTTCGAGCAGGCGGCTGCCGCGGCCGCCTGCCAGCACGAAGGCCAGCGCGTGACGGGACAGCGGCTCGGTCCTGGCGGCGACTGCCATAGTTCTCCTCCCTGCAACTCGTTGTCGCGTCATGATTTCGGCGGCCCCGACAAGGACGCTTCGCGATCGCGCTCCGCTGTCCGGACCTCACATATGACGGGGGAACAGCCAACCAGTTCCGAATGACGAGTGCAATGGGGTGCTTCAGCCCAGGCGATCCCAGGTTGCAGCCATGTCGTCCCAGCGCGGCGGGTCGGCGCCCTCGCGGGTGCAGGTGACGGCCGCACACGCCCCGGCAAAGGCGAGCGCCTTGCGCATTTCAGTCTGGCTCAACGCCTTCAGGGCCTCCCGGCCGATGCGGCCGAGCTTGCGCAACGCGAACAGGAGCCCCGCCTGGAACGTATCGCCGGCGCCGATCGTATCGACCACCTCGACCTGGGGGACCGAGACCTCGACCGCGCCGGCCTGCGCATGCCAGCCGAGCGCCCCGTTGGGGCCGCGGGTGACGACGACCAGGCTGGTGCCGCGCGAAAGCAGCGCGTCGGCCCGTGCGGCGTAATCGTCGTGGCCATGCAGATAGTCGAAATCCACATCCGACATCTTGATCAGGTCGGCGCTCCCGGCAAATCCATCCATGCCGGCGCGATAGGCGGCCTTGTCGGTCACGAGATTCGGCCGGCAGTTCGGGTCGAAGGAGATCGTCACCGTGCCCTGCGTGGCGGCGATCAGCGCACGGGTCTCCGCGGCACCGAGATCGTGGATCAGCGTGGTCGAGCCGACATGGATGGCGTCGATGTCAGCAAAAGGGATGCTGCCGGGTCTGAACGTCCATTTCCGCGCGGCGGTCTCGGCGTCGTAGAAGGCGTATTGCGCCTCGCTGCCGACATGGCGAACGAAAGCGAGCGTGGTCTGGTCCGGGCTGCGCGTGGCGTAGCCGAGGTCGACGTTCGAGCCTTGGGCATGCGCCGCGATCATGCTGCCGAACAGGTCGGTCGAGATGCCACCGACGAAGCCCGTGGGCGCACCGAGCCGGGCCACACCGACGGCGACGTTCAGGCACGAGCCGCCGACCACGGGCCGCAAGGCATCGCGCCCGTCGGGCAATCTGGCCGGGACGAAATCGATCAGCGCATCACCGCAGCTCAGGATCATGGTCATGCCTCCCCGTGGCCCCCATGCATCACGGAACGGCTCTCGCGATCAAGCGTCCGCAGCATGCCGTGGATGCGCCGCTTGCGGCGATGGAAGGCCGCGATGTTCGGATCGGTCGGGTCGCTGAGACGCCCCAGCGTGGGCATCGAGGCCATCGTGTCGCCGATCGAGCGGAAGGCGCCGCTGGCGACCGCGCCCAGCATGGCCGCCCCGAGCAGCACCGGCTCCTGGGTCCCCGGCAGCGCCACCGTCAACCCGGTCGTATCGGCCATGATCTGGCGCACCAGTGGGCTGCGCGAGGCGCCGCCGGCCATCACCAGCGTGCGGCTGGTGACGCCATTGGCGGCGAAGGCATCGATCACGTCGGCCAGGCCATAGGCGAGCCCGCACAACCCCGCCACGAACAGCCGCTCCAGCGCCGCGATATCGGCATCGAGATCGAGGCCGGCGATGACGGCGCGCGAATCCGGATCGGCATAGGGCGAGCGGTTGCCGAGAAATTCCGGAAGAATGTGGAGATCACGCGCCAGCAGCGCCGCACTGCCGGCATTCGGCACCCGCGCCATGATCCGTTTTTCGAGCAGGCTGATCAGGTCGAGCCCTTCCGCGCGCGCCGCAGCGGTCGCCTCGACAGAGGCCGGGTGCGAGCGCAGCAGATGGTCGATCGCCGCGCCCGCGGCGGACTGGCCACCCTCGTTGAGCCAGGACCCAGGCACCATGCCTTGATAATAAGGTCCCCATACGCCGGGCACGAAGGACGGCGCCTGCGTCGTCGCCATGATGCAGGCCGAGGTCCCCATGATGTAGGCGAGGCGGTCGCAGACATTCACCTCACCGCCGTCAGCCGCTCGGCCACCGATGGCGCCGATGCCGCCGGCATGGGCATCAATCAGCGCGGCGCCGACCGGCGTGCCCGGGGCCAGCCCGAGCTCTTCGGCTGCGACGCGGGACAGCCCGTGGCCGAGCGGCGTGCCCGGTGCGACGATCTCGGTGCCGATCCGCGCGTAATCGTCTGCGACGAAATCGTCCAGCCCGATGCGCCGGAAATAGGCTGCGCTCCAGCGCGTCTCGTGGGCGAGATAATTCCATTTGCAGGTGACCGTGCACATCGAGCGCGCCAGCGAGCCTGACGCGCGCCAGGTCAGGAAGTCGGCCAGATCGAAGAAGTGGCCGGCGGCGTCGAAGCTGTTGCGGAGATGCCGCTTCAGCCACAGGAGCTTGGGCATCTCCATCTCCGGCGAGATCGAGCCGCCGACATAGCGCAGTACGTCGTCCCCGGTCGCATTGATGTCGCGTGCCTCCGTCAGCGCGCGATGATCCATCCAGACGATGACGTTGCGGCGGGCGTCGCCGGAGCTGCTGACGGTGACCGGCGCGCCCTGGCGGTCCAGCACGACCAGCGAGCAGGTGGCATCGAAGCCGATCCCCCTGATCAGATCCGGCGCGATCCCCGCTTCCGCCAGCGCGGCTTTGACCGACGCGCAGCACGCGCGCCAGATGTCGTCGGACGATTGCTCGACGACATCGCCGGCCTCATGCCAGGTCTGGATCTGATGCCGCGCCGCGGCAAGCAGCCGACCGTGACTGTCGAAAACTCCGGCGCGCGTGCTGGTCGTGCCGACATCGACACCGACAAAGGCCTGCATGTTCCGCTCCCGTCAATTTGACGAGAGCTTACCAGCAAGTGTAGCCGCCATCGACAACGACGACGCTGCCGGTCATCAAACTTGCCGCCTCGGAGGCCAGGAACAGCACCACCGAGGCGATCTCCTCGACCTGACCCATGCGGCCCATTGGGGTTCCGCCGATCCAGGCGTCGTACATGCGCGGATTGCTCTTCACGAAGGCGTTGAGCGGCGTCTCGATATAGGTCGGCGCCACCGCGTTGACGCGGATGCCGCGCGCGCCCCACTCGGCCGCCAGCGACTTGGTCAGATGGTGCACCGCGGCCTTCGACGCATTGTAGAAGCACTGCTCCTGCGGCTTGTTGACGATGAAGCCGGACATCGAGCCGATATTGACGATGCTGCCGCTCTTGGCTGCCAGCATGTGCTGGCCGAAGGCGCGGCAGCACCAGAAGGTGCCGTTGAGGTTGACATCGAGCACGTTGAGCCAGTGCTCGTCGGTGACGGTCTCGGCCGGTGTCTCGCTGCGCGCGATGCCGGCATTGTTGACGAGAATGTCCACCTTGCCGTAGCGCGCCACCAGATCGTCGGCGACCGCCGCAACCTGCGCCGAATTGGTCACGTCCATCAGCGCGGTCTCGGTGGTGAAGCCCTTGGCCTTCATCGCCGCCTGTGCGTCCGCGGCCGCCTTCGCATCCCGATCGGCGATCACCACATGCGCGCCCGCCTCCGCCAGCGCCTCGACGCAGGCCAGGCCGATGCCCTGCCCGCCGCCGGTGACCAACGCGGTCTTGCCGTTCAGTTTGAATTTTTCGAGATACATCGTCGTGGTCCGTTGTTGTCGTTGACGCCCGGAGGGGACGTCACCTCTCATGCGAAGATCGAATTGCCGCTCTGGTCGAAGCGGTAGATGCGGCTGGGCTCGGGCCGCAGCGTTACAGCGTCGCCGGCACTGAGCCGTTTCTCGCCGACGACGCGCACTGTCAGCGTGCCCAGCGCGCCGGCGTCGACGTAGAGAAAGGTGTCGCTGCCGAGATGCTCGGCGATCACGACCTTGCCGGGCCAGCCCCCGCCGCCCTCATCGACGACCGCGACATGCTCGGGCCGCACGCCGATCGTGGTCGCATGGTGTTTGTCCGCTTCCGCGCCGGTGATGAAGTTCATCTTCGGCGAGCCGATGAAGCCGGCGACGAACAGATTGGCGGGTCGCTGATAGAGCTCGATCGGCGAGCCATATTGCTCGATGCGGCCGGCGTTCAGCACCACGATCTTGTCGGCCATGGTCATGGCCTCGACCTGGTCGTGCGTCACGTAGATCGCCGTCGTACCGAGCTGCTTCTGCAGCCGCGTCACCTCGAGCCGCATCTGCACGCGCAGCGCGGCATCGAGATTGGATAGCGGCTCGTCGAACAGGAACGCTTTCGGCTCGCGCACGATGGCGCGGCCGATCGCGACGCGCTGGCGCTGGCCGCCGGAGAGCTCGCGCGGCTTGCGGTCGAGATAGGGCGTGAGGTTCAAGGTCGCCGCGGCGGCCTCGACCTTGCTGTTGATCTCGGCCTTTGGCAGCCCGGCCATCTTCAGGCCGAAGGCGATGTTGCCGCGCACGCTCATGTGCGGATACAGCGCATAGGACTGGAACACCATCGACAGGCCGCGCTTGGCCGGCGGCACGTCGACGACATTGTTGCCGTCGATCAGGATGCGGCCGCCGGAGACATCTTCCAGCCCTGCGATCAGGCGCAGCAGCGTGGTCTTGCCGCAGCCGGAGGGGCCGACGAACACCACGAAGGCACCGTCGGGAATGTCGAGGTCGGCGCCCTTGATGATGTGGACCGGCCCGAACGATTTCTGCACACCCTCAAGCGTGATCCGTCCCATGATTCAGCCCCTTTATTACTTCACTGCGCCGAAGGTCAGCCCGCGCACGAGCTGCTTCTGGCTGAACCAGCCGATGATCAGGATCGGCGCGATCGCGAGCGTCGAAGCCGCCGACAGCCGCGCCCAGAACAGGCCTTCGGGGCTCGAATAGGAGGCGATGAAGGTCGTCAGCGGCGCCGCCTCCAGGGTCGAAAGGTTCAAGGTCCAGAACGCCTCGTTCCAGGCCAGTATCAGGTTGAGCAGCAGGGTCGAGGCGAGGCCCGGGATCGCCATCGGCGTCAGCACGTAGATCAGCTCGCGCCCGATCGTGGCGCCGTCCATTCGCGCTGCCTCGAGAATGTCCTTGGGGATCTCCTTGAAGTAGGTGAACAGCATCCAGATCACGATCGGCAGATTGCCGAGGCACAGGATGAAGACCAGCCCAGTCCGCGTATCGAGCAGCCCCATGTTCTTGTAGATCAGATAGATCGGAACGAGCACGCCGACCGGCGGCATCATCTTGGTCGAGAGCATCCAGAGCAGGATGTCCTTGGTGCGCTTGGTCGGCGCAAACGCCATCGACCACGCCGCCGGAATGGCGATCAGCATCGCAATGAGCGTCGAGCCGCCGGCGACGATCAGCGAGTTCAGCGCGTGGTGCAGATAGTCGCTGCGCTCCTGCACGGTGACGTAGTTCTCGGTGGTCCAGTGGAAGAACAGGAACGACGGCGGCGTCGCGAACGCCTCCAGCTCGGTCTTGAAGCTCGCCAGCACCATCCACAGGATCGGGAAGAAGATCACGAAGCCCGCAAGCCAGGCGGCGACGGTGGAGATCGCGACATGACGTCCGGTGACCTTGCGCGCCATGGTGTTACGCCTCGAGGTTACGGCCGACGATGCGGACCAGGAAGAAGGCGACGATGTTGGCGATGACCACCGCGACGAGGCCGCCGGCCGAGGCGGTGCCGACGTCGAACTGGATCAGCGCCTGCGAATAGACCAGGAAGGCGATGTTGGTGGTCTGCAGCCCCGGCCCGCCGCCGGTTGTGACGAAGATCTCGGCAAACACCGTGAGCAGGAAGATGGTCTCGATCAGGATCACCACGGTGATCGGGCGCGCCAGATGCGGCACAGTCAGGTAGATGAAGCGCGACAGCGCGCTGGCGCCGTCCATCTCGGCGGCCTCCTTCTGCTCCTCGTCGAGCGACTGCAGCGCGGTCAGCAGGATGAGCGTGGCGAACGGCAGCCACTGCCAGGCCACGATGAAGATGACCGCGAGCAGCGGCGCGTCGGTGAACCAGTCGACCGGCGTCATTCCGAGCGAGGTCGCGATCCAGGCGAACAGGCCGGACACCGGGTGCATCAGGAGATTCTTCCACACCAGCGCGCTGACTGTCGGCATCACGAAGAACGGCGCGATCACCATCAGGCGGATGAAGTTGCGGCCGATGACGGGCTGGTCGAGCAGGATCGCAAGGGGAATGCCGAGGCCGATGGTCAGCAGCAGCACCGAGCCGACCAGCACCAGCGTGTTCTGCAGCGAGGCGAGGAAGGCCGGATCGGTGAGGAAGTAGGTGAAGTTCTCGAAGCCGACGAAGCTTTCCGAGCCGGGATCGAGCAGGCTGTAATGCAAGGTCGAGAAGTAGATCGTCAGCGCCAGCGGCACGATCATCCAGATGAACAGCAGAATCACCGCCGGCGACATCAGCGCCCGGGCGAGCAGTTGCGTCTGTCTGGTGGCCATTGCTGCTGTCCGTCTGCTCGATGAACTGCTTACTCGGTAAAAACCGCCGTCATTGCGAGCGAAGCGAAGCAATCCAGGGTCGCGGGCGTGACTCTGGATTGCTTCGTCGCTTCGCTCCTCGCAATGACGGAGTCCGGGGCTTCCCGTAGGGTGGGCAAAGGCGCGAAAGCGCCGTGCCCACCATCTTAACCGTTGTCGTGACGCGGTGGGCACGCTTCGCTTTGCCCACCCTACGAATGCTCGCAGGTCCCATCCGCATCGGAGAGAAAATGCGGCCATCCCTGTGGGGAGGGATGGCCGCCAGTGATCAGCTCGGGAGGAGTTTCTTGTCGAGCTGATAGACTTGGCACGCCTATTTGATGTAGCCGGCGCGTTTCATCTCACGTTCGGTGGCGGACTGTGCCGCCGCGAGCGCCGCATCCACTGTCATCGATCCGGCGAGCGCGGCAGAAAACTGCTGCCCGACCGCGGTGCCGATGCCCTGGAATTCAGGAATGGCGGCGTATTGCACGCCGACATAAGGCACCGGCTTCACCGTCGGATGGTTCGGATCGGCGGCGTCGATCGAAGCCAAGGTCAGCTTGGCGAACGGCGCGACCTTCAGGTACTCCTCGTTCTTGTAGAGCGAGGTGCGCGTCCCCGGCGGCACGTTGGCCCAGCCGTCCTTCGAGGCGACGAGCTTGAGATAGTCCTTGCTGGTCGCCCAGGCGATGAACTTCTCCGCCGCCTCGACCTTCTTGGAGCCGGCGGGCACCGCGAGGCTCCAGGCCCACAGCCAGTTGGCGTTCTTGCCGAGGCCGGTGTTCGGCGCCAGCGCGAAGCCGACCTTGTCGGCGACCTTGGATTCCTTCGGATTGGTCACGAACGAGGCCGCCACCGTGGCGTCGATCCACATCGCGCATTTGCCGGAGTTGAACAGCGCGAGGTTCTCGTTGAAGCCGTTCGAGCTGGCGCCGGGAGGGCCCGCTTCCTTCATCAGCTCGACATAGGTCGACAGCGTCTTCTTCCATTCCGGCGTGTTGAACTGCGGCTGCCACTTCTCGTCGAACCAGCGCGCGCCGAACGAGTTCGACATCGCGGTCAGGAACGCCATGTTCTCGCCCCAGCCGGCCTTGCCGCGCAGGCAGATGCCGAACACGCCGGCCTGCTTGTCGGTGAGCTTCTTGGCGGCGTCGATGACGAAGTCCCAGGTCGGGCTCTCCGGCATCTTCAGCCCGGCCTTGTCGAACAGGTCGGTGCGGTACATCACCATCGAGCTCTCGCCATAGAACGGCGCGGCGTAGAGCTTACCGTCGACGGACACCGCGTCCTTGATCTTCGGCAGGATGTCGTTGGCATCGTAATCGGCGCCGAGCTTGTCGAGCGGCACCAGCCAGTTCTTCTTGGCCCAGATCGGCACCTCGTAGGTGCCGATGGTGAGGATGTCGAACTGGCCGCCCTTGGTGGCGATGTCGGTGGTGACGCGCTGGCGCAGCACGTTCTCTTCCAGAGTCACCCACTTCACCTGGATGTCGGGATTGGCCTTGGTGAATTCGCCGGTCAGGCCCTGCATCCGGATCATGTCGCCATTGTTGACGGTGGCGATGGTCAGGGTCGTCTCCGCCAGTGCGGGCGTAACTGTCAGCAGCGTGGCGGCGCCCATCAGGGCGGCAAGCGTGCTCGTCCGAGTGAAGATGGTCTTCACGGTCTCCTCCCTTCCCGTGTCTTTTGAATATATGCTCACGGGCTGAGCTGATGTTCACAACACTGGTCGGGCTTTGTCAAGCATGCGCCGGCGCCCACAGGTTGTGCGGCGCGACAGAGATCGGACGTTGATAGAAGGAAGCGCTGCGCCGCGGGCATTCACCCCAGGACGGCGCGCGCCGTGGCCTCGTCGGTGATCAGGCCATTGATGAGACGACCGGTCAGTGCGGCGCGGATCGCCGGGATCTTCGCCGGCCCCAGCGCCGCCGCGATGGTCATGGCGCGGGCCGGCACCTCGGGCGGAATGCTGGTGAGCCGGCGGTTGGTGCCGCCAGCGATCACCTTGCCGCCGGCGTCATAGGCCCAGCCGGTGATCTCGCCGATGGCGCCGAGCCGCATCATCTCGGTGAGCTCGTCGCGGGTGACGAAGCCGTCGACATGCATCTGCGCCTTCTGGTCCATCTGGCCGATGCCGACCAGCTTGAGATCGGCCTTGTCGGCGACCGCCTTGACCTTGGCGATGGCATCCAGCCGGACCATGCGGTCGCGCTCGTCCTCGCTGCCCATCAGGAACGGCAGCGGCATCGGATAATGCCGCGCGCCGGTGCGGTCGGCGAGCCGGCCGACGGTGTCGAAGAAGCTCGCCGAGCCGTCCGCCAGGATGTTGCCGACCAGCGAGACGATCTGATGCTCGGGCCGATCGATCGGCGTGACGCGCTCGACCGCGGCGCGCACCGCCCGCCCGGTGCCGAGCGCGATGATGACCGGCGTCTCGGCGCGCAAGGTCGTCTCCAGCAGGTTGGCGCAGCGCTCGGCGATCCCGGACGCTGTGGTCGGCGCGGCCGGATCGGTTGGCACCACCTCGCAATGCACCAGCGCGAACCGCTCCCTGAGCTGCGCCGCGAGCGCCATGCAGGAGGCGATCGGGTGCTCGAGCCGGAAGGTGATCAGCCGCTCGGCGAGGCACAGCGACACCAGCCGCTGCGCCGAGGCGCGCGACACCTGCAGCATCCGGGCGATCTCGTCCTGGGTGTGGCCGGCGATGAAATACAGCCAGCCGGCGCGGGCGGCGTCGTCAAGCCGGGATTTTTCGCTGTCGCCTGCCATGACGCAGAGCGGTCTCCTTCTCAGACACGTCGTCCCCCGGCCGAGCAGGGGCGCGACGGTGATCGGCCGGCACTATGGCATGGCCGCCGCGGCGCCGGGAACCGAAGCCCGCCACCATCCCCAGCCGGACGCGGCGGGGTCATTCAGACCAGATCATATGCCCTGATCATGGGCAATAGCCCAGGCTCGGAAGGTTGCAACCCAAGCCCCGGAACCTCGCTCGGCGCACGACGGCTGCGCATCCGCGAGGGATGCGGCGCCTCGGCCGGCCGCTTAGCTCGGAGGCATGGCCCTCCCAGCTCTCGTCCGCCCCCGCCGCGCCGCTCCGGTGCTCGTCTGCCGCAAATGCCTGAAGCGCAGCGATGACCCCAAGGAAATCAGGAAGGCCATCAAGCACGCGCTGAAATCCCACGACAGCTCTGGTCACGGCGCAGGCGAGAAGCCGGCGCGCATCGTCATGACGAGCTGCTTCGGCCTGTGCCCGAAGCGGGCGGTCGTGGTCACCGGCGGCGTCCGCGCGGCGCGTGGCGAATATGTGCTCGTCTCCGCAGCCAAGGACGTGCCCAGCGCCTTGGCGCTGCTGCGCGATGATCCGAACAGGCCGGGTTGAGATCGTGATGGTGAACAGGACCTTACGCCGGACGCTCGAGTCTCATCGGCGGTCTTGACGCTTGCTTGGTGCGCCGCGGGCTTAGCTGACGCATCACGTCACCAGCAAGCGCCGCCATGAGCCCCACCGCCACCATCGCAGTCTCCGGCATGCAGGCCGCCTCGCGCCGGCTCGAGGTGTCCGCCTCGAACATCGCCAATGCCCGGAGCACGGGCGCGCTGCCCAATGCCGACGGCACGCTGCCGGCCGGCGCGCCGAAGGCCTACGACCCGCTCGCGCTGGTGCAGAGCGACGTCGCCGGCGGCGGCACGCAGACGACCATCACCCGGTCGAGCTCGGGCACGTCCGCGAGCTACGATCCCTCCGCGCCATTCGCCAACAAGGACGGCCTGGTCGCCGCGCCCAACGTCGATCTCGCGCAGGAGATGATCAGCCAGCTCGTCGCCAAATACAGCTTTGCCGCGAACGCGAAAGTGCTGAAGGCGAGCGACGAGATGAGCCGCACCGTGATCGACATGAAGGTGTGAGCGCGACCGCGTGGGAAAATCTCGCTAGGCGCTCTTCGCGACCACGCCCTGCCCGGCGCGCTCGCCGGTCACCTCGCCGGCCGGCTCCGGGCTCAGCCAGCGATAGATGAAGCCGCCGGCCGCGCCGCCGAGCAGCGGCGCCACCCAGAACAGCCAGAGCTGCGCCAGCGCCCAGCCGCCGACGAACAGCGCCGGCCCGGTGCTGCGCGCCGGGTTCACCGAGGTGTTGGTGACGTGGATGCTGATGAGATGAATGAGCGTCAGCGCCAGCCCGATCGCCAGCGGCGCAAATCCGGCCGGCGCCTTGCCATGGGTCGCGCCCATGATCACGAACAGGAACATCATCGTCAGCACGAACTCGCTGAGCAGGCAGGCCCCGAGCCCATATCTGCCGGGCGAATGCTCCGCATAGCCGTTGGCGGCAAAGCCGCCGGCCATGCTGAAGTCCGGCGCGCCGCTGGCGATCGCATACAGCACGGCCGCACCGACGATCGCGCCGACCACCTGCGCGATGACGTAGGGCACGATCAGGCTGCTCGGGAACCGCCCGCCGCACGCCAGCCCCACCGTCACGGCCGGATTGAGATGACAGCCCGAGATGTGCCCGATCGCATACGCCATCGTCACCACGGTGAGCCCGAACGCCAGCGCCACGCCGAGCATCCCGATCCCGACATCAGGCACCCCGGCCGCGATCACCGCACTGCCGCAACCGCCGAAGGTGAGCCAGAACGTCCCGATCGCCTCCGCCACGAGCTTGTTGTTGTTGCCGTTCATCATCGCCTCCCTGGGTGCGTGTGATTGGCTGGAGCCCTGCTTCTCCCGTCAGCAGAGAAGATGATCACTTCGGCAACCTGGAGTCAAAGCCGGATTCGCGGCCGCCGTGGGATGCCTGAAACTTCGAGTCGGCAATCGTCGGCGTAATTCGTAGTTCGTAGGGCGGATGAGCGCAGCGTAATCCGCCGTCTTACTTGCCAACAGTCGCCGGCCCGAATTCCGGAGGACGCGCACTTCCCCCGTGATCAAGCTTGATTGGCAAGTGGCTGCTCATCGAGCTCGCGGCCGACAGCCCAAAGCCGACATCGATGATCCCCGCATGGCGGATGGCGCTCCCCTCATCCGCCCGACACGCTATCGATCTTGCCGGCACGCCGGCGAGAGCATCGGCACGTTCGCCCACGGCCAATTGTGCCAGCGGCCATCGTCGCCGACGCAAGCGGCGGATGCCGGGGACGGCCTCGTTGTCGCGTCGGGCGATGCTTCAAGCGCGGCAAATCGGTGGTCGACATAGGTCGTGGACAGAATTCCGGCGACGGTCACCGCCACGACGACCGCAAATCCCTTGGCTGAGTCACTCCAGCGCATGTCATCACCTCCCTTGTCGACGTGCCAGGACCACATGGGACGACATTGACGCACAATCCCGTCGCGGGCTGTGAGAGAGGTCACATCGACATCTCGCCGGATGCACTCATCCCTGACGCCGCAAGCACCGGGAGAGGAATGCAGTGCAGGCCCAAAATTACGGTGACAGTGCTGGACTGTCACCGTATCCCCGCTTCTGCAGTGCTCCGGAGGATTTCGAACATTGGCCGCCGCACGACCGACGCGGCTCCTCAACCGGCCGGCATCCCAAACCTCCAAAGCTCGGGATCTGCCCTCAAACAATCTCAAGGTGTATAACCAGCTGATGTTGATCTAGCGCAATGGTTGTACCGAGCGGCTAGTCTATTGTTCGTTTGGAACTGCAGAGAGCGTCCGTATGGACCATACTCAAGCGGCATTCTGCAATCCGTCAGAAATTTTTGGTTTTCCTATTCGAGGCCTTGGTCATCAGCGGCCTTGTTGCTTTGCGCCATTTATCTCGACCTCGACGCTGATGCCAATCTACCGGAAGCCGCTATGAGCGATGTTTTCGTCAGCTATGCGAACGAAGACCGGGCGTGGGCTGAAATGCTTGCGCGCGCACTTGAAGGCCGCGGCTGGTCGATCTTTTGGGATCGGACTATTCCGATCGGCAAGACATGGCGGGAAACGATCGGCCGAGAACTCAGCGAGGCGCGCTGTGTCGTCGTCATCTGGTCCAAGGCCTCGATCGCCTCCGGCTGGGTGCAGGAAGAGGCGGACGATGCAAAATGGCGAGGGATACTGGTCCCGGTGCTTATTGAGGGCGTCGGGCCTCCTATCGGATTTCGGAGCCTTCAAGCGGCGGACCTGTCAGATTGGAATGGCACGGAGCCGACCCAAGCGTTCCAGCGGTTGATCAATGATATTTCGCGGCTGATCGCGTCCCCATCGAAAACGCCTGAAGAGGCACACGCCGGAAAACCGCCGCCGCCGATTCTGCCCCCTGTCCCGATACTCCCTGCGCGACGGAGTCGGTGGGCGCTGGCAATTGCTGGCGCAGCGATCGTGGTAGCGGGCGCATTTGCCTATCAATTCCTGGGCCCGCAAGACAGCTCGAATCGCAATAATTCGTATGATGCACGTCACCAGAATACGGCCGCCAAAGAGCCCTTCGGAGTGACAACAGCCAAGGAGGTTGCCGGAGCGACGACAGCCAAGGAGCCCCCCGGAATGACAACCCCCAAAGAGCCTCCCGGAGTGACAACACCCAAGGAGCCCCTCGGAGCGACGACGGCCAAACAGGCTCCGGAAGTCCCGCCAGCGAACGAGACGCCGCCGAGTCGCCTCGACAACTACACACTGCAATACAACCAAGACATTGATAAACAAGACATCGTGCAACCTGATGGCCAAGCTGGCATTCGCGATTCGGAAATCAACGCCTGCGCCTTGCAGTGCGACGCGAACCCGGCATGCGTCGCATTCAGCTTCGATCGCTGGAATAAAATGTGCTTTCTAAAGCGGAAAATCTCAACGTCCGTACTTGAGCCGCGCTCCGCAATCGGCATCAAGAAACCTTTCGCGCTGCCGACCCGTTCAACGCTGCCAGTACAATTGGCTACTGTTCATAATCATCGGTTTGATGCACGACCGATTGCAACCGCGAACGTCTCCGACCTGACGGCGTGCCAAGTGGCTTGCGCCGGCGACCGGCGATGTGTGGCGTTCAGCTTCTTAAGAGGGAGCGGGCAGGCGAAGAACTGTCAGATCTTCGACAATGTACAAGATGCATATATCGACGATCCTTTGGCAGACAGCGGCTGGAAGGAACAGGCCCGCTAGCTCTCTGTAGGAGGCTGCCACGAGGACGATGCGACTCAAAAGGTGCCAAGTTGCTGAGCTCGACATTCCGCAAGAGATCCTCGGTACTCGCGCTCGCCGGACGACGGATCGATGGAGCTGATACCGCTCCCTCACGCTTTCCGCCCGAAAGCATCCCGGTTGTACGCCAGCGGCTTGCCGACCTGCTCACCAGTGAACGCGTCGTCACCATCGTCAGCTCCGCCGCCTGCGGCGCTGACCTCCTCGCACTCGAGGAGGCAGAGCGTCTCAGTCTACGACGTCGAATTGTCGTGCCGGCTCCGCTGGAGCGATTTCGACAAACCTCCGTGATCGACCGACCGGGCGATTGGGGCCGGCTATTTGACCGTCTCGTCTCGGCTGCCGAAGCAGCAGGAGACCTGATCGTGCTCTCCGGCAATCACACCAGCGACGCTGCCACCTATGCCGCCGTGAACGAAGCCGTGATCCGCGAGGCCAGGACGCTTGCAGGAGAGGGTGCTCTGCATCGGCTCGTCGCCGCAGTTGTCTGGGAGGGGTCAGCCAGATCCGAAAGCGATATAACCGGTCAATTCCGGAAATTGGCGGCGGAGGCAGGGTTTGAGGGGCGGGTCATTCTCACGCGCTCTGCAGCCAATGAAGCACAGGAGTACCTGCGAGGCCATCAGCTCCCGCCCGAGCGGGTGAAGGATTTGGTGGTCCGCCTGAAGAACGAGGACAGGTTCGGCGTGGCGCGGAAAGTCCTTGCGAGAATTCGTGAAGAGTCGACCTCTGAAGTCGCTCTTCGGGTTTGGTTTGCCCAGCAGCACGCGCTGTGCACCTACAAAGATCCTGATTTGCCCGTATTGAAGGCTCTTGATCAAGCGCTTGCGATCCTCAAAGGAACCTTCGATATCGCGAACACCTCCGACCAGGAGACTCTCGGCATCGTGGGCGCCATCTGCAAGCGCCGATGGCAGGCCACCGGGCAAAAGGACCAACTGGAACGTTCATATCACTACTACCGTCGTGGCTTCGATGTTGGTCCGGAGAAGGATTATGGCTACAGCGCGATCAACGCTGCGTTCGTTTTGGACCAACTTGCCGACATCGAATCATCTGAAGGGACGCCATCGGTCGAGGGACGCCGAATGGAGGCCAGGGCGATACGAGAGGCCGTCGTGGCGAAGCTGTTACCGTTGCGCACGACAGACCCCACGCTCAACAACAACTGGTGGTATCTTGTCACGCTTTCCGATGCGCTGTTTGGACTAGGCAGGTACGACGAGGCCGAGCGCTGGCTCTCGGCGGCCAAGGCTCTCCCAAGCGTCCCTGATTGGGAATTCCGGAGCACCGCCACGCAGCTTGCGACGCTCTGTCAGCTCCAGAACCGAGGCATCCCATCACCGAACGAGCCCGTGGTAGCGAAGGCTGCGAAGGCGCTCGACGCTTTCGTTGGTTCCGCCGCCGCACGCGAAAGCGCCTTTATTGGAAAGGTCGGCCTGGCCCTGTCCGGTGGCGGCTTTCGTGCTTCGCTCTTTCATATCGGGGTGCTTGCAAAACTGGCCGAGCTCGATGTCCTGCGCCGCGTGGAGGTCCTTTCGTGTGTTTCCGGTGGCTCAATCATCGGCGCTCACTACTACCTTCAGCTACGGGAGACGATGGAGACCGAGGGGCTGGAGAATCTGAACGAGATTGAGCTACGCGATGCGTACATTAGGCTAGTTCGGCGCGTAGCAGCGGATTTTTTGGCCGGCGTGCAGACAAATATACGGATGCGCGTATTTGCCAACCCTCTACCGCTCCTGCGTTCAATCGTTAGCCGCGCCTACACGCGAACGGTTCGACTAGGCGAACTCCTCGAGGCCCAGCTCTTCGCAAGGGTGTGGACGAACGCAGTGAGTGAGCGCAAGCCGAAGGGCCCGTTGCTTCTCAAAGATCTAAAAATTCAGCCTTACGGAGGAGAAGAGGATTTCGAGCCGAACAAATACAACTGGCGTCGTCAAACGAAAGTTCCAGTATTGATACTCAATGCCACGACGCTGAATACGGGACATGCTTGGCAATATACGACGAGCTTCATGGGTGAGTCTCCTTGGGGAATCGATCCCAATGCAGACGGCACGAACCGGCTCCGAAGAATGTACCATAGTGAGGCGCCACCAGAGCACCGAGCGACCAGCCTCTCTCAGGCTGTTGTTGCTTCTGCGTGCGTGCCCGGCCTCTTCGAGCCAATCAGAATCGATGGTCTATATCGTCTCGAAGAACGAGGTAAAAAGTCCGAGCCACTTATACTGAGACAGGTCGACGGCGGAGTGCACGATAACCAGGGGATCGCGAGCCTCTTCGAACAAGGCTGCAGCGTTGTTCTCGTGAGCGACGCCTCGGGACAAACCGCATTTGCGCCAGATCCTGGTGGGGGCACGCTAGCGTCGCTAACGCGGAGCAATTCCATTCTTATGGAACGCGTTCGACAGGAGCAATATGCCCGCTTAGAGACCATGGAAAGAGGCGGCCTTCTCAAGGGAATGATGTTCATTCACCTTAAAAAGGATCTCGATGTCGTACCGATCGACTGGTTGGGATGCGAAGAGCCGCGCGATGATTCAAACCAAACAGACGAACCGGTGACCGAATACGGTATTCGGAAGCGAGTTCAGGAACTTCTTGCAGGGATTCGCACTGACCTTGACAGCTTCTCCGAGGTCGAGGCGTACGCCCTGATGGCCAGCGGCTATCGCATGACCGAATACTACTTACCTCAAGTTCAGGTCCTCCCCATTCACACTCAAGAAAGTGTCGAATGGGACTTTCTGGCCATTGAGTCAGTGCTACGAGATTCCATGACCTCGGACAAAAACTACAGATACCTATTGCGACTGCTCGGAAGTGCAGGCCGCCGGATGTCTAGAATCTGCTCGATGTGCCGTGTTCTACCTCTGATCATCTCTCTTACTGCCGCTGCAGGAATTGTGCTGGCAGCCGCTTGGCTAATCCATAACGGCGGACCCGCCAAAATAAACATCTCGGTGAACGGATGGCTGATTCCCGCGCTTGTTGTTCTCGTGATTCCGCTCGCATCACCTTCAGTTCGCGAGCACGCGGGTCGAATATCGATGGGCATTCTCAGCCTCGTCCTCTGGATCCCCGCGCAATTCCATCTCAGGGTGACTGATCAAATTTTCCTAAGGATGGGTCGGCTAAATAGGTTGCAATAGAATCCGAGTTTCTGCGCGCTCCGTCGATGGAGAAGTTGTTGCAATCAAGGGGACCTTTCATCTTCGAGCTTGAATCGCCGTAACAGTGCACATTTCTTCCAGACTCGGATTCCATCGGCCAACGCATTCCCGGTCTGCACAAACTGCCCGTCGTGCCACTCTGCCGCAGTGATTCCGCTTGCGCCGTCGGGCAAATCACCTCCACATTTCTGGCCATCCCGCCCGCACTGAGAGGGGCGTATCGCGATCGTCACGGGACGTTGCGGCGGGGGGCGATGGCCGCGGGGCGACGCAGCATCTCATGGAGGTGCGGACGAACGTCGTTGCGCGGACGGTCAAGCCGTGTGGTCCCGACACCCCGATGCTGGTGTCTTGGTCGGCGACATCCCGATGACGGGGGCAACAAGCCCGGTCCCCTGGGAGAGCACGGAGCAGCCGTAAGCCCATTGCGCAGGGAAGGCCGGGTTGATTCCGGCTGAGCCTGTGGTTCCTGCCCCGTGCACTTCTTTCGCACGGGGGCCATGGGTGCCAGTCGGCACTCGGTCTTCCCTGCGCCCTCTCACCTGAAGAGGACGCCAACTGCAGCAGAGCTCGGGCCTGACAGGCCGCGGGATCGCGGCGGCATGGGCGTCAGCAAGGCTGCGACGTGCGGCAGGCTGTTTGACAGGGTTGATCAGGAGATCAGAGAACGTGGCTCAAGCGCGAGTGGGGCTCAAACGCCCGGCTTCGCCGGACACGCTTCGCCCTTCGGGCACTAGCGCGGCTGCGCCACGCGTAGCCCGAAGGGCGAAGCGTGGTGCCCAGGGGCGGAATCGAACCACCGACACTGCGATTTTCAGTCGCATGCTCTACCAACTGAGCTACCTGGGCAGGTCTCGTGAAGGGCAAAAAAGCCCGGCGAGCCGGCGGGTTATAGTCAGAGCGGGCGGCGCTGTCTACCGCCCTGAGGCGAAGTTTTCACATTCCTTTTGCGGTCGCGCAGCCGCGCGGAGCGCGCGCCCGTGCCGCCCGGCACCGCCGCCGCAACATCATGAGAATACTGATCTATTCGACGTCGTCCTCGTCGCCCTCAGTGGCCGGAATGACATAGGAGCCGCTCAGCCAGCGATGCAGGTCGACGTCGCGGCAGCGGGGCGAGCAGAACGGGCGCGAGCCTTCGGCGGCCGGCCGGTTGCAGATCGGGCAGCGGCGGACGGGCTTGGCCGGGGTGGCGGTCTTCGGGCTGGTCGATTCGTCGGGCATGGCCGCTATCTAGGCGCGCGCAGCGACCGATGCATCCCCTCGTTCGCGTCAGACGCCGACCGTGTTCAGCCAGCCGAAGCGGATCGGGAAGCCCTCGCCGGCGAGCAGCGTCGTGGTCTCGTACAGCGGCAGGCCGACGACATTGGTGTAGGAGCCGACCATCTTCACCACGAACGAGCCGGCGATGCCCTGGACGGCGTAGCCGCCGGCCTTCCCCCGCCATTCGCCGGAGCCGATATAGGCCTGGATGTCGTCCTCGCTGAGCCGCTTGAAGCGGACGCGGGTCTCGACCAGGCGCTGGCGGAACGCCTCCTTCGGCGTGACGAGCGTGATCGCGGTGTAGACGCGATGGTTGCGGCCCGACAGCAGCCGGAGGCACTGCGACGCCTCGTCGACCAGGTTGGCCTTGGGCAGGATGCGGCGGCCGACGGCGACCACGGTATCGGCGGAGATGATGAACGCGCCGCGCAGCTCGTCGTCGAGCTGGACCGATTTCAGCGCCGCATCGGCCTTGGCGCGGGCGAGGCGGTTGGCGCAGGCGCGCGGCAGCTCGCCGCGCTTCGGCGTCTCGTCGACGTCGGCGGGGCGCAGCGCGTCGGGCTCGATGCCGGCCTGGTTGAGCAGCGCCAGACGCCGCGGCGAACCGGATGCAAGAACGATTTTGGGACGGCCGAGCATGCTGATTTCGCTGAGGGATTCGGAAGCGGCGGGGCGGGCGCGCGGAACCTATCGGAAGGGCTGTCATTCCACAACCCGAAGGCTGCGACAAGGCTGCGACAGGCCTGCTCTACGGCGCGAATTTGAGCGGGGGACGACGTTGGTATTTCGGTTCGATGACACCGGCTCGGGAACCGAAAACCTACAGACCGGCGGGCCCGGGCTTGCCGAAGCGCTTGCGGATCCGCGTGAACAGGCCGTCGCAGACCTCGCGATAGGCTGAAAGCTTCTGCTCGCGGTTGCCGTCGGCGCCGGTCGGGTCCGGCGTCGGCCAATATTCGACGTCGGCGGCGATGGTGCGGGTCAGCTCCAGCGCCTTGTGATGCGCCTCGGGCGAGAGGGTGATGATGAGGTCGAAGTTCAGGCCCTCCCAGTCCTCGAGCTCCTCGAAGGTGGTGGGCTTGTGCTGCGAGATGTCCTGGCCGAGCTCGGCCATCACCGACACCGCGAATGGGTCGAGCTCGCCCTTCTTGACCCCGGCGGAGCGGACGTACAGCGCCTGCGGAAACATCTGGCGCAGCAGGCTCTCGGCCATCGGCGAGCGCACGCTGTTCTGGCCGCAGGCGAACAGCACCGCCTGCGGCTGGCGCGCGCGCGGCGGCCCCTCGGCCATGCGCCTACGCGCCCTTGGCCGAAAGCTGGGACGCGCGCGTGGCGGCCCGCGGCATCACTGGCCCTCGCCCTTCCAGTGCAGCACCGTGATCAAAGTGAACAGCCGGCGCGAGGTCTCGAAGTCGACCCGCACCTTGCCCTTGAGCCGCTCCTGCAGGGTGCGCGAGCCCTCGTCATGGATGCCGCGGCGGCCCATGTCGATCGCCTCGATCTTGTCGGGCGTCGCAGTGCGGATCGCCTGGTAGTAGCTGTCGCAGATCATGAAGTAGTCCTTCACGATCCGCCGGAACGGCGACAGCGACAACAGGTGCGTCACCACCGGCGTGCCGTCCTCCCTGCGGATGTCGAACATCAGCCGGTTGGCGGTGATGCCGAGATGCAAAGTGAAGGGGCCGGTGCCGTCGGCGCCCTCGGGCGCGAACAAATTCTCCTCGACGAGGTCGTAGATCGCGATCGCCCGCTCATGCTCGATGTCCGGACCGGAGCGGCCGATCGACTCCTCGTCGAGCGTCACCGCCACGATGCGATTGGTCCGGTCGTCGCCTGGCGGGTGCTGGGTCATGGCAGATTGAGGCGTATTCCCACGGAGCGTGAATGGGCGTCGAGACCCTCGGCCTTGCCCAGAGTCATCGCCGCTGGTCCCAGCGCGCGCAACTGCTCGGGGCCGCATTTCAACAGCGACGTGCGCTTCATGAAGTCGAGCACGCCGAGACCGGAGGAGAACCGCGCCGAGCGCGCGGTGGGCAGCACGTGATTGGAGCCGCCGACATAGTCGCCGATCGCCTCCGGCGTGTGCGCGCCGAGGAAGATGGCGCCGGCATTGCGAACCCTCGCGGCGAACGCGTCCGCGTCGGCGGTCATGATCTCCAGATGCTCGGCGGCGATGGCGTCGGCGAGCGGCACGGCCTGGTCGAGATGGTCGACCTCGATGATGGCGCCGAAATCGGCCCATGACGCGCCGGCGATCTCCGCGCGAGGAAGCGTCTTGAGCTGGCCCTCGACGGCGCGGGCGACGTCATCGGCCAGGCGGCGGCTGTCGGTGATCAGGATCGACTGCGCGCTGGCGTCGTGCTCGGCCTGCGCGAGCAGGTCGGCGGCGATCCAGTCGGCATTGCCGCTGTCGTCGGCGATCACCAGCACCTCGGAGGGGCCGGCGATCATGTCGATGCCGACCTTGCCGAACACCAGCCGCTTGGCGGCGGCGACATAGGCATTGCCCGGACCGACGATCTTTGCCACCGGCGCGATCGTCGCGGTGCCATGCGCCAGCGCGGCCACCGCCTGGGCGCCGCCGACGCGGTAGATCTCGGACACGCCGCCGAGATGGGCGGCCGCCAGCACCAGCGGATTGAGCTTGCCGTCCGGCGCCGGCACCACCATCACGAGGCGCCCGACGCCGGCGACCTTGGCGGGAATGGCGTTCATCAGCACCGAGGACGGATAGGCCGCGGTGCCACCGGGAACGTAGAGACCGGCGGATTCGATCGCGCTCCAGCGCCAGCCGAGCTCGACGCCGGCGGCGTCGGTGAAGCGCTGGTCGGCCGGCAGCTGCTTGAGGTGAAAGGCCTCGATGCGGTCACGGGCGAATTTCAGCGCGTCGACGGTAGCCGCGTCGCAGGCCTTCACCGCGGCCTCGATCTCGGCGGGCGTCACGCGCAGCGACGCGGCGGTCAGCTCGAGCCGGTCGAACTTGCGCGTCGCCTCGAGCAGCGCCGCATCGCCGCGCCTGGCGACGTCGTCCACGATGGCGCGGGCGGCGGCTTCGACGTCGGCGGAGGTCTCGCGCTTGGCGGCGAGAAACCGCCGAAACTGGGTGTCGAAATCGGCGCTGGCGCGGGACAGGCGAATGGGCATCTCTGGCACTTTCCGAAGGGGTGGCTGCCCCCGACCTCCTGCTCAATGGCGCGGCAGCGCGGGGCCGTCAACCCTTTGAACCGGCGCCTACCCGGTCAGCGGCGGGACGCCATCGATATCGCTGGTGCCGAGGTCGTCCTCGCCAAGATCGGTCAGCTCGCATTCCAGGCATTCGACATCCAGCCGCAATGCGCCGCCGTGGGAGAACAGCAGCAGCGCGCTGCCGGCCGGCGGCTCGGCGCCGGCGTGGAATTCGATGCCGATCAGCTCCAGCGCTGCCTCGGGCGCGGCAAGGTCGATGCGGCGCGACTTGCACGCCAGCACCCGGTCGAACCGCAGCGCCGCCAGCAGCCGGCGCGGCTCGCTCTCGCCATGCAGCGCCTGATCCCAGTCGAGCCGGTTCATGCCGATCACCAGCCGCTTCTCGGCCTGGCGCCAGATGATGTCCGCCGCCTGCACCCGCGCGTCCTGCACATGGGCCGAGATGACGGCGAGATCGTCGGCGTCGAGCGCGATCAGTTTGAGCCGGTCGGTCACGGCATCATCCCTTCAACCTCACTCGCGAATGCGCTCGATCGTGGCGCCGCAGGCCTTCAGCTTGTCCTCCAGCCGCTCGAAGCCGCGATCGAGATGGTAGACGCGATTGATCATGGTTTCGCCTTCCGCAGCAAGCCCGGCAATGACCAGCGACACCGAGGCGCGCAGGTCGGTCGCCATCACGGGCGCGCCACGCAGATTCGAGGTGCCCTCGATCCGCGCGGTCTCGCCGTCGAGACTGATACGCGCGCCGAACCGCGCGAGTTCCTGCACGTGCATGAAACGGTTCTCGAAGATGGTCTCGGTGATCGCCGAGGCGCCCTGCGCGCAGACCATCAGCGCCATCAGCTGGGCCTGCAGGTCGGTCGGGAAGCCGGGGAACGGCGCGGTCGTCACCTGCACCGGGCGGATGCCGTGGCCGTTTCTGACGACGCGGATGCCCTCGGCATCGCTCGAGATCTCGGCGCCCGCCTCGGTCAGCACGTCGAGCGCCGATTGCAGCAACTCCGGCCGCGCGCCGGCAAGGCGGACGTCGCCACCGGTCATGGCGGTCGCGATCGCATAGGTGCCGGCCTCGATGCGGTCGGGCAGCACGGTATGGCGCGCGCCATGCAGCGACGCCACGCCCTCGATCTCGATGCGGGGCGTGCCGGCGCCAGAGATACGCGCGCCCATCTTGTTGAGACACTCGGCGAGATCGGTGATCTCCGGCTCGCAGGCGGCGTTGGTGATGACGGTCGTGCCCTTGGCGAGCGCGGCCGCCATGACCGCGACATGGGTGCCGCCGACGGTGACCTTGGGAAAATCGATCGTCCCGCCGCGCAGGCCGCCCGGCGCCTTGGCGACGACATAGCCGGCGTCGATGTCAATGCTGGCCCCGAGCCGCTCCAGCGCCATGATCAGGAGATCGACCGGCCGCGTGCCGATGGCGCAGCCGCCGGGCAACGACACCCGCGCCTCGTGCATGCGCGCGAGCAGCGGCGCGATCACCCAGAAGCTGGCGCGCATCCGCGACACCAGCTCGTAAGGAGCGGTGGTGTCGATGATGTTGGCCGCGGAGATCTGCAGCGTCTGACCCTGGTATTGGCCATCGCCGGGACGCTTGCCGACCGACATGATGTCCACGCCGTGATTGCCGAGAATGCGCTGCAGTTGCGCGACGTCGGCCAGCCGCGGGACGTTGTCCAGGATCAGCGTCTCCGGCGTCAGAAGACCCGCGATCATCAGCGGCAGGGCGGCATTCTTCGCGCCCGAAATCGGGATGGTGCCGTGAAGCGGGTTGCCGCCGACGATGCGAATGCGATCCATGCTGGTCCTGCTGGGCTGGCCGGAAAATTGGGCTAAGGTCGGCGCAACAGGACCGACATTACGGCGATTTGATGAGTTCGCAACGGCAGGTCGCAACCGGCGGGAATTCATCCCCTGACGGTGCGGCCCGCCGCGGCGGAAGGCGCGAATCAGACCGGCGGGACCAGCGCATCGGCCAGAAACCCGTGCAGCGCGGCGACGACCTGGGCGCCCTCGCCGATCGCGCCGCCGACGCGCTTGACCGAGCCGGAGCGGACGTCGCCGACCGCATAGACCCCGGGCACCGAGGTCTCGAGCGGCGACACCATCCGCCCGGCATTCTGCTCCGACTGCGCGCCGGTGACGACGAAGCCGGCGCGATCGAGCGTGATACCGCAGCCGTCGAGCCAGCCGGTGGCGGGATCGGCGCCGACGAACAGAAAGAGATTGCTGATGTCGGCCGGCGTCTCTTCGCCGGACAGCCGGCTCTTCAAGGTGATGCGTTCGAGCCCCGTGTCTGCCCCGCCATCGAGCGCGACCACCTCGGTGTTGAACAACAGCTCGATGTTCGGCGTCGCCTCGATGCGCTCGATGAGATAGCGCGACATCGACGCGGCGAGCCCGCCGCCGCGGATGATCATCCGCACCTTCTTGACGTGACCCGACAGAAACACCGCGGCCTGCCCCGCGGAATTGCCGCCGCCGACCAGCGCAACCTCCTGCCCGGCGCACAGCCGCGCCTCGATCGGCGAGGCCCAGTACCACACGCCCCTGCCCTCGAACTCCTTGAGCCGGGCAAGATCAGGCCGGCGATAGCGCGCGCCGCTCGCGACCACGATCGCGCGCGCCCGCACCTCGTCGCCGCCCTCGAGCGCCAGCACGAAGGCGCCGGCCTTGCGCTCGCAGTCGAGCGCATTGACCGACACCGGGATCATGATCTCGGCGCCGAACTTCTGCGCCTGGTTGAAGGCGCGCGCGGTCAGCGCGAGCCCGGTGATGCCGGTCGGGAAGCCGAAGTAGTTCTCGATGCGCGCGCTGGCGCCGGCCTGGCCGCCGAACGCACGCGAATCCAGCACCGCAACCGTCAGCCCCTCCGACGCGCCATACACGGCGGTGGCAAGGCCCGCCGGCCCACAGCCGACGACCGCGACGTCGTAGATCTTCTCGCCGCGCGGACCGCCGATCATGCCGACGGCGCGCGCCAGCTCGGTCTCGCTGGGATTGCGCAGCACGCTGCCGTCGGACACCACCACCAGCGGCAGCTCGGCCGGCGTCGGCGAATAGCGCGCGATCAGGTCGGCCGCGTCGTGATCGACAGCGGGATCGAGCAGATGGTGCGGAAAGCCGTTGCGGGTGAGGAAGCTTTGCAGCCGCGCGATCGCGGCCGATTGCGGCGGGCCGATCATGACCGGGCCGCCGGCGCCGCCCTGAATGAGATTCACCCGGCGCAGGATCAGCGCCCGCATGATGCGCTCACCGAGCTCGGCCTCGGCGATCAACAGCGCGCGCAGCCGTTCGGGACGAATCAGGATGACCTCGACGTCGCCCTCGGCATGGCCGTCGACCAGCGCGACGCGGCCGGAGAGCTGGGCGATCTCGGCCAGAAACTGCCCCGGCCCCTGGTCGATCACCGGCGTGACGTGACCGAGGCCATCGCGCTGGGTGATCGCGACATGGCCCTTGAGAATCACGAACATGCCGGGGCCGGGCTTGCCGGTCTCGAACAGCAGCTCGCCGTCACGATAGCTCCGGATCTCGCCGAAGCCGCGCAGACGCGCGATCTCCGGCGGCGTCAGCTCCGGAAAAGTCTGGTCGAAGCGCGGCAACGTCTTCGCGAGCTCCGCCCGTTGTGTCGCCGCATCCACCGTCATCCCGTCATCCGCTGCCATCACGCCCACCCCGCCTACCATCTGCTCAATGCTTCGAATCGTCCGGGCCGCCGGCAGCGGCCTCGTCCAAGCCGTCCTTCTCGACCGTCACCGCCTGGCTGCGCTCGCGGCTCTGCGCCTTGCGCCGCTTCAGGTTCTCGCGCAGCGCCTGCTTCAGCCGCTCCTCGCGCGCGCCCTTCGGCGCCGCCTTCCCGGTCTTATCCGTCATCCCCTTCCCCCGGTCACCCCATACCAGAGGCACAATTGGGGCCGCAGATGCGAAAGCCAAGAGGCGTTGGCGACGCAGACGCTAGGTTCCGCCCGGCCGGCCGTCGCCTGCCCGGATGGGGAGTTGCCCGTCGCGGCGACGGCCGGCTGGGCAGCTTGAGCGGCAAACCGCGAGAATCCGCCGCGAATGAGCGATTCCGCTCCGATCCGGAGGTCTTTCGCTCCCTTTCGATGCATCGCGCTGACGTCTTTCCCGCAAAACCGGGCGAGCCGCGCTTGCGCAGGCGGGGACCTTGTGGCAAGAACCGCCCGCGTTCGGTCGCGGCCTTCGGGCCGGTCCCCGCCAGTCCCTTTGCTGCCGTAGCTCAGTGGTAGAGCACTCCCTTGGTAAGGGAGAGGTCGACAGTTCAATCCTGTCCGGCAGCACCAGGGCATCATTCCCCCAACATGATCTTCGGCGACCCCTCGGGACCACAGGCCACGCGCGGATGCGCGTCATCGGCCTCGCGGCGCAATTTGCGTCCGAGCTTTGCTGGGAGACCGCCCTCTTCGATACAGAGGGCGCAGGGAAGGCCGGGCGCTGGCCGCGCCCGTGGCCCGCCTGCAGAAAGAAAATGCAGGCGGCAGGTACCACAGGTCTGGCCGAACACACCCGGCCCTCCCTGCGCAATGGGCTTACGGCTTATACGCGCTCTCCCTGGGGACCGGGCTTTGTTGCCCCCATCACCCGCGATGCGCGCGACGCACATCAGCGAGCTTGACCTCAGCGTCGGGAGGCCAGGACCACGCGACTTCGCCGTCCGCATCGAAGTTGTTCGTCCGCTCGCGAATGCGCGCTGCAACTCCGACCCGGCCACCGCATCCCACACCCAACGCTCGTGACGACTCGCGAACGCCCCTCTTCGATGAGCACGGGACGGCGGAAAATGTGCAGGTGATTTGCCCGACGACACAAGGGGAATGAGTGCGGCAGAGTGGCACGACGGGCAGTTTTAGCAGAGCTGGGATGCAGGCGGCGGAGGGGGCTTTGTTTGGTGCAGCGTCACCGTAATCCCCGGACGGGACCGTCCTCCACCGCGCCGGCTTACTGCAGCAAGTCGCCCGGAAGTCGCCGGTCACCGAGATTTCCGGCAGCGACATCCAGATCAGGATCCTTGGAGACATCGGTGCCGTGAATGCACGCACGCACTTCACCAAAGCCGACGGAAGCCGGAGGACTGGCTGCTACACGGACGTCTAATGGAAGCGTGGCGACCGCTGTCGTTGCATTTCGCTTCGCGCAACTGATGTGGAAGCACGGCGGTCGTACCTTGCGGTCGGGCGCCCGCGAGACAGATCGAGATTGGTTTGATCTTGCCTGTCATGAGATTGCCTCAACAGAGTTGCCGAGGCGATCAATCATGAATGAGGATAAACCCGCCGCCCGCTATTCAACGCCTGTGAGACCTTCACCTCACGTCCACATTTCATGCGTATGGAAGCTGCAAGGCTCAGCGTCCACTGGCTCATGCTAGCGTCGGGAAAGACGACGAATGGCGGCGCAGTGCTCTCCGTCGACGCGATGAGCTTCATCGGCGCCCTGCCGATCGACAATTACAACGGTGCGGCGCGTAGCTCTAATGTACATAAAGTTATGCGGTTTAAATCGATCTTTGAAGTTGACTCGATCATACTGCTGATACATCCTAAGGGTGTATCTTAGTCACGAGAAAACCTGGCTGGTCTTCGATGCAACGGGAGCAGATCGAAGCCATAACTCGCGATATTGGGCAACAAGAAATTCTTGAACGTGAAATTCTTGCGATTGCCTCTCGCGAGAGGCAGCGCATCGGGCGTGAACTCCACGACGGGCTCTGCCAATCGCTCGCCGGCTTAGCGGCGCTAGCTGCGGCGCTGTGGCGAAGTTTGGCGGCGAGTGGCCAACCGAGTCCCGCCGCGGCCGCGGCCGAACTCGTACGATTGCTGAACGAGACCATCGGCGAGGCGCGTGACCTCGCCCGTGGGCTCAGCTCGATCGGTCTGAATAGCGCGGATCTTGTCGGCTCCCTTGAGAGCCTCGCCCGCAACGTCAGCGCCGCTCATGGCGCCTTTTGTGCGTTTGTGGAAGATAACCCTTGTCCCGATCTTGGCCGCGAAACCACGAGCCACCTCGTGCGCATCGCCCAAGAAGCCGTCCGCAATGCGGTCAGCCACGGCCGAGCCGACGAAATCGAGATCCGTCTGGCGTGCACTGCAGGCTCGGGACTATTGAGCATCCGGGATAACGGTGTCGGGCTTCCCGAAAAATGGCGCGATCATGACGGCATCGGGCTTTATACCATGGACTACCGCGCGCGAGCGATCGGCGGTTCTCTTACTGTGAAGCCGCAGGCCCGTCGCGGCGTCATGGTTGCGTGCGCGTTTCCGCTGTTATCGAATTACGAACGGCAGGAAAGTATCGGCGATGCCCACTTGCCTGGCTGATGAAGCCGCGGACGCGGTGCGGAAGAGGCTGCTTGTCGTCGACGATCATCCCGTGCTGTGCCGCGGGTTGATCGCCCTCATCGAGGCGGAAAATGGCCTCGCCGTTCACGGCGCGGTCGGTACGCGCGTGGCCGCGCTCAAGACCATCGCGATCAGTCGCCCTGATCTGGTGATCGTAGACCTTGCTCTCGGCGACGACGACGGCCTAGACCTCGTCAAGGAAATCAAGGCGCGTCATCCCGGCGTTCGCTCGCTGGTGCTTTCGATGTACGACGAAGAGGTGTTCGCCGAGCGCGCGCTTTGCGCCGGCGCCCTCGGCTATGTCACCAAACAACAGCTCGAATCGACCGTGATCGCTGCCATTCGTCGGGTGCTTGCAGGCGAGACCTACATGAGCGAGGCTCTGCAGCGGCGGCTGGCTGAACGATGCGTCGGCGCGCGACCGCTCGAGGCCGCCTCGCCGGTGCGCACGCTGAGCGATCGCGAATTACAGGTATTTCGGCTCGTTGGTCAGGGCCGAACCACGCGGCAGATCGCTGGTCTACTGAACCGCAGCGTCAAAACGGTAGAATCCCATCTTGAGCACATCAAGAATAAGCTGGCGATCGAATCGGCTGCTGAACTCGCCCAACGCGCGGCTCAATGGGTTACAATCGGCCGATTGGGTTGAGTCATAAAGTTCGCCCAAGTGCGCGGTTAGTGTCATACACGTCTGCCATGCCGCCGATGACTTCTCGACCAAGCCGCTTTCCGGCAAGCGCGACGGCCGAACACGCGGTCTGGTCCATGGTGCTAAAGCGGACTGCGCGATCAGCACGGCGCAAGCGGCGTCTGCTCATTGTGGACAGTCACCCCTGATGCGGCGCAGGCTGACCGCGCTGATCAATGCTGAGCCCGATCTTGTCGTATGTGCCTTGGCGGCCACCCAACGGGATGCGCTCGTGGCCATCGCGGCCACGAAACCCGATCTAGGGATCGTCAATTTGTTCCTTGGCGATAGCAATGGTTTGGATCTGGTGAGAGACGTTCGCGCGCGCTTTGTTCGTCTGCCGCTACCTGGATCGAACAGGCATGATTCGCCGCAATACGTCCGCCGCGCTTTCGAATCCGGCACCGACGGCTACGTCGCCAAGCGGGAGATGACGGAAGACCTTCTGGTGGCGATCCGCAGCGTGCTGCTCGGCGACCCTTACGGCGCACCGGCGCCTTGATCCATGCCCGTCTGCGTCCGGCAAGTTCACGCGTGCGAAGCTGGGCGGCCCATGGGGGATTCTCCCAATGCGAAAACGGGGTGCGACCCCGATGTCGGTTTAAGTCTCCAGCGTTAACATTGGTAGCTACCAATGCCGTGCCCGCTTTGGCGACCGAAATGCTGGTCGAGCCCTTCGCTTATCGGCTCGATCGAGACCATCACCGCTTCAAATGGGAAAAAACGATGAGAAATATCTGCACCGCCGCCGCAATAGTCGCGATTGTTTTCATTCCTTGGACCGTCCACGCGGGCACTTGCTACAAAAACCTAGGTTGCAAGGGCACGACGTCGACCACTTCTTGCAAGACATGTCTTGGAAACCCCTCAAAGGGAGAGGGTTGGAAGGAAAACTCAAAGAGCAGCTGTATCGGAAACTTCAACCATTGTCCGGCGGTCCGTTAACGGTACTGGCGCTGGTCCCGCGCCCCGGCACCAGCAAGGCCGTCTCCGGCCACAAGATCCATCCCTATCTGCTGCGCGGCGTCAGCATCACCGATGCCCAATCACGTCTGGGCGGCCGACATCACCTACATTCCGATGGCGCAGGGGTTCCTGTATCTGGTGGCGATCATCGACTGAGCCACCCGGGCGGTGCTGGCGTGGCGCTTGTCGAACACGATGGATACGGGCTTTTGCATCGCTGCGCCCGACGAGGCGATGGCGCGGCACGGCCGGCCTAAGATCTTCAACACCGATCAGGGCGCGCAGTTCACCAGCTCAGCCTTCACCGGCAGGCTGGAGGCTGCAGGCATTGCGATTTCGATCGACGGACGCGGCCGTTTCATGGACAACATCTTCATCGAACGATTGTGGCGCTCGATCAAGTATGAGGAAGTGCATCTGAAAGCCTATGCTGACGGGCGCGAAGCGCGAGACGGCATCGGCTCATGGATGACCTTTTATAATCATCGCCGCCCGCACCAGGCGATGAACAATCAGTTTTCCATGGCGGCATGGTGCGCCGGCATGGATGTGATCGAGGCGGCCCAGACTGTGGATATGCCGCTTCGCTTTGACAACGCAAACGCGTTGCCCACATCCCCACAGCAGGCCCAAACGCAGCAGCAGGAAGCTGCTTGATTTGAACGACAAGGCAGGCGTGATCACACCTTAATTTCGGCGATCCATGGTCCCGTGCGTGGGGTCCACTTCAGTTGAACCTGTCTCGCCGCCTGGGGTTATGGATTCCCGCGTTCGCGGGAGAATGGGGCAGCCGAGAAGAACAAAGGGCGCGATCGGTCCGATCGCGGAGCATCGGCAGCAGCGCAGATCTGAGTAGCTGTAGCCCGCATGAGCGGCACCGATATCTGAGGGGGCCGGCCCCGCATGTCGCTTGCGCTCATGCGGGCTACAGCTGCTGCGATCGGGTGGCGATGCGCGGCCCTCGTCGTGGCCACGCAAAATGCACCCTCACGCCGCCCGCACCGAGTCGAGGAACCTGCTGACCTCGTCGCGGAGGCGGCTGCTCTGGCCGGACAGCGACTTCGCGGCGGACAGCACCTGCGACGAGGCCGAGCCGGTCTCGTCGGCGCCATGCCGGACGCTGGCGATGTTGGCCGACACCTGCTGGGTGCCGTGCGCCGCCTGCTGGACGTTGCGCGAGATCTCGCGCGTCGCCGAGCTCTGCTCCTCGACGGCGGAGGCGATGGCGGACGCGATCTCCGACATCCGGGCGATGGTCTCGCCGATCTCCTTGATCGAGCCGACCGACTCCTGGGTCGCCGCCTGGATGCCGCCGATCTGCTGGCCGATCTCGCCGGTGGCCTTGGCGGTCTGCTCGGCCAGCGCCTTCACCTCCGAGGCGACCACCGCGAAGCCGCGTCCGGCCTCGCCGGCGCGGGCGGCCTCGATGGTGGCGTTGAGCGCGAGCAGGTTGGTCTGGCCGGCGATCGCATTGATCAGCTCGACGACGTCGCCGATCCGCGCGGCGGCCTTGGCGAGCTCGGCGACGTTGTCGTTGGTCTTGCGCGCCTGCGCCAACGCCTCGTTGGCGATGCGTGCCGAGTCCTGCACCTGGCGGCTGATCTCGGTGACCGATGAGCTCATCTCCTCGGCGGCCGCGGCGACCGAATGCACGTTGGTCGAGGCCTCCTCGGACGCCTGGGTGACGACGGTGGCGAGCTCCAGCGAGCGGCCGGCGGTCGTCGTCAGCGACGAGGCCGAGCGCTCCAGGTCGGCCGACGCTGACGACACGATGCCGACGACCTCGCCGATCGCCATCTCGAACTCGCGGGTGAAACGCTCGACACGCTGGCCGCGCTCGATCTTGGCCTGCGCGTCGGCCGCGGCCGCCTGCTCGGCGCGCTTCTTCTCCAGCAGCGCCTCCTTGAAGGTCTGCAGCGAGCCGGTCATCGCGGCGATCTCGTCGTCGCGATCGATCGTCGGGATCGCCACGTCGTCATGGCCGGCCGCCATCTCGCCGATCAGGCCGGTCAGGGCCACGATCGGGTTGATCACGCGGCGGCGTAGCAGCAGGGTGACGAACACGAGAATGCCGGCGAGCGCCGCGACCACCGCCGTCGCCAGCGCGAGCATCAGATAGGCCGCATCGCGCGCCGCGACGGCGCGGTCGCGGGCCTCGCCGATCGCGGCGTCGCGCACGACGAAGAACTTCTGCACGGCCGGGACGACCGCCTCGGCCAGGCTGTCGGCGGTGAGTGCGTAGTTGAGATCGCCGAGCCCGGCTGCGATGTCCTTGTCGACGATCGGAACGGCGCGCCCGAAATAGGCGTCACGCGCCTCCTTGAACGCCGCGAGCAGCCGCTCCGGATTGCCGAGCTGGTCGATGCCGGCATCCAGGCGCTCGCGGTCGGCCTCGGTGCGGCCCTGGGCGCGGTCCATCGCCGCCTTCTCGGCCGGAGTGACGGCGCGGCGGGCGCTGAGCGCCGGCGACAGCGCGGCAGCCCGGCCGCCGGCGGTCACGCGCAGGTCCTGCGCGGTGCGGGCGACGTCGAGCAGCGTCGTCAGCGACGCGTCGGCATTGGCGATGCGGTTCTGCAGCTGGTTCAGGATCGGCTCGATCGCCAGGGCGACCTGGGTGACCCCTGGGAGAAAGCTCTTGATGACGGCCGGATCACGCGCGTTCAGCGGCGCGGTCAGCGTGGGGTCCACCTTGGCGAGGATCTCGTTCAGCTTGGACGAGGCCTGGTCCAGGCTGCGTGTGATCGCCTCGCTGTTGGAGACGTTCGCCAGCTGCGCGCGCGCCCTGGCGAAGGATGCCTCGGCCGATTGCCTGATCTTGCGCACGCCTTCGAGCTGCGCGGGCGTCGCGGGCGAATCCTGGAATATGGGCGTGATGTAGGGGGCGCGATGGCCGACCACGTCCTGCGCGTAGAGCAGCACGGCGCCGAACGCCTCGACCGTCTTGATCGCCTCGGCCTTGTTGCTGACAGCCCTGACCTGCTCGATCACGACTTGAGCAGAAGGGAGGACGGCCAAAGCCGTCACCGACAGCATGGAAATTGCGAAAAGTCGGCCGATCTTCATTATTGCCCCCGGATTGCGCGGGCTCACGCTAGGTTCCGTATGATTAAGGTTGCGCTTAATTCGACCCCCGTAGTTCCACGGAGACGTCGCGCGTCCTTGATCGGAGACACGGGCGCCGGACAGGTCATCCCGCCCCGCTCGAAGAATGTCCTGACGCGCGGCGACGACTTGGGGTTGAGTCCAGCTCGGGAAATTTTGGACGGCCCTACAGATCGAAATTCGTCGGCAGCATCACGACGTCGCGGATGGTCATGCCGCGCGGACGGGTCAGCATGAACATGATCACCTCGGCGACCTCCGAGGGCTCCAGCAGGCTGCCGGACTCGCGCGCCTCCTTCAGCTTCTCGGCCGGCCAGTCGGCGATCAGCGCGGTGACCACCGGGCCGGGCGAGATCGCGCCGACGCGGATGCCGTGCTTGAACACCTGGCGCCGCACCGTCTGCACGAAGCAGTCGATCGCCCATTTCGACGACGCATAGACCGGCTCCCACGGCGTCGGGTAATGCGCCGCGAGCGAGCTGGTGACGATGATGTCGCCCGACCCGCGCGCGATCATGTGCGGGAGAACGTCGCGCACATTCTTCATGACGACATTGACGTTGAGGTTCAGCATGCGGTCGATCGCGTCGGTCCTGGCGTCGACGAGATCGCCGCCGAGATAGCTGCCGGCATTGGCGTGGAGGATGTCGAGCCGTCCGGCCGCATCGAGGACGCGCGGCAGAAGGGTGGCGCAATCAGCGGGATCGAGCAGGTCGATCACGACGGGGATCACGGCGTCGCCATGGGTCTCGCGCAGCTTCGCCAGCGCCGCGGCGTCGCGATCGATCATGACGACGCGCGCGCCGGCCGCCAGCATCGCCGCGCTGCTGGCCAGGCCGATGCCCGACGCCGCGCCGGTGACCGCCGCCACCTTGCCTTCGAGTTCCCTGCCCATCGTCTCCTCCTTGTCCGGCCAGACTACAGCAAACCGCGCCGCGTTGCCGCACTCCGTTGGACCCATCGCGATCCCCACGCGTTGCATCCCGGCCGCCAGCATCACCCATGAAGAGCCCGATGGAGACGATCGAAGCCTATCTCGCCCGCAAGCATCAGGAGCTGCAGCTCCTGAATTGCTGCCTGCGGAGACCGCATGCGCTGCCGGCGCCGCGCTCGGTGATGGAGGTCATCCGGCGCAAGTTTCAGCTCACGGCCGCGCTGAAGGCCGAGCACGCGCTCAGCGACTGGACCGCGACAGAGACGGCCTGGGCGGATGCGGACGATCATCGCGCCGGCCCGTTCGCCTTCAGCTACGACTATCAGCGCGCCGATCTCGACGTGCGCGGGCCGTCGTTCTACGCGGCGGGCGAGAGCCGCCATGACACCATCTACACCATCTCCGGCATGGCGGCGATCGCGGCACTGCTGCTGGCGACGCGGCCCGTTCTCGGCACGGCGGACCTCTTGATGCTGCCGGGCTCCTATGGCGAGACGCAGGAGCTGGTCGCGGCGCATGCGCGGCATCTGCGCCCGGTGACGCTGACCCGCGACCTGGCCGCCGCGCTGGCGCAGCGCTCGCCCGCGCCGCGGCTGCTGCTGATCGATTCCAGCGCGACCGCGCCGCGCTTCGAAGCCGTGCTGGGTTGCGACCGCCCGGCGATCGATCTCCTGATCTTCGACACCACCTGCTTTGCCAACGGCTCCGGCCGCATTCGCCGCGTGCTGGCCTGGACGCGGCGCTGGGACGTGCCGGTCGTGATGGTGCGCAGCCACACCAAGCTCGACTCGCTCGGCGCTGAATATGGCCGGCTCGGCTCGGTCGCTTTCGCCGATTGGAGCAAGGCCGGCGCCGCGGGCCGCATTGTGCTTCGGGCGCTGCCGGACGAGACGCGCAACGCCGTCAGGCTGCTCGGCGGCGCGGCGCTGCCGGCGCATTTCCCGCCTTACGTCGGCCTGCCGGCCTATCGCGAGCTGACCGCGCGACGCGTGGCCGCCATCCTGCGCAACAGCCGGCGGGCGCGGCGCCACTTCGCGACCACGCTGCGCGGCCTGACCGCGGAGCTCGACTTCGCGCACGGCCTCTACGTCACGCTCGCCGGTCGCGCGCCGCTCGACGAGGCCACCGCCCGGCAAGCCGCAACCGCCATGAGTGATGATCTCCGGCGCGCCGGGCTTCCGATCCGCCACGCCGGCAGCTTCGGCTTCGATTTCGCTGCGACGGAATGGTTTCACGACGCCACCACGGATCGCTACAGCGTGCGCGTCGCCGTGCCTGATCTGCCGACCGCGATCTGGGACGAGCTGACGGAGGCCATCGCCGCGTGGTGGTCCGCACATCCCGGGCGATCCGCCGCGGCGTGACGTTGCGCCATGGCAGCCCGTTGCTTCCTCAGGGGCAATTCGATGTCACCCGCGCCGCGTCGTGCTCGGCGGCCTCGGCGCAGGGGATTTGCAGCAGCGCCCACGCGCCGCGCGCATGTGGCTGAACCCGCTTCGCGAGGAGGGACCGGCGGCCCGTCCCCTCACAGCCATCCGCGCCGGCGGAACTGCCAGTACAGCACGCTGCATACGGTGGCGATGAAGCCCAGCACGGCGTAGTAGCCGTATTGCCATTTCAGCTCCGGCATGTGCTCGAAGTTCATGCCGTAGATGCCGGCGACGGCGGTCGGCACCGCGAGGATGGCCGCCCAGGCGGCCAGCCGCCGCGCGATGTCGGTCTGTTGCGCCTGGCCGGCCATCATGCTGGCCTCGAACACGAAGGCGAGGATCTCGCGCAGGGAATCCGCATCCTCCTCGGCGCGCTTGGCGTGGTCGAGCACGTCGCGAAACAACGGCGCCATTTCGGCGTCGATCGCGACGTTGTCGACATGCTCGAGCCGCTTGCAGACGTCGACGACGGGGCCGACGGCGCGGCGCAGCCGCAGCAGGTCGCGGCGCAGGCGATACAGCCGGTCGACCTCGTGGCGCGCGAGCGGCCGCTGCAGCACGACCTCCTCCAGCGTCTCGACCTCGGCCATGATGCTCTCGGTCACCGGCCGGTAATTGTCGACGATGAAGTCGAGGATTGCATAGAGGATGTAGTCCTCGCCCTTGGCGAGCGAGCCCGGACAGCTCTCGCAGCGCTCGCGCACCGCGCCATAGGAGGTCGAGGCGCCGTGGCGCACCGAGACCACGAAGCCGGGGCCGACAAAGATGTGGGTCTCGCCGAACACGATGTGCTCCTTGACGAGCTGCGCGGTGCGGGCGACGACGAACAGCGCATCGCCGTAGCGCTCGACCTTGGGCTGCTGGTGCGCCTTCGACGCATCCTCGATCGCGAGCTCGTGCAGGCCGAACTGATCCGCGACGCGCTGCAACAGCGCCGCGTCGGGCTCGTGCAGCCCGATCCACACCACGTGGCCGGGCCGCTTGCTCCAGGCGCCGGCGTCCTCGATCTGAATGTCGGCGACGCGGCGGCCATTGGCATAGGCACCGGCTGCGACCACGCCCAGTTCCCGTGGCTCACCGCGGGGCTGAAGGACTGGCGCATCGGCCGGTGTCTGCACCGTGACGTGACGCATGGTTGGATCTCCGCTCTCCAGCCCGACTTTCGATGCGAGGAGTCGCCTGGTCAAGCGTCGCATCAGGTCACGCCGGTCGGGCCGTCGAGCAATTGCCTGACGCGGCGGACCAGATCGGTGCGGCGGTACGGCTTGTTGATGATCTCGAACTCGCCGATGTTGGCGTCGGCGCGCTCGACCGCGGCATCGGAATAGCCGGTCGTCAGCAGCACCTTCAATTTCGGCTGGCGCTTGCGCGCCTCGCGCGCCAGCACGGTGCCGTTCATGCCGCCGGGCATCACGAGATCGGTGAACAGCAGATCGAAGCGGACCTCCGAATCCAACAGCTCGAGCGCGGCATGCGCATTGGCCGCGACCTCGGTACGATAGCCGAAATCCTCCAGGATCGAGCGCGCCAGCTCGGCGACTTCATGGCGGTCCTCGACGATAAGGATGCGTTCGCTGCCGGTGCGGTCCATCGCCATCTGCGGCCGGATCGACGGCGCAGCGATCGCCTGCTCGGTCGCCGGAAACAGCAGCTGCACAGTCGTGCCCTGCCCGACCTCGCTGTAGATATAGGTGCTGCCGCCGGACTGGCGGGTGAAGCCGTAGACCATGGCGAGGCCGAGCCCGGTGCCCTTGCCCTCCTCCTTGGTGGTGAAGAACGGCTCGGCGACCCGCGCGAGAATGTGGTGCGGAATGCCGACGCCGTCGTCGGACACTTTCAGCGCGACATAGCGCCCGCCCTTGGGCACGCCGAACTGCACGATGTCCTCCTCCGCGATCTCCTTGTTCTCGGTGCGGATGGTCAACGTGCCGCCGTGCGGCATCGCATCGCGCGCGTTGACGAACAGATTGAGCAGCGCGACCTCCGCCTGGGTCTGGTCGACACGGCTGTTCCACAGGCCGGGCTGCGCCTTGACGACGATGCGCACGCTGTCGCCGAGCGTGTGGCGCGCCATCTGCACCATGGTCTCGATCATGTTGTTGAGGTTGATCGGCCGGCTGTCGAGCCGCTGTTTGCGCGCGAACGACAGCAGCTGCTGGGTGAGGGTCGCGGCCCGGTTGGCGGCCGACCGGATGTTCTCGACGGCGCGGCGGTGACGCGGGGCAAGCTCGCTGACGGCGCCCTGCAGGGTCTCGGTGTAGCCGATGATCACCTGAAGAATGTTGTTGAAGTCGTGCGCGATGCCGCCGGTGAGCTGGCCGATCGCCTCCATCTTCTGCGACTGCACCAGCGCGCTCTCGGCGTCGCGCCGGCGCGACACGTCGAGCTGCGAGCCGAAATAATAGACCAGCTCGCCGTCGCGGTTGTAGACCGGGCTGACGAACAGCGCATTCCAGAACGCAGCGCCGTTCTTGCGATAGTTGAGGATCTCCACCGCAATGTCCTGGCGGTTGGCGATCGCGGTGCGGATCGCCGCGATGGTGTCGCGGTCGGTGTCCGGCCCCTGCAGGAAACGGCAATTGGCTCCGACGATCTCGGACAGCGCGTAGCCGGTCATCTCCAGGAACGCCCGGTTGGCGAACAGGATCGGATTGTCAGGCTGGCGCGGATCGGTGACGATCATCGGCATCCGCGTGGTCTCGACGGCCGCGAAGAAGATGTCGTGGCGCTCAGACGACAGATCGGATGCATCGCCGCTGTCGACAATCGCGCGATCGCGCTGCGGCCCGTGTTCCAACATGCTTCCTTGCTCCGCCTTCCATCGCCATGACATGCAGGGTCGCGCCGGCACCGGCGTGAGTTGTGCAACGACTCCTTCGATATGCCGCTGGATGGGATCGGGTTCCCGCAGGCCCGCTTGCGCGCGGAATAACGGACACAGGACTCACGAAAATGCGACGCGGCGGCGCGGGAACAAATCCGGCGGATACGGAAATACCCGCGCCGCGGGGCCGCGGCCTACGTCACCGGGCAAAACAACCAGGTCGACGGCGGGCTGGTGCGCAGCCGGTGAGGCGGTGCATCGCCGTCAGAACATCTCGAAATATTCGCGCTGCTCCCAGTCGGAGACCTCCGCCTGGAAGCGCTCGAGCTCAGCATTCTTGATGAAGGTGTAGTAGTCGACGAAGGTCGAACCGAACGCCTGGCGGAAGAACGCGTCATCCTTCAGCGCATCGACGGCCTCGCGCAGCGATTTCGGCAGCAGGCTCGCCTTGGTCTCATAGGGCACATCGGCCGACGGTCCCGGCTCGAGCTTGCGGTCGATGCCATCGAGGCCGGCTGCGATCTGCGACGCCATGTAGAGATAGGGATTGGCGGCGGGCTCGCCGATGCGGTTCTCCAGGCGCGTGGCGCGATCGCCGGGGCCGCCGAGCACGCGGATCATGACGCCTCTGTTGTCGCGGCCCCAGATGGCACGGTCCGGCGCCAGCGAATAGGCGCGGTAGCGCCGGTAGCCGTTGATCGTCGGCGTCGAAAACAGCGCCGAGGCGCGCGCATGCGCGAGCAGGCCCGCCATGTAGTGGCGGCCGAGCGCGGACAGACCTTCGGCATCCTCGGTCATGAAGGCGTTGCCGCCGTCGCGCGCCACCAGCGACTGGTGCAGATGCCAGCCCGACGACATCACGTTGGGGATGCGCGGCCGGCACATGAAGGTGGCGTGATAGCCGTGGCGCTGGCAGATCTGCTTCACGGCGCTGCGGAACAGCACCATCGTATCTGCAGGCGCGAGCCCGAGCGCCGGCTGCAGGACGAACTCGCACTGGCTCGGGCCATATTCGAGCTCGATCGAGCGCAATGGCAGGCCGAGCGCGACAAGATTGGCCCTGATGATCTCGAGCGCCGGCTCCATCTGATCGAAGCGCTGCTCGGTGAGATATTGATAGCCCTGGGTCAGCAGGCTGACCGTCGGCGGCACGCCGGGCTGACCGGGCGAGCCGGCATCACCGGGCGCGAGCCTGGGATCCTCGACCTTGAAGATGTGGCACTCGACCTCGAGGCCGGCCATGAACTGATAGCCACGCTGTTCGAGCGTCGCCAATGCCGACCGGTAGAGATTGCGCGTGGCGAACGGGACCGGCGCACCGTTGGCGAAGTACAGATCACAGAGCACCCAGCCGGTGCCGGACGCCCAGGGCAGGACGCGGAACGTGGTGGGATCGGCGACCATCAGTGCATCGCTGCCGCCCTGCATCTCGGCCATGCCGAAGCCACCGCCGGCGGTGAACACCGGAAACACGGTGCGATGCGAGGTGTCCTTGGCGAGCAGGGTCGTCGTGATCGAGCAGCCGTCCTCGAGCGAGGACAACGCAGCATCGACAGTGAGCGTCTTGCCGCGCAGGATGCCGTGCTGGTCCGGGAACGAGAAGCGGATGGTGGTGAGGCCGTGCTCCTCGGCGAGGCGGCGCATGCGCACTGCGGCCTCGGCCTGCTCGACGGTCCACAACTGATGCTTGGCGACGAAACTCAACGATGGCTCCATGATGCATTGTCAAACTGCGAGATCATGGGCGCAGTCTTGCGGCGCGCGAGCCCTAACCTCTCCCCGCTTGCGGGGAGAGGTCGGATCGCATCGTCAGATGCAATCCAGGTGAGGGGGGACAGGTCCAACCACTCGCACTTCCCGTGCGGCTGCCCCTCACCCCAACCCTCTCCCGGTGAAGAACGGGGAGAGGGAGCGCACTGCGCTCGGAGCGAGAGCTGGCCAACTACACCGAAGGACATATGCGCACTCACGCCTGCCATCACTCCGCCGCGCTCAGATGCGGCGCGAGACGCACGATATCGGCCGGCACCGGCGCTGCCCAGGGGGCGTTGCGGCGGCGGCGGACGTCGACTTCCATCCAGTAGGTCTCCCAGCCGCGCGTCGGGCCGATGCCGTCCATCGTCGCCGGGCCCTGCACGCTGCGGGCCCCGGCGGCATCGAGGAACAGCATCGGCGGTTCGCCGCTCGCGACCTTCTCGATCTGCTCGCGCAGCAGCCGACGATATTGGATGATCGCCTTGTCGGATTGGCCCAGATGCTCGCGGGTGCGGTCCTGGATCCGGCCCATCGACTCCACCGCCCACTGGTCGTGCACGTTGATGTCGTTGCCCATGCCGGTGTAGGTCGCGGTCGCCTGCTCCCGTGGATCGAAGCCGTAATCGTTGCTCTTGTTCTTGCGCGAGCGATAGTCGGGCAGCTCATAGAGCTCGAGCCGCTGCGCCCGCATCTTCGCCCGGTCGACCGGCGCGCCATAGCTGGTGAAGATCGCGTACCAGTAGCAGCTCTCGTCATCGACCGGCACGTGCCACTGCGTGATCGTCATCTCCGTGCTCATCGGAATCACGAAGGCATGCGGGAGCAGCTGATTGGTGACGCGGACATGGGTGCGTTCGGCATCGATCTCACGCAGTGCGATGATGCGCAGGCCGTATTCGGTACGCTCGACATTGATGATCGGACGATCGTACTCGCGCAGCACCTTGGTCATCGGCAGCTCGCTGTCGGCGGAGGCACCGCGGAACTGCTTGCCATAGGCCGTCGACGTGTCCTCGTCCTCGAAGAAGCGATGCAGGAACGAGGCATGCGCCGGGTCGATGCCGACCTCCAGCGCTTGCAGCCAGTTGCACTCGATCAGGCCCTTGAAGGCGAAGGTGTAGGTGTCGGGCGCGGTGAAGCAGTCGAGATCGGGAAACGCCGGGGCTGCACCATCGCCGAGCCAGGCCCAGAGGATGCCTCCCTTCTCGATCACGGGATAGGCGCGCTGCTTGACGTTCTTGCACAGCGGCGAGCCGGCCGGTTCGGCCGGCGTCTCCCGACAATTGCCGTCAGCGTCGAACAGCCAGCCATGGAAGGCGCAACGCAACCCGCCGTTCTCCAGCCGTCCGAAGGCGAGATCTGCGCCGCGATGCGGACAATCGCGATCAAGTAGTCCGTAGCGGCCTTGCGCATCCTTGAAGAGCACGAAGTCCTGACCGAGCAGCTTCACCGCGCGCACCGGGCGCTCGCCTGCGAGCTCATCGACCAGCGCGGCCGGCTGCCAGTACATCCTCATTAGTTTACCGGCGGGCGCGCCGGGTCCGACGCGCGTGATCAGGTCGTTCTGCTCCTGGCTCATCATGATGGCCGTCTCTCCTATTCCGTCGCAAGTCGGGCGTTGAGCGTCACGCGATCATCTAATAATGTTCGCTAGACGAACACATGTTCGCCCAGATTAGATTCGCTTTAAGTGGGGAGAAGCGCAAGTGAAAAAGCTACAACCGAAGCCGAGGGGCCAACGGACTGCAGCTTCACTGCGGCCGAAAACAACAACAGCGGATCATGTCAGGCCGATGCCGAAACTGAAGCGCACTGATGAGGAGAAGAAGCAGGCTCGGGGCGACGGTCCCGAGTTCGTGGAAGCGCTCGATCGCGGCCTGCGGGTGATACAAGCCTTCAGCCGCGAGGGCCGGCCGATGACGCTGAGCAAAGCGGCGGAACTCACCGGCCTCGCCCGCGCCACGGTGCGACGGATTCTGCTGACCCTGAAAGCCTCCGGCTTCGTCCATGGCGACGACCGGCTGTTCTCGCTGACGCCGCGCGTGCTGCTGCTGGCCTCCAGCTATCTCGCCTCCAACCAGGTCAACAGCGTGATGCAGCCGTTGATGGACAGCACGGCCGGCGAGGCCCGCGAGGTCTGCTCTCTCGCCGTCCTCGACGGCGACCAGGTCGTGTTCATCGCGCGCGCGACGCCGGCGCGCATGTTCTCCACCGGCCTGGAGATCGGCTATCGGCTGCCGGCGTTCTGCACGTCGGTCGGCCGCGTGTTGCTGAGCCGGATGCCGGACGATCAGTTGCGCCAGGCCGTCGAGCGCATGACGCTGACCGAGATGACGCCGCAGACGATCACCGACAAGGACGCGTTGATCGCGTCGGTCACGGCCGTTCGGGACGACGGCTATTCGCTCGTCGACGGCGAGGCGGAGGAGGGTTTCCGCTCGATTTCCGTGCCGATTCGCCGCTATGACGGCGGCATCATCGCCGCCGCCAACATCGGCGGCCACGTCGATCGCATCGGCTTCGACGAGATGAAGGAGCGCTTCCTGCCGCTGCTGAAGAAGCTCGCCGCCACGGCGCAGCCACTGCTCGTCTGATCCTTCGACAAGAGGCACCGGGCTCGGCTGCAGCCGTGCCGGCTCGTGCTCGCGCATTGGGCCACAGCACCTTAAGCTTCGCATCGACCTCGCTGCCGCGAGTGCCACTGTTTCATCCGGCAGCGACGTCGCCGGACGCGTCCCCGCTGCTGCCGAGCGAGCAGTCGTCTCTCGTTGCATCAACAGCGTCGGCCCGCGCTGCTCCGGCAAGAGCTAGACTTCGCGCGGATATGTTTCCTCCGGGTGCGACGATCGCTCCGATGTCATCGCCGACAGCCCGGTGCTATCAATTCATCGCCGCGACGGAACGAGAGCGCCGGGCGTCAACAGCCACGTGAAGTTACCAGCCGCTCGAACTAATCGTTGTGGTCGCAGGCCTTGCGACGCCGGGCCCCACGCCCATTACGTGATATTATCGTGACGCCCGACCTCGTTTGCCACGATTGACGATCCATCCAGGTATCATCGCGCTGCATGCGATGGTGGCATGATCCGGAGCGGAAGTAGTTAGACCTCTTCCTCGCGCGCGAATTGCGGACGACGCCACCAGATTGCCGCGAATGACGCCGTAATCACGAAAGCCAGAGGCGCCGCGGCCCAAGCAGCATCGCGTGCGCCCCGATCACAGCGATCATCCGGCTGGCCATCCACTGTCGCGAAGAGGCGCAGGATGAGCCAGGACAAGGCTGGGGACGAGGTCGGCGCCCTGGGACGCCGGGCGCGAGCCGCAGCACATCGTTGGACATCGGCCGCCTCTCGCGCGTAAATGGCATTCCGGGCGGACGACACCCGGACATGCAGGTGAACGCCGTTTCCGGGGGGAAGACCCATGACTGATGCGCTGCCGCTCGTGCTGGTGCCTGGCCTGATCTCGTCGCCCCGCATCTATGCGCCGGTGATCCCGGCGCTGTGGCGGCTCGGGCCGGTGATGGTGGCGAACCACGTCCGCGACGACAGCATGGCCGCGATCGCGCGCCGCATCCTCTCCGAGGCGCCGCCGCGCTTCGCGCTCGCGGGACATTCGATGGGCGGCTACATCGCGCTAGAGATCATGCGCCAGGCGCCGGAGCGCGTGGGTCGGCTGGCGCTGATCAACACCCAGGCGCGGCCCGACACGCCGGAGGCGAGCGCCCGCCGCCGCACCATGATCACCCGCGCCAAGGAGGGCGACTACCACGGCGTTGTCGACGAGCTGTTCTCCGGCTTCGTCCATCCGTCGCGCCAGGATGATCCGCGGCTGCGCCAGCTCGTGCACGACATGGCCGAGGAGGTCGGCGTCATCGGCTTCATCCGACAGTTGACGGCGATCATGTCGCGCCCGGATTCGCGGCCGACCTTGACCGCGATCCGCTGTCCGACCCTGGTGCTGACCAGCGACACCGACAACACCATCCCGAACAGCCTGTCGAAGGAGATGGCCGACGGCATCGACGGCAGCTGGCTGGTGGTGCTGGAGAATTGCGGCCACCTGCCGCAACCCGAGCAGCCGGAGGAGACGGCGCAGGCGCTGATGGAGTGGTTGCGGGGGTGAGATGGCCGTCGAGCCGTATGAAACTCCGGACGGTAGCCGATGGCAACTCTCCGGAATGCAGCGTATATTGCGTCCATGCTGGACAACGCCAAAATCGCCAAGATCGCCCGCGAGGTCGCCATTGCGAATCTGAGCAGCTCCGCCGCGGTTACAGACGTCACCACAGCGCCCTATGCGGACTCCGAAGGCCGTGATGCCCTGCGGATCACCATCGTATTGAGCCCCATCCAAGGGACCAGCATCGAGGGAGAAGCAGTGCTGGATACGCTGGTCCAGATCCAAGAGCAGCTCCGGGCTGCAGGCGAGGACCGTTTTCCGCTGATCGAATACGAGGCGGAGAACGAGCCCGTTGGCGATACTTAATCCGGAGCATCTGTTTCAGCAGGCTGAGCAGTTGATCGCTCCGCCTGCAGCGGGGCCACCGCGACAGGTGAACATCCGTCGCGCAATTTCCGCTGCCTATTATGGATTGTTTCATGCAACGCTCATTGCCGCTGCAGATCAATTCGTTGGCAAGACGAAACAAGGGACACCCTTATACGCCCTCGTCTATAGAGCCGTGGATCATCGAGACCTCCGATTGCTATGCGAGGAGGTCAAAAAGTCGAAGCTTTCCGCAAAATACCTGCCGTTTGCACCTTCCGGAGGCTTTGGAGCAAACCTTCACGCGTTCGCATCTGCTGTCCTGGAGCTACAGGAGAAGCGACATGAAGCCGACTATAATCCGATGATCCGGGTCAAAACCCTGGATGCGCAGCTCGCCATCAGAATGGCGAGAGCTGCACTGACGAGCTTCGAGGCCGCCCGCGTCCAAAACCAGGACGCTTTCCTGACATCGTTGACGTTGTTGTTATTTCCGCCCCGCTGAGCGCGGACATCGTCAACTACGCTTCGCCGACTCTTCCCTTCCCCACCTTCAGCCCATCCACGAACACATCCAGCAGCCGCAGCACGCTCTGCTGCCAGCCGGTCTGGTCGTGCATGTAGCACATGCCGATCAGCGCGCGCAGGACGTCGTCGGCGCTGATGTCGCCGCGAATCTCGCCGGCGTCGACGGCGCGGGCGAGCAGCGCGCCGATCGAGCGGGTGAGATGGCCGTGCGAATAGGCGGCGAGCTCGGAGTTCGCGGTCATGACGATCGCGAGCGCGGCCATCATGCCCTTCTTGGTGGCGACGAACTGCACCGTCGAGCGCAGCCAGCGCCGGAGCGCCTCGACCGCCGACGGCTCGCTCTTGAGCTCCTCGGCCAGCTCCGCGAGCTGCTCGACCTCGCGCCGGTACACGGCCTCGAACAGGTCCTCGCGGGTCGGGAAATGACGATACAGCGTGCCGATGCCGACGCCGGCCTGGCGCGCCACCGCTTCCAGACTCGCCTCGGCGCCGCCGACGCTGAACACCGCCTTGGCCGCCTCCAGCACCCGCTCGCGATTGCGCTGCGCGTCCGCGCGCGGCTTGCGATGGCGGTCTTGTGGTTTCGTCTCCATCTCACCAGCTCTTGATGACGGACCGTTCATGTCCTCTTGCTAAACGGAGGAACCCTCCGTATAAATAGACCTGCCACTCCGGGATAGCCAACCTTCCTGGGCTTTCGTCCCGCGGTCGCTGGATCTGGACGGACCACCGCCCGTAAGGCGGTGCCCGCTGCGATCCGATTAGGCCATCGCTTCGATCGGAACAACGCATGAATTGGACTGTCAGACTCACCGTCAACGGTGAGCCGCGAACGCTTGCGCTCGACGACCCCAGGGTCACCCTGCTCGACCTCCTCCGTGAGCGCCTCCATCTCACCGGCACCAAGAAAGGCTGCGACCGCGGCCAGTGCGGCGCCTGCACCGTCCTGGTCGACGGCCGCCGCATCAACTCCTGCCTGACGCTCGCGCTCAGCCTCGACGGCACAGCCGTCACCACCATCGAGGGGCTCGCCAACGGAGACCAGCTGCACCCGGTGCAGGAGGCCTTCATCGCCCACGACGCCCTGCAATGCGGCTTCTGCACGCCCGGCCAGATCATGAGCGCGGTCGGCCTCATCAACGAAGGCCAGGCCGGCAATGATCCGGAGCGCGTGCGCGAAGGCATGAGCGGCAATCTGTGCCGCTGCAGCGCCTATGTCGGCATCGTCGAGGCCGTGCTCGACGCCCAGGCGACGCTCACCGAGGACAAGGAGCGCGCGGCATGAACCGGTTCGACTACGTGAAGCCGTCGACGGTCGCGGAGGCGATCGTAGCGGCCAGCGCGCCCGGCGCCGCCTATCTCGCTTCGGGCACCAACCTGCTCGACCTGATGAAGGGCAATGTCGTGCGGCCGGCGCGGCTGGTCGACATCTCCCAGATCAAGGAGCTGACGCGCATCGAGACGTCAGGCAATGGCGACGTCCGGATCGGCGCGCTGGTGCGCAATGCGGACCTTGCCCATGACGCAGCCTTCGCGCGCGACTTCCCGGCGGTCGCCGAAGCGCTGCTGTCGGGCGCGTCGGCGCAGCTGCGCAACGCGGCCAGCGTCGGCGGCAATCTGCTGCAGCGGACACGCTGCGCGTATTTCTATGATCCGGCCTCGGCCTGCAACAAGCGCACGCCCGGCGCAGGCTGCGACGCGCGCGGCGGCGACACCCATCAGCACGCCGTGCTCGGCTGGAGCGAGGCCTGCATCGCCACCAATCCCTCGGACTTCTGCGTGCCGCTCGCGGCGCTCGATGCGATCGTCGAGATCGAAGGCGGCTCCGGCCGGCGCGAGGTCGCGCTGGAGGCGCTGCATCTGCTCCCCGGCACCACGCCGGAGCGCGAGAGCGTGCTCGCGCCGGGCGAGATGATTGTCGCGGTCCGGCTGCCCGCGGCGGCGCGCGCGTTCGCCGGGCATGCACGCTATCTGAAGGTGCGCGAGCGCAATTCCTACGCCTTCGCCGTCGTCTCCGCCGCGGCCGGTCTCGTGATCGAGAATGGCACCATCACACACGCACGTCTGGCGCTCGGCGGCGTCGCCGCCAAGCCGTGGCGCGCCCACCAGGCCGAAGCGCTGCTCACGGGCCAGCCGGCCACGCCGCACACATTCCAGCACGCTGCCGAGATCGCGCTGCGCGATGCAAAGCCATCCGGTGACAACGCCCACAAGATCCCGCTCGCGCGCAGCCTGATCATGCGCGCGCTGGCCGCCGCAGCCGAGGGCACGCCGTCGCGCGTGCCGGCGCTGCCGGCCTCTCCCTTCTCCGCCGTTCCAGGAGCACTTCATGACGCCTGAGCTCAATCCCTCCCGCGATCCCGCCCATGTCAGACACGGCTCCAACGTCGGCCAGCCGCTATCCCGCGTCGATGGCCGCGCCAAGGTCACCGGCACCGCGCGCTACGCCGCCGACAACAATCCGCCCGGCCTGCTCTATGCCGTGCTCGCGGTCTCCAGCATTGCGCGCGGCCGTGTCGTCGCGCTCGATGTCGAAGCCACCAAGGCGCATCCCGGCGTCGTCGAGGTGATGACCTCCGCCAACCGGCCGCCGCTGCATGCCGATCCCGACGGCAAGCCGAACCCGTTCGCGTTCCGCTTCGAGGCGCTGCAGAACGACCGTGTGCGCTACGCCAACCAGCCGATCGCGCTGGTCATTGCCGAAAGCCTGGAAGCTGCGACCGAGGGCGCCGCGCTGCTGTCGCCGCGCTACGAGGCCGAGCCGGCCCGCATCGGTCTCGATGCCGCCGACGCCTATGTGCCGCCTGTCGTCGGCATGGGTTTTCCCGCCGAGAGTCATCACGGCGACGTCGAGGCCGCGCTGGCGGGCAGCGACAAGCAGATCACCGCGATCTACGAGACCCCGCCGCATTATCACAATGCAATGGAGCCGCACGCGATCGTCGCCGAGTGGCAGGGCGACAGGCTCATCATCGACACGCCGACCCAGGGCCTGGTGATGATGCGCGGCCGCCTTGCCGAGCTGTTCGGCATCGCGCCTGAGAACATCCTGATCCGCAGCCCCTATCTCGGCGGCGGCTTCGGCGGCAAGGGCCTGATGGCCGGGCCGCAGGTGCTCGGCATTCTCGCCGCCAGGATGGTCGGCCGCCCGGTGAAGCTCGTGGCGCGGCGCGAGCAGCTCTACGGCCCGTTCGGCCACCGCTCGCCGACCCGGCAGACCTTGCGCCTCGGCGCCAGCGCGGCCGGGCAGCTCGCAGGCATCCATCACCACGCCCGGATCGCGACCTCCAGCTTCGAGGACTTCTACGAATCCGCGGCGCATGTGACGCACACGCTCTATGCCGCGTCGGCGATCGCGACGACCTATGACGCGGTACGCATGGACACGGGCACGCCGCTGTTCGTGCGCGCCCCCGGAATCGCGCCGGGATCGATCGCGCTGGAGAGCGCCGTCGACGAAATGGCCGAAGCCTGCGGCCTCGATCCGCTCGCCTTCCGGGTCAAGAACTACGCCGAGGTCGAGCCGGCCACGGGCAAACCGTTCTCATCCAAGGCGCTCCGCGAGTGCTACACGCAAGGCGCCGAGCGGTTCGGCTGGTGGGAGCGGCCGCTGAAGCCGCGGATGATGCGCGACAGAGACGGCTTCCTGGTCGGCTGGGGCATGGGCACCGCGACGTTCCATGCGCTGATGTTTGCAGGCCAGGCCCGCGCGGTGATCCGGCGCGACGGCACCGGCGTGGTCGAGAGCGGCGCGCACGACATGGGCCAGGGCGCCTGGACCGCGTTCGCGCAGGTCGCGGCGGATTCTCTCGCGCTCGAGCTCGATCAGGTGACGTTCAAGGCCGGCACCTCCGACCTGCCGGATGCCGGCATCGCCGGCGGCTCGGCACATACCGCGACCGTCGGCACGGCGATCCACAATGCCGGCGCCGCCGTCATCGCCAGGCTCGCGGAGCTCGCGACCTCCGATCAGCATTCGCCGCTGTTCGGCGCCGGCAATGCCGGCGTGATCGCGCGCAACGGCCGGCTGCTCCGGCGCGACGACGAGGGCCGCGGCGAGAGCTATGCCGACATCCTCGCACGCGCCGGCCTCGACGAGGTCGAGGGCTCCGGCAGCGGCATGCCCGACCCTGCCGCCAACGAGCAATACGCGATGCATTCACATGGCGCGGTCTTCGCGGAGGTGAAGGTCGATCCCGATCTCGGCCAGGTCCGGGTGACTCGCATGGTCGGCGCATTCGCGGCAGGGCGGATCATCAACCCGAAGCTGGTGAAGAGCCAGCTCGTCGGCGGCATGATCTGGGGCATCTCGCTGGCGCTGCACGAGGAGGCGGTCACCGACCGCCGCACCGGCCGCATCATGAACGCCAATCTCGGCGAGTATCACGTGCCGGTGAGCGCCGACGTGCCGGCGATCGAGGCGTTCACGGTCGAGGAGCACGATCCGTTCGTCAATCCGCTCGGCATCAAGGGCGTCGGCGAGATCGGCATCACCGGCTCGGCCGGCGCAGTCGCCAATGCGGTGGCGCATGCGACCGGCATCCGCATCAGGCGGTTTCCGGTGCGGATCAGCGATCTGGTCTCGCGTCAATGACGTGAGCGCGGCAACGAAACCCGTTCGAAGCAATGCCTCCGTTCTCCTGACCGAGAGCGGAGGCCAGCGACCTCGCTTCGTTTACGCCGCCTGCCGCGCAAAGGTCCGCCTGAACCAAGCCAGGAACGCCTCGCGGTTCTGGCTGGCGTCGAACTCGACATGCAGCGCGTCCTTGTCGCGGGCGCGGACCCGATAGGGCACGCGGCCATCGAAGCCGCTGAACTCCATGACGCCGCGATCGCCGATGCCCGGCTCGGGGTCGAACCGGAACCAGGCGCCGCCCTCGGAAATATCCACCAGATCGGCTTTCACCACGCCCTTGCGATCGTCGACGACCTTGATCGGCAGGGTCGACTTCATCCGCGGCGACTGCCGGCGGTCGGCTTCGGCGGTCGCGGTCCTCACAGCCTTCACCAGCGTGGCGCGGAGCGAGGTCAGGCCCGTCGCCACCGAGCCGATGGCGCTGCGCACCTCGGCGGCCCGATCGTTGACCATGCCGGCATCCCTGCCGACATTGCCGATCTTGGACGACACGTCGCGCGCCGCGCTGGCCGATGACTGGACCGAGCGGCTGATCTCCTGGGTCGCCGCGTGCTGCTCCTCCATCGCCGCAGCGATCGAGGCCGCGACCTCGTCGATCTCGGAAATCTGGCTGCCGATGCCTTCGACGACGTCGACGGTGGCCTGCGTGGTGGTTTGTACCTCGCCGATCAGGCGCGAGATCTCCTCGGTCGATTTGGCGGTCTGATCCGACAGCGACTTGACCTCGGCCGCAACCACGGCAAAGCCGCGGCCGGCATCGCCGGCGCGCGCGGCCTCGATGGTGGCATTGAGCGCCAAGAGGTTGGTCTGCTCGGCAATGCCGCCGATCAGGTTGGAGACCTCGGCGATCTTGTCCACGGCCGTCGACAAGGAGAGCATCGTGTTCTTGGCCTTCTCACGCCCGGTCACCGCCGATTTGGTGATCGTGCTGGCGCGCGCCACCTGGCTCGAGATCTCGCGGATCGCCGAGCTCAGTTGCTCGGCTGCCGACGAGACCGTCTGGGCATTGGAGAGCGACTGCTCCGAGGCGGCGGCCACCGATTGCGCATCGGTCGACAGCTCCTCGGCCAGTTTCGAGAGGCCTGCGGCCACGGCCTCGACCTGGCGCGATGCGCCGGCCGCGGCTTCGACGGACGTCTCGGTCTCGCGCTCGATCACGTCGGCCATGTCGAGCATGGCGCGCTTCTTGTGCTCCTCGGCGGCCGAGCGATCGCGCTCCTGCCTGTCGCGCAGGCTCGCGTTCTCGAGCGCGTTGGTCTTGAAGATGCTCAGCGCGCCCGCCATCGCGCCGATCTCGTCGCCGCGTTCGGAATAGGAGATATCGGCCGACAGATCGCCCTCGGCGATCCGCCGCATCAGGCCGGTCATGCGCGACAGAGGACGGACGACGCCGAGCACCAGACCCGACATGCCGGCGACGACCAGGGCCAGAACGATGCCTGACACGCTCCACACGATGATGGAGATGCTGCGGTCCTGGGTCGCCGCCGTCGCCTCCATGTCCGAATTGAACTTGTTCGCCTTGTCGACCAGCGTGTCGATCACCGCGCGGTGGGCGGCGTAGGCGTCGGCCAGCCGGGCATAGGCGGCATCGGCCTTCGCCATGTCGCCGGAGCGCAGCGCCGGGATCAACTCGGCTTCCAGGGCCTGCCAGAATTTCCGGACCTCGCCGTCCGATCGTTCGACCAGCAGCGATTTCAGATCAGGCTGCAGCGCCGAGCCGGTCCAGAACGTCTTGCGATCCTCATAGTCCTTCTTCAGTTGCGCCAGCTTCGTGACATGCGTGTCGAGATCCTTCGGCGTCCGGAGTGCGAGGGTCGCCTCGAGATAGGCCTCGAGCACATATTCAGGCGGCGGCAGGATGTCGGCCACCAGATCATTGCCGAGCTTGATCTTGTCGTAGAGCGGCCCGCCGACCTTGAGCTCGCGCAGCGCAAAGGCGCTGGTCAGCACGACCGCACCGAAGCCTAGTGCGAGCACGAGGCCGAAAGCCGCAATGAACGTGGAAATGGAGAGACGCATCTTCATGGCGGCGGCACATTTCGCTGGAGCGTGGACTGCACCCGCCGTCGTCCCGCCGGAGCCCTCTCCGTTCGCTTGCATGGAGATGGTCCGTCCGGAACGACCGGCATCGAGTCGTTAATTTGATCAGCGTGCACAACCTTTTCTCAGGGAAGGTAAATTTCCGCCCCCGTAGAAATGCGGTGCAGCCCGTTTCGGCCGGGGATGCAGGCGCTCCTCCCACTCTGACCTGGCGCAAGGCGGCGGGAGGTGGATCTGCGAACATTCAAGCGTCGTTGCTGCAGGAGCCACCAGGAGCCACCATGTCGAAACCCATCCCGGACAAGGCCGAGATCGCGCTCGAATATCCCGACAAGTTCTATGCCGGCACGTTCGAGCATTCCTCGCGGTTCGAAGCCCATCTCGAATCATCCGGCCTGGCATTGACCCTGGAGCGGCCCGGCCCCGAGGACGTCCGAAAATCGATCCGCATGCATCTGCACTTTGGACTGCTCGCCGGGATTCTTCGCGAGCTCGCCGCCGACATCGCTTCGATGCCCAAGGACGACATCGTTCATCGCGAGCAGCTGCGCGACGCAGTCGCGGATCTGCATCGAGCCCTTAACGCGCCTTAACCGGTTGTGCCGCGACGGCACAGCAAGGCGCGGCGTTAACTCCCGGTTCAGCCTTCGTTAGTGCATTGCTAACTACGCCAGAACCTTTGCCCGGAGAAAGTCGGGTTGGAAGCCGGTGTGCTGCGCGAGTGACAGCATTTTACTCAAAAGCGATCTATCTCCGATCCATCGACGGCGCGCGACGCGCGAGCCTTGTTAGTTGAGTATCGGAGACCCGCCATGAAGAAGATCCTGTTCGCAACCGTTGCAGTCGCCGCGCTGGCTTCGGCCCAGTCCGCTTTCGCCGCCGATCTCGGCGCCCGGACCTACCCCTACGCCACCAAGGCGCCGCCGGCCTACGCCGCTCCGATCTACAACTGGACCGGCTTCTATCTCGGCGCCCATCTCGGCGGCGCGTTCTCCAGCGACAACAATTTCTCCGGCCTCGCCACTGGCAACAACTCCAACGGCCGCTTCCTGGGCGGCGTGCAGGTCGGCGCCGACTGGCAGTTCGCCCCGACCTGGGTGATCGGCGCGGAAGGCCAGTACAGCTGGCTGAGCGGCAGCGTCGGAGCAGCATTCCCGGGCGGCTACGCCTACACTAACAGCCAGCGCGGCCTCGGCTCGATCACCGGCCGCTTCGGCTACACCTGGGGTCCGGGCCTGCTCTACGTGAAGGGCGGCTATGCCTATTCCGACAACAACGAGAAGGTGACGTTCGCCGGAACGCCGGTCGGCTTCGCGACCAGCGGCGACCACCGCAACGGCTGGACCGTCGGCGCCGGCCTCGAATACATGTTCGCGCCCAACTGGTCGGCCAAGGCCGAGTATCAGTACTACAATTTCGGCAGCGCCACCTTCACGGCGCCCGCCGCGCTGGTCCCGACCGGCAGCTTCACCACCGACGACCACACCTTCAAGGCTGGCGTGAACTACCGCTTCAACTGGGGCGCTCCGCTCGCGGCCCGCTACTGATCCGCAGGCGTCAAATAACAACAAACGACGGGAAGGCCGGCAGCGATGCCGGCCTTTTCTGTCATAGGTTATCGAAAGCGCGGCCGAACAATCCCTTCCATCCCGTTAAATGCCGCGCGGTGAAATGCGAAAATCCGCGAAAATTCGGCACGCCCTGAGTAGTTTCCCTGATTTGTTAACCGCCGGCCCCGATACTGCCTGCAAGCAACAGCTACAAATAGTGCATATTGGGGGACACCAGAGATGGCGATTCGGTTCAGCTTCAGCAGGATGCTCGGGGCGCTGCGACCCAAATGGGGCGTCCGCGGCAGCCTGTTCGCAGCCTTCGCGGTGATCGCCGGCATGGCGATCGCGATCAGCGTCGCTGCGGGACTGATGCTGCGCCACGTCGGCGGCGCCATGGTCGAGCTCTCGGGCCGCGACATTCCGCGCCTGACCTCGAGCCTGCAACTGCTGGCGCAGAGCTCCAGCTTGGCGAGCCTCGGCCCGGCGCTGCTGCAGTCCCAGAGCGAGGACGCGCTCAACGATCGCCTGAAGAGGATGCAGGAGATCCAGAAGACCACGCAGGAGCGGCTGAGCGAGATCAGCGCGCTCGGCGCCGCGAAAAGCGTGGTGGCGCCGCTCGCCGAGACCATCAAGAACATCAACGAGGCCAATCAGAGCCTGGTGTCGGCGGCGCGCGAGCGGCTCGACGTCGCAGCCCTTCACAACAAGCAGTATGACGCCCTGCGCAAGGCGCAGGCGGACTTCACCGCCGCCGCCAACGAGCCGATGCTGGACGCGCAGACGCAGCTCAACGCCGTGCTCGGCGCGGCCGAGGTGTCGGCGGACGACGCGACGGCCGCCGCCCGCTTCGTCGAGCAGCTCGGCAACGTGATCGCATCCGGCAACCTGCTGGTGGCGCAGATGGCCGCCGCGCTCTCGGCGAACGACAGCGACACGCTGGAGACGATCGAGCGGCAGTTCAAGGAGGCGCTGGCGCAGCTCAAATCCAATCTCGAACTGCTGCCGACCGGCCGCAGCACCAAGGCGATCCACGACGCCGCGCTGAAGCTCGCCGCGCTCGGCGAGGGCAAGACCCGCGTGTTCAAGACCCGCGAGAAGGAGCTCGACGCCAACGACTACGGCCAGACCGTGCTGGAGGAGACGCGCAAGCTGAATGTCGGCCTCGACATCAGCGTGCAGCAGCTCGTCGAGGGCGTGCGCAAGTCGACCGAAGGCGCCACCGGCACGGCGGGCCGCGACATCGAGCTGGCGACGCTCGGCATGGTCGGCGCCGGCGCAGCGACGCTGCTCGGCTCGGTGCTGTTCGTCTGGCTCTATGTCGGCGGCAACATCCTGCGCCGGATCAAGCGGCTGCAGCAGGCGATGCAGACGCTGTCGAGCGGCGATCTCGACACCGAGATTGCGGCCTCGAAGCAGCGCGACGAGATCGGCGCGATGGTCGACACCCTGCAGGTGTTCCGCGACAACATGGTCCGTGCCCGCACCCTGGCCGCCGAGCAGGACCGCGAGAATGCCGCCAAGGCCGAGCGCGCCGCGCGCATGGAGGCCCAGATCGCCACGTTCGAGGCGACGGTGCGCAGCGCCCTCGGCACGCTGCAGAACTCCGCCACGGCCATGCAGGCGACCGCACAGAGCATGTCGCAGACCGCCGACCAGTCCAACTCGCTGGTCAATGCGGTCGCGGCGGCTGCCGAGGAGACCTCGGTCAACGTCCAGACCGTGTCGGCCGGCACCGAGCAATTGTCGTCGTCGATCGCGGAGATCAGCCGCCAGGTCGTGACCTCGGCCCAGATCGCCAAGAAGGCGGTCGAGGAAGCCGGCGCCACCGACTCGACGATGCAGGGGCTCGCCGACAATGCGAGCCGCGTCAGCGTCGTCGTCGACCTGATCCAGGCGATCGCCTCGCAGACCAACCTGCTCGCGCTCAACGCCACCATCGAGGCGGCGCGCGCCGGCGAGGCCGGGCGCGGCTTCGCGGTGGTCGCGCAGGAGGTGAAGAGCCTGGCGAGCCAGACCGCCAAGGCCACCGACGAGATCCGTTCGCAGATCGCGAGCATGCAGCAGGTCGCCTCGTCGGCCGTGTCGGCGATCCGCAACATCGGCGGGACCATCGCCGAGATTGACAACGTCACCACCGCGATCGCCGCCGCCGTGGAGCAGCAGGGAACCGCGACGCACGAGATAGCCCGCAACATCCAGCAGGCGGCCTCCGGCACCACCGAGGTCTCCAACAACATCACCGGCGTCTCCAGCGCCTCGGCCCAGGCCGGCACCTCCGCCAACGAGGTGCTCAGCGCCTCGGAGGCGCTGCGCCGCGAGGCGGAGACGCTGCGCGCGGAGGTCGACGCGTTCCTGACCAACATCAGGGCGGCGTAGTCGATATCGGGCCTCGCCCCTCGAGACGCCGGCCTGCGGCCGGCTCCTCAGGGTGAGGAGGCGCAGGTCGCTTTGCGGCCAACCGGGCGTGGGATCGAAGCGCCGACCCTCAACCCTCATGGTGAGGAGGCGCGCAGCGCCGTCTCGAACCATGAGGCCCGGCCTGCCGCGTCCCGGAATGCCGTCCAGCCATGCCGCTTCCATCGCGTTTTTCGGCTGGCGCTCGCCCGCGGCGGCCGTTAATCGATGAGGCATGACCAAGACAGACACCGTTCCCTCCTCCGCCGAAGCCCTGCGCTATCCCTGGGAGCAGCATCCCGGTGAGGACCAGGTCGTCGAGGTCGCGCCCGGCGTGCTGTGGCTGCGCCTGAAGCTGCCGTTCCGCCTCAACCATGTGAACATCTATCTGCTCGCCGACGGCGATGGTTGGGTCGCGGTGGACTCCGGCTTCGGCAACGAGGAGTCGATCGCCGCCTGGACGCGGCTGCTCGATGGCCCGCTGAAGCACGTGAAGATCACCCGGCTGATTGTCACGCATTCGCATCCCGACCATGTCGGGCTCGCCGGCTGGATCGTCGAGCGCTTCGCCTGCCCGCTGGTGATGTCGCAGGTCGAGTACCTGCAGTCGGTCTATCACCAGAACCGCGGCACCGAGGAGCGCCGCAATGCGCAGCGGCTGTTCTTCCGCCGCCACGGCATGGACGAAACGTTGACCGACAAGCTGCTCGGCCGCGGCCAGGAATATCTGCAGCGCGTCTCGGTGCTGCCGGCCTCCTACCGCCGCATCTCCCATGGCGACGAGATCCAGATCGGCAGCCGGCGCTTCAAGGTCATCACCGGCGGCGGTCACGCGCTCGACCAGGTCATGCTGTATTGCGCCGCCGACAAGCTGTTCCTGTCCGCGGACCAGGTGCTGAGCAAGATCTCGCCGAATGTCAGCGTCTGGGCGGTCGAGCCGGACCAGAACTCGCTCGGCGAGTATCTGGCGTCGCTGGCGAGCCTCACCACCACCCTGCCCTATGACGTGCTGGTGCTGCCCGGCCACGGCGTGCCGTTCTACGGGCTGAAGACGCGCATCAAGCAGCTCGCCGACCACCATGAGGAGCGCTGCCGGATGATCGCGGACGCCTGCCGCGACGAGACCAAGACCTCGGCGCAGCTCGTACCGGTCGTGTTCCATAAGCACGTGCTCGATGCGCATCAGATGGGCTTCGCCGCCGGCGAGCTGATCGCGCATGTCAACTACATGCTGGTCGAGGGCCGCCTGACCGCCGGCGACGCCGACGGCGTGCTGCATTATCGCACCACCTGAGGCTGCGGGGCCGCAACGCCGCCGCGTCGCCGCAATCCTGGCGCCGTTCAGCCGGGATCAGCTCCCCCTTGGACAAATCGCCCAATTCCCGCCGTGGGATTCCGGCTCGACAGCCGCTCTGGAAACGCTCTAAGAAGACCTCACGCCACGCATGCCGCGAGGTTTTCGCTTCAGGTGCTGCACTGCAGCGCGCCAGTTCGGGTTTCGTGATGGACTACAGCCAGTACTTCAGTGCCGCCCTCGGTCGCCTGCATGATGAGCGTCGCTACCGTGTCTTCGCCGATCTCGAACGCATCGCCGGCCGGTTCCCGCATGCGACCTGGCACTCGCCGAGCGGACCGCGCAATGTCGTGATCTGGTGCTCCAACGACTATCTCGGCATGGGCCAGCACCCCAGGGTGGTCGGCGCGATGGTCGAGACCGCGACCCGCGTCGGCACCGGCGCCGGCGGCACCCGCAACATCGCCGGAACTCATCATCCCCTGGTGCAGCTGGAAGCCGAGCTCGCCGACCTCCATGGCAAGGAAGCGGCGCTGCTGTTCACGTCAGGCTATGTCTCCAACCAGACCGGCATCGCCACGCTCGCCAAGCTGATCCCGGATTGCCTGATCCTGTCGGACGCGCTGAACCACAATTCGATGATCGAGGGCGTGCGCCAGTCCGGCTGCGAGCGCCAGATCTGGCGCCACAACGATCTCGCCCATCTCGAGCAGCTGCTGATCGCCGCGGGCCCGAACCGGCCGAAGCTGATCGCCTGCGAGAGCCTGTATTCGATGGACGGCGACGTCGCGCCGTTGGCTGAGATCTGCGATCTCGCCGAGCGCTACAACGCGATGACCTATGTCGACGAGGTGCATGCGGTCGGCATGTACGGCCCGCGCGGCGGCGGCATCGCCGAGCGCGACGGCGTCATGCACCGCATCGACATCCTCGAAGGCACGCTGGCCAAGGCGTTCGGCTGCCTCGGCGGCTACATCGCCGCCAAGGGCGAGATCATCGATGCCGTGCGCTCCTACGCGCCGGGCTTCATCTTCACGACCGCGCTGCCGCCGCCAATCTGCTCGGCCGCCACGGCTGCGATCAAGCACCTGAAATCGTCGAGCTGGGAGCGTGAACGCCACCAGGACCGCGCCGCGCGGGTGAAGGCGGTCCTCCACGCCGCCGGCCTGCCGGTGATGACCAACGACACCCACATCGTGCCGCTGTTCGTCGGCGATCCCGAGAAGTGCAAGCAGGCCTCCGACCTGCTGCTGGAAGAGCACGGCATCTACATCCAGCCGATCAACTACCCCACGGTCGCCAAGGGCACCGAGCGCCTGCGCATCACGCCCTCGCCCTACCACGACGACGGCCTGATCGACCGCCTGGCCGAGGCCCTGCTGCAGGTCTGGGAACGCCTGGGACTCGCGCTGCACGAGAAGCCGCTGGCGGCGGAGTGAGTTCGTAGCCCGGGTGAGCGCAGCGACACCCGGGTTCAACTCGACCGCACATGAGACCTCGGATATCGCTGCGCTCATCCGGGCTACGGCACTTCCGCTGGTCTGGCAAAGCTACCGCCCAGCACTCCGCTGCGCTCCCCTCCCCCTTGCGGGGAGGGGTCGGGGGTGGGGGTCCACGAGTCCCGCTGCCGGTGAGGAGCTGGGCTCGCGAGCTCACAACTGTAGCCTTCGAGTAGCGCGACGCGCGCGTCCCACTGAGTTAAGCGCCCGGAGACCCCCACCCCCAACCCCTCCCCGCAAGGGGGAGGGGAGCAGACCGGCCCCGCTGCGACGACATCGGCTCTCATGGGCAGGACGCGCCGCAATAGCCAACGCGCCGCCGTCCTTAACGACGCCGCTTCATTCCCGCGTCCCCTGCCACATCCCTATCGCCCCGCCCCCCGCAAAGCGCTAAGTTTGCTGCTCGTCCAGAGGGATCGATCGAGGAGTTGGCGTCAACGCATGCTGCACGACTGGGGCGTGATCCTGGCCGCGTTCGGCTACATCGGGTTCCTGTTCCTGGTCGCCAGCCGCGGCAACCGGGCCGGTGAACGGCGGCCGTCACCGCTGGCCGGGCTGATCTACCCGCTGTCGCTCGCCATCTACTGCACGTCCTGGACCTTCTTCGGCTCGGTCGGCTTCGCCTCGCGCAACAGCGTCGACTTCCTCGCGATCTATCTCGGGCCGATCCTGATGGTCGGCGCCTGCACGCCGCTGCTGCGCCGAGTCATCCGCCTTGCCAAGTCGCAGAACATCACCTCGGTCGCCGACCTGATCGGCGCCCGCTACGGCAAGAGCCAGGCGGTGGCGGCGACCGTGGCGCTGATCGCGATCATCGGCTCGGTGCCCTACATCGCGCTGCAGCTCAAGGCGGTGGCATCGTCGCTCGAGACCATCATGGTCGACGACCGCGCCTTCGCCCATATCCCGATCGTCGGCGACATGGCGCTGATGGTGACCTTGGCGATGGCGATCTTCGCGGTGCTGTTCGGCACCCGCCAGACCGACGCCACCGAGCACCAGCACGGCCTGATGCTGGCGGTCGCGACCGAATCGATCATCAAGCTGGTCGCCTTCATCGCCGCCGGCGCCTTCGTCACCTTCGTTATGTTCTCGCCGGTCGAGCTGATCGAGCGTGCGATGAAATCGCCGGAGGCCGAGCGCGCGCTGGAATACGTGCCGGGCATCGGCAGCTTCCTGACCATGACCCTGCTGTCGTTCTGCGCCGCGATGCTGCTGCCGCGCCAGTTCCATGTCAGCGTGGTCGAGAACGCCGACGATGCCGAGGTGTCGCGCGCGCGCTGGCTGTTTCCGCTCTATCTCGTCGCGATCAATCTGTTCGTGATCCCGATCGCGCTCGCCGGCCTCATCACCTTCCCGTTCGGCGCCGTCGACAGCGACATGTATGTGCTGGCGCTGCCGATCGAGGCCAATTCGCAATGGCTGTCGGTGCTGGTCTTCGTCGGCGGATTGTCGGCGGCGACCGCGATGGTGATCGTCGAATGCGTCGCGCTGTCGATCATGGTCTGCAACGACATCGTCGTGCCGCTGGTGCTGCAGCGCCAGCAGGAGCAGCGCGAGATCGGCCGCGACTTCGCCGGCTTCCTGCTCGGCACCCGCCGCATCGCGATCTTCGCCATCATGGTGATGGCCTATTTCTACTATCGCGCGCTCGGTAACACCCAGCTCGCCGCGATCGGCCTGCTGTCGTTCGCCGCCATCGCGCAGCTCGCGCCGAGCTTCTTCGGCGGCCTGTTCTGGCGGCGCGCGACCGCGCGCGGCGCGATGGGCGGCATGCTGGTCGGCTTCGCCGTCTGGCTCTACACGCTGTTCATCCCGAGCTTCCTCGACACCTCGACCGCGGGCATCCTGTTTCTTCAGCACGGCCCGTTCGGGCTCGAGGCGCTCAGGCCGCAGGCGCTGCTCGGCACCGACCTGCCGCCGCTGCTGCATGGCGTGCTGTGGAGCCTGTCGCTCAATCTGCTGACCTACATCGTGCTGTCGCTGGCGCGGCAGCCGTCGTCGATCGAGCTGTTGCAGGCCGACATCTTCGTGCCGGCCGAGCTGACGCCGAGCGCACCGAGCTTCCGCCGCTGGCGCTCGACCGTGACGGTGCAGGACATCCAGAGCACGGTCGGCCAATATCTCGGCCCCGGCCGCGCCCGCGCCTCGTTCGAGGCCTTCGCCGCCCAGCGCAACCTGCCGCTCGATCCGGCCGCGCCGGCCGATTTCGAGCTGCTGCGCCATGCCGAGCATCTGATCGCCTCCTCGATCGGCGCGGCGTCGTCGCGCCTGGTGATGTCGCTGCTCCTGCGCAAGCGCACGGTGTCGGCCAAGGCCGCGCTCAAGCTGCTCGACGATTCCCATGCCGCGCTGCATTTCAACCGCGAGATCCTGCAGACCGCGCTGAACCATGTGCGTCAGGGCATCGCGGTGTTCGACGCCGATCTGCAATTGATCTGCTCCAACGGCCAGTTCGTCGACCTGCTCGGGCTGCCGCCGGATCTGGTGCAGATCGGCAGCCCGCTGAAGGAAATCCTCGAATTCATGAGCACGATCGGCGCGCCCACCTATGAGGACGGCGAGGCGCTGCTGGCGCGCCGGCTCGCCGCCTACACCACCGAGGGCGAGCCTTATCTGGAACGCCTCGCCGACCGCCACATGGTGATCGAGGTCCGCACCAACCGCATGCCGGGTGGCGGCCTCGTCATCACCTTCACCGACGTCACGCCCTCGTTCGAGGCCGCCGAGGCACTGGAGCGCGCCAATGCGACGCTGGAAAAACGCGTCCGCGACCGCACCGAGGAGCTGACGCGGCTGAACTCGGAGCTGGCGCTGGCCAAGAGCGCCGCCGAGGACGCCAACATCTCCAAGACGCGCTTCCTTGCGGCGGCCAGCCACGACATCCTGCAGCCGCTGAACGCGGCGCGGCTCTACGTGACGAGCCTCGTCGAGCGGCAGACGGCCGGCGAGGATTCGCGCCTGGTCGAGAACATCGACGACTCGCTGGAAGCGATCGAGGAGATCCTCGGCGCGCTGCTCGACATCTCCCGGCTCGATGCCGGCGCGATGACGCCCTCGGTGTCGAGCTTCAAGATGGCCGATTTGATGCGCTCGCTGGAGATCGAGTTCGCGCCCGCCGCGCGCGCCAAGGGTCTGGAGCTGGTGTTCGTGCCGTCGTCGCTGCCGGTCGAGTCCGACCGCCTGCTGCTGCGCCGGCTGCTGCAGAACTTCATCTCCAACGCCATCAAGTACACGCCCAAGGGCCGCGTGCTGGTCGGCTGCCGCCGCCACGGCCAGTCGCTGCAGATCGGCGTCTACGACACCGGCGTCGGCATCCCCCCGGTGAAGCGCGGCGAGATCTTCAAGGAATTTCACCGCCTCGAGCAGGGCGCGCGGATCGCGCGCGGCCTCGGCCTGGGGCTGTCGATCGTCGAGCGCATCGCGCGCGTGCTCAATCACGGCATCGCGCTGGACTCGCGGCCCGGCCGCGGCTCGGTGTTCTCGGTCACGGTGCCGATTGCGAAAGCGATCAACCACACTGCCGCCGTCACCAGCGCGACGCCGCTGGCGACGACGCCGATTGCCGGCGCGCTGATCGTCTGCATCGAGAACGATCCGGCGATCCTCGACGGCATGAAGACCCTGCTGACGGCGTGGGACGCCGAGGTGATCGCCGTGCCTGATCCGGAGTCCGCGATGGAGGCGATCGCGGCGCGCGATGGCGCCGTCACCGGCCTGCTCGTCGACTACCATCTCGACCGCGGCAACGGCATCGCCGCCATCCGCGACATCCGCCGCCGCTTCAACGAGGCACTGCCCGCGATCCTGATCACCGCCGACCGCAGCCCCCACGTCCGCGCCGCTGCCCGCGACGACAACGTCGCCGTGCTCAACAAGCCGCTGAAGCCGGCGTCGCTGCGGGCGTTGTTGGGACAGTGGCGGATCCAGCAGATGGTGGCGGCGGAGTAGGAACGCCGGTCGGCGAAACGGCCGCTCGGGCTACCGCACCTCCCGCGGTGGGCGCCCCGACACCCGGCTGAACACACGCGAGAACGCCGCGGCGCTGTCGTAGCCGACCTGCGAAGCGACGCTCTTGACGGACTTGCCCTTGGCAAGCAGCTGCCGCGCCAGCGTCATGCGCCAAGCCGTCAGATAGTCGATCGGCGTTCGGCCGACGCGCGCCCGGAACAGATCGGCGAAGCGCGTGCGCGACATGCCGGCGATATCGGCGAGATCCTCGAGGCTCCACGCCCGGCCCGGCGCGTCATGGATCGCGGTCAGCGCCTTCGCCAGGCGCGGGTCAGCGAGCCCGGCGAGCACGCCGCTCTCGACCGCGCCGCTGGCGACGACGTCGCGGACGATCAGGATCAGCAGATAGTCGAACAGCCGGTCCAGCGCCGCCTGCCGACCGCCGCCATCGGCAAACCCCTCGGCGACCAGCAGGTCGCAGACCGGCGTGAGCGTCGGATGCCCGGCGAGCGGCAGCACCACGAGCTCGGGCAGTCCCTCACCGATCGGATTGCCCTCGGCGCCGCCGAGCTCGACGGTCGCGCAAACGAGATCCGCACCACGCTCGGGATCGACGACGAAGCGATGCGTCCGTCCGCGCGGAAAGAACATCAGGGTCGGCTCGTGCAGTTTCAAGTCGTCTGCGCCCGGCTGGGTCAGGGTCAGCACGCCGGCCTTGAACAGGTGCAGATGGCCCTCCGGTCCGAATTCCACGGTGTTGCAAAGGTTGCCGGAGAAGAAGGTCCGAGCCCGCGGCGTGACATGGGCAAACAGCGCGGCAAAAGGGTCCATGGGACGATCTGCAATGTTTCTGGCACCTAAAGCCACACATAGTCCGGCATGGAGGGGGCGTGCAAGCCCGCACCTCACACCAAGGATGTTCCCATGCCCCGCATTGCTCCCGTCGACACCGTCAGCGCCGATGCCGGCGTCGTCGCCACACTGTCCGCCGTGAAGGCCAAGATCGGCATGACGCCGAACCTGTTCTCGACGCTCGCGCAGTCGGGCGCCGCGCTGAACGGCTACATCGCCTTCTCCGATGCACTCGCCAAGGGCGCGCTCACCGCGAGGCAACGCGAGATCGTCGCGCTCGCGGTCGCCCAGGCCAATGGCTGCGAATATTGTCTCTCGGCCCATTCGCTGATGGGCAAGGGCGCAGGCCTCAGCCCGGACGGCCTCCGCAAGGCTCGCGAAGGCACCGCTGATGACGCCATCGACGCAGCCGTCGCCCGCCTCGCGCGCCGCGTCGTCGACACCAAGGGACAGGTCGCCGACGCCGACCTCGCCACGGCGCGCGCGGCGGGTCTCGACGATGGCCGGCTGATCGAGATCATCGCGAACGTCGCGATCAACGTGCTGACGAACTACGTCAACAACGCCGCGCACACCGACATCGACTTCCCGAAGGTCGCGCTCACCCTGCAGCCGGCTGGGTAAGGAAGCCTCCCAGACGATCCATGCCGTCGCGCACTGCATCTGACAGCGTCTGTTGACGGAGCATCCTCGAACATGGCGCGGCGGCCGGGCGCAAACCCCGGCCGCTGTCGCTTGCGAGGGTCGCAGAACATCCTTTGAGGCAAGAACTAAGGTTCTCCCCTCGCGCCCATCCGCTCCACGAGATAGTCCACGAACACGCGCACGCGCGCGGGCATGTTGGGACCGCCGACGAACACGGCGTGGAAGACTTCCCTGTCGCCGGGATTGAACGCCTCGAGCAGCGGCACCAGCCGTCCCTCTGCGATCGCGTTGCCGAGGCTGAAATCGCCGACGCGGGCGATGCCGACGCCGTCCAGCGCGAGCTCGGTCAACGTGTCGCCGCTGTTGGCTTCGACGGCGCCGCGCAGCTTCAGCGCATAGTCGACGCCGTCGCGGCGGAACGGCCACACCGGCTCGGCGCGGCGGAAGCTGAAGTTCAGGCAGTTGTGGTTGGTGAGGTCTTCCGGAGTCTGCGGCACGCCCCAGCGCGCCAGATAGTCCGGCGAGGCGACGATGGTGCGGCCATTGTCGCCGAGGCGCCGCGCGGTGAGCGCGCTGTCGGCCAGCGGACCGCCGCGAATGGCGACGTCGGCCTGGCCCGCCGCCACATCGACGAGGCCGTCGCTCAGATTGATGTCGACCAGGATGTTCGGATAGCGCCGCACGAACTCGCCGAGCAACGGCACGATGCAGATGCGGCCGTGCGACAGCGCGGCGCTGACCCGGATGCGCCCGCGCGGCGCGCCCTGATCCGCGATCGCCTGCTCGGCCTCGTCGAGATCGGCGAGGATGCGGCGGGCGGCCGCGAGATAGACCAGGCCCTCGGCGGTCAGCGTGAGCACGCGCGTGGACCGCAGCAGCAGCCGCGCGCCGAGCCGCGCCTCGATGCGGTCGAGCGTGCGGCTAACGGCCGACGGCGTCAGCCCGAGGCCCCGGCCCGCGGCCGAGAAGCTGCCGCTGTCGGCGACCGCGCAGAACACCTCGAGATCCCGAGCGCGGTCCGCGCTGGCCAGTACCATCTTTGCGTCCAGATCAAAAATCCTTGGCGTCACTACCCTCTAATACCGCGATTGGGGTTCGTCTAGCTTTGCGTGCATCAACACGATGCAACCTACGGAGACCGTCATGACCCTGCCCCGCCTGCTGCAACGAACCGCCCTCGCCGCCACCGCGCTCACGATGCTGACCAGCGCCGCCCTCGCCGACGCGACCGAGGCGCCCGGCAATTTCCCGAAGAGCTTCCGCATCCAGGAGATCCCGACCAACGGCACCACGCTCCACGTCCGCGTCGGCGGCACAGGACCCGCGGTGGTGCTGCTGCACGGCTATGGCGACACCGGCGACATGTGGGTGCCGCTCGCCGCCAAGCTCGCCGAGAACCACACCGTGATCGTGCCCGATTTGCGCGGCCTCGGCCTCTCCGCCCGCGCCGACAAGGGTTTCGAGAAGGCCAACCAGGCCGAGGACATCACCGGCGTCATGGACGCGCTGGGCGCGCGCACCGCCGAGGTCGTGGCGCACGACATCGGCAATATGGTCGCCTATGCGCTGGCAGCGCGGCATTCCGACCGCGTTACCAAGCTGGTGCTGATGGATGCGCCGGTGCCGGGCATCGGCCCGTGGGAGGAGATCCTCAAGAACCCGCTGCTGTGGCATTTCCGCTTCGGCGGCCCCGACATGGAGCGCCTGGTGGCGGGGCGCGAGCGCATCTATCTCGACCGCTTCTGGAACGAGTTCTCGGCCAACCCCGCGCATTTCCCGGAGGCCGCGCGCGTCCACTACGCGGAGCTCTATGCCGGGCCCGGGCGGATGCATGCCGGCTTCAGCCAGTTCGCCGCCTTCGATCAGGACGCCATCGACAACCGCGCCTGGCTCGCGGCGCATGGCAAGCTGACGATGCCGGTGCTGGCGATCGGCGGCGCGGCGTCCTTCGGCCCGACCATGGCGGTGGTGGCACGGGCCGGCGCTGACAACGTGCAGGAGCAGGTCATCGAAGGCTCCGGCCATTGGCTGATGGAAGAGCAGCCCACCGCGACGGTCGCTGCGATCGACGCCTTCCTCAACGGGCAGCCGGCCGCCACGCCGTCGTCGCGCTGATCCTCGCGCAACTGATCCAACGCAGCAGAAGGCGCCGATCATGTCGACCCACGCTCTCGATGATGCGATCGGCGCGGCCAACGCCGTGCAAAAGCCTGCGGTCATCTTCATCCACGGCCTGTGGCTGAAGCCCAGCTCGTGGGACCGCTGGGCCGAGTTGTTCAACGCGGCAGGCTACGCCACGCTGGCGCCCGGGTGGCCGGCGGAGATGGGCGGCGCCGCAGCGCCCGAAACGATCGGCGAGGTGGCGGCGCACTTCGCCGCGATCGCGGGCGCGCTCGACCGGCGCCCCGCCGTGATCGGCCATTCCTTCGGCGGCCTGATCGCGCAGATCCTCGCCGGCCGCGGGCTGTCGGCGGCGACGGTCGCGATCGATCCGGCGCCATTCCGCGGCGTGCTGCCGCTGCCCGTCTCGGCGCTGCGCTCCGCCTGGCCGGTCCTGCAGAACCCGCTCAATGCCAACCGCAACGTCAGTCTTACCCCCGAACAATTCCGCTACGCGTTTGCGAACTCCGTGCCGGAAGCCGAGAGCGACGCATTATACGAAACCTACCAGGCGCCTGCCCCGGGCCGACCGATCTTCCAGGCCGCGGCCGCCAACCTCAATCCCTGGACCGAGGCCCACGTCGACAGCGAGGCCGTCGAACGCGGCCCGCTGCTGATCATCTCCGGCGAGCACGACCACACCGTGCCGCCCTCGGTCGCCCGCGCCGCCTACGATCGGCAGAAGCGCAACCAGCACGCCGTCACCGAATTCGCCCAATTCCCGCAACGCGGCCACTCGCTGACCATCGACAGCGGCTGGCGCGAGGTGGCGGAAACGGCGCTGGGGTTTGTGGGGCGGTTTCTTTAGCGTTCGGCCACTCCGTACTTTAGCGGGGGTCCCACTCGACGACTACGATCTTGAGAGGGCCGGAGGAGGAACTGGCTCGAAAAACGGCGGGTTTGACCGAGTTGAAGCGAAGTCGGCGACCCAAACGCAGATCGCGGCAGTTGACACAGCCCATGGTTGAACCTTACCAGACAAAGCCTAGAAAGTTAGTTGATCCTAGATTTGAAATTTCCCGATTGGATTTGGTTTGGTGGGGCGATTTCTTTTCGTCTTGATTGTGCTTACGGGCACGCTCCTCAACGCGCAGTCACGCCCTATAGGGACTATCGGTCGGAGCGGCCCCCTTCCGCTTGCGTGCGACCAGAACATTATTGCGTTCGGAGGAAACATACGAATTACTCTTCCCGCGGCGACTGGCATCGAAGATGGATGCGATATCGTTCTCGTCAACGAAGAGTCCGAGGCCGGCAAGCTCTTGATCGACTTCCCACAAGACATCAACCCACGGCTTTATCCAAACCAGTCGGTCGGAATAACAAGCTACAAAGGTCGTTGGATTTCGACGCACAAGCCCGGTCGATACAAAGTTCCGAATGGAAGTTTGAAGATCCTCGTCGATAATGACGGCGATGATGGCAACGACGGCATCAGCAGGCCAGTGAAGTATCTCGCCACCGCCGTTCAGCTGATCCAGCAGGACCTCGACACCCGCCAATCGCTCGTAACGATCGCGCCGACCATCGGCCAGACCTTCAAAGATGACGCGGTTGCCATTAGTGGGCAGCCCCTGGGCAGCAATTTGATCGCGCTATCTCCGAACGGAAACGGAACGATAAAGCTGGTGCATGCAGCGACGTGCATTACGGCAGGCGACAATGGTGAGCTGTTTCTATGGGCGGATCAATTTGGGCCGCAGGGGCAGATCGAGATGCACTGCAATAGGGACAACAACCCGAATACACCGCAAATGCTCGCACACAACAACGGGGTTTTCGACGGCTCAGGAAAGCTCGTCTTTCACGGATCTGGCGACAAGGATATCGCTATTTCGTTTGACGGTCCAACGGCAGGCTCGTCCTTCAATGGCGGAATCCAAGTCGCCGGTCATTTCGATATCGTCTGGCGCATGGAGCAAGGCGGAGGGCGGTTTACGCTAGGCTGCAGCTCTCAAGGATGCGCCAGCATAGAGCCGATAGCGGACGAGTCGGGCGACATGCCGAGCATCAACCGATTGTTCATGGTCATCGGGAGCGAACAGCTACGTATCGGTAATTGCCCCAGGAGGGATGGCTATCGCAAGGTGGGCCCATCCATTGTCGGAGGCAACGGCCTGCTCGTGAAGTTCGGCTGCTTTATCCCGGGTACGCCCGACGGCGTGCCACTGATGACGCAGAACGGAAAAGTGTACGACTCAGCTTACTGACTACCCAAAGACCTCAAAATCAGGGGGGCTAGCTGTTGGCGCGCCAACCAGACCGAGGCGAATGGGCGGAGGTGAACCGTATCAGCCGTGATCAGCCCTTCGCGACGGTTATCTCCGAGGAAAGCAAGGCACCCCTCTGCGCTACAGAACGCTTGCATTTCGTCCACGAAGTCGAAGGGCTCGTCGCGCTTCAGCTGCGATTGAAACTTTTTGGTGAACGACATCAACTCGTCATCGAGGTGACCCGGTATATACCGCGGGGTCGACTTCCAATACTCATCCAGAATGATCTTGTGCAGAAAGCGCTTCCAATGCGGTCGCTGACCAAGCACGAGCACCTTCTTGACGCCATACCCCTTCACCATCATCGAAAACTTGCGGATGTACTCGATGTCGAACGAGTTGTTCGATGAAAGCAACAGAACATCGGGCGGATCGATCGCAATCCGACGCAGCGCAAAGTAGTTAGCCATGTTACAGTGGTGAGTCTCTATGATGTGCTCGATAATTGGACTGACTTGGCAGCCCGAACTGTGGATCAGCAACACCGACACATCTTTCGGAAGAACTTCATTGAGCCCGTAATATAGGTCCGCAGCATTGGAATCTCCGATAATGAGCACACTCTTATCGGAGTGCCGCATATAGCAACTGGGATCGATGGCCTTTCTTGGCGCGAGCGTAGGGACCGGACTATCCCAGGCGTAAAAGTTACAGCGGTTCTGCATGATATCCTGAGCCTCGGCCTGGATCAGCGGCGACCCGCCATAAAAATACGCCGCATATTCACGCTTGTCCTCGTCGTTGATCCGGCCCGGGAAACCCTGCATCGCGACATCGAGGAGCCCAAATGCGCCGATGGCGATCATCGCCATTGCTAGCCCTGGCACCATCCAGACTCGCAGCTCGCCAGACCGGATGGGCTTCTCGAGAAACTGATAGGTGCCCCACGCAAGCCCGACTGACGCACCGACCAACAACGTGATGACGGCTTGCGGGGGCGGCGAGGCTCCATAGTGGATGCGCACAAAAGTCAGCAGCGGCCAGTGCCACAGATACAATGGATAGCTGATCAGACCGATCCAGACCATGACCGGATTTGAGAGGAGCACCCGGTTGAGCCAAGCTCCCGGCCCGGCGAGGATGACCAGGTAACTTCCGAGGACCGGCATTAGCGCCCACCAGCCTGGGAACTCCTGCCGGCGCGTGATCACGAGGACGGACGCAGCAATCAGCGCGATAGCCGCCACCGAAACAAAGTCGCGATAAATCTTCTTCTCGTTCACCCCCCCGCGCTCGAAGAGAACGGACGCTATGACCGTCGCGAGGCCATTTTCGACCCAGACCGCCGCCCGTGGCGTTGAAAATGCCAGATAGGCCAGAATGCTGCCCGTTGAAAGCTCCCAGAAGCGGGCTCCCGGAGAATAGAATGCGGCGACGGGGTTCGATGGCGTAGCCTTGATGTTGTAGATAAATGAAGCTGCAAACATTGCGACAAAAACCGTGAACAGGTTCAGGCGCAGCCGCCAGGCAATCCAGATCAGCGCCGGCCACAGGAGATAGAACTGCTCCTCGATGCCAAGCGACCAGAGATGCAGAAGGATTTTGGTGTCTGCCGCGACGTCGAAATAGTTGGCTTCCTGCGACAGAGCAAAGTTGGAAACAAAGCCCGCGCCAGCGGCCACATGCTTACCGAGCAGACGGAAATCGTCTGGCAGTAGCAGAAGCGCGCCCGCTGCTAACGATGCGGTTAGCACGAGCGCGAGCGCGGGAAATATCCGTTTGATCCGCCGGGCGTAGAAGACCTGAAAGCTGAATGTGCCACTTTCCAGCCCGCCGAGAATAATTGATGTGATAAGGAAGCCCGATATCACGAAGAAGATGTCGACACCGACAAAGCCGCTTCGGAGCGTGCCAGGGAAGGCGTGAAAGGCGACCACGGAGAGAACGGCGACAGCTCTCAATCCGTCTATGTCTGGCCGGTAGAGAGGCCCATGGACGGCGTCCCTGGCGTGGCGCACCTCGGCTGGTGAATGCATAACGACCCGCTCTCTTCCGCACGCGCCCAAATACTTCCGGCGCGAGCAAACTCATTAATCTGCAATTTTTTGGCGATCAAACCCGAAATGGTGACGTAAGCTCAAACGCCGCTGACATTTTCATGTCCCCTTTTGCACCCAGTCCTGTGGACCTCGGTCAGTTATTCCTCCTCTACGTCTGCCTCCGTTGTCCCCAGCGACGGCCGTTTGCCGTCAGCCGATGCTCGGATCAAACCCACCAGCGCGTCTCGGCAGAGCCACCGGCTGCTCGCAGCTTGAGCGCGATCAAGGACCGCGCGCGTTCGCTGGCTCCAAGAGTCCTCGGAACTCCAGTCCTGTTCAGCTATCGATTCAGATCGACAAATTCGCAGCCCGTCGAATCTTATTTCTTTTTCCCCGAAATCATGATACACGTCGCGCCATCCCGTGCCCGCCATGAGGGGCGCTTCGCGATCGTCACGAACGTGGGGCGCGGGATGCGGTGGGCGCGTCGGTTCGCAGCGGGCTTTGGCCTGCGGACGAACGATCCGGCGCGCACGGTCAAGCCGTGTGGTCCTGGCATCCCGGTGCTGATGCCAAGTCCGTGACGACGATGTTGCGGATGACGGGGGCAAGAACGCCGGTCCCCGGGGAGAGCTCGGAGCAGCCGTCAAAACCATCGCGCAGGGAGGGCCGGGCGTGTTCGGCCAGACCTGTGGTGACTGCCGCCTGCTTTTTTCTGCAGGCGGGCCACGGGCGCGGCCAGCGCCCGGCCTTCCCTGCGCCCTCTGCTTTCGAGAGGGCGAAAGATCAGCAAAGCTCGGACGCCGATGGCGCCGCGAGGCTGAGAAGGTGTGTCGCGAAAGGAGATCCGAAGTTGAACGCAGTCGTTCAATGCGTGACCACGGATGGTCCGACACGATCGGCCGACGCTGCGCACCGAGCCGGAGCGCAATCGTACAATCCTCATTGTCGTCATGGCCGGGCTTGTCCCGGCCATCCACGCATTTCGGCGCACGATGCGCGACGTGGATGCGCGGGACAAGCCCGCGCATGACGAGCAAACCAATTGAAAGCTCGTTTGGCAATCACACGTGGCCGCCGCACAGCAGCCTGCCCGGGGTGACGCTACCTAGCGCGATGCGACCGTCACTTCCCCGTCGGCACGTCCTGCCGCCACGCACTCCCCGCGATCTTCGCCGCGGCGATCACCGCCTGGGTCCGGCTCTCGACGCCGAGCTTCTGCAGGATGGCCGAGACGTGTGCCTTGATGGTCGCCTCGGAGACGCCGAGCTCGTAGGCGATCTGCTTGTTGAGCAGGCCCTGCGACAGCATCATCAGCACGCGCACCTGCTGCGGGGTCAAGGTGACCAGGCGGTCGCGCAGCCTGGTCATTTCAGGATCGGCGCCGGCGGCCAAGTCGGTGTCGGGCGGCACCCAGACCTCGCCGTCCATCACCTTCTTGATGGCATCGCGCAAGGTGTCGACGCCGAACCGCTTCGGGATGAAGCCGGAGGCGCCGAAATCGAGCGAGCGGCGGATCGTCGCGCCGTCGTCGCTCGCCGACACGATGACGACCGGGATCGCCGGATATTGCGCGCGCAGATAGATCAGGCCCGAGAAGCCGGAGATGCCGGGCATGGTGAGGTCGAGCAGCACCAGATCGACCTCGGAATCCTTTTCCAGCAAAGCGGTGAGGTCCTCGAACGAGCCGGCCTCGTCGACCACGGCCTCCGCGAGCACGCTCGCGACTGCCTGCCGCAAGGCATTGCGGAACAACGGGTGATCATCGGCAATGACGAGATGAGTGCTGGCAGCCGCCATGAATCCAGACTTGACCTTGCGAGACCGACGACATGCTGCAACTGCACGCGCCCGGTTTTCCGTAAAATACTCGCCCGGCCACCGGTTGCATGCAAGCGTCCAATTCCACTTGCAGGGAAGGCGGTTAATCCGAACCTTGTGCAACGCAACATCGATAGCGCGTCGGCCGCTCAGCGAACTTGATCCGCCGCAATGTCCCCATCTTTCCCGCGCGCCGCAGAGGGCAGAGCCGAAAGTCGTATTGGGGCGGGTTTCACTGCAATGTTACTGAAGAGCAAGGTCTCCGCGACCTGCGCCGTCCAAGTCCGGCATGCGGAGGCGAAAGCCATCATCACAACAATCATGGGGAGCGAATGCCGATGTCAACAATGGTAGCCACACAAGCGAGAGCTGGAGGCATGACGAAGGACGAACGCTTCGTCATTCTGGCCTCCTCTCTCGGCACCGTCTTCGAGTGGTACGACTTCTATCTTTACGGGTCGCTGGCCTCGATCATCGGCGCGCAGTTCTTCAGCGACTATCCGCCGGCCACCCGCGACATTTTCGCACTGCTCGCCTTCGCCGCCGGCTTCCTGGTGCGTCCGTTCGGCGCCATCGTGTTCGGCCGCATCGGCGACATCGTCGGCCGCAAATACACCTTCCTGGTCACGATCCTGATCATGGGCCTGTCGACCTTCATCGTCGGCCTGCTGCCGAACGCCGCGACCATCGGCTTCGCGGCGCCGGTGATCCTGATCGGCCTGCGCCTGCTGCAGGGCCTCGCGCTCGGCGGCGAGTATGGCGGTGCCGCGACCTATGTCGCCGAGCACGCCCCGATGGGCAAGCGCGGCTACTACACCTCCTTCATCCAGACGACGGCGACGATGGGCCTGTTCCTGTCGCTGCTGGTCATCCTGTTCACCCGCACCATCATCGGCGAGGCCGACTTCGCCAAATGGGGCTGGCGCATTCCGTTCCTGGTCTCGGTGCTGCTGCTTGGCGTCTCCGTCTGGATCCGTCTGCGCCTGAACGAATCGCCCGTGTTCCAGAAGATGAAGGACGAGGGCAAGAGCTCGAAGGCGCCGCTGACGGAAGCGTTCGCGAACTGGGGCAACGCCAAGATCGTGTTGCTGGCGCTGATCGGCGCCACCATGGGCCAGGGCGTGGTCTGGTACACCGGCCAGTTCTACGCGCTGTTCTTCCTGCAATCGATCCTGAAGGTCGACGGCTACACCGCCAACCTGCTGATCGCCTGGTCGCTGCTGCTCGGCACCGGCTTCTTCATCGTGTTCGGCATGCTGTCCGACAAGATCGGCCGCAAGCCGATCATCATGGGCGGCTGTCTGATCGCGGCGCTGACCTTCTTCCCGATCTTCAAGATGATCACCACCAACGCCAACCCGGCGCTGGAGAAGGCGATCGAGGCGACGAAGGTGGAAGTGGTGGCAGATCCCGCCGGCTGCGGCGATCTGTTCAACCCGGTCGGCACCCGCGTCTTCACCGCGCCTTGCGACACCGCCCGCGCCTTCCTGGCCCAGTCCTCGGTCAAGTACTCGACCGTTTATGGTCCGGCCGGCTCCGGCGTGAAGGTCACCTTCAACGGAAAGGAAGTGCCCTACACCGATGCGAAGACCAGCAACCCGGCGCTGACGGCCGCGATCGGCCAGGCCGGCTATCCGAAGGCGGGTGATCCGTCGATCGTGAAGATGGCGCATCCGTTCGACGTCTTCCGTCCGCAGGTCGCCGCGATCATCGGCCTGCTGTTCATCCTGGTGATCTTCGTCACCATGGTGTACGGCCCGATCGCCGCGATGCTGGTCGAGCTGTTCCCGACCAAGATCCGCTACACCTCGATGTCGCTGCCCTACCACATCGGCAACGGCTGGTTCGGCGGCCTGCTGCCGGCAACCGCCTTCGCGATCGTGGCCTCGACCGGCGACATCTATGCCGGCCTGTGGTACCCGATCTTCTTCGCGGTGATCACGGCGGTCGTCGGCTTCCTGTTCCTGCCGGAGACCAAGGACGTCGACATCCAGCAGCACTGATCAGGACGCGGGCGGCGACCCCGCCCGCATCTTCTTCGAACGGACGGCCGCGGATCGCTCCGCGGCCGTTCCGCATTTCAGACCCACGGATTTTCTCTTTATGGCCTCAGGCCGCGCCGATGAACCGCAACACCAGCTCGCGCCGATGCGGACGCGCGCGATGCTCGATCAGATAGAGCGCCTGCCAGGTGCCGAGCATCATGCGGCCGTCCTGCACCGGCACCTGCAGCGAGACCGAGCTCAGCATGGTCTTGATGTGCGCCGGCATGTCGTCGGGCCCCTCGGTGTCGTGCACCCAGCCGGCATCCTCCGGCGCCAGCCGCGCCAGCGCCGTGGTGAGATCGTGCAGCACGGTGGGATCGGCATTCTCCTGGATCGTCAGCGACGCCGAGGTGTGGCGAACGAACAGGGTCACCGCGCCTTCCCTGGCGGAGACTTCACGCAGGAATGCCTCGACCTCGCGCGTGAGATCGGTGAAGCCGCGGCCCGAAGTCTGCACCGTCAGGATCGACGTCACCACCGTATCGATCGCAGCGGCCGAAGGTGCCGTGCGCGAGGCCGATCGTGCCGACATGGATACAGCCTCCTCGAAGCGGTCTCAGATCCTGCCCGAGACGTCCTTCTGCACCCGCGTCGCCATGTCGAGCAACCGGCGCCACGCCTGCTCGAGGAACCCCATCATGCGGTCCATGTCCTGGTCGCTGGGCAGCGGGATCTCGAGCTTGCGCGTTCCATCAGCAGACTTCGACTCTCCGGCTCGAGGCTCCGCCTTCTTCAATTGATCGGACTTGGGCAGCGCCTGGTCCTTCGGCAGCGGCTCGTCGATCTTGCCGGAGATGCTCTGGTCGCGCGACGCGAGCTGGCCCTTGAGCTTTTCATTCTCCGCCTGCAGACGGCCGATCTCGGCGTCCAGCGCGGCGCGCTCATCAGGCACCGCGTAACAGGCAAAGCCCGATCCACCGCTGTTGTTGCACATCGAGACCGCACCGGTCTTGGTATCGAGCCGGATCACGCCGTCCGATGTCGTCGACATCGTGTAGCGTCCCTTGTCGCCGTCAGGCGTTGTGTCCTCGACCGCAAACGCCTCTCCGCCCAGGCAGCTCAACGCCAGCAGCGCGAGGAGCGGCGGCCGGTAGGGCTTCGTGAGACTCATGGCTGGCTCTCCCAGGCGCATTCGCAACCGCCGCCATGCACGCCGACATTGTGTCGCGGCCATGACGTTGCCTCAGGTGCGATCCGCTGCCACAGGCCGCACCTATGTTTCGGACGTATAGGCGGAGCGACCGGATTTCAACGCGTCCGCCAGCAGTTCGAGCCGGTCCTGCCCCCAGAATATCTCGCCATCCAGCACGTAGGCCGGCGAGCCGAACACGTCGGCCGCGATCGCGTCCTGCCGGTTCTGCTCGTAGGCCGCCCCGACCACGTCCCTCGCCGCCTGCGTCACGAGATCGCGGCCCGGCAGTCCGGCTGCATCGGCCAGGCCGGCGATCACCTCGGCATCCGCAAGATTGAGCTGCTGCTCCCAGATGGCCGGGAAGGCGCGCTGCAGATAGGGCTCCGGATCGAGGCCGCCCTGCTGCGCCGCAATGACGACGCCGTCGGCGAGCCGGGCATTGAACGGCCAGTTGCTCGGCTGGATGTGGAAATCGAGACCGCGCTTGTCGCGCCACCGCTTCAGCTCGACGATGCGATAGCGCTGCCGCGCCGGATGGCGCTTGGCCAGCGGAAGCCCGCCAGTCTCGGCGAACAGATCCACCAGCATGACCGGCTTGAGGTTGACGCTCGCGCCGTGGCTCGCGGCGATGTCGCGGAACAGCCGGTGGCCGATATAGGCCCATGGCGACTGCAGCGAGAAATAGTAATCGATCTGGCGCGACATGCGGGTTCCCGTGCTGGTTGGAGTTCAGCGACATCGGATCAGAGGGCCCTGACAGGGGCAAGATCGCAGTTGCACAGAACACTGTTGATGCGGCGCGGTGACACGCGCGACCGATCTGACGAAAAAGCCGAGAAGACGAGCAGAATCAGGCATCTAACAGTTCAACACGCAATCTTGACTTGGGGGGATGCGGTCAGTATGGTCCGCGCGGCTTTAAAGGGCGATGGGGCGCTATTTCCTGACACTCGCGGCAACGGATCGGGTCTCCACACATGGCGGATAAGCACATGGCGGATGGCACGAACGAGAGCGGCGGACACGGGGATCGCGACAAGTCGCCCGATGAGGCTGCGCTTTCCGCGAGGCTCGGAAGTCTCGACCAACGGTTGTCCGAATTTCGCGACGGCCGAAAGATCGGGGCTGATCAACCTGGAAACGGCGGCGGTGACACTGCAGCCCGGGCTTCGGCCATGGCGCGTGGCCTGCGACTGTCCTCCGAGTTGATCGCCGGTGTCCTCGTCGGTGCGGTGCTTGGCTGGGGCTTCGACCGCTTGCTGTCGACATCGCCCTTTGGATTCATCGTGTTTTTCCTGCTCGGCTTCGCGGCCGGCGTGTTGAACGTGGTGAGATCCGCAGGCATAGCTCCCGACAGGCCCCGCCAGTGAGACATGCGCGGAAGACCTCGCGCGGAAGACCAACGAGTGAATTGCAAAGCGCCGGCGTGGCCGGTGAACAACTGAGACGCCACGCGGATGATCGATCCGATCCATCAATTCCACCTCAACAAGATCTTCACGATCGGCCACATCGGCAATCAGGAGATCGCCTTCACCAATTCGTCCGCGTACATGCTGCTCGCGGTCGTGCTGATCGCCGTCATGATGATGGCCGCCGGGCGCGCGCTCGTGCCGGGCCGGTTCCAGTCGGTGGTCGAGCTGTCCTACGAATTCGTCGCCAACACCATCAGAACCAGCGCTGGCTCGCACGGCATGACGTTCTTCCCGCTGGTGTTCTCGCTGTTCATGTTCATCTTCGTCTCGAACATCGTCGGCATCATCCCCTACACCTTCACCGTCTCCAGCCACATCATCGTCACCTTCGCGCTGGCGCTGCTGGTGTTCCTGACGGTCATCATCTACGGCTTCTACAAGAACGGCCTGAAGTTCTTTAAGCTGTTCGTCCCCTCCGGCATCCCCGCGGTGATCCTGCCGCTGGTGGTCGTGATCGAAATCATCTCCTTCTTCTCCCGTCCGATCTCGCACAGCGTCCGTCTGTTCGCCAACATGCTGGCCGGCCACGTCACCCTGAAGGTGTTCGCGAGCTTCGTGACCATGCTCGGTGCGCTCGGCTTCGTCGGCAAGGTCGGCGCGCTGTTGCCGCTCGGCCTCACGGTCGCGCTGACCGGCCTCGAGCTGATGGTCGCGTTCCTCCAGGCCTACGTCTTCACGATCCTCACCTGCATCTATCTCAACGATGCTATCCATCCGGGCCACTGATCCGGCCCTCTCTACCAAACCCCTCAAAGGAGTTCGTTTCATGGATCCGGTTGCAGCGAAGTACATTGGCGCGGGCATTGCCTGCATCGGCATGGGTGGCGCGGGTGCCGGCATCGGCATCATCTTCGGCAACTACCTGTCGGCCGCTCTGCGCAATCCGTCGGCCGCCCAGGGCCAGTTCGGCAACCTGATTTTCGGCTTCGCGGTGACCGAAGCGCTCGGCATCTTCTCGCTGCTGATCGCGCTGCTCCTGCTGTACGCCGTCTAAGACGGCCTGAGCCGGACAGGAGAAGCCCGTGGCTGAAAGTCATGGCGAAGCCAAGGGCGGCGAGGCCAAGGGCACCGCAAGCGCCCATACGGAGGCCGATGGCGGGCATGGTTTCCCTCCGTTCTCGAAGGAAACCTTTCCGTCCCAGATCGTCTCCCTGGTGATCGCCTTCGTGGCGCTGTACGTGATCGTCTCGCGTGTGGCGCTGCCGAAGGTCGGGGCCGTCATCGACGCCCGCCAGAAGTCAATCGACGGCGATCTGGCTGAAGCGCAGCGGCTGAAGGATGAATCCGAAGCCGCGATGAAGGCATATGAGAGCGAGCTGGCGACGGCTCGTGCCCGTGCCCAGGCGATCGGAGCCGAGACCCGCGAGAAGCTCGCGGCCTCTTCGGACGCCGAGCGCAAGGTGCTGGAAGACAGCCTCGCAGCCAAGCTCGCGGCGGCTGAGGCATCCATCGCCACCACGCGCACGACCGCAATGAGCAATGTCCGCGGCATCGCCGCAGATGCAGCCAGCGCGATCGTGAAGCAGCTCACCGGCAAGGCCCCCGCAGCCAAGACGGTCGAGGCTGCGGTGGATGCATCGTTGAAGGGAACAGCCTGATGCATTTGCTTGCTGATCCAGAAACCTGGGTTGCGATCGCCTTCGTGATCCTGATGGGCCTGTTCGCCTATCTCGGTGTCCACCGCATGGTCCTGACGGCGCTCGACCACCGCGCCGAGCGCATCAGGAACGAGCTCGCGGAGGCCAAGCGGCTCAAGGAAGAGGCGGCCAAGGTGCTCGCCGATTACAAGACCCGCCGCGCCAGTGCCGAACGCGAGGCCGAGGAGATCGTCACCAGCGCGAAGGCGGAAGCCGAGCGCATCGCAGCCGAGGCCAAGGCCAAGATGGAAGACTTCGTCGCCCGTCGCACCAAGGCCGCCGAGGGCAAGATCGCCCTCGCCGAAGCCCAGGCTCTCGCCGACGTCAGGTCCGCTGCGGCGGAGGCCGCCGTCCAGGCGGCAGCGACCGTGCTGTCTCAGTCGGTCAAGGGCGCTCTTGGCGAAGACCTCGTCGCCAAGGGCATCGCCGAAGTCGGCCGCAAGCTGAACTGAGCGGCAGCCCATCTCATCCATCATCTTCAAAAGGCCGGTGCGATTCCATCGCACCGGCCTTTTGCTATTCACACTCTCCGGCGACCGCTTCGCGCAACGGCAATCGTCACCTCCGCTTCTTGCCGTGCGGCCGCTCCGGGGTCAGGGCCTGCGGGTCGAAGCCGATGTAGAAGACGTAATTGTCGGCATTGGCGCCGGGCGGCGGCACCGGATAGACCATGTCCTCGGCGACGATCGTGAACGGCACGCTGCCGTCCTCGGTCATCTGCACCGTGGTGCGATACGACTTGGTCGCGATCACCTTCTCGCCGATGCCGCCCTGGACCACCGCAATGCGCATCGGAATGTCGACGCTCGCCGGCGCGCCCGCGGGGCCGGCGACGATGCGCCCCTGAATGCCGATCTTGGCGGTGATCTCGGCCCCGTTGAGATTGCATTCCCGCGCGGTCTTGGTGATCGACGCCTGGAACCGGACGTCGTTGCCGACCGCCTGCTTGCCGGGCGCGGCCACGGCGTAGGTCGAGGCGCCGGCGCGAATATTGACCGGCGGACAGGTCAGGCCATCGGTCGGATCGACCGGCGGTCCGCCGCTGGCGGGCAGGTTCTCCTGCCCCTTGTCGTCGGAGCCGCCGCCGAACAGGCTCTTGAAGCGGTCGGTCAGCGATTGGGCGGCGGCCGGCGGCGCCGCGCTCGCGGCTCCCAAGGCCAGCAGCACGGCTGCCAACGTCCCAGCCCTGATCACGCTCGTCTCTCGCATCGTCTGATATCCCCGGCAACTCGGTCGCCCAGCCAAGGCGTCTATACCCATTTCAGAGCCCGGAACCAGCCCCGATTGGCCTCTCCCGCGGCGATCACGATCACGATTGCTACCCCCGGAAATCCTCGTGCAGCAGGCCGTAGAGATAATGGTCCTGCCAGACCCCGTTGATGCAGAGGTAGCGACGCGCCAGGCCCTCGCGGGTGAAGCCGCATTTCTCCAGCACGCGAATCGACGGCATATTGGTCGGGATGCAGGCCGCCTCGACCCGGTGCAGATTGAGCTCGCCGAAAAGGGTCGGCAGCAGCAGCCGCAGCGCCGCCGTCATGTAGCCATGATGCGCGAACGGCTGCCCCATCCAGTAGCCGATGGTGCCGGCCTGAACGATGCCGCGGCGGACATTGGCGAGCGTGATGCCGCCGAGCATGGCGCCATCCTGCTCGCGGAAGACGATGAACGGATAGGACCGGTCGGCCGAGATGTCCTCGGCATAGCGGCGCAGCCGGCGGCGGAAGCCGGAGCGCGTCAGGTCGTCGGACGGCCAGATCGGCTCCCAGGGCGTGAGATAGTCGCGGCTGATCTCGCGCAGCCGCGCCCATTGCGCGTAATCGGCCATCTGCGGCGCACGCAGCAGCAGGCCCTGGCCGCGCGGAGCCAACGCAGCCGGTCCGTTGGATGGCAAGCGAAACAGGGCCATCTGTGATGCTCCCCCTGCTCTTTCCGGGTCGAAGCCTGCTCCGACCCACCCCAGATCTCCAATGCCGAGATCTCCAAGGCCAAGATCTGGCGAGATTCAATGCGCGCGGACCGCACCGAGCCGAACCACGCTCAGTGCAGTTGGGCCTTCGATCGCGAACCGGTCAGACCTTCGGCGAAAGTGACCGCCGTGTCCAGACCCCTGCCGGTGCCGAGCGCGACCACCGCCGGCTTGCTGCGTGCGAGCAGCGCCCGCGCCGCATCGCGCGTGCTCTCGACGCTGACCGCCTCGATCTTGGCGACCATCTCCTGCAAGGTCTGCGGCCGGCCATAGGCCAGGATATGCCGCGCCAATTGCTCGGCACGGGCGCTGCAGCTCTCAAGCGCCATCAAGAGCCCGGCCTTCATCTGCGCCTTGGCGCGGGCGACCTCGGCCTCGCTCAGGGTCTCCACCGCATTGCCGATGATGTCGACCACGACCTCCATCATCTCGGGGGCGTCGGCCGGATCGGTCCCGGTGTAGAGGCCGAAGAACCCCGTGTCGCTGTAGGGCGCGTGGAACGTGTAGACGGAGTAGCAGAGCCCCCGGTTCTCGCGCACCTCCTGGAACAGCCGGGACGACATGCCGCCGCCGAGGATGTTGGTGAACACCTGCAGCGAGAACAGCGACGGGTCGGCCTGCGGCACGCCCTCGAGCGCAAGCGTCAGATGCGCCTGCTCGAGATCGCGATGCACGACCCGCGAGCCGCCCTTGCCGAACGCCGCCGGCAGCGGCTTCGGCCCCTCGCCGCCATTGAAGCTCGCAAAGCGCTTCGTCACGTCCTCGACCACCCGCTGATGGTCGACGGCACCGGCGGCGGCGACCACCATGTCGGGGCCGCGGTAATGCGTCGACAGATAGCCGTGCAGCTTGTCGCGATCGAACGCCTCCAGCGTCTTGGCGGTGCCGAGCAGCGAGCGGCCCATCGGCTGGTCCGGAAAGCACAGCTCGTTGAGATGCTCGAACACGACGTCGTCAGGCGTATCCTGTGCCGCGCCGATCTCCTGCACGATCACGTTCTTCTCGCGCTCCAGCTCCTCCGGCACGAACGACGGATTGGCGAGAATGTCGGAGAGCACGTCGAGCGCCATCGGCACGTCGGCCTTCAGCACGCGGGCGTAATAGGCCGTGGTCTCGGTCGAGGTCCCAGCATTCAGATCGCCGCCGACGGCCTCAACCGTCTCGACGATCTCGCGGGCGCTGCGCGTCGTCGTGCCCTTGAATGCCATGTGCTCGAGCAGATGCGAGATGCCGTGCTCGTCCGGCTTTTCGTCGCGGCCGCCGACGCCGGCCCAGACCCCGAGCGCGGCCGTCTCCAGATGCGGCATCGTGTCGGTGACGACCGTCAGCCCCGTCGGCAGCTTGGTGACTTCCACACCCATCATGCAATTCCCTGCTTGGCGGCCCGGCTGACCGAGCGGATGAACTTCTCCACCTCGGCCTGGTCGTTCCGCATGATCCTGATGTCCTCGCGCCTGCTCATCAGCCCTTCGAGCCACGCCGGCAGATGCGGCCGCATCCCGCAGGCGGCCTCGACCGCGTCGGGGAATTTGGCGGGATGCGCGGTCGACAGCACGATGTTCGGCACCGACAGATCCGTTCCGTCGCGATCGGCCACCGCCAGCGCCACCGCCGTGTGCGGATCGACGAGATCGCCGGCCTCGCGGAAGGCGGCGCGGATCGCAGCGGCGGTCTCGGTCTCGTCGGCGCGTCCGGCGTCGAAATCCGCGCGGATCGCGGCCAGCATCGCATCCGGCAGCACGAAGCGGCCGGACTGCTTGAGGCCGTCCATCAGCCGCCGCACGGTGCCGGCGTCGCGGCCGCCGGCTTCGAACAGCAGCCGCTCGAAATTCGACGACACCTGGATGTCCATCGAGGGCGAAGCCGTCGCATGCACTTCGCGCACCTCGTAGATGCCGGTCGTCAGCGTCCGGGCGAGGATGTCGTTGACGTTGGTCGCGACGCGCAAGGTGCGCACCGGCAGACCCATGCGCTTGGCGACATAGCCGGCGAAGATGTCGCCGAAATTGCCGGTGGGCACGGTGAAGTCGACGGCGCGGTGGGGCGCCCCGATCGCGACCGCCGAAGTGAAGTAGTAGACCACCTGGGCGACGACGCGGGCCCAGTTGATCGAGTTGACGCCCGACAGCCTGACCGAATCGCGGAAGCCGTGATGGTTGAACAGGCCCTTCACGATCGCCTGGCAGTCATCGAAATGACCTTCGATCGCCAGCGCATGGACGTTGGCCGCGCCCGACGTCGTCATCATCCGCCGCTGCACCTCGGAGATGCGGCCATGCGGGAACAGCACGATGAGGTCGGCATTGTCGCGGCCGGCGAAGGCCTCGACCGCCGCGCCACCCGTATCGCCTGATGTCGCCACGACGATGGTGGTGCGCTCGCCGCGCTTGGCCAGCACGTGGTCCATCAGCCGCGAGATCAGCTGCATCGCCACATCCTTGAACGCCAAGGTCGGGCCGTGGAACAGCTCCAGCACGAACTGATGCGGTGCGATCTGGTCGAGCGGCACCACGGCGGGGTGACGGAACGTCGCATAGGCCTCGTTGGCCATGCGGCCGAGCTCTTCGTCGGAAATCTCGCCGGCGACGAACGGCTTGATGACCTCGACGGCGACCTCCCAATAGGGCCGGCCGAAGAACGAGGCGATCGTCTCGGGTGTCAGCTGCGGCCAGGTCTCGGGCACGTACAGGCCGCCGTCGCGGGCGAGCCCGGTCAGCATCACATCGCAGAAGGTGAGCGCGGGGGCTTCCCCGCGGGTCGAAACATAGCGCGTCAAACCGCTCTCCTGACCTGCGTCACCAGGCCATAACCCGTTGATTGAATTCGAAATCGGAACCGCCTGGCGGCAACATGGTCCGGCACCATAATGGTTTTGGTCCGCGCGCGAAACCGGTTGTTGCCGCAGCGATGGTCACAGCGAGGGGTTACGGCGGCGTTACGGGGCGGGTCCTGGACAGGTGGCAGCAGGTAGCGACCGATGCCCTTCCCCACCCCGCTGTCATCGCCCGATTCAACCGGGCGATCCAGGACGCACGACGGCCGTGGTCGACCGCGCCGCCGCGGCGGACTGGATCCCCGGCTGCGCGGGGACGACGGCGGTGGAAGCGTACGCGCATCGCCGCCTTTGAAGCTGCTCCGCCAAAAGCACAGGTCTCCCCTCCGTCATTGCGAGCGCCAGCCAAGCAATCCAGGGCCGTGGACGGGATTCTGGATTGCTTCGTCGCTGACGCTCCTCGCAATGACGCGCGGTGACATTCGAACGCACATGGCAAGGCTCTCCAGTCAGAAGGCGCAGCTTCGCGTTCTCGCGGCGCGATCGGCGCCCGAGCTGTAACGGAAATTCCTCCCTCCTCAGACGGAGGGCGCAGGGAAGACCGGATGCCGGCTGGCACCCGCGGCCCCCGTGCGAACAAGAATGCACGGGGCAGGAACCACAGGTTCAGCCAGAGCGACCCGGCCTTCCCTGCGCGATGGCTTACGACTTATACGCGATCTCCTCGGTGCACCGGGCCTTTTGGCCACCGTCATCGACGCGATGCATCGGCACCAGCGCCAACTTGATACCAGCGTCGGGGTATCAGGACCACGCGACTTCGCCGTCCGCGCCGGCCGCACTCGTCAGTTGCAGCCGACCCGTCCATCGCATCCCACCTCACGTCCGTGACGACGCGTACGCCCCTCGCAACGAGGCGGGATGGCCATAGACAACCACGATTTCGGAAAAAATGAAAGCGAAAAAGTGCCGCCGGTCGATGCTGAACTCATCAGCGCGTTGAACATGCTTACATAATCAGTTTTCTGGCGCGGCCGAATTCTTGATATCGGATGCCAGCCCATGCCGTTGCAAATAGCCCGTCGGGCGACTCGGGGCAGAATCGCAGCGATCGCGGCGGCGAGGCGCGGTGCGTCGCCCGCCGCTCAAACCGAGGCGGCCTCACCGGCCTTCGCGTCGGCCTCGGCAAACACCGCCTTGGCTGCGAACAATCCATTGAGCGCGGCGGGAAAGCCGGCATAGACCGCCATCTGCATGATCACCTCGATGATCTCGTCGCGGTTGAGGCCGACATTGAGGCCGGCCTGAATGTGGACTTTCAGCTGCGGGCCGGCATTGCCGAGCGCGGTCAGCGCTGCGATGGTCGCGATCTCGCGGCTGCGCAGATCGAGGCCGGGGCGTGAATAGATGTCGCCGAACGGAAACTCGATCACGTAGGTGGCGAAGTCCGGCGCGATGTCGGCGAGCGCCGCGATCACATTGTGGCCGGCCTCGCCGTCGATGCTATCGAGCGCGCGCCGGCCGCGCGCCAGCCGATCCTGATCGGTGTTGGCGCCGGATGGCGTGCCGCCCGGCATCGGGCTCGTCGTCGTGGCTTGGCTGGGCGTTGATCGCGTCATCGTCGTTCGTCCTCTCGCTGCTGCCGGCATAGCCGGCGATCTTGCCGTCGAGAACGAGAAGGCAATCCTGCAGGCTGGCGACGCGCGCCCGGACCGCGTCGCGATGCCGCTCCAGCAGCCGGCGTCGTTCCGGCTCCGTGGCAGCGCCGCCCGCGCGCAGCTCGGCGTAGCGCAGCATGTCCCGGATCGGCATTCCCGTGGCCTTGAGGCGGCCGAGGAATTCGATCCAGGTCAGGATCGATGCGTCGTAGTCCCGCTGGCGGGCATGATCGCGATCGGCCCTGGGCAGCAGCCCGATCCGCTCGTAGTAGCGGATCGTATGGGGCGTCAGCCCCGACTGCCTCGCCAGCTCGCCGATCTTCATGCGCGCTTTATCTCCATTCACGACGCCAGGCAGGCTACGGGTTCGAGCGCGCTCTAAGTCAAGCGCCGTTTTGCCAGCAACGTGGCCAAGGTACATGCGGGTCGGCACCGGTCCCGCATGTCGCTTGCGCTCATGCGGGCTACGGGTCATCGGTTCGCCGCGCGTCGTCCCCTCGCCCATACCGCGAAGGCGGCGATCAGCGCCGCGGCCAGTGAGAACCACGTGACCGCGTATTGCATGTGCTCGTCGCGCAGATGCGGCGACAGCGGACCGGGTTTTGGGATGCCGTTGTCCGGCACCGGCGTTTCAAGGTCGATGTAGAATGGCGCGACCTCGCCCCAGCCGAGCGTCCTGGCCATCGCGCGATGGTCGCGCGTGAACCACAGCCGCTTGTCGCGGCTCTCGGCCGCGGTGAGCAGGCCGGCGGCCTCGGGGAAGCGCAGATAGCCGGTGAGAATCACGGGCTCGCCGGTGACGAGCTTGCCGACCTGGCGATCCTGGATGCTGCGCTCCTGCATGGTGTTGGCGACGAAGCCGGCGTCGATCACGATGGTCTCGCCAGACGGCAGGCGCGCGGGGAGGAACGCCCAGGTGCCCGGCCCAGAGACGTCCTCGCGCACGGCCGAGCCGGCGCTGTAGACCATCGCATCCGGCAGCTTTGCATAGGTCGCGGTGAAGCTGACGCGGCGGAATTCGTCGCGCTCCGGCGTCAGCGTGCGCCAGTCGCTTGGCGGAGGCAGCGGCGCGGGTGCTGCGGCGACACGATCGGTGAGCGCGGCGATCAGCGCATGCTTCTCGGCACGGCGCTGCAATTGCCAGACGCCGAGGCCGATGAACAGTGCGACCATGACGAAGGTGAAGGCGGCGAAGGCGCGGGAGGAGGTGGTGGGACGGGCGGAGGTCATGCGGCGACTCCGACGCTGCGCGCCGGCTTGAGTTCGATGGTGTCCACACGCGTGAGATAGCCTCCCGCTTTCACCGCGCGGACAGTGCGCTCCCCTCCCCCTTGCGGGGAGGGGTTGGGGGTGGGGGTGCCCCAGCAAAGACTGCCGTTGAGGCTACCCCCCTCCCCAACCCTCCCCCACAAGGGGGGAGGGAGCGCAGCGTGTTTGCGGCGAGGGCTTACCTTTTCTTCCGCGTCCGGAAGCGGCTTGACCCATGTCCCAAGAGACAGACCGCAACGGCAGGACCTGAGCAGCGCTTCAAAACCGGAGCGCCGCTCCGCGGAACTCGGACCGTTCATCGCGGCGTCTTGTCCACCAAACGGCCGGGGGCGGCCTTGTGGTGGAATTGCAGGGCGATCAGCAGCGATTTCATCGCGCGCAGCGGCAGCAGCGTCGTCACCAGGATCAGCGGCCCCCAGAGCGCGGCATGGACCCAGAACGGCGGCTGATACTTCACCTCGACGATCAGGGCGGCGCCGACCACGATGGCGCCGGCGAGCATCATGATGAAGATCGCCGGACCGTCGCCGGTGTCGATGAAGGCATAGTCGAGATCGCAGGCTTCGCAACGCTTGCGCAGGTTGAGGAAGCCGTCGAACAGCTTGCCCTGGCCGCAGCGCGGGCAGCGGCAGGCGAGCCCGCGCAGGACGGTCTGGGCCAAAGTGACGGGCGGATGCGTGGTCATGGTGTCTTGCCCCCTGGGCGACCGGGCGACGCCCCCTGATACAACCGGAGGCGACGAGAGCGGATCACATTTCGATCAACCGCCGGGCGCCGCCGCAAACGAGAAAGGGCGGCCCGACGGCCGCCCCTTCTTAGCACGTTCGACGGAACCGGTGCGCGCCGGCTTCAGTGCGCGCCGTGGGCCATCGCCTCGGCGCCGTGGCCCCAGACGTAGATGCAGATGAACAGGAACAGCCAGACCACGTCGACGAAGTGCCAGTACCAGGCGGCGAACTCGAAGCCGAGATGCTGCTTGGGCGTGAAGTGGCCGGCATAGGCGCGCGCCAGGCAGACGATCAGGAAGATCGTGCCGACCAGGACGTGGAAGCCGTGGAAGCCCGTCGCCATGAAGAAGGTCGAGCCGTAGACGTGGCCGGCGAACGAGAACGTCGCGTGGCTGTACTCGTAGGCCTGCACGCAGGTGAAGGTCGCACCGAGGAGGATGGTGAGGATCAGGCCGTATTTCAGGCCCTTGCGGTCGCCCTCGAGCAGCGCGTGGTGCGCCCAGGTCACCGTGGTGCCCGAGGTCAGCAGGATCAGCGTGTTGAGCAGAGGCAGATGCCAGGGATCGAAGGTCTCGATGCCCTTCGGCGGCCAGACGCCGCCGAACAGGGCGTCGCGGGTCGCCTGCACCTCGTAGTTCGGATACAGCGCGGCATTGAAATAGGCCCAGAACCAGGCGACGAAGAACATCACCTCGGAGGCGATGAACAGGATCATGCCGTAGCGGTGATGCAGCTGCACCACGCGGGTGTGGTCGCCCTTGTACTGCGCTTCCTTGATGACGTCGCCCCACCAGCTCGCCATGGTGTAGAGCACGCCGATGGTGCCGATGCCGAACACGATCGGCGCGGCGCCGTACATCTTGTGCATCCAGCCGATCGCGCCGAACGCCATGATGAAGGCCGAGACCGAGCCGACGAACGGCCAAGGGCTCGGATCGACGAGATGGTAGTCGTGATGCTTGGCGTGCGCCTCAGCCATGGCAAGTCTCTCCCCAGATCGATGCCGGTCGCGCCGGCACGGTGTCGTTCAACAGCGATGGTCCCCGGATATCGGATTTCCGCACAGTCACAGTCATAGGCTGCCCCGCGGTTTGTCCGGCTCGCCCGCAGCGACCGGCTTCGGTGTGTCGCGGACGGGATAGAAGGTGTAGGACAGCGTGATCGTCTTCAAGCTGTCGTTCTCGTGGTCGGCCGTGATCGCCGGATCGACGTAGAACACCACCGGCATCTCGCGGGTCTCGCCCGGCGCCATGGTCTGCTCGGTAAAGCAGAAGCAGTTGATCTTCTGGAAGTAGGCGCCCGATGTCAGCGGCGACACGTTGTAGGCCGCCTGCGCCATGGTGGTGCGCGCCGCCTCGTTGGTGACCTTGTAGTAGACCGTGACCACCTCGCCGATCGCGACATCGATCTCGGTCTTCTCCGGCTCGAACTTCCAGGGCAGACCGCCGGCAACATTGGAGTCGAAGCGCACGGAGATCCGGCGCGCCAGCGGCGCCGCGGATGGCGCTGATGTCGCCACCTGCGTGGTGCCGTTGAAGCCGGTGGCGCGGCAGAACCAGTTGTAGAACGGCACGGCGGCATAGGCCGCGCCCACCATCAGCACCGCGACGGCGCCGCAGATGCCGCCGACCAGCGCATCGCGGCTGAGGCCGCGGCGCGGCGCGGCCGGCGCGGTCGCCGGAACGTTCTGGTCGGTTGTCTCCATCGCGGTCTGCTTCGTCCCGTCCTGCATCGCGTCTCTACATCGGCCGATTCAGCACCGCGGGACCCTTCACCATGGTCACCGCGAAGAACAGCACCACCAGCACGCCGAGCGCGAGCGCGATCGCGATCGAGCGGCGGCGCCGGCTGCGCAGCTGCGCCTCGGTGAGGACGATGCCCTCTGACTCGTTTCGATCCGCCATCGTGGTCGCCATGTTTTCCAGTCTCGCGCCCCTTACCAGATCAGCGGCGCGATCATGCGCGCGACCGCTTCGAGTCCGAGCGTCGCGAACAGCACGAACAGATAAAGGATCGAGAAGGCGAACAGCTTGCGGTTGGCGCGAAGCGAGGCGCTGCGCTCGCGCTTGCGGAACACCTCGACCGCGAGCCACAGCATGCCAGCCCCAAGAGCCAGCGAGACGACGCCGTAGACGGCATCGAAATAGCCGAGCGGCCACGGCGCAGCCGCGATCGCCACCAGGACGATGGTGTAGAGCAGGATCTGCAGCCGGGTCGCGTCCGGGCCGGCGACCACCGGCAGCATCGGCACGCCGGCGCGGGCGTAGTCATCGCTGCGGAACAGCGCCAGCGCCCAGAAATGCGGCGGGGTCCAGAAGAAGATGATCAGGAACAGCCAGAGCGGCTCCGGCGCGATCGATCCGGTGGACGACACCCAGGCGACCACCGGCGGCAGGGCGCCGGCGGCGCCGCCGATGACGATGTTCTGCGCGGTCCAGCGCTTCAGCCACAGCGTGTAGATGACGACGTAGAAAAAGATTGTGAAGGCGAGCAGCGCGCCGGCGAACCAGTTGACGAGGATGCCGAGCGTCAGCACCGAGAAGAACGACAGCGTGATGCCGAAGGCCAGCGCCTCCGGGCGGGTGATGCGGCCGCGCGGGATCGGACGGTTGGCGGTGCGCGACATCAGCGAGTCGATGTCGCCTTCCAGCGCCATGTTCAGCGCCCCGGAAGCACCGGCGCCGACGGCGATGCACAGCAAGGAGGTGATGGCGAGCACGGGGTGGAAATGGCCCGGAGCGATCAGCAGGCCGATCAGCGCCGTGAAGATCACGAGCGACATCACCCGCGGCTTGAGGAGCGCGAGATAATCGCCGACATCGGCCTCGGAAATCCGCGGGCCGACGGCAATGGCGTTCTGATCAATGACCGACACGACGAATCCAGACTTCAATTCAAACGGCCCCGACGCATGTCGCGTCAGCACCTCGCCTCAAGGATTCCGACGGCGCGCCCTCAAGCGCGCTGCCGGCGGATATCGATGCGGCGCCGGATCGGCGCCGCATCGCGAGAGCAGGGTTACTGCACCTTCGGCAGCACCTCGAACTGGTGGAACGGCGGCGGCGAGGACAGGGTCCACTCCAGGGTCGTGGCGCCCGGTCCCCACGGATTGTTCGCCGCCTGCTGCTTGCGCATGAAGGCGTCGACGATCCCGTAGATGAAGATCAGCACGCCGAATCCGGAGATATAGGAGCCGATCGACGAGACCAGGTTCCAGCCGGCATAGGCGTCGGGATAGTCGATGTAGCGGCGCGGCATGCCCGACAGGCCGAGGAAGTGCTGCGGGAAGAACACGAGGTTGACGCCGATGAAGGTCACCCAGAAGTGCGCCTTGGCGATGGTCTCGTTGTACATGTAGCCGAACATCTTCGGGAACCAGTAGTACCAGCCCGCGAAGATCGCGAACACGGCGCCGAGCGACAACACGTAGTGGAAGTGCGCGACGACGTAGTAGGTGTCCTGCAGCACGCGGTCGACGCCGGCGTTCGCCAGCACGACGCCGGTGACGCCACCGACCGTGAACAGGAAGATGAAGCCCACCGCCCACAGCATCGGCGCGCGGAACTCGATCGAGCCGCCCCACATCGTGGCGATCCAGGAGAAGATCTTCACGCCGGTGGGCACCGCGATCACCATGGTGGCGGCGACGAAATAGGCCTGCGTCGCCGAGGACATGCCGACCGTGTACATGTGGTGCGCCCACACCACGAAGCCGATGCCGCCGATCGCGACCATGGCGTAGGCCATGCCGAGATAGCCGAACACGGGCTTGCGCGAGAAGGTCGACACGATCTGGCTGATCATGCCGAAGCCGGGCAGGATCAGAATGTACACTTCCGGATGGCCGAAGAACCAGAACAGGTGCTGGAACAGCACCGGATCACCGCCGCCGGCCGGATCGAAGAAGGTGGTGCCGAAATTGCGATCGGTCAGCATCATGGTGATGGCGCCGGCGAGCACCGGCAGCGACAGCAGCAGCAGGAACACCGTCACCAGGATCGACCACACGAACAGCGGCATCTTGTGCAGGGTCATGCCCGGCGCGCGCATGTTGAAGATAGTGGTGATGAAGTTGATCGAGCCGAGGATCGACGACGCACCGGCAAGGTGCAGCGACAGGATCGCGAAATCCACCGCCGGTCCGGGATGGCCCGAGGTCGACAGCGGCACATACATGGTCCAGCCGGCGCCGACGCCGTTGGCGCCGGGCTCGCCCTCGACGAAGGTCGAGGTCAGCAGCAGCGCGAACGAGGCGGGCAGCAGCCAGAACGAGATGTTGTTCATGCGCGGAAACGCCATGTCCGGCGCGCCGATCATCAGCGGCACCATCCAGTTGCCGAAGCCGCCGATCATCGCCGGCATGACCATGAAGAAGATCATGATCAGGCCGTGCGAGGTCACGAACACGTTGTAGGTGTGGTTCTCGTGGAAGAGCTGCACGCCCGGATACATCAGCTCGATGCGGATCGCGATCGACATGGCGGCGCCGATGATGCCGGCGCAGACCGCGAAGATCAGATACATCGTGCCGATATCTTTGTGGTTGGTCGAATAGATCCAGCGCCGCCATCCGGTCGGGTGGTCGTGCGCGTGATCGTCATGGCCTGCATGGGTCGCTACGTTCGTCGCCATTGTCCAATCCTCAGTGTCCCCGTGGACCGCCAAGGCGGCCCTCAATCTTAGCGTTCATCCGCGCTCGGCTACTGCGACACGCCCGCAGCCGACGCATAGGTGCTCGTGGGCGCGCTGGCGTACTTCTTCTTGGCGTCCTCGACCCAGGCGGTGAATTCCTGATCGCTCACGACGCGCACCGCGATCGGCATGTAGGCGTGATCCTTGCCGCACAGCTCGGAGCACTGGCCGTAATACATGCCGACCTTGGTCGCCTTGAACCAGGTCTCGTTGAGGCGGCCGGGAATGGCGTCGATCTTGACGCCGAACGACGGGATCGCCCAGGAGTGGATCACGTCGGCGCCCGTGGTCTGGACGCGAATCACCTTGTTGACCGGCACGACCATCTCGTTGTCGACGGCGAGCAGGCGCGGCTGCTTGTCCTGCGCCAGCAGCGAGTCGAACTCGAACTTGCCGTTGTCGGGATAGGCGTAGCTCCAGTACCACTGCTTGCCGGTGGCCTTGATGGTCATATCGGCCTTCGGCACGTCCAGCTCGAGGAACAGCAGCCGGAACGACGGCACCGCGATCATGACCAGGATCAGCACCGGGATCAGCGTCCAGGCCACCTCGATCAGCGTGTTGTGGGTCGTCCGCGACGGCACCGGGTTGGCGCGCGCGTTGAACTTGACCACCACGGCGATCAGCAGCGCCAGCACGAACAGCGTGATGATGGTGATGATCGTCAGCAGCAGGCCGTGGAACCAGGTGATGTTCTCCATCACCGGCGTCGCGGCCTCCTGCAGCTTGACTTCCCATGGCGCCGGCTGGCCCGTTTCAGCAAACGCCGCTCCACCCGACACGAGCGTCACGCCCGTTACGGCCAACCCCAGCAAGGCGCTCAATTGGCCTTTCGACATCTTCATGCCGTCGCGCTCCCTTCAGAACTTTCCCCCTCGGCGCACCGCCCGCTTCACGCAGCGGCGCGCCGTTCGATCCGCTCTCCTGACAAATGGCCTTCGGGCGGATGCATAGAAAAGCACCTGGGCCAGTTCACTGGAATGACGAAATCTTTCTTCTCAAACCATAATTCTTGATCTATCGCAATGCAGTCTTGCGCCTGATATCGCGCGCCGCGCTGTTCGTCGCGACGAGCGTATTTTCCGGGAGATTGCCGCATGCCGTGATTTCGCGGGCAACGGGCGCTTGACAGGCGTGCGGCGCGATGTAGGCAAACGGGACACGGCCGTTTGCGAGGCTGATTCGGCGAGGCGCAGCGGCAGCGCCCACCAGGGTGCGGCCATTTTGGGTATCGTTTCGTGCCGTACGCCGATGACGCTGTCCTCAAGACGCCATCATTGCCGTATCATGGCGTCGGACGCGCAGATCACCCACAGGAAATTGTCATGGCACCGACCCGGATCAGGGTTTCAACGGACAGGACAGCTGACATGTCGACCCCAGCTGCGAATGACTCGCGCCGTTTGTACCGATTCAGCGCGGTGCGTGCGCGACTCACGCGTGTTGCCGCGATGACCTCCGCCGCAGCGACCGCGGTCGCGATGATCGCTGCGACGGTCGTCGGCGTGCCGCATGCGGCGTGGGCGCAGGGCGCGGTGCGCTCGGTGCATGGCGACTGGCAGATCCGCTGCGACACGCCGCCCGGCGCGCAGGCCGAGCAGTGCGCGCTGATCCAGAGCGTCGTGGCCGAGGACCGCTCCAATGCCGGCCTCACCGTGATCATGCTGAAGACCGCCGACCAGAAGAGCCGGCTGATGCGCGTGGTGGCGCCGCTCGGCGTGCTGCTGCCGTCCGGCCTCGGACTGAAGCTCGACAACCAGGACGTCGGCCGCGCCGGCTTCGTGCGCTGTCTGCCCAATGGCTGCGTCGCCGAGGTGGTGCTGGAGGACAAGCTGCTCGGCCAGCTCAAGACGGCGAAGACCGCGACCTTCATCATCTTCGAGACGCCGGAGGAAGGCATCGGCTTCCCGCTGAGCCTCAACGGCCTCGCCGAGGGCTTCGACAAGCTGCCCTGACGTCGGCTGCGATTGACGGGATTCGCACGATGCCGTGATCGGGCCGTGAGACGGTGTGACGCGATCTCAGCGTGGTGCGTCGAGCGCCAGCGCCATCACCAGCAGGGTCTTGTCGAACCCGTCATCGCCGGGCTCCCGCGGCTGCACCGCCTTGAGCAGGAATCCGGCCTGCTGGTACAGCCTGATGGCGTTGGTGTTGCTGCGGTAAACGGTGAGCTCGACGCGCGAGAAGCCGGCCACCCGCGCCGCCTCGAGCGCCGCCGCCATCAGTCGTCGGCCCAGGCCCTGGTGCCGGAACTGCGGCATTAGGCCCATGCCGAGCACCCCGATCCGGGCATCGATTGGCCCTGATTTGGGCGTCACATCGCACCAGCCCACCACCTCCCCGGCCGAGAGAGCGACGAATTGCGGATATCCCTCGTGGATGTTGTTCAGAATGAAGGCGCGCGTCGACTCGAGCGGCGGCGCCTGCACGAACGACAGATAGCGCCGTTCGCGCGCGACGTAATCGAGCGTGCGGTGGAAGCTCTCGATGTGAGCGGACGTGATGGGAACGATCTCAACCATGTCAGTTCGGTAATCATCCAGCCCCTCGCGCCCCGGCGTCAAAACAACTATCTTGGAATGAACGCTCCGACAACGGATTGACACATGACTGCTCCCACCACCTCCCTGCTCGAGCGCGCCAACCTGGACCGTGATGCGGTCCGGAGCGAGGTCGGGCGTGGCCTGGCCGGCGCCGATGACGGCGAATTATTCTTCGAATACAGCCAGACCGAGGCGCTGACCTTCGACAATGGCCGGCTGAAGCAGGCGACCTACGACACCAGCCAGGGTTTTGGCCTGCGCGCGGTGAAGGACGATGCAGTCGGCTATGCCCATTCCTCCGACGTCTCGCTGCCGGCCCTGATGCGCGCGGCCGACGCCGTCAGCGCCGTGCGCGGCGGCTATTCCGGCACGTTCGCGAGCGCGCCGCCGCACACCAACGTCCGGCTCTATGGCGACGACAATCCGCTGGACGCCCCGGGGTTCGAAAGCAAGGTCAAGCTGCTCGGCGAGATCGACGCGTATTTGCGCGACAAGGATCCGCGCGTGCGCCAGGTGACCGTGAGCCTCGGCGCGACCTGGCAGGTCGTGGAGATCCTGCGTCCCGACGGCGAGAGCTATCGCGACATCCGCCCGCTGGTGCGCGTCAATGTTTCCGTCGTCGCCGGCCAGGGCGACCGCCAGGAGAGCGGCAGCAAGGGCTATGGCGGCCGCGAGGCCTATGCCCGCTTCATCGAGACCAAGGCGTGGCGCGAGGCCGCCGACGGCGCACTGCGCGAGGCGCTGGTCAACCTCGAATCCGTGCCCGCCCCCGCCGGCGAGATGGACGTCGTGCTCGGCGCCGGCTGGCCCGGCGTGATGCTGCACGAGGCGGTCGGCCACGGCCTCGAGGGCGACTTCAACCGCAAGAAGACCTCCGCCTTCGCCGGGCTGCTGGGCAAGCCGGTCGCCGCCAAGGGCGTCACCGTGGTCGATGACGGCACCATGGCCTCGCGCCGCGGCTCGCTGTCGATCGACGACGAGGGCACGCCGACCAGCCGCACCGTGCTGATCGAGGACGGCATCCTGGTCGGCTACATGCAGGACCGCCAGAACGCCCGGCTGATGAACATGGCGCCGACCGGCAACGGCCGCCGCCAGGGCTACGCACACGTGCCGATGCCGCGCATGACCAACACCTACATGCTGGCCGGCGAGCGCGATCCGGCCGAGATCATCGCCTCCGTCAAGAACGGCATCTATGCCGTCAATTTCGGCGGCGGCCAGGTCGACATCACCTCGGGCAAATACGTCTTCCAGTGCACCGAGGCCTACAGGATCGAGAACGGCAAGGTCGGCGCGCCGGTGAAGGGCGCGATGCTGATCGGCAACGGTCCGACCGACCTCAACCGCATCAGCATGATCGGCAACGATCTGTCGCTGGACACCGGCATCGGCACCTGCGGCAAGAACGGCCAGGGCGTGCCGGTCGGCGTCGGCCAGCCGACGCTTCGCATGGATCGCATTACGGTCGGAGGCACGGGCCGATGAGCCTTGAGAAGATGTCCACGGACAAGACCAGCACCAAGGCCCCGCGCACGGGCGCCGTCCGCAAGGAAAGCACCTGGGGCGGCCAGCTCGCGCAGCTCGTCGCGGTCGTCATGGTGGTGTTCGTCGCCAAGGGCGCGATCGCCGAGCCGTTCTACGTGCCGTCGGGCTCGATGGAGCCGACCCTGATGATCGGCGACGCCCTGCTCGCCTCCAAATTCCCCTACGGCTACGGCACCTCGTCGCTGCCGATGCAGATCACGCTGCCGGAGACCGGCCGCCTGTTCGGCGAGACGCCGAAGCGCGGCGACGTCGTCGTGTTCCGCTGGCCGGGCGACACCTCGCAGGCCTGGGTCAAGCGCGTCGTCGGCCTGCCCGGCGACCGCATCCAGATGCGCCAGGGTCAGCTCTACATCAACGGCCAGGCGGCCGCGCTGAAGCCGGACGGCATCGGCGATGCCGAGGACGACACCGGCCGCAACGATCCGGCCTATCGCTACGTCGAGACGCTGCCGAACGGCGTCTCGCACCTGATCTTCAAGATGCGCGACAACGGCCGTCTCGACAACACGCCGGAGGTGACGGTGCCGCCCGGCAAGCTGTTCGTGCTCGGCGATAACCGCGACAACTCCGCCGACAGCCGCGTGGCCTTGCGCGATGGCGGCGTCGGCCTGCTGCCGATCGACAATCTCGTCGGCCGCGCCGATGCCGTGGTCGGCTCCTGGGACCTTGGCTACAAGAACCAGCCGGTCTGGGCCTGGCTGTCCGGCTTCCGGCTGGATCGCTTCTTCACCGCGGTGCGTTGAACGAACGCCGATGACCTTCGACGATGTCAGGGCGCTCGCGCTGGCATGGCCGGAGGTCGAGGACGGCACGTCCTATGGGACGTCAGCGCTGAAGGTGCGCAACAAGATGCTGGCGCGCCTGAAGGAGGACGGGGACAGTCTCGTCCTTCCGGGCGTGCCGCCGGACGAACGCGCGATGCTGGTGGAAAGCCGGCCGAAGCTGTTCTATTTCACTGATCACTACCGCGATTATCCAATCGTGCTGCTGCGGCTGTCCGAGGCGAGAGCCGCTGACGTCGCGCCGCTGCTGCGGCGGCAGTGGCGGGCACTGGCGTCCCGGAAAGCCGTCGCCGCGTTCGATTGCGGTTGAGCGCTCGGCTTTTTCCCGCATCCGGTGCGGTGGGTGCAGCAATGTCCGCATGATCGGATGCCATTTGCATGCTATCCACGGGCATGACCGAAGAGGACTTCGTCGCGTCAGCGCTCCGCAATCCCGTCAACACGGCGATCCTGGATATGCTGCGCGTGACGACGCTGCCTGATGCGTGGATCGTCGCCGGCTGCCTGACCCAGACGGTCTGGAACGTGCGCACCGGCCGCCCGGTCGATCACGGCATCAACGACTACGATATCTTCTACTTCGATCCCGACACGTCGTGGGATGCCGAGGATGCCGTGATCCGGCGCATGGCATCCTGTCTCGATCGGGTCGATGCCAAAGTCGAAGTCCGCAATCAGGCGCGCGTGCATCTCTGGTATCCGACCAAGCACGGCCGGCCCTACCCTGCCGTGACACGGTCCACCGACGGCATCGATCGCTTCCTCACCGTGAACACGCAGGTCGGCATCCGACCGGCTTCTGGCGGCTACGAGGTCTATGCCCCCAAGGGCCTCGACGACATCGGCCAGATGATCGTGCGTCCGAACTATACGGCCAATTTCTCGGTGACGAACTACACGGCCAAGGCGGCGCGCTGGAAGGCACTGTGGCCGGAGATCACGGTGATCGCTCCTGAGGAATGATCCACGCGGATAGCAACAGCTCATTCCGGGGCGCGCGGAGCCACGCCCCGGAATGACACTGAGTTGTGGGTCCGCCTATGCAGCTCGGGCGTTAGATCGACGTCGTCAGCTCCGTCAGCCACGCCGGCGAGACGGCGACCAGCCACGCCTCGAGCTGCTTGTCGACGCCGCTGAGGATCGCGACCGCGACGACGACGAAGGCCGCCCCCATCAGCATCTTGCCGAGCTTGCCGGCCGACAGCAGCCGCGCGCGCAGGCGTACCATGGTCGTTCGCGACAGCACCCCGAGCACGACCAGCGGCAGGCCGGCGCCGAGGCCGAAGGCCAGCATGGTCAGGCTCACCATCACGAGGTCGCGTCCCTGCGAGGCCAGCAGCGACGCCGCGCCCAAGGTCGGACCGACACAGGGCGACCACACCGCGCCGAGCAGCAGCCCGATCATGAACTGGCCGCCGGCGCCCGACGTTGCGAAGCCCTGGGAATGCCGGTCGGCCCAGCGCTGCACCGGTCCACCTGCGACGGCGAGTTGCGCCTGCCAGGACGGCACCAGCAGCACGACGCCGATCGCCAGCATGATGATCGCTGCGACAAGACGGAACGCGCCGGCATCGAGGCCGATGGAGTTGCCCGCGAGGGCGATGAACAGGCCGATACCGGTGAAGGACAGCGCAAGGCCGGCCGCGAGCGCCAGCGCACCGCGCGGATGCGCGGAGGCCGCCGCGCCGAGCACGATCGGCACCAGCGGCAGCACGCAGGGCGACAGGATCGAGAGCAGGCCGGCCACGAAGGCCAGCAGCAGCGCGAGCATGATGCGCTACAGGCTCTTGTCGAGCAGGGCCGCGATCGAGGCTTCCTTGGTGTCGCCGACCGAACGTCCGGTCTCGGTGGTTCCCTTGAAGGTGATCAGGGTCGACTGCATCTGCGCGCCGAACGCTTTCACCACCGGCTTCATGTCGTCGAAGTCGACGCGGAAAATCTTGAGGTCCTTGAATTTGGGTTCTGCCGCGAGCTTGTCGATGATCGGCTTCTGCGCCTTGCAGGTCGGGCACCATCCGGCATGGATCTCGATCAGGATCGGCTGCCCAGCCGCTTGAGCAGCCTTGAAGGCGGCGTCCGAATAGGCGGTCTCGATGGCGGAGGCCGCCTTCAGCCCAGCGAAAGCAAACGTGGCAGCGACTGCTGCGGTGACGAAGAACCTGCGCGAAAACGTCATGACACACCCGATCTCTGCGTTGCGACAGGCAGCCGGCGGCGAAAGCCGTCCGGTGCCGTCGTTCAATACGCAGGAGACGGATGCAATGTTACCCGACGATGCAGAAAATCTGCGGGCCGGACGTTTGCCAGGTCAGCGAACGACGCCCGACGTGAAGCCCGCCTTGCGCCGCGGCGGCTTGATTTCCTTCTTCAGGAAGCAATGCGCCTCCTTGCCGGCATAGCCTGGTCGGGCGAAGGTCCAGGCGCGGCACTTGTTGTCGCCGGTGCAGGCGGCCTTGCAGATCTCCTCGGCGTCGGCGGCCTTTTCTTCCTTCTTGTCCACCGCCTTGTCGCCGCTGCTCTTGTCGCCCTTGTCGGCGGCCTTCTCGGCCTTGTCGCCGCCCTTCAGATCAGTGGTCTTGATGTCGAAGCTGCGGTAGTCGCCGCCGGGACGGTCGATCGACGTCTCGACCGCATCATTGCGGATCTCGACGACACCAGCGCCGCGCACGCCGGAAACGCAGCAATTGTCCGGCACCCGCGACGGCACGCTGTTCTTCAGCCAGCACACCGCACCCGCTTCCATCACGGTCGGATAGCTGAAGCTCCAGGCGCGGCAGCGCCGGTCGTGCTCGCACAGCAGCGCGCAATCGGCCGGGTCGCCGGAGGCGATCGGCGCGCTCATGTAGTCGCCGCCGGGGCGATCGGAATAGGTCTGGGCTGAAGCCGGCGTCAGGCAGGCAGCCACGAACAGGCACGCCAGTGCCCTCAGCCATGCCCCGATGAAGCGCCCCACGCGCCGCCGCTGAACCATCCGACCCATTGTTAATGTTCGAGTTTTCTTGCGAGTTTTTAGGCAGTCATTTGATCGCCACGAACCTGTATGGCGGATGAACGGCCCGGACCGGGGGAGCTGCGGAAGGCAAAGCAGCGGCGCCCAGGCGCTGAATCGATCCTGAGACACAAATCGCAACAGAGAACAGGGGACCCGAGCCGCCAACCGCCTCAACGTGGAACAGGCGACGCAGCGAACCTGCGACGGCTGCAGGGACGGCCGTTCCGATCAGAACGCATATTCGTCGTAGGCCGGCTCGACCGAGCCGCCCCACGGGCCGTCGAACTTCTCCAGCATCTCCTCCGCCGGCGAGCGGCCGCAATCGATGATCTGATCGAGCGGCTCGAGATAGCGGCTCTCGTCGCGGCCATTCTGATCGACGCGGTTGCGGCGGCGCAGGCCGTGATGGGCGAGCGTCAGGCACTCCTTCGCCACCTCGAACACGTAGCGATTGCGGATGCGCGTCTTGAAGCCGAGGCGCGGCACGTCGTCGCGCAGGTTCTGGCGCTCGAACGCGGTCCAGTCCTTGACGAGGTCCCAGGCCGCATCGAGGCTGACATCGTCGTAGAGCAGGCCGACCCAGAACGCCGGCAGCGCCGGCAGCCGGCCCCATGGCACACCGTCGGCACCGCGCATTTCCAGGTAGCGCTTCAGACGCACCTCGGGGAAGATCGTCGAGAGGTGATTGGCCCAATCCGACAGCGTCGGCCGCTCGCCCGGCATCGCTGGGTTCTTGCCTGCGAAGAAGTCGCGGAACGAGGTGCCGGAGACGTCGATATAGGTCTCCTCGCGTTTCACGAAATACATCGGAACATCGAGCGCGTAGTCGACCCAGCGCTCGAAGCCCATACCGTCCTCGAACGCCCACGGGATCATGCCCGAGCGCTGATTGTCGGTGTCGCGCCAGATCTCGGAGCGGAACGACAGGAAGCCGTTCGGCTTGCCCTCGGTGAACGGCGAATTGGCGAACAGCGCGGTTGCGATCGGCTGCAGCGCCACCGAGACCCTGAGCTTCTTGACCATGTCGGCTTCGGAGGAGAAGTCGAGATTGGTCTGCACTGTGCAGGTCCGGTACATCATGTCGAGGCCATACCTGCCGACCTTCGGCATGTAGCTGGTCATGATCTTGTAGCGGCCCTTGGGCATCATCGGAATTTCGGCGCGCGACCAGGACGGCGTCATGCCCAGGCCGAGAAAGCCGATACCGAGCGGGGTCGCGATCTCGCGCACCTGCGCCAGATGCGCCATCAGCTCCGCATGCGTCTGGTGCACGGTCTCGACCGGCGCGCCGGACAGCTCGAACTGGCCGCCGGGCTCCAGCGAAATGGCGCCGCCGCCGGTGACGTCATAGAGCCCGATGATGTTGCCGCGCTCCATGATCGGCTCCCAGCCGAGCAAGAGCTTCATGCCTTCGAGCAGCGCGCCGATGCCGCGCGCGCCCTCGTAGGGGACCGGGCGGTGACCGTCGAGCGTGAACGGCGTCTTCTCGTGCTCGGTGCCGATGCGGAAGGCGGACGGCGGCTTCACGCCGGCGGCCAGCCAGGCCACGAGCTCGTCGCGCGACTGCAACGGGGTCATATCGATCTGGTCACGCGCCATGGGAGTCTCGGTTCAGAAGCGCTTCGAGGGTCGCGCGTGGTGACAGGAAGGGCCGCGGACCCCAGGGGGCCGCGGATGTGAATGGGAACGGATGCTTCATCGGATCGCTGCGCCCTCTCCGGCCGCCAACGGAGCGGCCTGACCACAGGAGCAGCCGAGGCGATCCAGCAGCATGCAGAGCTTTGCGGCGTCGGTATCCGACAGCTTGGAGCCGACATGCTTCTCGATCGCGGCCGAATAGGCCGACCACATCCGCTTCTGCAGCTCGCGCCCGGCCTCGGTGATCTCGACGAACTGGCCGCGCTTGTCCATCTTGCATTCGCGCCGGACGACCAGACCTTCGTCGACCAGACGGTCGATCAGCCGGGAGGTGGAATATTGCGGGATCAGCATCTGCCGCTCCAGCTCGACCGGACGCAGCTCGCCGGAGGGCGCGCGCGACAGTTCGAGAAGCGCATCATACCATGCGAGCGGCGGGAACCCGGCCTTCTTCAGCTCCTGCTCGACGCAGTCCAGCACCCGGCTCTGGACCCGCATCAGGCGGATCCAGGCGGCGGTCGCCTCGGTCGATGGTTTGCGTTTCATGGGCCGGCTCGTATCCTCAGATGCACAGTCTAGCGCATTCGATGCAGCTGCATCAATCTTGACTATTCCATGCATCTGCATGTAAAGGCGGATGTGGCGCCCCGACCGGTTCCACGAAGAAAAGGTCTCACGGAGGGAATACAAGATGAAGCTTTATTATTCACCCGGCGCCTGCTCGCTCTCGCCCCATATCGCCCTGCTCGAGGCCGGCCTGCCCTATGATCTGGTCAAGGTCGATCTGCGCGCCAAGACCCTGGAAAATGGCGACGATTATCTCAAGGTCAATCCGAAGGGCCAGGTGCCGGCCCTGGGGCTGCCGAGCGGCGAAATCGTGACCGAGGGACCGGTCATCGTCCAGATGATCGCCGACCAGGCCAAGGACAAGGGATTGGCGCCGGCGCGCGACAGCGGCGAGCGCTACAAGCTGCTGGAGTGGCTGAACTTCATCACCTCCGAGCTGCACAAGAACTTCGGCCCGATGTTCTCTCCCGTGCTCGCCGACGAGGCCAAGGCGTTCTTCAAGGACCGGGTGATGGGCAAGTTCAAGTACATCGACAGCCAGCTCGCCGGCCGCGACTACCTGATGGGCAGCCAGTTCACGGTGGCCGACGGCTATCTGTTCACCATCCTGACCTGGGCCGACCGGATGAAGTTCGACCTGTCGGCGATGCCGAATCTCGTGGCCTACAAGAACCGCGTCGCGGCGCGTCCCAAGGTGCAGGAAGCGCTGACCAAGGAAGGGCTGATGAAGGCGGGGTGAGTTCGCTGTTGAAAGAGCTCTCTGCTGCCACCCGGGCAGTAGGTTCTCTCCCCCCTTGTGGGGGAGAGATAGAGAGGGGGGTAGCCACGGACACCGTCGCCTGTGGCTACCCCCCTCCCTAACCCTCCCCCACAAGGGGGGAGGGAACGGAGATCGGGCGAGGCCGGCTCCGTGCTAACTCACAACAGGACTAAGCCGCCGCCTTCTTCGGCGGGAAGCGGCCGTAGAAGGTTTCGCCCTTGGCGGCCATCTCCTCCAGGAGCTTCGGCGGCGCGAAGCGCGAGCCGTACTTCGCCGTGAAGGTGTGGCACAGCTCGACGAACTTCTTGGTGCCCATGAAGTCGATGTAGGACAGCGTGCCGCCGGTGAACGGCGCGAAGCCGAAGCCGAGGATCGAGCCGACATCGGCCTCGCGCACGTCGGTGATGACGTGGTCCTCGACCGTGCGCGCGGCTTCGACCGCCTGCACCACCAGGAAGCGCTGCTTCAGCTCCTCGACATCCAGCGTATCCGGATCGAGATGCTTCGGCTGCAGCTTGGCCAGATCCGGCCACAGGCTCTTCTGACCCTTGCCCTTCTCGGGATAGTCATAGAAGCCCTTGGCGTTCTTGCGGCCGAAGCGGCCCTGCTTCTCAACCAGCTCGACCATCAGCTTCTTGTGGTCCTGGTTGATCGCGTTGGGGCCGAGATCGTGCTCGGTCGCCTTCATGATCTTCAGGCCGAGATCGAGCGCGACCTCGTCCGACAGCGACAGCGGGCCGACCGGCATGCCGGCCATCTTGGCCGCGTTCTCGATCATCGCCGGCGGCACGCCTTCGAGGAACATCTCGTTGCCCTCGGCGATGTAGCGCATCACGCAGCGGTTGGCGAAGAAGCCGCGGGAGTCGTTGACGACGATCGGGGTCTTGCCGATGGTGCGGACATAGTCCAGCGCGGTCGCCAGCGCTACGTCGCCGGTGGCCTTGCCCATGATGATCTCGACCAGCATCATCTTCTCGACCGGCGAGAAGAAGTGGATGCCGATGAAGCGGCCCTGGTCCTTGAACTCCTCGGCCAGCGAGGTGATCGGCAAAGTCGAGGTGTTCGACGCGAAGATCGCGCCGTCCTTCAGGTGCTGTTGCGCCTTGGCATAGGTCTCGGCCTTGACCTTGCGGTCCTCGAATACGGCCTCGATGACGAGATCGCAATCCTTCAGCGCGGCGTAGTCGGCGGTGGCGGTGATGCGGCCCATGATCGCCTCGGCCTCGCCCGGCTTGGCGCGGCCCTTCTTGACGAGGCCATCGATCACGCTCTGCGCATGCGCCTTGCCCTTGTCGGCGCTCTCCTGATCGCGGTCGATCAGCACCACCTCGAGGCCGCCGCGCGCCGAGACGTAGCCGACGCTGGCGCCCATGAAGCCGGCGCCGATCACGGCGACCTTCTTCAGCTTGGTCGCCGGCACGTTCGCGGGGCGGCGCGCGCCCTTGTTCAATTCCTGCATCGACAGGAACAGGCTGCGGATCATCGCCGCCGCTTCCTTGGAGCGCAGGATCTTGGTGAAGTAGCGCGACTCGACGCGCAGCGCGGCGTCGATCGGCAACTGCAGGCCCTCATACACGCAGCTCATGATGGCGCGCGCGGCCGGATAGTTGTCGTAGGTCTCGCGGCGATAGATGGCGTTGCCGGCCGGGAACATCATCATGCCGTTCTTCGAGAACACCGGGCCGCCGGGCAGCTTGAAGCCCTTCTCGTCCCACGGCTGAACCGCCTTGCCGCCACCCTTGATCCAGTCCTTGGCCGCCTTGATGAGATCCGCGGCCGGCACGATCGCATCGACCAGCTTGAGCGCCTTGGCCTTGTCGAGCGTGAGCGCCTCGCCCTTCAGCAGCAAGTTCATGGCGTCCTGCGGCTGCACGATGCGCGGCACGCGCTGGGTGCCGCCGGCGCCGGGGAACAGGCCGACCTTGATCTCGGGCAGGCCGAGGCGGGTCTTCGGGTTCTCGGCCGCGACGCGGTAGTGGCACGACAGGGTGATCTCGAAGCCGCCGCCGAGCGCGAGGCCGTTGATCGCGGCGACCCACGGCTTGCCCGAGGTCTCCATCGACCGGTTGATCTGCGAGAAGCGCCGGCTGGTGTCGAACAGCATCTGGTTGGCGGCTTCCTCACCCTTGCTCTTCAGCACATCCGCATAGATGCGGTTCATGCCTTCGAGCATGGACAGATCGGCGCCGGCGCAGAACGCCTCCTTGGCCGAGGTGATGACGACGCCCTTGATGGCGGCGTCGGCGGTGGTCTGCTTGACGATGGCCTCGAGCTCGTTGGTCGAGGTCTCGTCCAGCACGTTCATCGAACGGCCCGGAATGTCCCAGGTGATCAGCGCAATGCCGTCGGCATCGGTTTCGAGCTTGAAGTTCTTGAAGGCCATATGGATCTCCCTCGGTGCCAGCAGCCAGTCGGCGCGGCGTTGTCCTGTATTCGTCGATCGTAGGGTGGGTTAGCGCAGCGTAACCCACCGCCTCTCGCAACACGGCGGGTTACGCCTCCGGCTAACCCGCCCTACGGCTGTCACACCCGCTCGATGATGGTCGCGGTGCCCATGCCGCCGCCGATGCACAGCGTCACCAGCGCGGTCGCCTTGCCGGTGCGCTCGAGCTCGTCGAGCACGGTGCCGAGGATCATCGCGCCGGTGGCGCCCAGGGGATGGCCGAGCGCAATCGCACCGCCATTGACGTTGATCTTGTCCTTGTCGATCTCGAACGCCTGCATGTAACGCAGCACGACCGAGGCGAAGGCTTCGTTGAGCTCGAACAGGTCGATGTCCGACTTCTTCATGCCGGAGCGCTCGAACAGCTTCTCGGTGACGTCGACCGGACCGGTCAGCATCATTGCCGGCTCCGAGCCGATATTGGCGAAGGCGCGGATTTTCGCGCGCGGCTTCATGCCATACTTCGCGCCCGCCTCCTTGCTGCCGAGCAGCACCGCACCTGCGCCGTCGACGATGCCGGAGGAGTTGCCAGCGTGATGCACGTAGTTGACGCGCTCGATCTCCGGATGCGACTGGATCGCCACTGCGTCGAAGCCGCCCATCTGCGCCATCTGCACGAACGACGGCTGCAACTGCGCCAGCGACTGCATCGTCGTCGACGGACGCATATGCTCGTCCTTGGCGAGGATAGTCAGGCCGTTGATGTCCTTGACCGGCACGACCGACTTGTCGAAGCGGCCTTCCTCCCAGGATTTCGCGGCGCGCTGCTGGCTCTGGACCGCATAGGCGTCGACGTCGTCGCGCGAGAAGCCGTATTTGGTCGCGATCAGGTCCGCCGAGACGCCCTGCGGCATGAAGTAGGCGGGCACCGCCATCGACGGATCCATCGGCCAGGCACCGCCGGAAGCACCGATGCCGACGCGGCTCATCGATTCCGCACCGCCGCCGATGACCAGCTCATGCTGGCCGCTCATGATCTGCGCCGCGGCGAAGTTCACGGCGTCAAGGCCGGAGGCGCAGAAGCGGCTGATCTGAATGCCCGGAACGGCATCGCCGAGACCCGCATTCAGCGCGGCGAAGCGCGCGATGTCGGAGCCGGCCTCGCCGACCGGATCGACCACGCCGAGCACGACGTCGTCGACCGCGTCCTCAGGGATGTTGTTGCGGTCCTTCAGCGCCTTCAGCGGCACGGTGGCGAGCGCGAGCGCGGTCACCTCATGCAGGCTGCCGTCGGCCTTGCCGCGGCCGCGGGGAGTCCGTACGTGGTCGTAGATAAAGGCCTCAGGCATCACGCCCTCCTCATCTGGTCAGATTTGTTGTTGGCATTGACGACGGAGCCGGCGCGCGGCGCGCACCGGCTCTCGTCTGATCCTCAGAAGGCTTCCGCCGGCAGTTCCATCACGGTCGCGCAGCCGGCCTGGAGGCGGGCGAGATGCGCCGCCGTCTCTGGCAGCACGCGCTCCATGAAGAAGCGCCCCGTCACCAGCTTGGTGGTGAGATAGGTCGAGCTGTCACCGGCCGCAATCTTGTCCTGCGCGACCTTCGCCATCTTCGCCCACATGTAGCCGAAGGTGACCAGCGCAAAGAGATGCATGTAGTCGGTCGCGGCGGCGCCGGCATTGTCCGGCTTGGTCATCGCGTTCTGCATCAGCCAGGTCGTGGCCTGCTGCAGATGGCCGAGCGCGGTCGACAAGGGAGCTACGAACGGCTTCATCGCGTCATTGCCGCCCTGCTCCTTGGCGAAGGTCCCGACCTCGTTGAAGAACGCCATCACCGCACGGCCGCCGTCGCGCGGCAGCTTGCGGCCGACGAGGTCCAGCGCCTGGATGCCGTTGGCGCCCTCGTAGATCATGGCGATACGCGCATCGCGCACGAACTGCTCCATGCCGTGCTCGGCGATGTAGCCGTGACCGCCATACATCTGCTGCGCCTGGACGGCGTTGGCAAAGCCCATGTCGGTCATGTAGCCCTTCATCACCGGCGTCATCAGGCCCATGTGGTCGTCAGCCGCCTGGCGGTCCTTCGGGTCCTGCGAGCGGTGGGCGACGTCGCTCTTCAGCGAGGTCCACACCACCATGGCGCGCGCGGCCTCGTTGAAGGCGCGGATGGACAGCAGGGTGCGGCGCACGTCGGGATGCACGATGATCGGATCGGCGGCCTTGTCCGGCGCCTTGGCGCCGGTCAGCGAGCGGCCCTGGATGCGCTCGCGCGCATAGGCGACCGCGTTCTGATAGGCGACCTCGGATTGCGCGAGACCCTGCACGGCGACGCCGAGCCGGGCCTCGTTCATCATCACGAACATGCCCTGCATGCCCTTGTTCTCTTCGCCGATCAGCCAGCCGGTGGCGTTGTCGTAGTTCATCACGCAGGTCGAGTTGCCGTGGATGCCCATCTTGTGCTCGATCGAGCCGCAGCTGACGCCATTGCGCGCACCGACCGAGCCGTCGGCGTTGACCATGAACTTCGGCACCACGAACAGCGACACGCCCTTGATGCCGGCCGGCGCACCCTCGATGCGGGCGAGCACGAGGTGGATGATGTTGTCCGCGAGGTCATGCTCGCCGGCGGAGATGAAGATCTTGGTGCCGGAGATCTTGAAGCTGCCGTCGGCCTGGCGCACCGCCTTGGTGCGCAAGAGACCGAGATCGGTGCCGCAATGCGGCTCGGTCAGGTTCATGGTGCCGGTCCATTCGCCGGCGACCATCTTCGGCACGTAGGTCTTCTTCTGCTCCTCATTGCCGTGCACGATGAGCGCCGCCGTCGCGCCCATGGTGAGGCCGCCATACATCGAGAAGGCCATGTTGGCGGAGCACTGGAATTCGTTGACGGTCTGGCTGAGCGTCACCGGCAGGCCCTGGCCGCCATATTCGGTCGGTGCCGACAGGCCGAGCCAGCCGCCCTCGACGATCTGCTTGTAGGCGTCCTTGAAGCCCTTCGGCGTTGTCACGCTGCCGTCGTCATGGCGCTTGCAGCCCTCGAGATCGCCCACGCGATTCAGCGGGTGCAGAACCTCTTCGGCGAGCTTGGCGGCTTCGCCGAGGATCGCCTCGCGGACATCGGCCGAGGCATCGGAGAAGCCCGGCAGATTGTCGTAGCGGTCGATCTGGAACACGTCGTTGAGCAGGAAGGTGACATCTTCCACGGGGGCTTTGTAGATCGGCATCGGCGTCTCCGGCAGGAAGGCTGAAGTTTCAGACTGGGATTTCCACGGACGCGGCAGACAATGCAGGCCGCGGACTGTAGCGGGTTTGAGGCACTTGCGGCAGCCGTCACGTTGCGGCCGTCGGTCACGTCACGACGGCTTGCTCATCGCGGCGAGCTGTTCGCCCATCAGGCGGTGCAGCAGGTTGATCGCCTTGAGCGGGCGCACCATGACCTTGAAATGGGTGATCAGACCGGCGTCGTCGAAGCTGATGATGTCGACGCCGTTGAGCTTGATGCCTTCGATCTCGTTCTCGAATTCGAGCACGGCGCCCGTGGCGTTACGCCACTCCCCGACATACTTGAATCCGGGACCGCCCAGGACTTTCTCAGCACTTGCGAGGTATTTGAAGGTGATGTCGCGGCCGCGCTGCGGCGTATGCACGACGGGACTTTCGAATACGGCGTCCGGGTGCAGCAGCTCCCGCAAAGCGCCGAGATCGTGAGACCTCATATAGCCGTACCATCCATCGAGGCCGGTCATTGTCATTGGGCGTCTCCTCGGGGCGGAACAGGCCAGCACCACAACCACCCCATATGCACATTGACGCATATGCGCCAGTGTGCATAATGTCAAGCGTGGAGCGGGGCAGAACACGATCAGAAAAACGGGAGCAGTTTCCGGCCATGGCCCTCGGCGACGCCATCCTCGCCTGCCTCACCGAACATCCGATGACGGGCTACGAGCTCGCCAAGACGTTCGACTCCTCGATCGGCTTCTTCTGGAAGACGGACCACCAGCAGATCTACCGCGAGCTGTCGCGGCTGCGCGACCGCGGCTATATCCAGGGCCGCGAGGTGGTGCAGACCGGCAAGCCCAACAAGCTGGTCTACACATTGACCCCCGAGGGCCGCGCGGCGTTCCGCAGCTGGGCGGCGCGGCCAAGCACACCGGCCTCGACGAAGGACGATCTTCTCGTGCGGCTCTATGCACTGGGCGCCGCCGACATCGCGCCGATCCGGGCCGACCTGATGGCGCGGCTGGAGCATCATCGCGACCGCGCCGAGCGCTACGATCGCATTCTCAAGAAGCATTATGCTGACGGCAGCGTCGCCCCGGCCGACATGGGCAAGCTGCTCAACCTGCGGCTCGGACTGCGTCACGAGCGCATGGTGGCGGAATGGTGCGAGGAGGCGATCACCGCGCTGTCGACGATATCCGGCGCGGGCAGCGTGCGGCCGCTCGATCCATCATCACGCGAAAATGCCGGCTGATACGCGCGGTTTGACAGCGCAAAACTTCTGACCGCGCCTGCGGTAAACTTAACGCGTTATTTACCGTAAAAGTCAAAAGTCGGGACCTGGAGCAGACGATCTGCGCGGACCCGTTCATGTTCACGTCCGGGACGCGTGGGGAGGCTGGAGGCGCTTGGTGGAGCGCTGGAAGCGGAACCGGACGAGACATGAATTCGCGCGTACCGTGGAGTAATGAAGGCATCGACCCGTCTGTCCGTGAAAGGGCCGAGGCCGCGGCGCAACGCGCCGGCATGACGCTGAACGACTGGATCAACTCCACGCTCGGCGCATCGGCCCCGCCCGATTTCCGCGGCAGCCCCGCGCCACGCAGCACGCCGACCGTCAGCCGCGATGCCCGCGAGGTGACCGACATCCATCAGCGGCTCGACTCCATCGCACGGCAGATCGAGCAGATGTCGCGCCCCGTCGCTCGCAAGGATGCGCCGCGCGACGAGCAGGGCGTCGCGCGCCAGCTGAACGACGCGATCTCGCGGCTCGACGCCCGCCTGTCACAGATCTCGACGCCGCTGCGCAAGCCGGACACCGAGGACCGCTATCGTGGTCCTGACGGCGTCGAGCGCGCCGCGGCGCAGCTCTACCGTCCGGCCCAGCCGCTCAGCGCAGGTTCGTTCGACGTGGCCGTCGCCGAAATCAGCGCCCGCCAGAGCGAGCTCGACAATGCGCGCCCGCTGCCGCCGCACCAGGCGCCGCCGACCGCGCCCGCCATGGCATCCGCAGCAGCGCCGCTGATGACCCCGATCAGCGCGCCGCTGACGCCGCCGCAACCGGCGGCACCCACTCCCGATTTCTCGCTGCTCGAACGCCATCTGCTGAAGATCACGAGCCAGATCGAGGCGCTGCATCGCCCCGAGGACGGCATCGAGCAGTCGATCGCCGGCTTCCGCAACGAGCTCTCCGAGATCCGTCACGCCATTACCGAGGCGATGCCGCGCCGCGCGATCGAGTCGATCGAGAACGAGATCCGCTCGCTGTCGCGCCGCATCGACGAGAACCGCAACACCGGCGTCGACGGCCAGGCTCTGGCCGGCATCGAGCGCGCGCTGACCGACATCCGCGAGGTCGTCGGCTCGCTGAAGCCTGCCGAGCAGCTCGCCGTCTATGACGAGGCGATCCGCAATCTCGGCGCCAAGCTCGACCTGATCCTGCGCGCCAATGACGACCCCGGCACCGTGCAGCAGCTCGAAAGCGCCATCGCGGCGCTGCGTGCGATCGTCGCCAATGTCGCCTCCAACGACGCGCTGGAACGGCTGTCGGACGATCTCCGCCAGCTGTCGTCGAAGGTCGACCAGGTCACGCAGGCGCGCGACAATCACGACTCGTTCCACGAGTCGTTTGCGGCGCTCGAACAGCGCATCGCCGCGCTGACCTCGACCCTGGAGAGCCGCGAGCCGCCGGCGGCCGCGCCCGACAACACCGCCCAGATCGAGGACGCGCTGCGCGGCCTGTCCGACCGGATCGACCGCCTGCAGGTCGGCAGCGACGGCTCATCGGCGATCACGCATCTCGAACAGCGGATCAGCTACCTGCTGGAGCGGCTCGAAGCCGCCAACGACCCGCGCGGCGGCAACATGACCCGGGTCGAGGATGGCCTGCAGGACATCCTGCGCTATCTCGAACGGCAGCAGGCGACCTTCGCAGCGCTGGCGGAGAGCCGGTCGCAGCGCGAAACGTCGCAGGACGGCGGCCTGATCGACATGGTCAAGCGCGAGCTGTCCGACATCCGCTTCAGCCAGACCGAGACCGACCGCAACACCCAGGACTCGCTCGAGGCCGTCCACAACACGCTGGGGCACGTCGTCGACCGCCTCGCCATGATCGAAGGCGACCTGCGCAATGTGCGCGCCACCGCGAGCCCGCCGGCCGCGCTGCCGCCGCTGGCGCCGCCAATCGAGTCGCCGATGCCGGCCGCACGCGCGACAGCGCCCCAGGCCTATGCCGAGCCGGCCAAGCCAGAGCCTGCCTACCGCCCGGAGCTGCCCAATCCGGCGGCCGAGGAGCCAGCGGGACAGATTGTCGCTCCGGCCGCGGGTCAACAGGCGTTCGCAGCGGCCTCGCGCGACTTCCACGCCGCGCAGGCGCCATCGGCTGCCATGCCGCCGCCGATTCCGCCGAAGGCGATCGCCGACATCCTGGAGCCGCACGCAGCGCAGGCGCCCCGCCCGACCGTTATCGTCCCCGAGCTGCCACCGGATCATCCGCTCGAACCCGGCACCCGTCCGCCTGGCCGGACCGCATCGCCCGCCGAGCGGATCGCCGCGTCCGAGGATGCCCTGAGCGAGCTTCCCGCCGGCAAGCGGGAGCCGGTGTCGACATCGAGCTTCATCGCGGCTGCGCGCCGCGCGGCGCAGGCCGCGGCGGCCGCACAGCCTGTAGACGCCAAGAAGGCGAAGAAGGACAAGCCGAAGGACAAGGCCAAGGAGCCGCCGAAAGACCTCCCCAAGGACGTCGCCAGCGACGCTGTCAAGCCCAAGGCCAAACCCAAGGACAAGCCGACGTTCGCTCTCACCGCCGAGGGCGACGAAGAGGTCTCGACCATCGGGTCGAAGATCCGTTCGCTCCTGGTCGGTGCAAGCGTCGTGGTGATCGTGCTCGGCACCTTCAAATTCGCGATGTCGCTGCTCGACAGCGGCAGCACGCCGCCGCCGATCTCGCCGATGGAGACTCAGGGCGAGGCGCCGCGCGCGCAGATGCCGTCGGCCTCGCCGAGCCTGTCGCCGCGGCCGACGACGCCCGACCAGAGCGCGCCGTCGTTGACCTCGCCGACGCCGCTCGACCGTCAGTCCTACAATCGGGCCATGCCGAGCGAAGCGGAGACGATCGCGATGCTCGCGATCCCGCAGGACGTCGAAAAGCCAGCCACCTTACCCGCTGCCGTCCCCACTGACGTCACCGGCACGATCCCCACCGCTGCCAACGGCCAGAAGCTCGGTTTGGTGCAGGTGCCCGCCTCCGAGAAGCTGCCCGATGCCATCGGCGGACTGGCGCTGCGCAATGCCGCCTTGAAGGGTGATCCGACCGCCGCCTACGAAGTCGGCGTGCGCTTTGCCGAGGGCAAGGGTGTCGCGGCGAACTATGAGGAAGCCGCGAAGTGGTATGACCGCGCGGCGCAGGCCGGGCTGATCCCGGCGGTCTTCCGTCTCGGCACCTTCTACGAGAAGGGTCTCGGCGTGAAGAAGGACGCCGACATCGCCCGCCGCTACTACGTGGTCGCCGCCGAGCGCGGCAATGCCAAGGCGATGCACAATCTCGCCGTCCTGGACGCCGACGGCGGCGGCAAGGGCGCGAACTACAAGAGCGCCTCGCAATGGTTCCGCAAGGCCGCCGAGCGCGGCGTCGCCGATAGCCAGTTCAACCTCGGCATTCTCTATGCCCGTGGCATCGGCGTCGAACAGAACCTCGCCGAATCCTACAAATGGTTCACCCTGGCCGCAGCGCAGGGTGACGTCGACGCAGGGCGCAAGCGCGACGATGTCGCCAAGCGGCTCGATGTCCAGTCGCTCGCCGCGGCCAAGCTCGCGATCCAGACCTTCACGGTCGAACCGCAGCCCGACGACGCCGTGAACGTGCCGGCGCCCGCCGGCGGCTGGGATGGCACGCAGGCGATCGCGAAGGCTGCCGCCGCCAAGGCGGCCCTGGCGAAGCGCGCGGCGGCGACGGCGCCGCGCTGACACGGGTATAGCGCCCCCTCTCGACATGGACGAGCGCTCGCGCGCAGCCAAAAAAATCCTCCCGGCTTGCGATCGCGCCGCCATAGTGTCGCGCGGTCGATCGATATAGGTTGTCGCGGCGGATCATCACGAGCGCCGCGAGGAGCATCGACAGGTGTCAGCGGGGAAGGAACAACAGGACGGCGCGCACTTCCTGCAGTCGCCGACGGGGCCCCGCGTGCCGCCGCGGACCACGGCGAACGTCGTCGCTGCTCCGCCTCCTCGCCAACGAATGCAGCAAGTGACCGACGGCTATCCTGCGGCGTTCCGATGGCGCCGGCTGGCTTCCGTCATCTTCTTCGTTGCAATCGTGCTCGGCGGGGGCATTCGCGCCTACCGCGACCTGTCGCGGCCTGACGCCTGGTCGTTCTGGAAGGATCGGTACATTTCGCCAAGTCTGTCGGCGGCGCTGGTCGCCGACCCCGTCCTTGCCGGGCTGGGCGACAGGCGCGCCGTGCTCGCCGTCAGCGGCCCCATCGGACCAGCGGCGGCCGGCTGGCTGCGTGAGCGGATCAGCGAGGCCCGTCTCAAGCCGGGTGACGTGATCCTGCTGTCCTCGCCCGGCGGCAACCTCGACCAGGGGGTGCTGATGGGCGAGATCATCCGCGCCCACGGACTCGCGACCGCCGTCGGCGTGGCCGACAATGGCGGCCGCATCCGTCCGGGATTCTGCGCCAGCGCCTGCGTGTTCGCCTTTGCCGGCGGGCAGACCCGCTACGGCCTCGATGGTTCGGCGCTCGGCGTGCACCGCTTCACGTCGGAGGCCCGCGGCGCCGACGCGGTCGCCGACACCCAGCGCGTCACCGGTGCCATCCTCGGCTACATGACGCGCATGGGCGTATCGTCGCAGGTCATCGAGGCGATGTCGCAGACCCGCGACATCCGCTGGCTCGATCCGAGCGATGCCGAGGCCATGAGGCTGGTGACCGCGCAGCTCAAGGCCCTTTGACCGAGCCCTCAGAACCCCACGCTCGGCGTCGGCGGATGTGACTTCGGGCGGGAATGACTGATCCCTTCGCTGCGATTTTCGGTTATGCAGGAGCTTGGCGTCCTGCATGGCATGCGCGGGATGCTCGCTCGAAGGATGGCAGAGGCCGCGCGGATGCAGATTTATCTTCCGATCGCCGACATCCCGGTCAACATCTTCCTGTTGCTGGCGATGGGCGCGGCCGTCGGCTTCGTCTCCGGCATGTTCGGCATCGGCGGCGGGTTCCTGATGACGCCGCTCCTGATCTTCGTCGGCATCACCCCAGCAGTTGCGGTCGCCTCGGTCTCCAGCCACATCGCCGCCTCGTCGTTCTCCGGCGCGCTGTCCTATTGGCGGCGGCGCGCCATCGATCCCTCGCTGGCCTCGGTGTTGATGATCGGCGGCGCGCTCGGCACGGGGCTCGGCGTCGCCACCTTCACCCTGCTGCGGTCGCTCGGCCAGCTCGATCTGATGATCGCGCTGTCCTATGTCGCGCTGCTGACGAGCGTCGGCGGCACGATGTTCTGGGAAGGCCTGCGCGCGATGATGCGCGCGCGCCAGGGCGCGGTCGCGACCGTGCGGCGTCCGGGCAGCCATGTCTGGATTCATGGCCTGCCGCTGAAGATGCGCTTCAAGCGCTCGAAGATCTACGTCTCCGTCATTCCGGTGATCGCCATCGGTCTGATCATCGGCTTCCTCGGCGCCGTGATGGGCATCGGCGGCGGCTTCATTCTGGTGCCCCTGCTGATCTACCTGCTGCGCGTGCCGACCTCGACCGTCATCGGCACCTCGATGGTGCTGACGCTCGCCACCATGATGATCGCGACCATGCTGCACGCGATGAGCAATCATCTGGTCGACGCCGTGCTGGCGCTGATCCTGATGGTCGGCGGCGTCACGGGCGCGCAGTTCGGGGCTCGCGCCGGCCAGATGATCCGCGGCGAGCAGCTTAGGCTGCTGCTCGGCCTGCTGATCCTCGCCGTCGGCATCCGGTTCGCGATCGAGCTCGTGATCAAGCCCGACGACCTGTTCACGATCCGCGAGACCGAGATCAGCCAATGACGCCGCTCCGCCTCGCCAGCCTTATCGTCATGCTGCTGCTGGCCGGCGCCGCATCCGCACGCGCCGAGCGCCTGATCGTCTCGGTCTCCAACCATCGCGTGACGGTGACGCCGAACTATTCCGGCGAGGAGCTGGTGCTGTTCGGCTCGGTCGAGAAGGACATCCAGACGCCGCCGGGCCGCACCGCCTATGACCTCGTCGTCACCGTCCGCGGACCGCGGGCCGACATGGTGACGCGGCGCAAGGAACGAAAGTTCGGCATCTGGATCAACACCGACTCCCGCCAGTTCCTGAAAGTGCCCGGCTATCTGGCGCTGTTCGCCAACCGCCCCTTCGATGCGATGGCCGCGCCCGAGGTGCTGCGCCGGCAGCAGCTCGGACTCAACAACGTGCTGCTCACGCAGCGCGTCGGTCCCGACTATGCCGATGTCGTCCCGAACGACGCGTTCCGCAGCGCCTTCGTGCGGCTGCAGTCGCAGCACGGCCTGTACCGCGAGGATACGTCCGCGGTGACCTTCCTCACGCCGACGCTGTTCCGCACCGGAATCCCGTTGCCCGCTGCGGTCCCGATCGGCACCTACGAGGTCGAGATCAAGCTGCTCGCCGACGGCGCGCTGGTCACCAAGACCGAGACTGCGTTCGAGATCGTCAAGGTCGGCTTCGAGCAGTTCGTCGCGGCCTCCGCCAAGCAGAACGGCTTCGTCTATGGCCTGGTCACCGCCGCGATGGCGCTGATGACGGGATGGATGGCGTCGATCGTGTTCCGAAGGGATTAGTCGCTGTGCGAGGTCAGCGTTCGATCACCGTCCGCACACCTGGCTCCAGCAGCTTCAGCCGCGCCCCGAAGCCGAGTGCGTCGAACGTGTTGCGCAGGTCCTGCGCGCTCTGCCGGAAATGTGCCCAGCCATCGGTGTGGACGGGAACGATCAGCGCGTCGGAAAACACCCGGGCCGTCTCGATCGTGTCGTTGGTGTCCATGGTCAGGTGGAACGGCCCGCGCGTCTGCGCCGCGCCAGCAAACGGCAGCACGATTCCCGCACGAAAGCGCCGCGCCACCTCGGCGACGCCGTCGTAGAACACGGTGTCGCCGCTGACATAGATCGGCGCAGACCCTTTCGACTGCAGCACGAATCCGATGACATCGCCCGCGACCGGCTCGATGCCGGCCGGACCGTGGCGCGCCGGGGTCGCCACAACCTTCAACGACCTGCCATTCTTCGTCAGCTCGGTTTCGCTCCAGGGCGCGAGCCCTTCGGCTGACGCACCGAGCCGTATTGCACCGATCTCGGTGGTCAGCACGCGCCGCGCACGGGACAGGAAGGCCCGTCCGCCATGATCGAGATTGTCGGAATGCTGATCATGGCTGAGCAGCACCGCGTCGACGTCGCCGACCGCATCTGCCGTCAGCGCCGGTCGCGAGAGCTTCTCCAGGGTGACGTGCGGCAGCTGATATGTGCCGGGATCGTCGAAGGTCGGATCGGTCAGCAGGCGGAAGCCGTCGATTTCGATCAGGGCGGTCGGGCCGCCGATCAGCGTGATCGCAACGCTCATGCTTGTGCTCCCACCGTGCGGGCCGGAGCCCGCGTGACCAGATAGATCCCGAGCGCGACGGGTATGACGCCGAGCAGATCCTGCAGCGCCACGTGCTCGCCGAGCACCACGAAGGCGAAGATCATCGCCAGCGGCGGCATCACGAAGTGATAGGCGCTGGCGGCGGTCGCACCGCAGACCTTCAGGAGGTGAAACCAGAGCACGTAGGCGAGGATCGAGCCGCCGAGCACCAGGAAGGCGAACGCACCGATCAGTTGCGCATTCAGCACGATCTCGCCCACGTGCGACACGCCCAGCGCCACCGGCCAGAGCACCAGCCCGGCGGAGAGATTCTGGATTCCGTTGCCGACCCACAGGCTGCCCTTCGGCGCGAGCTGCTTGAAGAGGATGGTGCCGGTGACGATCGAGGCCAGCGCCGCCAGCGTATAGAGGATGCCTTCGAGGTGGTCGGTGCCGACGGACATGCGGTGCCAGACGATCATGGCGACGCCGATGGTGCCGAGCGCGAGGCCCGCGACCTTGCGCAGGGTCAGCGGCTCGCCGAGCAGCAGCGCGGCGAACACCGCGGTGAACACCGGATTGGCCGAGACGATCAGGCCGCCGAGCCCCGCCGACACCGTCTGCAAGCCGGTATAGCCGAGGCCGAGATAGAGTGCGTTGTTGGCGATGCCGATGATCGCGAACACCGCCGCATCGCGCCAGCTCATGCGCAGCTCGCCCCGGATAGCCGGCACCGCGAGAATGAGCACGCCGGCGAGCGAGAACCGCGCCGCAAGCAGCAGGAGCGGCGGACAATAGGTGACGCCGATCTTGCCGGCGACGAAGGCAAAGCTCCACAGCAGGCAGAACAGGCCGATCTCGAGCGGCAGCAGGTTCGACTTCACGGGGGTCACCGCAACGGAGGATACGGACGACATCGGGGATCTCCTTCGTCCTCGATGTAGGGCTGTTCTTTCCCATCTGGAAATTAAATGATAGACTGAAACTCAGTGGTTTTCCAAATGGAGGCCAGGAATGCTCGATCTGGACCTGTTGCGCAGCTTCGTCTCGGTGGTCGAGGCGGGCGGTTTCACCCGCGCGGGCGAGCGCGTCCACCGTACGCAGTCGACCATCAGTCAGCAGATCCGGCGGCTCGAGGACGACCTTGGCCAGACCTTGCTCAACCGCGACGGCCGCGCGGTCATACCGACCGAGGCCGGCGAGCGGCTGTTGTCCTACGCCCGCCGCCTGCTAGCGCTCGCCGAGGAGGCCCGCGACGTCGTCGCGCGGCCGGGTCCGGCCGGCGCGGTCAAGCTCGGCATCCCCGAAGACTTTGCCGCCTACCGCCTCGCAAAACTGCTCGCGGCGTTCTCGCGCGCCCATCCCGATCTGCGGCTCGACGTGCGCGCCGACCAGAGCCTCAACCTCAAGCGCGACATCGAGCGCGGCGACCTCGACCTGGCGCTACTCAAGCGCGGCGTCGACGACAGCACGGCGGCGATCGCAGCATGGCCGGAGCAGGTCTATTGGGTGACCAGCAAGAGCCATCCGGTCAGCCTCGAGGCCCGCTCGCTGCCGCTGATCGGCTTCCCGCTCGGCTGCATCTATCGCACCCGCGCGATCCATGCGCTGGAGAGCGAGGGACGCGCCTGGCACATGGCCTACACCTCGTCGAGCCTCGCCGGCATCCAGGCCGCGGTCGCCGCCGGCATGGGGCTGAGCATTCTGTCCGAGATGTCCGTGCAGTCGGAGCACCGCGTGCTGACGGCCCGCGAAGGCTTTGCGCCGATCGACCGCACCGAGGTCGCGCTGCTCGCCTCGCCCGACGCCAGCCCGGCGACGCTGCGGCTCGCGGACCGGCTGGCCGAGTTCTGCGAGAAGGTGCAGACGAAGGCGGCGTGACGAGCATCTGTCTACCCCTCCTGCCACTCTGCCGCCACGACGGCGGTGCGTCCCCTCTACCGCTTGCGGGGGAGGGCTAGGGAGGGGGCCGCTCCAGCAGCGCTGCACGTGGCGCCCCCTCTCCAACTCTCCCCCGCACGCGGGGGAGAGGGCGCAGCGGTGCGCGCGAGGGGCATGATCAGTCCAACTTCGAATGATCCGTTCGACCTCTGATCACCAATCCAACTAATGAATTTCCACCATCCAACTAATAACACCGCGCCGCGGCGATGCTGTGCAGCCTGGTATCGCCCAGCACATGCGCGATGAAGGCACGCTTGGGAAACAGCTTGGCAAAGGCTGCGTCGCGCACGCTCAGGCCGCCGGCATAGGCGCCGAACGCCGGCATCACGGCGCGCTCGCCGTCGGAGACGAAGCAGCGCCGCTCCAAAGTGCGCGCCCGCGTCGCCACCCGCGCCTTGGGATGCAGATGGCCGGCGATCTCGCCGCGCGCGCCGGTCGGCTCGTGGCGGAAGCTGATCGCGCCGATCGTGATCGCGTCGACCACCTCGCCGCCGATGCCGCGCGGCGCCGGATCGTGGTTGCCCGTGATCCAGACCCAGTCGCGGCCAACCTGGAGGTTGGCGATGCAGGCGCGATCGTCGCCGGTCAGGCGCGTATGCGCGTCGCGATCGTGAAAACTGTCGCCGAGCGCGATCACGATGCGCGGATTGTAGTGGGCGATCACGGCTGTGAGGCGATTGAGGGTCGCGACGGTATCGAACGGCGGCAGCAGCGTGCCGCGCGAGGCGTAGCTCGAGCCCTTTTCAAGATGCAGATCGGAGACGACGAGCAGGCGCTGCTCGTCCCACACCAGCGCGCCGGAGAGATCGACGCGCAGCGCGGCGCCGGCGACGTCCATCATGCCCGATGCACAGAAAGTCCCCCGCAAGTCCGCCTCGCTTCTACCCCATCGCTTCCTTCACGAGTTCCTCGGCAGCCTCGGCCAGGAGCTCGTCGGCGGCCTCGCCATAGACGGATTCGCGGCCGATTTCCAGCATCACCGGCACCGCCAGCGGCGAGACGCGATCGAGTTCCCGATGGGTGATTCGTCCCTCGATGCGCTGGAGCATATCACCGAGTCGCTTCAGATCGAGCAGGCCGGTGGCGGCATCGGCGCGCGCCGCGCGCAACAGCATGTGATCGGGCTGATGCCGGCGCAGCACGTCGTAGACCAGATCGGTCGAGAACAGCACCTGGCGGCGGGTCTTCTCTTCGGTGGTCGACCGCCGCGCGATCAGGCCGGAAATGATGGCGCAGGCGCGGAACGTGCGCTTCATCAGTGCGGATTCGGCGAGCCAGGCTTCGAGATCGTCGCCGAGCATATCCGGGTCGAACAGCTTGGCGAGGTCGAGCCGCCCCTGCTTGACCATCAGCGACATGTCGCCGAGCCCCCACACCGCAAGCGCATATTCATTGGCGACGAAGCCGAGCGGCCGGGCGCGCGCCCGCTCGAGCCGGCGCGTCAGCAGCATGCCGAGCGTCTGATGCGCGAGCCGGCCTTCGAACGGATAGCAGACGATGTAGTGCTTGTTGGAGCGCGGAAAGGTCTCGACGAGCAGCTCGCGCCGGGCCGGGATGCGCGACACGTCCTTCTGCAACGACAGCCAGTCGCGCACCTGCTCCGGCAACGCGCTCCAGGCCGTGCGGTCGTCGAGCAGGCCGCGCACGCGCTCGGCGAGATAGGTCGACAGCGGAAACTTGCCGCCCATATAGGACGGCACCTTCGGATCGGAGTCGTTGGCCCTGCTGACATAGACCTGGTCCTCGGCCAGCGCCTCGTAGCGCACGATCTCGCCGCTGAACACGAAAGTGTCGCCGAGCGTGAGGCCTTCGATGAACGCCTCCTCGATCTCGCCGAGCAGCCGGCCGCCGCGCGCGATCGCGCCGGTCGCTCCCGTGCCGCCGCCGCGCGCGCGCACCAGCCGCACCTTCAGCATCGCTTCTTCGACGATGGTGCCGACGTTCAGGCGATAGCTCTGCCGCACCTTGGGATTGGCGACGCGCCAGCGGCCCTTCGCATCCTGCTTGATGCGCGCGAACCGCTCATAGGTCTTCAGCGCGTAGCCGCCGGTGGCGACGAAGTCGACGACGTCGTCGAAATCGGCCCGCGACAGCGACGCATAGGGCGCGGTGGTGATCACCTCCGCATAGAGTTCGTCGCTGAGAAACGGCTCGGCGCAGGCGCAGCCGAGCACGTGCTGGGCCAGCACGTCGAGCGCGCCAATGCGCAGCGGCGGCGTGTCCTGCGCGTTGTCGGCGATGGCGTCGATCGCCACCGAGCATTCCAGCACCTCGAAGCGGTTGGCCGGCACCAGCACCGCGCGCGAGGCCTCGTCGAGCCGGTGATTGGCGCGGCCGATCCGCTGCATCAGCCGCGAGCAGCCCTTGGGCGCGCCGACATTGATGACGAGGTCGACGTCGCCCCAGTCGACGCCGAGATCGAGCGAGGAGGTGCAGACGACGCCGCGCAGCCGGCCGGCCGACATCGCGTCCTCGACCTTGCGGCGCTGTGCGACGTCGAGCGAGCCGTGATGCAGGGCAATGGCGAGGTTGTCGTCGTTGATGCGCCAGAATTCCTGGAACAGCATCTCGGCCTGACTGCGGGTGTTGACGAACACGAGCGTGGTCTTGTTCTTCTTGATCAGCTCGTACATCTCGGCCAGCGCGTGGCGCGCGCTGTGGCCGGCCCAGGGCAACCGCTCCTGGGTGTCGAGCATCTCGACGACCGGCGGTGCGGCGCCGCCGGCGACCACGACATCGGCCGCAGCGATGCCGCCGCGCGGCTGCGGCACCAGGAAGCGCGCGAGCTGCTCGGGCTCGGCGACCGTCGCCGACAGGCCGATCATGCGCATGTCCGGCGCGAGCCGCCACAGCCGTGCCAGCGCGAGCGACAAGAGATCGCCGCGCTTGGAGGTGACCAGCGCGTGCAGCTCGTCGAGCACGACGCGCTTCAGCGAGGAAAACAGGAACGGCGCATCGTCCGACGACAGCAGCAGCGCCATCTGCTCGGGTGTGGTCAGCAAAATGTCCGGCGGATAGCGGCGCTGCCGCTGCCGGCGCGACACCGGCGTGTCGCCGGTGCGGGTCTCGACCTTGATCGGCAGGCCCATCTCGGAGATCGGCGCCTCGAGATTGCGCGCGATGTCGACCGCGAGCGCCTTGAGCGGCGAGATGTAGAGCGTGTGCAGGCCGGTGGAGCGAACGACGGATCGCCCCGTTGAAATCACCTTTGCAGCTGCCGGGTTGGTTCCTGCTACTCGCGAAGACGAAGGATCGGGATCCGCGGCAGTGGACTCGCCGGATTCGTGCGAGGCGTACCGGCGTGAAGGCGCGGGACTCATCGATACTTCCGCCGGAGGCCCCCCTCCCCGCCCCTCCCCCACAAGGGGGGAGGGAGAGGAGAGAGCGGATTGTTTGGCGCGAGCAGATCGGTCATTCGACGCAGAGGCCGAGCCCAATTCCACCAAGGTTGGCAGGAACCCGGCGAGCGTCTTGCCGGCACCGGTCGGGGCGATCAGCAGTGCCGACCGGTTGGCCCGCGCCTTGTCGAGCAGCGCGAGCTGATGCGCGCGCGGCGCCCAGCCGCGCGCCGCGAACCATTTTGCGAAATGGTCAGGCAGCGCGGCGCTGTCGTCGGACGGGACTGGTGAGACGCGGGGCGGCACCGGGGGAAGGTAGGCAGTCACGCGCGGTTCGTCGAGGGTCGGGGCGATAACACGCGATTGCCTCGACCACCTCCGCCGTCGGCCCAGCCCATGCTGAAGCGCACCAGCGCCTCAGCAAACTCCTTTGTCGTTCCTGCGAACGCAGGGACCCATAGCCACCGGCCCCGACGAGACGATGACTGGCAGTTATGCCTGACCGATTGACCCCGCGGTATGGGTCCCTGCGCTCGCCGGCACGACACCGGAGAGTGCGGCCACAGCTCCGGTGTCATCATCCGATGGAGAGAAAATCCCTACTCTGTCATCGGCTTCTCGGAGATGCTCCAATCCTTGCCGTCGAAGATCGAGATGTAGAGCGTCTTCATCGGCGTGTAGTCGTCCGGCGTGTAGGCGTAGTTGACGCCATCGAGGAAGAACGGCGAGTGGAAGCCCGCGAGCGTCGTGGCGTGCTTGAGCACGTTCTCGCGGGTCAGCGTGTCGCCGCAGCGGCGCAGGATCTCGCCCATCGACACCGCCTGGCCGTAGCCGGCATAGGCGATGGTGTTGTCGGGATCGATGTTGGGCAGGTACTTGGCGCGCAGCGCCTCGAAACCCTTGACGTCCGGGTCGTCCTTCCATTGCGGCACGCCGGCATCCTTGGAATATCGGATGGCGACGATGTCCTTGGCATTCTCGAGTCCGGCGGCCGAGAGAATCGAGCGGCCGGTCGAGCCGGCCGACAACAGCTGCAGCGGCTTCCAGCCGAGCTCGGCCACCTTGCGGATCGACTGCGACGTCGCCTTGCCGGTGGTGATGTTGTAGAACACGTCGGCGCCGGACTTCGACAGGTTGATGAGCTGGGAGTCCACCGTCGGCTCGGTGAGATCATAGGTCTGCTCCATGATCACCTGCGCCTTGCCGCCGGCATCGGCCAGCACCTTCTTGAACGGTCCCAGGAAATCGCGGCCGAAATCGTCGTTCTGATAGAGGATGCCGATCTTGGCTTCCGGCTTCACGCTCAGCACATGCTTGGCGAGGATGCGCGCCTCCGTCGGATAAAGCGGCAGGCCGGCCATGGTCCATTTGTAGTTCTTGGGGTCGTTCCACTTCGAGGCGCCGGTGTTGAGCAGGAGCTGCGGCACCCCCTTGGAGTTGAGATATTTGTGCACGGCGGTCTGCGGCGCGGTGCCGAGCGAGCCGTACAGCGCCAGCACCTCGTCCTGCTCGACCAGCCGCCGGGTCGCCTCGACGCATTTAGGCGCGCTATAGGCATCGTCCATCGTCAGGAACTTGACCTTGCGCCCGTTGATGCCGCCCTGCTCGTTCAGCATCTGGAAATAGGCCTCGCCGACACGGCCGAGCACGCCATACAGCGAACCCGGGCCGGAATGCGGAATGGTCTGGCCGATCCTGATCTCGGTATCGCTGGCGCCGGCGTCATACTTCTTCTCGGCGGCCCAGACATAGGGCGACGCGATCGTCGAGGCGCCGATGGTCGCAAGCGCGGTGGCGCAGAAATCGCGCCGCGTCAGATGTTTTTTCATTTTTGTCTCTCCCTGGACTGCCGGCATTTTTTGGCATCGGGAGAGCTGCGGCAAGAGCGAAGTTGCCGCATTGGACGCCGCGTGCAGCGCATTCAATAGCGTGTAGACTCAAGTCCTGGTGGCGACCACGGCCAGCCCGCGCACCGGCAGCTGCTCCTCGGTGCGCGGCGACGCCGGCGCGAGATGAGCCAGCTTCAATCCCGCGGCTGCGATCACGCCACGGACATATTCCGCGCCATGGGCATAGCGCAGCCCCTTGCCCATGATGACACCGTCGCCGTCATGGGTCTCGACGGTGAAGGTCAGCAGCCCCCCCGGCATCAGCACACGTTGCGCCTCGCGCAACACCGGGCCGAGGTCGCCGACATAGACCATCGCATCGGCAGCAAGAATGAGATCCGCAGACGCATCGTCCTGGCGCGCCAGCCCTGCAGTCATATCGTCGACCTCGAGCCCGGCATAGAGCCCGGTGGCGCGCGCTTCCGCGATCATGCCGGCCGACAGGTCGATGCCGATGATGCTGTCGACGTTCTTGGCGAACGCCGCCGCGCCCAGCCCGGTGCCGCAGCCGAGATCGATCGCGCGCTTGAAGTAGGCCGGCTTGCGCTCGGCCGCGCGCACCGCGAGCACGGCCTTGAACAGGATGTTCGGCGCCCGGTAGTTGAGCCGCTCGATCAGCTCGGACTCGAAGCGCGGCGCGTATTGGTCGAACAGCGACTGCACATAGGCCTTCGGCATATCCGACAGCGGCGCGGCACCGAGCTGCATCAGCCGCACGCCGGCGCCATGGCGGTCATCCGGATCGGCGGCCCGGGCGTTCTGGAACGCGGCGACCGCCTTGTCGGTTTCGCCGAGCGCAATCCTGATCTGGCCGAGCTCGAACCACGCCGAGGCGAAGTTCGGCGCGACCTCGATGGCCTGCTCCATCACCTCCGCGGCCGCGGCCAGATCGCCCTTCAATTGCAGGTCGCGGGCGAACTCGTAGCGGCGGTCGGCGATCAGGTCGCCGGAGGAGAGGAAGAAACGGTGGGGCATGCTGGAACCGTGGTCTGGGCGGGCTGTCATTCCAGGAGATGCATGCGCGGGTCAAGCCCGCGCATCCCGGCCGGGAATGGGACAGACTGAAAATCCGGCTGACGAGACCTATATGAACTTGATGCGCCCGCAAGACATTCTGTTGCCTGTTCCGTCCGGCCTGTGCTGCAAGTCCGGCGGCTTTCATATCGATCCCGTGCGCCCGGTCGAGCGGGCGCTGATCACCCACGGCCATTCCGATCATGCCCGTGCCGGCCACGGCGCCGTGCTGGCGACGCAGGAGACGCTGGACATCATGCGGCTGCGCTATGGCGAGAATTTTGCCGGCAACACGCAGCCGATCCGCTATGGCGAGGAGATCAGGCTCGGCGACGTCACCGTGAGCTTCCACCCGGCGGGCCATGTGCTGGGCTCGGCGCAGATCAAGGTGTCCCGCGGCGGGACCTGCATCGTCGCCTCCGGCGACTACAAGGATGCGCGCGATCCGACCTGTGCGCCGTTCGAGCTCGTGCAATGCGACGTCTTCATCACCGAGGCCACGTTCGGCTTGCCCGTCTTCCGTCACGGCGACGCGGCGCTGGAGGTCAACAAGCTGCTGGCCTCGGTGGCGCTGTTTCCCGAGCGCGCGCATCTGGTCGGCGCGTATTCGCTCGGCAAGGCGCAGCGCGTGATCGCGCTGATCCGCGAGGCCGGCTATGATCGGCCGATCTACCTACATGGCGCGATGGAGAAGATCACGCGCTACTATCAGGACAAGGGCATCGCGCTGGGCGAGTTGCGGCCTGTGAAGGGCGTCAAGAAGGCCGAGCTTGCCGGCACCATCACGCTTGCGCCACCGAGCGCGACCTCCGACCTGTGGACCCGGCGCTTTCCCGATCCCGTCACCGCCTTCGCCTCGGGCTGGATGCGGGTGCGCGCCAGAGCCCGGCAGCGCGGCATCGAGCTGCCGCTGGTGATCTCGGACCATGCCGACTGGGACGGGCTGACCGCGACGATCGCGGCGACCGGCGCAAGCGAAGTGTGGGTCACCCATGGGCAGGAGGACGCGCTGGTGCATTGGTGCCAGTCGCGCGGGCTTGCCGCGCGGCCGCTCGACCTGGTCGGCTACGGCGACGAGGAGGAGAGCGAAGTGGCGGCGACGGAGGACGCCGAGGCATGAACCGCTTCGCCGAGCTGCTCGACCGCCTCGCCTACGAGCCCGGCCGCAACAACAAGCTGCGGCTGCTGACGGCGTATTTCCGCGAGGTCGGGGATCCCGATCGCGGCTACGCGTTGGGCGCGCTGACCGGCGCGCTGTCGTTCAAGCACGCCAAGCCGGCGCTGATCCGCGATCTCATCGCCGCGCGCACCGATCCGGTGCTGTTCGCGCTGTCGTATGACTATGTCGGCGATCTCTCGGAGACGGTCGCGCTGATGTGGCCGAAGGGCGCTCCTAATAAGCAGCTCGTTTCCGGGTACCCCCCTCCCCAGCCCTCCCCCACAAGGGGGGAGGGAGCCGAGTGGGACCCGGAGTTTGCATCTCATTCGATAGCGAACGGCAGCTCGAAAAGTGCTCTTGCCCCTCCGAGCTCCGCTCTCTCCGTTCCCTCCCCCCTTGTGGGGGAGGGTCAGGGAGGGGGGTGCCACACAGGCGGTTTCCCTGAAGCGCACACACCCGGATCGCACGCCGCAGGCCACAACAACCCGCCACCGCCGACGCTGACCGAGGTCGTCACCACCTTGCGCACGCTCGGCAAGACCGAGATGCCGCGGCAGCTCGCGCAATGGCTGGATGAACTCGACGAAACTGGGCGCTGGGCACTGCTGAAGCTCGTCACCGGCGCGTTGCGCATCGGCATCTCCGCGCGCCTCGCCAAGACCGCGGCCGCCGCCCTCGGCGACAAGGACCCGCACGAGGTCGAGCTGATCTGGCCGGGCCTCGCGCCGCCCTATCTCGACCTGTTCGCCTGGCTGGAAGGCCGCGGCGACAAGCCGGTCAATCGCGATCCCGCGCCGTTCCGGCCGGTGATGCTGGCGCATGCCGTCGACGACGACGACTTCGCCAACATGAAGGCAGCCGACTACATCGCGGAATGGAAATGGGACGGCATCCGCGTGCAGGCAGTGAGCGGCCGCGAGGCCGATGGCCGCGTCGTCACGCGGCTGTATTCGCGCAGCGGCGAGGACATCACGGCAAGCTTCCCGGACCTGCTGCCCTCGCTGCATCTGCCCGGCGCGCTCGACGGGGAGCTGCTGGTGGTGCGCGACCGTCGCGTGCAGAGCTTCAACGTGCTGCAGCAGCGGCTGAACCGCAAGACGGTGTCGCCGAAGCTGATGAAGGAGTATCCGATCCACCTGCGCGCCTACGACCTGCTCGGCGATGAGGAGCACGATCTGCGCGAGCTGCCGTTCGAACAGCGGCGCGAGCGGCTCGAAGCGTTCATCCGGCGTCTGGATGACCCGCGCGTCGACCTGTCGCCGACGATTGCGTTCGCGACCTGGGACGAGCTGAAGGCTGCGCGTGCCAATCCCGCCTCGGCCGGTGCCGGCGACGATGCCGAGGCGGTCGAAGGCGTGATGCTGAAGCGGCGGGACGCGCTGTATCTGCCCGGCCGTCCCAAGGGGCAATGGTGGAAGTGGAAGCACGATCCGCACATCATTGATGCCGTGCTGATGTATGCGCAGCGCGGCCATGGCAAGCGCTCGTCCTATTACTCCGACTACACGTTCGGCGTCTGGACGGCAGGAGACGGCGGCGATCAGCTCGTCCCCGTCGGCAAGGCCTATTTCGGCTTCACCGACGAGGAGCTCCTGCAGATCGACCGCTTCGTCCGCCGCAACACCACCGAGAAGTTCGGTCCCGTGCGGCATGTCGTGCACGAGCCCGAGCAGGGCCTTGTGCTCGAAGTGGCGTTCGAGGGCCTGCAGCGCTCGCCGCGGCACAAATCCGGCATCGCGATGCGCTTTCCGCGCATCAGCCGGCTGCGCTGGGACAAGCCGCCGCGCGACGCCGACCGGCTGGAGACGCTGGAGCGCCTGCTGAAGAGCGAGGCGCTGGCGTGACAGCGTCTCGCGTGTCTAGACCCCAAAATGGCCTGACAATAGGGGACTCGTCATGCCCGGGCTTGACCCGCCTGCGCGGCCGTAGCCGCTTCGGCACGGCGAAGGCCCGGGCATCCATCCTCACTCGAAAGATGGATGGCCGGGTCAAGCCCACGGCTGTCCGGTTCAGACAGACTGGACATGGTGCATGGCGTGGATTCTTCTGCGGTCTTGAGCATCGCC
>NZ_JBNPUO010000007.1:0-476196 GCF_051168215.1 Bradyrhizobium sp. HKCCYLRH2015 | reverse complement strand
CCAGCCTTGAGGCCGGCCGATCACCGGTCTACAAAAAAGACAGTTGCTCCCCGGGGACCGGCTTGTTTGCCCCCGTCGCCCTGATGACACGTCCTGTCAGGGATCGCGTCACCGCGGACTTGGCGCCAGCTTCGGGGCGCCAGGACCACACAGCTTGAACGTCCGCGAGCTGTCCATCGTCCAGCGCATCAGCACCTGACAGACCCGCGGCCACCGCTCCCCGCCTCTACGTATCGTGACGACGCGTACGCCCCTCTGCATGAGGACGGGATGCAGGGATAAGAACATGATTTCGGAAAATTAGCAAACACAAACTGGTGCGGCAGAATAGCCCGACGGGCAGTTGCGTACGGCGCGCATTTGGCGCAGGTCGGCTGAACAATTACTTCCCGTCCGCAAAACGCCGCTCCACATGAAACGACTTGGCCGTCACCAGCCACTCGCCGCCAATCAGGTGAAAGCAGAGATAGTCGAGATAGAGAATCAGATCGATCCTGACGCGAACCTTCACGACCGCCTGCGTGGATGATGCGAAGTCGATCAGCAGAATTTCCTGCTGGCGGGGCGCGCTCTTCGACTGCGGCGAGGGGGTGGTCGTCAACAGCTGACGATACTCGGCCGCGGTCAGGACGCGCAGAGCCTCGTCACGCAGGCCGTGCAGTTGCGCGGTCGGCGCAAACACCCGGTCAAATCGTTCGACATCAGAGTCGAACATGGTGTCGAAGTATCGCTCGACGGCATCGAGCAACGTCTGGGGCACAGCGGTGTCGGTCATATCCAGGTCTCCGGAGGCTCGTGGGAAGCACGTCATCCTCGCCCCGAACCGGCGCGCATGTCCTTGCGAACTGTGCTAACGTACGGGCTCGTTACGCAATAAACCCGCTGTTTTCCGCGACTGATGTCAGAGATATGCCAAAAGCCAAGCTCGATGCGATCGACCAGCGCATCATCGGGGAATTGCAGGCCGACGCCCGGCTCAGCAATGTCGAGTTGGCCGACCGGGTCGGCCTGTCCCCGTCTCCCTGTCTTCGTCGCGTCAAGCGGCTGGAGCAGGACGGCGTCATCCAGGGCTATCGCGCGGTCCTGAATCGCGACGGCGTCGGCCTCGGATTCTCGGCATTCCTCGCGATCAAGATCGCGGGACATGCGAACGAGCACGCTCTGGCCTTCGAAGAGGCCGTCTGCGCGATGCCGGAAGTCCTGGCCTGCCATCTGGTCTCCGGCGAGTCGGACTATCTGCTCGAGGTCGTCACGGCCGACCTGGAGCACTACCGGCAGTTCCTGGTCGAGCGGCTGCTGAACCTGCCCATCGTCCGCGAGGTCAAAAGCAACATCGCGATCCAGACCCGCAAGGCCGCGGCACCGCTGCCGCTGCAGCACGTGCAGTGACGCTATCGGCAGACGAATGCGCCGGTCGACGGTGGTCACGCTGCCGCCTTCGGCGGCGGCTTTGCCCACGCTACAGCTTGGATCCGACAACGCACGTCATTGGCCTCATCGGTCTACGGACCTCATCTCCCGGCCCGCCACTAATCCCCGAACCCCACGAACACCGTCGCGTCCTTCACCGACTTCCGTTCCGACACCACGGCATTGGCCGGGAAATCATGATCCGGCCAGCCGAGCGCGATGCTCTTCATGATGACCTGATCGTCGGCGATGCCGGCGTGCTGACGCACGACGGGCGACTGCATGATGCCCTGGCTGTTGATGACGGCGCCGAGGCCGCGTGACCATGCGGCATTGACCAGCGCGGTCGTGACGGCGCCGCAGTCGAACGGCGTGTCGTCGCTGCCGTCGAGCACGCGGTCATAGGTGACGATGATGCAGACCGGCGCATCGAACTGGCGGAAGCCGCGCAGCACCCAGTCCTGGCGCTTCTCCTTGTCGTCGCGCGCGATGCCCATCGCGGAGAACAATTGCTTGGCGACGCCGATCTGGCGCTCGCGGTGCGCGCCGTCGAACGGCTGACCGATGCGAAACTCGCGCGACTGCGGCACGCCGGCGAGCATGCGCTCGGTGTTGCCGGCACGGATGCGGTTGAGCGGCTCGCCGGTGATGACGTAGAAATTCCACGGCTGGGTGTTCATCGACGATGGCGCGCGCATCGCCAGCGTGAGGATTTCCTCGATCAGCGCCCGCGGCACCGGATCCGGCTTGTAGCCACGGATGCTGCGGCGGCCGAGGATGACGTCGTCAAACTGCATATGCTGGTATTCCCGGAATGATCACTGAGCTGGCCGCGATCTTCGCGACTTTCCGGTTCCAGTGCAAGGTTGCGACGCGCAGGCGATCATCTGCGTCACCGCCTCGAACCGGACTAACGCCTCAGCATCGTCAGCACCGCGCGCGCCAGATCATCTGGATTTTCCACGAGACGGTCTGCACCGGCGGTTTCGAGCTCGTCGCGGCTGCCATAGCCCCAGAGCGCGCCGAGACTCCGCATCTTCACGGCATGGGCGCCTGCGATGTCGTGGCGGCGGTCGCCGACCATGAGGCTGTCGCGCGCGGCGATATTCCGTTCGGTGAGGATATGCGCGAGCAACTCGGGCTTGTGATCCAGCGCACCCGACGGCACCGAGCCATGAATGGCCTGGAAATACGATATGAGATCGAGATGCTCCAGGATGCGCCGCGCGAACAGCTCGCGCTTCGACGTTGCGAGATAGATGCGCAAGCCCGCATCGTGCATCGCCTGCAGCGCCTCCCGGATGCCGGGATAGAGCGTGCTGCCGAACAGACCGATCTCGCCATAGTGCTCGCGGTAGGCCACGACGGCCTCGTCGACGCGACCGTCGCCGTGGGCCTGCAGCAGCACACGCAGCATGTCCTGCAGCGGCGGACCGATCACGGCGGTGACGTCGAGCGTGTCGTCAGGCGCATGACCGAGCGACCGCATTGCCGCGAGCGCGCTCGCGACAATGCCGGGGCGCGAGTCGATCAGCGTGCCGTCGAGGTCGAGCAGCGCTGAGTGAACCGGAGACATGTCCGAGCATAGCGGCCGGTGTGAGACGCGTAAACGCCCGCTCCGCGCCGCGCAGACGCGGGCATCAGTTCCGCCGCGACAATGAATGCATCAGGCCGATGGCTTGAGCAATTGCCCGCGGTCCGCCGCAGGCCTACGCTGATAAGAAACGCCAAGGAAGGAACCGAGCCGATGGCAGTGATCGCATCGATCGAGACCGGTCTTTATCGCATCCCACTTTCCGTCACGCTGTCCGACAGCACGCATGGCGAGATGACAGCCTTCGAGTTGATCACGTGCAGGGTGCGCGATGCCGACGGCGCGGAGGGTGTCGGCTACACCTACACGGTCGGCCGCAACGGCCCCGCGGTCGCCGACATCGTCAGGCGCGAGATCCCCGATCTGGTTGCGCGGCACGAGGCCGACGACACCGAGGCGATCTGGCATCGGGTGTGGTGGGGCCTGCATTATGGCGGGCGCGGCGGTCCAGTCGTGCTGGCGCTGTCGGCGCTCGACATCGCGCTGTGGGATCTGAAGGCGCGGCGCGCGAAGCTGCCGCTGTTCCGGCTGCTCGGCGGCTTCGATGCCCGGGTGCCCTGCTATGCCGGCGGCATCGACCTCGATCTGTCGGTCGACGCTCTGCTGAAGCAGACCGACGACAATCTCGCCAAGGGCTTTCGCGCCATCAAGATGAAGGTCGGCCGGCCGGCTCTCTCCGCCGACGTCGCGCGCGTGCAGGCGATGCGGCAACATCTCGGCGACGGCTTTCCTCTGATGGCCGATGCCAACATGAAGTGGACGGTCGAGGAGGCGATCCGCGCCGCCCGCGCGTTGCAGCCGTTCGATCTCACTTGGCTGGAGGAGCCGACCATTCCCGACGACATCGCCGGCCACGCGCGCATCCTGAGCGCCGGCGGCGTGCCGATCGCGGCCGGTGAAAATCTGCGCTCGCTGTGGGACTTCAAGAACTACATCGCCGCCGGTGCGGTGTCCTATCCCGAACCCGACGTGACCAATTGCGGCGGCGTCACCGCGTTCATGAAGATCGCGCGGCTCGCCGAGGCGTTCAATCTGCCGGTGACCAGCCATGGCGCGCACGATATCACCGTGCACCTGCTGGCGGCCTGCCCGAACCGCTCGTTCCTCGAAGCGCACGGTTTTGGCCTCGACCGCTACATCGAGCATCCGCTCGTGCTCAGGGATGGCCTGGCCCAGGCGCCGGCGCGGCCGGGCCATGGCATCGCGTTCGACTGGGAGGGGCTGGCGAAGCTCGCGGCGTAATGCGGCCGATGCTGGGACACCATTGCTGACACAAGGCTGTCAGCAGCCCTGCGATAGCGGGTCGGGGACCGATCCTCGAACGCAAGGTAAAAGTCATGAAGTTCGCATCGACCCGTCTGGTGGCGGCCGACATCAAGGCCGTGGTCAGCTTCTACGAAAAGGTCACCGAGCAGACGGCGGATTGGCCGGCGCCGGTGTTCGCCGAGATCGTCACGTCGCGCGCAACGCTCGCGATCGGCAGCGCCGAGACCGTGGCGCTGTTCAAGGAGGGCAGCGCCGAGCCCGGCGCCAATCGCAGCGCCATTCTGGAGTTCGAGGTCGACGACGTGGATGGTGATTTCGCGCGGTTGAAGGACGAGGTCGAGGTGGTGCACGCGCCGAAGACGATGCCGTGGGGCAACCGCGCCGCTCAGTTCCGCGACCCGGAGGGCACGATCGTCAGTCTTTATACGCCGGTCACCGACACCGCCAAACAGCGCTTCGGATCACGCTGAAGAGACTCGCGGGCACGCATCCGCCCTAAGCCTTTGCGCTCGGACGGCTCGAAACCTCGCCGTACCATCGCCTGAGATGATGGAGATGATTCGGCGGATCGAGCTTGGCGCGGGCTGCAAAGTCGACCGACACCATGGCGGTGATGTCGGCGATGCTGAAATCGGGCCCGCAGACGAAGGCGTGCTCGGCCAGCCGCGCGTCGAGCCATGCGAAGTAGTGCGCGACGCGCAGGCGTCCGCGCTCCGCGAGCGCCGGGATCTGCTCGAGCGGCAGCGGACCCGGCAATGCCCGGCGCTCCAGCCCAGGGGTGCCGTTGCGAAAGGCCTCCTGGAGAGCGTAGAGACCGTCCCATTCGATCCGCCGGATCCAGCATTCGATGAGCGCCCGTTCTTCGGCGTCGCGGCCCATCAGAGGCGGTGCGGGATGCAGCTCCTCGAGATAGCGGCAGATCGCGATGACGTCGGTGATGGCAGCCCCGCTGTCGAGCTCCAGCACCGGAACGGTGCATTGCGGATTCAGCGCGCGAAACTCCGGCTCGAACTGCTCGCCGGCACGCAGATCAAGCCGAACCATGGGAATGGCGAGACCTTTCTCGGCGAGAAAGATCCGCACGCGGCGCGGGCTTGGGGCGACTGCGGCATCGTACAGCTTCATGAGCGTTCTCTCTGTCTGACCAAACCACGGGCGCGTGACGTCGGAACGAGTCGGCGCGGGTCGTTCTGCGCTGTCACGATCGACGTCGTGGCATGTTCCCAGGCCCGCGGCCTCGCCGCGGGATGACGGCGGTCATGACGCAGCCGGATCAGTCAGCCCCGAAAATCTCGTCCTGATCCATCCGCACCGCGCGCAACTTGCGCGTCCTGCGCCAGTCCTCTTGCTGCGAGAAGACGGCGTAAGTGATCAGCAGCGAGCGACGGCGGGCGCCGCTGCGGTTGCGCGTCGCGCCGTGCAGCAGGTTGACGTCGAACAGCAGGATGTCGCCGGCCTCGCCCGCCGTGACGAACGCAGACGACGCGGCCCGCGCATCGTCCGCGTCGAGGCGATGCGAGCCCGGCACCACTTGCGTGGCGCCATTGTCGGGGCCGAAGGAATCGAGAAAGGCCAGCGCCGACACGGCGTCGGTGCGCCGGCGATCGACGCCGTCGCGATGCAGCGGCTGCTGGCCGCCATCGGCACACGGCTCGCGCCCTTCGACCTGGCCGAGGAAGAACGGCGCCTTCAGGACATGATGCACGGCGGCGAGCATCACCGGCAGGCGGCAAACCTGCTGCACCGTCGCATCGAGATCGACCATGGCGTGGCGCCAGTCGCGGCCGCGCGGCACCGGCCATTGCTCGGACGGCCGCGTGCCCAGCTCGAAGGCGTCGCGTAATGCGACAAGCCAGTCCGCCGGAATCGCACCGCGCAGCAGCAGATAGCCATCCCCATCGAGGCGGCGCGCCTCCGCGTCCTGAAGCTGGCCAACGCTGCTGCGCGTGAGGGCTGCGGTCATAGTGGGCTCGCAAAACAGAGGGCGTGGTTCGCTGCATCATGGTCGGCGATCCGGCGCTCCGCGGCAAGCGCCCGCTCGCTCCCAGGTCGCCAGGTGCCCCTCGCTGCTGCATTCATCCGGCCATGACCGCCATCGCTCCGGAGGACGCTGAGACGATGGGCCGCACCGCGACCCGGGCGGCTCGCCGGGGCCAGTTTACGTTTCATTAACCCCCTCGACCTACGTCTCGTTAGCAACACTCTGCAACGATCCGACATACGGGGTAAACGAGCAATCGAGCTCCTTGGAAGCACGCATGGTCGCCATCCAAAGCACCAACCAGATCTCGCCCGCCAATGAGCGGGTCTATCGCCAGAGCAACCTGCTCGGCGAGTGGAAGGGCAGTTGGACGGCCAACGGCCAGGCCGTGAGCTTCAAGGTCGTCAACATCAGAGGCGCCGCGGCCACGGTGGAATACACCCACAACGGCCGCACCGAGCGCGGCATCGGCCAGGTCAATGGCTCGACCATCGACTTCGGCGCGGTCACGCTCGGCACCAAGAACGGCAAGAACGCGGTGCTGCTGTTCTCGGCCGGCGGCGGCAAGGCCACCGCGATGCTTGAAAAGCAGGCGCCTCCAGCCGACGAGAGCAATCTGGTCGGCAGCTGGGCCGGCTACTCCGGCGAGAACGGCCAGAGCGCGAGCTTTCGCGTGCTGTCCGTCAGCGGCAAGGAGGCGCAGGTCAGCGTGACGACCAACGGCGTCACGCGCGAGGGCACGGGGATCGTCTACAACAACGTCATCATGTTCGGCCAGTCGCAGATCTCGACGACCGACGGCAAGAGCGGCAAGGTCATCTTTCAGGTCGGCAACAAGTCCTACCTGGTGCCGGTCGACAAGCTGCCGAAGATCGCCTGAACTCAGGCGTCCGAGGTTCAGACGCCCGCCATCATCACGTATTTGATCTCGAGATATTCCTCGATGCCGTGATGCGAGCCCTCGCGTCCGAGGCCGCTTTCCTTGACGCCGCCGAACGGCGCGACCTCGGTGGTGATCAGGCCGGTGTTGACGCCGACCATGCCCGACTCCAGCGCCTCCGCGACGCGCCAGACCCGGCCGAGATCGCGGGCGAAGAAGTAGGACGCGAGACCGAACGGCGAGGCGTTGCACATCGCGATCACATCGGCCTCGCTATGGAAACGAATGACCGGCGCGAGCGGGCCGAACGTCTCTTCATGCGCGACCAGCGCATCGGCCTTCACGTCCGACAGCACGGTCGGCTCGAAGAAGGTGCGGCCGAGCGCATGGCGCTTGCCGCCGGTGACGATCCTGGCGCCGCCCTTGACCGCATCGGCGATGTGGCGCTCGACCTTCTCGACCGCTTCCTCGTTGATCAGCGGTCCCTGCACCACACCGGCCTCGGTGCCGTCGCCGATCTTCATCGCCGCGACCCTGGCGGCGAGCTTGTGCACGAACTGGTCGTAGATGCCGTCCTGCGCGTAGAGGCGGTTGGCGCAGACGCAGGTCTGGCCCATGTTGCGATATTTCGAGACCATCGCGCCCTCGACGGCGGCATCGACGTCGGCATCGTCGAACACCACGAACGGCGCGTTGCCGCCGAGCTCGAGGCCGAGCTTCTTCACCGTGCCGGCCGACTGGCGATAGAGAATCTTGCCGACCTCGGTCGAGCCGGTGAAGCCGACGAAGCGCACCGACGGATGCTCGCACAGCACCTTGCCGATCGGAGGCGCATCGCCGGTGATGATGTTGAGCGCGCCCGCAGGAATCCCGGCGCGCTCGGCCAGCACGGCGAGCGCCAGCGCCGACAGCGGCGTCTCGTTGGCCGGCTTCAGCACCACGGTGCAGCCGGCCGCCAGCGCGGGCGACACCTTGCGGGTGATCATCGAGTTCGGGAAATTCCACGGCGTGATGGCGCCGCAGACGCCGATCGGCTGCTTCAGCGCCAGGAGACGTGCATCCGGCTTCTGCGTCGGGATGGTCTCGCCATAGACGCGGCGCGCCTCCTCGGCGAAGAACTCGATATAGGCGGCGCCGATATCGACCTCGCCGAGCGCCTCCGTCAGCGGCTTGCCCTGCTCGGAGGTCAGGATCAGCGCGAGGTCCTCGCGGTTGGCCGTGATGAGCTCGAACCATTTGCGCAAGATGTTGGAGCGCTGCTTGGCGGTCAGCCTGGCCCAGGTCGGGAACGCGCGCGCGGCGGCCTCGACGGCTCGCGTGGTCTCCGCAGCACCGAGTTGCGCGACCTTGGCGAGCTCGGCGCCGGTGGCGGGATTGTTGACCGGGAGCACCGGCGTACCGACCCACGCACCATCGATGTAGCACTGCTCGCGCAGCAGCGACGGATCCTTCAGGCGGTCACGCAGGCTCGGAGCGGCAGTGGAGGCACGGGCGGCGGCGGGCGGTGTCATCGGGCTACTCCTCGGAGCGAGCGATCTTTCCCCCGACTATAGCCAAGCCCCGGCGGCAGCGCACGACTCGTGCGCCTCCTCAACGGTACATTCGATCCGGCGATCCGTGCCTGTACGGCACCGGATGCTGAATGCCGACGCGCCGGCGCGGGATCAGGCCGCGCCGCTCATATAGGTCTCGCGGCGGCCGATCATGCGCTCCGCCGCCGCCTTGGCGTCGGCCTTGGTCGAGGTGGCGCAGGTGCGGTATTCCAGGTCCGGCAAGGTGGCGGGATCACGGCGGCCGAACCATGATTTCTGCCCCACGGGCAGCAGCGCCAGCGCCTGCGCCACATTGTCGACCGCGCCGAACGCGTACAGCGCTCCGGTCGCCGCAATGCGCACTTCGTAGATGCCGGGCGTGATGGGCGCCTCGATATTGTCACCGCGCCCCGGGCGGGGATACCGCTTCCACTCGCTCCATGTCGAAATCATATCGCCCCCAACGGCGGACATTGCCGCCAAAACACGTCATCGGCTCGAAAAAGCCGGTTCTCGAACTCTTTAATGCAAAAATGGTTGCAACTCACAACAGGCGCAAGCCCGTGGTGGGAACATGGCCCCCATGTGTCGGTCTCGCGGCTACATGGAACTAATCATGATTCTGGCGGAAAATTGAAGCGCTGTGGCCTCCGCAGCGCTGTTGTCCCCGGCTGCTTCGTTCGCGCCGCATCATCACGAGATCGCGACCGGCCGTGGGACCGGCGGTCCTTGCTGGCCGGGCCGGCGCGAGGAACAATCGCCTACCGTCATCAAGAACGGAACGGAGGAGACCATGCAGAACAAGACCGACATCGACGGCGTGCTGCGGCAGAAGGCGGAGGCGGGAGCGATCCCCGGCGTCGTCGCCGTCGCCGCCGACAGCAACGGCATCATCTACGAAGGCGCCTTCGGCAGGCGAGACCTCGGCCGCGACGATCCGATGACCGCCGACAGCGTGTTCTGGATCGCCTCGATGACCAAGGCCATCACCTGCGCGGCCGGGATGCAGCTGGTCGAGCAGGGCCGGCTGTCGCTGGATGCGCCGATCGGCACGGTGCTGCCCGACCTCGCGGCGCCCAAGGTGCTCGACGGCTTCGACGCCAATGGCGACCCGATCCTGCGGCCGGCGAAGACCGCGATCACGCTGCGCCATCTGATGACTCACACCGCCGGCTTCTGCTACGACATGTGGAACGGCGACATGGCCACTTATGTGCAGAAGGCCGGCACGCCCGGCATCATTACCTGCAAGAACGATGCGCTGGCGCTGCCACTCGCCTCCGATCCCGGCACGCGCTGGGAATACGGCATCAACATCGACTTCGTCGGCAAGGCGGTCGAGGCCGCCAGCGGCCAGAAGCTCGACGCCTACCTGCGCGACCATCTGTTCGCGCCGCTCGGCATGGACGACACCGGCTTCAAGCTCGGTCCGTCGCAGCGCGCCCGCCTGGTCGGCATGCATGCGCGCGGCGAGGACGGCAGTCTCGCGCCGATTCCGTTCGAACTCGAGCAGGAGCCGGAATTCCACATGGGTGGCGGCGGGCTCTACGGCACGGCCGGCGACTACATCCGCTTCACCCGGATGATCCTTAACAATGGCCGCGGCAACGGCAACCAGGTGCTCAAGCCCGAGACGGTCGCGGCGATGCGCGACAACCACATCGGCGAGCTCGAGATGACGAAGATGGCCGCGGCCGTGCCCGGCGTGACCAACGACGTCGATCTCTATCCCGACATCGTCAAGAAATGGGGCCTCAGCTTCATGATCACGACCGCGCAGACTCCGGAAGGCCGCAGCGCCGGCAGCCTCGCCTGGGCCGGCCTTGCCAACACCTACTACTGGATCGATCCGGCGCGTGACGTCACCGGCGTGATCCTGATGCAGCTGCTGCCGTTCGCCGACCGGCTGTGCCTGGAGACCTTTGCCGGCTTCGAGCGCGGCGTGTATGCCGGGCTGGATGCGGCGGGCAAGAAGGCGGCGTGAGAGAACCCAACGCTCGATCCACGCAGGCAAGATCGTTGTTAGTTGCGCGTCATGCCCGGGCTTGTCCCGGGCATCCACGTCTTTGATCCTGCAAACCGAAGATCGTGGATGGCCGGGTCAAGCCCGGCCATGACGATGGAGAGAGATGTGTCACACGCGACAGAGAATGGCCGAGCCGCCTCAGCCCAGGCCTAAACCTTCAGCCCGCTCTGCACCGCCAGTTCCTTCAGCGACACCTGCGGCCTTGCGCCGATGTGCTGGATCACTTCGGCCGCAGCCAGGCCGCCGAGGCGGCCGGCCATCTCGTAGCCGGTCTTGCGCACCAGCCCGAACAGGAAGCCGGCGGCGAACAGATCGCCGGCGCCGGTGGTATCGACCAGGCTCTCGATCGGATGCGCCGGCACCGAGATCACGCCGTCATTCGACACCACGACGCAGCCCTTTTCGCTGCGGGTGACGATGCCGAGCGTGGCGTCCTCGCGCAGCTGCTTCAGCGCGCCGTCGAAATCCGAGGTCTGGTACAACGAATGCAGCTCGGCCTCGTTGGCGAACACGAGATCGACGGTGCCGCCGCGCATCAGGTCGAGAAACTCCTCGCGATAGCGGTCGACGCAGAACGAATCCGACAGGGTCAGCGCGACCTCGCGTCCGGCGTCATGCGCGATCGCCGCCGCCTTCACGAACGCATCCTTGGCGTCCTTCGGGTCCCACAGATAACCTTCGAGATAGATGATGCGCGCCGCCGCAATCTGCGCGGGATCGATGTCCGCGGCGGTGAGATTTTGCGCGGCGCCGAGATAGGTGTTCATGGTGCGCTCGCCGTCCGGCGTCACCAGGATGTAGCAGCAGCCGGTCGCCGGGCCGTCGGCAGCGGGCGCGGTATCGAAGGTCACGCCGGCGGCACGGATATCGTGCCGGTACATCCGGCCGATCTGGTCGTCCTTGACCTTGCCCACGTAGGCGGCACGCGCGCCCAGGCTGGCGAGGCCGGCGATGGTGTTGGCCCCCGAACCGCCGGACATCTCGGTGGCCGGGCCCATATCGGCATAGATCGCGGCCGCGCGGGCCTCGTCGATCAGCGCCATGCTGCCCTTGGTCATGCCGTGCCGGGCGAGAAAGGCTTCATCGGCATGCACCAGCACGTCGAAGATCGCGTTGCCGATCCCGAGAACATCGTATTTCGCGTCAGTCATCCACTGGCCCCGTTTACGGCGTTTTGCAAACGCTGCGGCCTATCACAAGCGGCGCTGCTATAGAAGCCTGATGATCCGCTCATTCGTGACTGTGGTGTCAGGAACACTGGCTTCGCGCCTGCTCGGCTTCATCCGGGATGCGCTGATGGCCGCGCTGCTCGGCGCCGGTCCGGTTGCGGACGCATTTCTCGCAGCGTTTCAACTCGTCAACGTCATCAGGCGATTGCTGACGGAGGGCGCCCTCAATGCGGCCCTGGTGCCGGCCTGGCTGCGAATATACCAGCAGGCTGGTACGACACATGCGGCAGCTTTTGCCGGCCGTGTGCTCGGCACCGTCAGCGCCGGCCTGCTCGCCGCCACCCTGGTGCTGGCGCTGCTGATGCCGTTCGTGATGACCCTGCTCGCGCCGGGCTTCGCCGGTGAAGAGACGCTCACCTTGGCCGTCAATGATGCCAGGCTGATGCTGCCCTATCTCGCCTTCGCCGGCCCCTCGACGGTGCTGCTCGCACTGTCCAGCGCGCAACGACGCTTCGCGCTCGCGGCCTTCGCCCCGCTGCTGTTCAACGTGGCATTGATCAGCGTGACCATCGTGTTGCTGATGCAACATCCGGATCCCTCGCGGGCCGCGCTGATGCTCGCCGCGACCATCGGCATCGCCGGGCTGCTGCAGCTCGCGTTGCTCGCGCGGCGCGGACGCAGCAGCCGCATTGCCGCGCCGGTGCGTATCGCCCTCGACGCCGAGATGCGCGGCTTCTTCGCCAAGGCGCTGCCCGGCATGGTCGCCAGCGCCGGCCCGCAACTGCTCGCGGTCGGCGGCGCGATCATCGCCTCCACCTCGCCGTCCGCGGTGTCGTGGCTGTATTTCGCCAACCGCCTGATCGAGCTGCCGCTCGGGCTCGTCGGCGTTGCCATGGGCACGGTGCTGGTGCCGGAGCTGACGCGCGCGCTGCACGAGGGCAACAAGGCGGCTCTCGCGGAGGTGCAATCGCGCGGCCTCGAGCTGACGATCGGGCTCGCGCTGCCTGCGACGCTCGGACTCATGATCCTGAACGAGCCGATCATTCGTTTGCTGTTCGAACATGGCGCATTCAGTTCGGACGATGCCGCCGCGACGGCGCAGGTGCTGACATGGCTCGCGGCAGCGTTGCCGGCGCAGGTGCTGACCAAGGCGCTGCAGCCCGCCTTCTTCGCGCGCGAGGACACGCAGACGCCGCTGCGCGCGACGTTGATCGGATGCTCTGTCGCGATCGCGCTGGCGTTCCTGCTCGCACACGTCTTCGCGGCAAGCGGCATCGCGGCGGGGCTCGCGCTCGGTGCCTGGGCCAATGCCGCGGTCCTGATCCGGCGCGGCGCCACGCGCTTCGGCTTCGCGCTTTCCCCGGCCTCGCGACGCCGGCTGCCGCGCATCACGCTGGCCGCCATGGTCATGGGCGCGGTCCTCTGGATCGCCGCCGGACGCTTTGCCGGCACCTGGAGCAGCAGCCATCTCGGCGCGGCCGCGCTGCTCGGCGCCCTGATCGGCGGCGCCGTCATCCTCTACGGAGGGCTTCTCGTGTCCCTCGGCGCCGTGAGCTGGCGCGAAACCGTCCGGGCGATCCGGCAAAAGCCCGCCGCCGACTTGCACCTTTGAGGCGCACGTGCCAAACGACGCCCAAATCCATCATCCGGAACAGTGATCATGGCCTTCGTGGAACGGGTTTTCTCGGGCGTCCAGCCGACCGGCAACCTGCATCTCGGCAACTATCTCGGCGCGATCGTCAACTTCGTGAAGATGCAGCAGACCCACAACTGCATCTATTGCGTCGTCGACATGCACGCGATCACCATGCCGATCGACGTCTGGGGCGGCCCCGCCGAGCTCGCGCGCAACACCCGCGAGGTCACGGCCGCCTTCATCGCCGCCGGCATCGATCCGAAGAAGCACATCGTGTTCAACCAGAGCCAGGTCTCGGGACACGCCGAGCTGGCCTGGATCTTCAACTGCGTGGCGCGCATCGGCTGGCTGAACCGCATGACGCAGTTCAAGGAGAAGGCCGGCAAGGATCGCGAGAACGCATCGGTCGGCCTGTACGACTATCCGGTGCTGATGGCCGCCGACATCCTGCTGTACCGCGCCACCCATGTTCCGGTCGGCGAGGACCAGAAGCAGCATCTCGAGCTCTCGCGCGACATCGCGCAAAAGTTCAACAATGATTTTGGCGACTCGATCCGCAGCCACGGCTTCGGCGACGGCCTGTTCTTCCCGCTGCCGGAACCCTTCATCACCGGTCCCGCGACGCGCGTGATGTCGCTGCGCGACGGCACCAAGAAGATGTCGAAGTCCGATGCCTCGGACTATTCGCGCATCAACCTCACCGACGATGCCGATACGATCGCGCAGAAGGTCCGCAAGGCCAAGACCGATCCGGAGCCGCTGCCGACCGAGGAAAAGGGGCTGGACGCACGTCCCGAGGCCGATAACCTCGTCGGCATCTACGCCGCGCTGTCGGACCGCAGCAAGGCCGATGTGCTCAGGGATTTCGGCGGCGGCCAGTTCTCCAGCTTCAAGAATGCGCTGGTCGAGCTGTGCGTCACCAAGCTCGGGCCGATCGCCGCCGAGATGAAGCGCCTGACCGCTGATCCCGGCTATGTCGAGTCCGTGCTGGTCGACGGCGCCGACCGCGCCCAGGCCATCGCCGCGGAGACCATGAAGACGGCCAAGGACATCGTCGGCTTCATCCGCAAGCCCTGACCAGAGCAGCACGGCGCGAGTTCCCGAAGTCGGCCTTGCTGCCGCACCACCGGTGTCATTGCAGGCGCCATGGAACCCGCAGCCCTCTCCCCAACGGAGATGGGCTGTGGCAGCATCGCGGCCGGATCGACTCGCAGCAGCAGGCGGGAACGCGATGGCGGCGCAGCGGCAGAGCTACCAGACCGGCCATGCGCCGAAATGCCTGGTCGTGGTCGACGACAGCGAGGAATGGGACCGCGCGGTCCGCTATGCCGGCCGCTGGGCGGTCCGTTCCGGTGGCCGCATCGTCATGCTCCACGTCATCGAAACGGAGGACCAGAACCAGCAGTGGCTGGGGGTCGCCGACCTGATGCGGGCGGAGGCGCAGGAGCAAGCGCATGCCGAGCTCGACCAGGCCGCGGCGCTGCTGTCCGCGATCGGCGTGACCGCGCCGGAACGGGTCATCCGCGAGGGTGAGCCGACAGCGCAGATCCTGGAGACGATCGAGCATGACAGCGACATCGCGCTGCTGGTGCTCGCCGCCCATTCGGGCCCCGAGGGGCCGGGACCCCTGGTCACCCATGTCACCAAGACGAGCGGCGCCTTCCCGATCCCGCTGGTGATCGTGCCGGGCGATCTCGGTGACGCCGATCTCGACGCTCTTTCATAGGCTTAGAGCGGAAACGCCGGCCGAGCCCCCTTGATCGTGCGCGCGCTCGCGCCATCTGCTATGAGGACACCACAGGCCGGCCTTGAACCGGCGCTGCCGGAGAAAACCATGTTCATCCAGACCGAAGCCACCCCCAATCCCGCCACCTTGAAGTTCATCCCGGGCCGAGTCGTGCTGCCCGCTGGCACGATGGAATTCAACAGCCGCGACGCCGCCGCGCGCTCGCCGCTGGCCGAGCGCCTGTTCGCCGTCGACGGCGTCACAGGCGTGTTCTACGGCGCCGATTTCATCACCGTCACCAAGAGCGACGGTGAATGGCAGCACCTCAAGCCGGCGATCCTCGGCGCGATCATGGAGCACTACATGTCGGGCGCGACGCTGCTCGCCGACGGCAGCGCCGCCAATGACGACTCCGCCGACGAGGACGACGAGTTCTACGACGAGGCCGACACCGAGACGGTCGGCATGATCAAGGACCTGATCGAGAGCCGCGTCCGCCCGGCCGTGGCCAATGACGGCGGCGACATCACCTTCCGCGGCTTCAAGGATGGCATCGTCTATCTCAACATGAAGGGCGCCTGCTCCGGCTGCCCGTCATCGACCGCGACCCTGCAGCACGGCATCCAGAACCTGCTGAAGCATTTCGTGCCCGAGGTGGTCGAAGTCCGGCCGATGTGACAAGGGGGGCGAGCGAGTAGGGAATAGTGAGTAGCGAGTAGATGCATTCCCTATTCGTTGCTCCCTATTCGCCATTCGCTCTCTACGCCGCCTTGCCGATGGACGCTGCCTCCGCAGCTGCCTGGCGCATGTTCTCCGACATCTCGCTGGTGACGGCGCTCTGCTCGCCGACGGCGTGCGCCGTCGATGAAACGTAGTCATTCACGCTCTCGATCGCGTTCTTGATGGCGCCGAGCGCGCCGACGACGTCGGACGAGATGCCGTTGAGATTGCCGATCTCGCTGCCGATGCGATCGGTGGCCTGCTTGGCCTGCGTGGCCAGGTTCTTCACCTCGCCGGCGACGACGGCAAAGCCGCGCCCCGCCTCGCCGGCACGGGCCGATTCGATCGTCGCATTGAGCGCCAGGAGATTGATCTGGCCGGTGATGCTGCCTATCAGCTCGACGATGCTGCTCATGGCGCCGGCTGCCGAGGACAGGCGCTTGGCCTGCTGGTCCGCGTCTTCGACGCGCGATACCGCCGCCGTCGCCGTCTCCTTCGACTTCGCCATGGCATCGGCGATCTGCTGCACCGAGGAATTGAGCTGCTCGGCGCCGGCGGCGACGTGCTCCATCATGCCGCGCACCTTGTCGCCCTTCATGCGGCTGATCACCTGCGCAGTGACGTCGCTCGCGAATTTCACGATCTTGAACGGCTTGCCGTTGAGATCCTTGATCGGATTGTAGCTCGCTTGAATCCAGACCTGTCGTCCGTCCTTCCCGGCGCGCTCGAACTCGCCCATCTGGAATTCGCCACGGCCGAGCGCGGCCCAGAACTCGCGATACGCGGCGCTGTCGCCCATGCCCGCCGGCATGAACATGCGATGGTGCTGACCCTTGATCTCCGCCAGCGTGTAGCCGAGCGTGGCGAGGAAGTTCTCGTTGGCGTCGAGCACGATGCCGTTCAGGTCGAATTCGATCACCGCCTGGGACTTGCGGATCGCGGCGATCTGGCCGGCGAAATCGGCCGCAGCCAGCTTCTGCTGCGTCACGTCGGAGGCGTATTTGACGACCTTGAACGGCCGCCCCTCGTCATCGAGAATCGGGTTATAGGACGCGAGAATCCAGATCTCCCGGCCGCCCTTGCCGCAACGCTTGAACTCGCCCGAGCGAAATTCGCCGCGACTGAGGCTGGTCCAGAATTCCTTGTAGGCGGCGCTGTCGCGTTCGTCGGGCAGCACGAACATGCTGTGATGCCGGCCCTTGATCTCGGCCAGCGTGTAGCCCATCGCGCTCAGGAACTGATCGTTGGCATCGATGATGGTGCCGTCGAGATTGAACTCGATCACCGCCTGGGCGCGCCCGATCGCCGCGATGTTGCCGGCGTCCTCGATGCTGCGCATCTTCTGCTCGGTGATGTCGGTTGCGAATTTGATGATCTTGACCGGCTTGCCGCCGTCGATCACCGGATTGTAGCTCGCCTGGATCCAGACGGCGCGGTGGCCCTTGCCGAACCGCTTGTACTCCCCCGAACGAAACTTCCCGGCCCGCAGATCGGCCCAGAAGACGCGGTACTCGGCGCTGTCGCGCATCTCGGGCGCCACGAACATCGCGTGGTGCCGGCCCTGGATCTCGCTCAGCGAGTAGCCCATCGCGTCGAGGAAATTCTGGTTGGCGGTGATGATCGTGCCGTCGGTGTCGAACTCGATCACCGCTTGCGAGCGGTTGATCGCCGCGACCTGCGCCATCGCATCGCGCGATGCCGAACTGCCTGACCAGAATGACATGGAAATTCCTCTTCTCGGGACGGGGGCGGCCATCCGCCAACGGGCGGCGCGTCATCTCTCCCCCGAACGTGCCGAGCGGATAATTCCCACAGGCGCGGAAAGATTTGCTTAAATGGCATATAGTTCAGTAACTTAGCGTATCAGTAGTTGCGCCTTGATGCGTTTTTCCCGATGAGGATGTAAGAAGGCGTCAACTAACTTTATCACGGTACCACAATAGGTATTTGCGCTCTCTTCAATGCGAACCCGACCGGATGTTGATCCTCGCCATCGATACTGCCCTCGACCATTGCGCCGCTGCCGTGCTGGATACTGATTCGGCCTTGATGCGGGCGCAGGAGACACTCCCGATGAAGCGCGGCCACGCGGAGGCCCTGATGCCGCTGCTCGCGCGCGTGATGCAGCAATCCGGCGTCGGTTTCGCCGATCTCGACCGCATCGCGGTGACGACCGGCCCCGGGAGCTTCACGGGGTTGAGGGTCGGGCTCTCCGCCGCCCGCGGCATCGGATTGGCCGCCCACAAGCCGGTCGTCGGCGTGACCACGCTGTCCGCCTACGCGGCGCCGATCGTCAGCGAGGACCGCGCCAACCCGGTAATCTCGGCGATCGATGCCCGGCACGACCATGTCTACTACCAAGTCGTGAGCGGCAACGGCGAGGAGCTGGTCGCGCCCCAGGTGGCTGCGCTGGACGACGTTCTGGCGGTCGCGCGGCTCGGCGCCCCACACCTCGTCGGCAACGCCGCGGCGCTGCTGGCCGAGCGGTGGCCGAAGGAATCAGCCGCGCCAGTTGCGGTCGACTCGCAAGACGGACCCGACATCGGCTGGGTCGCCTGGCTCGGCGCGGCCGCCGACCCAGTGCACGCGCCGGCGCGGCCATTCTATCTGCGCGCACCCGACGTCAAGCCGCCCGCCGGCGCAACGCGTCAACCGGTGCAGACGGCCATCTCGTCATGAACATGTTCTTCCGCTGGCTCGGCAGCCCCAAACCGTTGATCGAAGCGGCCTCGCTGCGCGACGCCGCCAGACTCGCCCAGATCCACGCCGCCTCGTTTCACCGCGGCTGGGGCGAAGGCGAGTTCGAGGCGATGCTGGCCGAGCGCAACACCATGATCCATCGGCTGCGGCTCGGGCGGAAGCTCATAGGCTTCATCGTCTCGCGGATCGGCGCGGACGAAGCGGAAATATTGTCAGTTGCACTTGACCCAAATCAGCGCGGCCGTGGATTTTCTCGTGATCTGTTGCTGCAGCATCTCGGGCACCTTGCGGGGCGCGGGGTCCGGACGGTCTTTCTCGAAGTGGAGGAAAACAACCAGCCGGCCCGCCGACTCTATGAACGCGCCGGATTTGCGACCGTGGGCCGTCGGGAACGCTATTACCTTCAGCCCGGCGGGGAACAGTTGAATGCGCTTCTGATGCGCCGGGACTTGTCGTAACCTGCGCTTGGTGGCAGAAAGCGCATCCTTGAGGCGAGACACGATGACCTCCTCCTTGAAAACTACGCCAGCGCTCAATTCCACCGGAATCGAGGCCCGCTGTGCCGCCACCGGCATGCGCATGACCGAGCAGCGGCGGGTCATTGCCCGCGTGCTCGCGGAAGCCTGCGACCATCCCGACGTCGAGGAGTTGTACCGGCGCTGCGTCGCCGTCGACGACAAGATCTCGATCTCCACGGTCTATCGCACCGTGAAGCTGTTCGAGGATGCCGGCATCATCGAGCGCCACGATTTCCGCGAGGGCCGCGCCCGCTACGAGCAGATGCGCGACAGCCATCATGATCATCTGATCAATCTGCGCGACGGCAAGGTGATCGAGTTCACCTCCGAGGAGATCGAGAAGCTGCAGGCCGAGATCGCCCGCAAGCTCGGCTACAAGCTGGTCGACCACCGGCTGGAGCTGTATTGCGTGCCGCTCGACGAAGAGACGAATGGCTGACGTAGCGCCGGCTTCGAACTTCGATCTCGTCATTTTCGATTGCGATGGCGTGCTGGTCGACAGTGAGGTGATCTCCTGTCAGACGCACGCCGACGTGCTCAGCCTGTGCGGCTATCCGATCACGACCGAGCAGGTGTTCGCGCGGTTCCTGGGCCGGTCGCTGAAACAGGCGAAGCTCGAGGTCGAGGCCGAACTCGGCCGCAGCCTGCCCGACGATTTCAACCCGAAACTGCAGGATCGCCTGTTCCGCGCCTTCGAGCAGGACCTCGCGGCCATCGACGGGATCATGGAGGCGCTCGACACCATCGACGTGCCGGTGTGCGTCGCCTCCTCCGGATCGCACCAGCGCATGCGCGTCAGCCTCGGCGCCACCCGGCTCTACGATCGCCTCGCCCCGCACATCTTCTCATCCTCCCAGGTCGAGAACGGCAAGCCCGCGCCCGATCTGTTCCTGTTCGCGGCAGCGCAGATGAAGGCGCGTCCCGCGGCCTGCGTGGTGGTCGAGGACAGCACGGCCGGTATCCGGGGCGGTGTCGCCGCCGGCATGACGGTGCTTGGGTTTCACGGCGGCAGCCACTGCCGGCCCGGGCACGCCGACGACCTGCGCGCCGCCGGCGCCACCCTGGTTTTCGACGACATGCGGCAGTTGCCGGCGATTCTGAGCCGGCTGGCCGAGAAAAAGCCCGCGATCGCTGGATTTCCGGCCCCCTAGCCTATATCTGAGCGCGGCGCCAATTGGGCGCGCCTCCGACTGCATGCAAGGGTTCATGACGCCGCCGCGCAAGCTGCACATCAAGTCCTATGGCTGCCAGATGAATGTCTACGATGCCCAGCGCATGGTGGACACGCTGGGGCCTGAGGGCTTCGTCGAGACCGCCGAGGCCAGCGACGCCGATCTCGTGATCCTCAACACCTGTCACATCCGCGAGAAGGCCTCCGAGAAGGTCTATTCGGAGCTCGGGCGGCTGCGGGTCGCCAAGGAGGACGCCGCGCGGGCCGGCCGGACGATGCAGATCGCCGTGGCCGGCTGCGTGGCGCAGGCGGAAGGCCAGGAGATCATCACCCGCGCGCCCACCGTCGACGTCGTGGTCGGGCCGCAGAGCTACCACCATCTGCCGCAGCTCCTGGCCCAGGCCCGCCGCGGCGAGCGGGCGATCGAGACCGAATTCCCGGCCGACGACAAGTTCGGCTTCCTGGCGAAGCCCAGCCGCGAGGCCATCCGCGCCCGCGGCGTCTCGGCCTTCGTCACCGTGCAGGAAGGCTGCGACAAGTTCTGCACCTTCTGCGTGGTGCCATATACACGCGGCAGCGAGATGTCGCGCGCGGTGGCGCGCATCGTCGACGACGTGGCGCAGCTCGCCGACAACGGCGTTCGCGAGATCACTTTGATCGGCCAGAACGTCAACGCCTATCACGGCGAAGGCCCCGACGGCCGGCCCTGGACGCTGGGTCGGCTGCTCTACAGGATTGCCGAGATTCCGGGCGTGGCGCGGATCCGCTACTCGACCAGCCATCCTAACGACGTCGACGACAGCCTTATCGCGGCGCATCGCGATCTCGCAGCGGTGATGCCGTTCGTGCATCTGCCGGTTCAGTCGGGATCCGACCGCATCCTGAGCGCCATGAACCGCAAACACACGGCGACCGATTATCGCAAAGTCGTCGACCGTTTCCGCGCCGTCCGTGACAACATTGCATTCTCTTCGGATTTCATCGTCGGGTTCCCGGGCGAGACCGAGGAAGATTTTCGCGCCACCCTCGCCCTGATCGACCAAATCGGCTACGCTGCGGCCTATTCGTTCAAGTATTCGCCGCGTCCGGGAACTCCGGCAGCGGACATGCCGGAGATGGTGTCAGCGACCGAGATGGACGAGCGATTGGAGCGCCTCCAGAGCTTGATCGACAGCCAGCAAGCAGCCTTCAACAAGGCCGCGATCGGCCAGGTCGTCGACGTGTTGTTCGAGCGGCCAGCGCGCAGGCCCGGGCAGCTCGTCGGACGGACCGCGTATCTGCAGCCGGCTCACGTCATGGCGTCCGACGACATCATCGGCCAGGTTCTGCCGGTGCGGATCGACAGTCTCGAACGCTACAGCCTGCTCGGCGAGCTCGTCACGGCCGCGCCGGCAGTGATCTCCCCCACGCCCCTCGTGTCCATCGGAGGCTGAGCACTTGCCCAAGAGCGCATCGGATTCGTCTTCCCTCGCTCCCAGCCGCAAGTACGACCGCGACATGTCCATGCCCCCCGAGACCCAGGTCGTCATCGATTTCGACGACAACCGCGCCGCATCCGCCCTGGTCGGCCCCTACGGCCAGAACCTGGCGCTGGTCGAACGACGCCTCGGCGTCGTCGTCGATTCCCGCGGCAACCACATCACCATCGGCGGCACCCGGGACGGCTGCGATGCCGCACGGCGCGTGCTCGAATCGCTCTATGCGCAGGCCGTCAAGGGCCAGGATCTGGCGCAGGGCGACGTCGAGGGCGCGATCCGCGCCGTGGTCGCGCAGGGCTCGCTGTTCGAGTTCGACGCCAAGAACGCCAAGAACGCGTTCGAGAGCATCAACCTGCGCAAGCGTCCGGTGCGCGCCCGCACCGCCGCGCAGGATTCCTATATCCGCGCGCTGAAGCGCCACGAGCTGGTGTTCGGCATCGGTCCGGCCGGCACCGGCAAGACCTGGCTCGCGGTCGCGCATGCAGCGCAGCTGTTCGAGCGGAAGGAAGTCGACCGCATCATCCTCTCACGCCCGGCTGTCGAAGCCGGCGAGCGGCTCGGCTTCCTGCCTGGTGACCTCCGCGAGAAGGTCGATCCCTATCTGCGCCCGATCTACGACGCGCTGTACGATCTGATGGATGCGCGCATCGTCGAGCGTGCGCTGCAGGCCGGCGAGATCGAGATCGCGCCGCTCGCCTTCATGCGCGGGCGCACCTTGACCAATGCCGCGATCATTCTCGACGAGGCGCAGAACACGACATCGATGCAGATGAAGATGTTTCTCACGCGCCTGGGCGAGAACAGCCGCATGATCATCACCGGCGATCCCTCGCAGGTCGATCTGCCGAACGGCCAGACGTCGGGCCTCGCCGAGGCCGCGCGGCTGCTCGACGGCGTCGACGGGATCGCACAGGTCAGGTTCACCGGCGAGGACGTCATTCGCCACGAATTGGTGGCGCGTATCGTCGCCGCCTATGAGAGCCCAAAGGCGCGCTGACCCCGAGAGCAAGCTCGCCGATCGGCGCGTGATCCAAGCGCCATCCGCACAGAACGACCAGGATGCCACAAAGTCCCATTCCAACCACCGAGGTGATCGTCGCCGCCGACTGCTGGCAGGACCAGCCCGACGCCGAGGACGTCATACATCGCGCCATCGTCGCCGCCGCCGAGACGGTCGACGCGGACGTCGGCGACGCCGAGATCGCGGTGATGCTGACGGACGACGACGGCATCCGCACCCTGAACAGCAATTGGCGCGGCATCGACAAGCCGACCAACGTGCTGTCGTTTCCAGCGCTGCAGCCGACCGGCCCGCGTGGCGACGACGACGCGCCGCGCATGCTGGGCGACATTGCCATCGCCTACGAGACGCTGCGGCGCGAAGCCGACGAGGAGCAGAAGCCGTTCGACCAGCACCTCAGCCATCTCGCGGTGCACGGCTTCCTGCACCTGATCGGCTACGATCACGAGACCGACGACGAGGCCGAGGAGATGGAGGCGCTCGAGCGCGAGATCCTGGCCCATCTCGGCATCCCCGATCCCTATGCCGACCGGGAGCGGACGAATTGATCATGGCCGACTCCGAACCCATTCACGACAATCCGCGCAACACGCGCAATCTTCCGGCCGTGGTGCCGGCATCCGAGCTCGGCCGCTCGCCGAGCGAGAACTGGCTTTTTCGCGCGCTGCGCAATCTGTTCGGATGGAAGGGCGGCGGATCGGTGCGCGACGACCTGCAGGTCGTGCTCGACGCCTCGACACCCGACGACATCGGCTTCTCCGCGGTCGAGCGCACGCTCCTGCGCAACATCCTCGATCTGCACGAGCGGCGGATCGCCGACGTGATGGTACATCGCGCCGACATCGTCGCGGTCAGGCGCGACATCACGCTCGGCGAGCTGATGAGCCTGTTCGAGAGTGCCTCGCATTCACGGCTCGTGGTCTACAACGACACGCTCGACGATCCCGAGGGCATGGTCCACATCCGCGACCTGCTCGCCTTCACCACCGCACAGGCGCGCGTCTCGGACGAGGTCAAGGCGCGGCGCAAGAAGCCGCTGCCGGCCGGGCTCGACCTGAAGGCAGTCGACCTCTCGATGCCGCTGTTCGAGGCCAACATCATCCGCAAGCTGCTCTATGTGCCGCCATCGATGCGCGCGATCGATCTGCTGGCGCAGATGCAGGCCTCGCGCATCCATCTGGCGCTGGTGGTCGACGAATATGGCGGCACCGACGGACTGGTCTCGATCGAGGACATCGTCGAGCAGATCGTCGGCGAGATCGACGACGAGCACGACAGCGACGAGCCGCCGGCGATCGTGCGGCAGGCCGACAACGCCTTCATCGCGGACGCCCGCGCCAGCCTCGACGACGTCCGCCGGGTGATCGGCGAGGAGTTCGTGACGGGCGAGGCCGGCGAGGGCGTGGAGACGCTCGGCGGCTATCTCGTCAACCATGTCGGCCGGCTGCCGGTGCGCGGCGAACTGATCTCCGGCCCCGGCAATTTCGAGGTCGAGGTGCTCGATGCCGATCCGCGCCGGGTCAAGCGGCTGCGCATCGCGCCGCGCAAGGAACGCCCCACGCCCCGTCCGCCGCGCGAAAGCCGGCGTCGAGACGTTGCGCCGGAAGTGACCCCGCCGGACACGGACGTCCCGGCCGAGCCGCCGCCGGCAGAGGCCGGCCCTGCGCCGGTCCATGACGATAGCAGCCCGCCAAGGGGCGACGGAGCCAGCTCACAGTGATCCGCCCATCGACGATTCGCGGCCTCGCCATCGGCGTTGTCCTGGCCTGGGGCTGGAAGCGTGCGGCGATCGCGCTCGCTGCCGGCGCGCTCTCCTCGCTGGCGATGGCCCCGTTCAACGCCTGGCCGGTACTCGCGATCACCTTCCCGGTGCTGGTCTGGCTGATCGACGGCGCCGCGGCGGGACGGCGGCGCGGCATCCCGGCTGCCGCCTTCACCGGCTTCTGCTTCGGCATGGGCTATTTCGTGCCGGGCCTGTACTGGATCGGCAACGCGTTCCTGGTCGATGCCGACACCTTCGCCTGGCTGATGCCGTTCGCCGTGCTGGGCCTGCCGGCCTATCTCGCGCTGTTTCCGGCGCTGGGCTTCGCCTTGGCCCGGTTGATCTGGACGCGTGATGCAACCCGCATCCTGGCGCTCGCCGTCTGCCTGACCGCGAGCGAATGGCTGCGCGGCCACGCGCTGACCGGCTTCCCCTGGGACACGTTCGGCTATGCCCTGTCGCGGCCGCTGGCGCTGGCGCAGGCCACCTCGCTGATCGGGATCTGGGGCATGACGCTCCTGACGATCGCGATCTTCGCCAGCCCCGCAGTGCTGATCGACGGCAAGACCTGGCGCGAGCGCTGGCGGGCTCCGGCCGCGGCGGCCGCCCTGCTCGTGATGATGGGCGTGTTCGGCGTCATCCGGCTCGGGCTGCATCCGACCGCCTTCGTCGCCGACCTCAAGCTGCGGATCATGCAGCCGAACCTGCAGCAGGACGTGAAGTTCAACTATGGTGCCAAGGCGGACGTCATGCGCCGCTATCTGGCGCTGTCGGACCGCGCCTCCGGCCCGAACGCCACCGGTGTCCGGGACGCCAACGTCCTGATCTGGCCGGAATCGGCGTTCCCGTTCTTCCTGACCCGCGAGGCGGACGCGATGGGCCAGATCGCCGACCTGCTGTCACCGGGCACTGTGCTGATCACCGGTTCGGTCCGCGCCCCTGACGCGCCTCGCAACACCCCCATCACCCGGGCCTACAATTCGATCTACGTGATCGATCACGACGGCACCGTGCTGTCGGTCTACGACAAGCTCCATCTGGTCCCATTCGGCGAGTTCCTGCCGTTCCAGACTCTGCTGGAGCGGATCGGGCTCGAGCAGCTCACGCGGGTGCAGGGCGGCTTCATCCCCGGCACGGTGCGACGCAACCTGGACGTGCCACACGCCCCGCGTGTGCTTCCCTTGATCTGCTACGAGGCGATCTTTCCGAGTGACAGCGTGCCGAGCGAGGAACGACCGGGCTGGATCGTCAACCTGACGAACGATGGCTGGTTCGGCATTTCGACCGGTCCTCATCAGCATCTGCAGCAGGCGCAGTGGCGCGCGATCGAGCAAGGACTTCCATTAGTTCGATCTGCGAACACCGGCATCTCCGCAGTGATCGATCCCGTCGGCCGTATCGTTAAGCAATTGCCTCTCGGCGCAGAGGGCGTGCTGGATTCCGCGCTGCCTGTTGCGTTGCAGCCGACCGTCTATGCAAGGCTCGGCGACATTCCGGTTGCGATCCTGTTAGTGATCGCCCTGAGCACCGTCGTTCGCAGACGTGTTGCTCAAAAGCTTCCCTGACGACAGCAAGATCTCGATTCTTTCCGGGTCCGTAAGATTTTTTTTGACAAGCAAAACCCCAAGTGTTGACAGATAGCTGCTGCAATTCGCATTCTCGCGCGGCAGCATGAGCCGTCCAGTTCGTTGCTCGGCCGTCTTCGTTAGTACGACATGCGAACAGAAATTGACGGTGTGAGCGCCTGAGGCATACTGCGACCGCCTCGTTCCGAGGCCCATTCTAAGGAGTTGAGAGATGTCGACGAAAGCGCCCAACCCTGTTGACAAGCATGTCGGCAGCCGGGTGCGGATGCGCCGTATCATGTTGGGCATGAGCCAGGAAAAACTTGGTGAGGCTCTCGGACTCACGTTCCAGCAGATACAGAAGTACGAAAAAGGCACCAATCGAGTCGGCGCCAGCCGGATTCAGCAGATATCGGAGGTTCTGCAGGTCCCGGTCTCCTTCCTGTTCGAAGGGGTCCCGAGTGGCGGGACCAACGGTGAAGCTTTCGGCGAAGGCGCTTCGCCCGCCTATGTGTCTGATTTCCTGGCGACCTCCGAAGGACTGGCGTTGACCCGCGCATTCACGCGGATCCACGATTCGAAGCTTCGTCGCAGCATCGTCGACCTGGTCGAGCAGATCGCTGATCGCGAAGCTCCGGAAGAAGGCTAGCTGATGCGCCGGCGCTGACATTCCTATCGTGATCACTCTCATAGGAATGTCAGCGCCCTCGGGGGGCCATCAGCGGGGCACGTTTGCGGACGACGCGCTGGGCACGCTTCATTCCGCAGACGAATGAACCGATAGACAGGTTGGATCACGACCAATAGAGCGCGATGGCTCCCCTTCGGGAAAGGCTATCGCGCTCTAAATCTTTTTATGCACATGTGGCCCGGAACTCCGGCGTCCCGGCCGCCAACCCGCCCCGCGACGCGCCAGCGCGCCCAACCGCCTGCTACCACTTCGTAACCATCGAGAACGATTTACAAAGCTCATGACAACCAGCAGCAGCAGCCCGTTCGATAGTCGCACAATTCTCGAAGGCATCCGCCAATGGGTCGAGATCGAGACCCCGACCGAGGCGCCTGATCAGGTCAACAAGCTGGCTTCCCTTGTCGCGGATGGTTATCGGGGGCTCGATGCCACGATCGAACGGATCACCGGACGCGACGGCTGCGGCGACCACCTCGTCGCACGGTCGTCGTGGGGGCAGGACGAGCCGGGCATCCTGGTCCTGAGCCATCTCGACACGGTGCATCCGATCGGGTTCATCGCGCGGCTGCCGTTCTCGGTCGACGGCGACGTCGCGTACGGTCCGGGGATCTACGACATGAAGGGCGGCGCGTATCTCGCCTTCCACGCCTTTCGTCAACTCTGCGCAGGCGGTCAAAAATCGCCGCTCGGCATTACTCATTTGTTCGTCTCGGATGAAGAGATCGGCAGCCCGACCTCGCGCGCGCTGATCGAGGAGGAAGGCCGCAAGGCCAAATACGTCCTCGTCACCGAGCCCGCGCGTGACGGCGGCAAGATCGTGACCGGACGCAAGGGCGTGGCGCGGTTCGACGTGACGATCCGCGGCGTGCCCGCGCATGCCGGCGCGCGTCCACAGGATGGACGCAGTGCGATCCGCGAACTCGCCAACGTCATTCACGCCCTCGAGGCGCTCAACGACCCCGCCCGCGGCATCACCGTGAATGTCGGCGTCGTGCGCGGCGGAACACGTCCGAACGTGATCGCCGAGGAAGCTTATGCCGAGGTCGACGCACGGCTGCCGACGCCTGCCGATGCCGAGGAAATCCTGCCCAAAATCCTGGGGCTGACCTCGCGCAGCGATGGCGTCACGGTCGAAGTGAGCGGCGAGGTGAACCGGCCGCCTTACGTCAAGGGCAACGCCGGCGCCGCCCTGTTCGAGCATGCGAAATCGCTCGCCGACGAAATCGGCTTTGAGCTGATCGACACCTATACCGGCGGCGGTTCCGACGGCAATTTCACCGCACCGTTCACGGCGACGCTCGATGGGCTCGGCGTCGATGGCAAGGGCGCGCATACGCATTACGAGCAGATGTACATCTCCTCGATCGAGCCGCGGACAAGGCTGCTCTACCGCCTCTATGAAACGCTGCGATGAGCACCGCGATCAACATGCCCGTCGACGACGACAATCACACCGACACCGCGGCCCTGCATGGTCAGGGTTCGTTCTTCGGCCGGCGCAAGGGCCACAAGCTGCGGGCGCATCAGGCCGACCTTGTCGGCAACCTGCTGCCGCATCTCGCGCTCGATCTCGCCGCTCCCGCGGAAGCCGTGCTGCCTTCGCTGTACGATCCGCCGGTCGACGCGCTGCGGCTGGAGATCGGGTTTGGCGGCGGCGAGCATCTTGCCGCCGAAGCAAAGGCGTTTCCGACCACCGGCTTCATCGGCTGCGAGCCCTATGTCAACGGCATGGCCAAGATCCTGTCGGCGATCGAGGCCGACAACATCGGCAATATCAGGCTGCTGGCCGGCGACGCCGCCGAACTCCTGGCCTGGCTGCCGCCGCAGTCGCTGCAGCGGATCGACCTGATCCATCCCGATCCCTGGCCGAAGCGGCGGCACTGGAAGCGGCGTTTCGTGCAGGATGCGACGATCGCCGCGATGGCGCGCGTCCTGAGGCCCGGCGGCGAGTTCCGCTTCGTCAGCGACATCGCCGACTATTGCGCCTGGACGCTGTGGCATCTGCTCCGGTCGCCCGAGTTCGCCTGGACGGCCGAGCGCGCCGACGACTGGCGTCTGCCCTGGCCGGGCTACACCATGACGCGCTACGGACGGAAGGCGACGCGCGAAGGCCGCGTCGCCAACTACCTGACCTTCCGCCGGCGCTGACCACTGCGCCGTGGGCGTCATTCAATGCCGTGTCTTCCAGAACGCGACGACCCGCTCGGCGGTCGATGGCAGCAGGCGCGCGTAGTTGACCCTGATCGCATCGATGTCGCGCTGCGCCGGCACGCGTTTCGGTCCGAGGCGCAGCAGGATCAGTGCGTGCACGGTGCGCCAATCGAGCCCGATCATACGCCCCAGGATCAGAAGCGGATCGTGACGATCGCCCGACATGAGCCGGTCGAGCGTCGCGATCTTCAATCCCGTCATTGCGGCGAGCGCCGCGATGACCTCCTCGTATTTGTGCTCGGATGCGAAGCCGAACAGCGCCGACTGGTCCAAGGCACCGGCTTCATACAGCGACAGGATGGTCCGCTGCGCCGGCACGAAATTGCGCGTGCTGTCTGTTGCCTGTGCCGCATCGGCGAGCTCGGCGAGGGCCTGCTTGATCCTCGCCTGCTTGTCCGGCGGCACCACATCGAACAGCCGCCGCCTGACGACATCGAGCGCACCGGCCAGCAATTGTCGCAGATGATCGTCGGAAACATCGTCGCGCCGGCCGACCGTGAGCGTCAACACGCCGTCTGAACTCGCGCGGTGGATCAGCGCAGCATAGCCGCGCGGGGAAAACGCGGCGCCATCATTGGCAGCGGTCCGCCGCACCACGTCGCGATCACCACGGCGCACCAGCACATCGGTCATATCGGCCGACAGGCGCGTCCGCTCTGCCATCGCGAGCAGATGTCCCTGGCTCTTGTCGCGCGCAATGGCGATGAGCACGGGATCGTCGAGCACGAGCGAACGCCGCAACAGCGGACCCGCCACCGCAACCTCGTCGTCGTGCGCCAGCCGGCTGACGACGGCACGGGGCGCCCTGAGGAGCCGCGACAACCGCTCCGCCAGATCGATCCGCGTGGGCAAATCCGCGAAAGGGACCAGATCGATCAGGAGACCGTCGAACAGATTGATGTGCTCGGGACGCAGCTTCGTCGCATCCTCGAAGAACAGGTCGGCGATGCGGCGCGTGGCCTCGAGGCCGCGTTCAGCATTGCCCTGCCTGACGATCCGGCCGAGGCCGGGGATCAGCGCGGTTGCCGGGGTCATGACGTCTACTCGATACGCAACACGACACGTTTCCGTGCGCTCCGCTCCGTGCGGCACGACTACGGAGGCAAAAAGCGCGAACTCAGCTCATTTTTAAGCGATCTTGGTGAATGAAGGGTTAGACCCCGCGGCATTCGGCCGTTCCCGGTCGGGGAAAACGATCCGATCCGCACTCCTGGCGCGGAGCAGATTCCCAGTTCCAGGCGCCGTTTGAGCCGACACGACCCTTGCCGTCAGGCGGCAAAGCGGCTATATGAGCGCCATCAAACATCATCTCATATACGATCGCGTAGTGAGGGTGGGCCCTTCCGGACCCGCTCTTTTTTGTTACCTGGATCGCTCCGCCACGGGCGGGATCGGTCCGGTGAGCGCGATCGAACAGGCCCGACGGCCCAACCAAGCAAGACACGCGATCGACGCCTCTATGACGGAACCTACGTTCGCAACCGCTGACACCGACCTCCTGACCGAGCCCCGTCTCGTCGTCGAGCCGGGCGTCGCGGCGCGCGTCGCGGCGGTGGCTGACCCCGTGCTGCAGGGAATGGGGTACCGTCTGGTGCGGATCCGCATCTCCGGCGAGGCCGGCTGCACCGTCCAGGTGATGGCCGAGCGCCCCGACGGCACGATGCAGATCGAGGATTGCGAGGCGGTGTCGCGTGCGCTGTCGCCGGTGCTGGATATCGCCGACCCGATCGACCGTGCCTACCGGCTCGAGATCTCCTCGCCGGGCATCGACCGGCCGCTGGTGCGCCGCTCCGATTTCGAGCGCCATGTCGGGCATCTCGTGAAGATCGAGATGGCGGTGGCGCATCAGAACCGCAAACGCTTCCGCGGCATCATCAAGGGCGTCGAAGGTGACGGCGTCCGCATCACCCGCGACGACGTCGCCAAGGACCAGGATGCCGATGTCGTGCTGCCGATGACCGACATCGGCGACGCCAAGATGGTGCTGACCGACGAGCTGATCGCCGAATCCATGCGCCGCGGCAAGGCCGCCGAGCGTGAGAAGAAGCGCGAGCTTGGCATCGCACCGCCGCTGGCGCCGCACGCCAAGCCGGCGGCCCAGGCCAGGCCGAAGCCGAAGCCGAAGTTGAAAGACAAGCAGCCGGCCAAGAAGCCGCTGCCGACCAACACCAAGAAACATCGCCTCGCTGCCGACCGCGCGCGCAGGGGCGAGATCGATCCTGATTAGAGGAGACTTGAGCCATGGCCGTCAGCGCCAACCGGTTGGAACTGCTGCAGATCGCCGACGCCGTCGCGCGCGAGAAGTCGATCGACCGCGGCATCGTGATCGCCGCGATGGAAGACGCGATCGCCAAGGCCGCCCGCGCCCGCTACGGCAGCGAGACCGACGTTCATGCCGAGATCGATCCGAAGAAAGGTGAGCTGCGGCTGTCGCGCCACATGCTGGTGGTCGAGAAGGTCGAGAACCCCTCCAACCAGATCTCGCTGGATGATGCGCGCCGCGCCAACCCGGGCGCCCAGATCGGCGACACCATCGCGGACACCCTGCCGCCGCTGGAATATGGCCGCATCGCCGCGCAATCGGCCAAGCAGGTCATCGTGCAGAAGGTGCGCGAGGCGGAGCGCGACCGGCAGTACCAGGAGTTCAAGGACCGCATCGGCGACATCGTCAACGGCGTCGTCAAGCGCGTCGAGTATGGCAGCGTGATCCTCGACCTCGGCCGCGGCGAGGCCATCATCCGCCGTGACGAGATGCTGCCGCGCGAGGTCTTCCGCAACGGCGACCGCGTCCGCGCCTATGTGTTCGACGTGCGCCGCGAGACCCGGGGACCGCAGATCTTCCTGTCGCGCACCCATCCGCAGTTCATGGCCAAGCTGTTCGCGCAGGAGGTGCCGGAGATCTATGACGGCATCGTCGAGATCAAGGCGGTCGCTCGCGACCCCGGCTCGCGCGCCAAGATCGGCGTTGTCTCCCGCGACTCCTCGGTCGACCCCGTCGGCGCCTGCGTCGGCATGCGCGGCTCGCGCGTGCAGGCCGTGGTGAACGAGCTGCAGGGCGAGAAGATCGACATCATCCCGTGGTCGCCTGACATCGCGACCTTCGTGGTCAACGCGCTGGCGCCGGCCGAAGTCGCCAAGGTCGTCATCGACGAGGACCGCGAGCGCATCGAGGTGGTCGTCCCCGACACCAACAACCAGCTCTCGCTGGCGATCGGCCGCCGCGGCCAGAACGTCCGGCTCGCCTCGCAGCTGACCGGCTGGGACATCGACATCCTGACCGAGCAGGAGGAATCGGAGCGCCGTCAGGCCGACTTCGAGAATTCCACCCGCGTGTTCATGGAATCGCTGAACGTCGACGAGGTCGTCGGCCAGTTGCTGGCGTCCGAAGGCTTCACCTCGGTCGAGGAGCTCGCTTTGGTCGACCTCAAGGATCTCGCCGGCATCGAGGGCTTCGACGAGGAGACCGCGACCGAGCTGCAGACCCGCGCCCGCGAATTCCTCGAGCAGCAGGAAGCCGAGCTCGAGGCCAGGCGCAAGGAGCTCGGCGTCGAGGACGCGGTGAAGGACGTGCCCGGCGTCACCACCAAGATGCTGGTCAAGTTCGGCGAGAACGACATCAAGACGGTCGAGGACCTCGCGGGCTGCGCCACCGACGATCTGGTCGGCTGGACCGAGCGCAAGGAGGGGGGCGAAGCCACCAAATTCCCCGGTTTCCTCGACGGTCTCGATGTCTCCCGCGATGACGCCGAAGCCATGGTCATGCAGGCCCGCGTCAAGGCCGGCTGGATCAGTGAGGCTGACCTCGCCAAGGCCGAAGCCGAGCCCGAGAATGAGGACGAAACGACCGAAGGACAGCCCGCCTGACCCGTTTGGCTCGCCCCATGGACACCGCAATGACCCCCACCCTGACCCAGCTCGCTTGAGATGAGGAGCCGCATCACCGCATGCTCGCTTTGGCCGACCCCGAGCTCGACAATGGACCGCGGACCGAGAAGTCCGCGACCATGCGCATGTGCGCGGTCAGCCGCGAAGTGCGGCCGATCGGCGAGCTGATCCGCTTCGTCGTCGGCCCGTCGGGTGAGGTCGTGCCCGACATCAAGCGCAAGCTGCCGGGGCGGGGCTTGTGGATCACCGCCTCGCGCCAGGCGGTTGCGGAGGCGGTGCGGCGTCACCATTTCAGCCGAGGCTTCAAGACCAACGTCCGCGTCCCGCCTACCCTTCCCGAAGACCTGGAAGCCTTGCTGGCCCGCAGCGCGATCGAAGCGCTGGGGATTGCCGCCAAGGCCGGCGAGGTGGTCTCCGGTTTCTCCAAGGTGGAAGCGGCGCTGTCGCAGCGGCAGTCACGGTCGACCTTGGCAGCCCTCGTCCATGCTGCGGACGGTGCAGCCGACGGGATCCGCAAGCTCGACGCGCTGGTGCGGCCGAACGCCGAGGGTCAGGGCCAAGCCCCGACAATTCCGATCATCTGCTGTCTCACTTCGGCAGAATTGGATTTGGCACTTGGGCGCTCAAATGTGATACATGCTGCCGTGCTCGCAGGCCCGGCGAGCAGGACATTCCTGTCGCGCAGCCAGACACTGGTCCGATACCGGTCGGCCGACGCTGACAAGATTGCCGGAACCGCGGCCACGAAATCTGCTTCGACTTCGAAGACATAGCGACGAATACGCGACGATTGCACGAATGGGACGGTGCGGCAGACCCGCACGCAGGTAAACGAGATTAGGACGACTGAATGGCCGACAACAACACTCCGGGCGACAAGAAACTGAGTGTCCCGACCAAGACCTTGACGCTGAAGCCGCGCGTCGAGACTGGCACGGTGCGCCAGAGCTTCCCACATGGCCGGAGCAAGCAGGTGGTGGTCGAGAAGCGCGGCACCAAGCGCCGTGTCGGCGATGGGGCGCCCGATGCGCCGCACGCGCCGGAGCCGACCGTCGCCAAGGCGCCGACGCCGCCGCCGGCGAGCAACCGCCCGTCCGGGCCGCGGTCGTCCGGTCCACAGCGCAGCGGCTCCGGCGTCGTGCTCCGCACCCTGACAGAGGACGAGCGCTCGGCGCGCGCCAGCGCGCTGGCCGACGCCCGCGTGCGCGACATCGAGGAACGCCGCCAGGCCGAAGAGGAAGCCCGCCGCCGCGCCGAGCGCGAAGCCGCCGAACGCGCCGAGCGCGAGGCTGCCGAGGCGCGCCGCAAGGCCGAGGAAGAGCGGCACCGTCACGAAGAGGAAGCCAAGCGCAAGGCCGAGCTCGAGGCCAAGAAGCGGTTCGGTGAAGGCGAGGCGCCCCGTCCGGCGACATCCGCGCCGCAGCCCGCCGCCACCGCACCGGCCCGCTCGACGCCCGCCCCCGGCAGGCCCGTCGGCGCACCGGGCAGCCGGCCGCAGCAGATTGGTGGTCCGAGCTCGCGGCCCGGCGGCGCCCAGCCGGCGGGCGCCCGCCCGGCCGGCGCCCGTCCTGCCGCAGGCGGCCCGCTCGGCCGCGCGCCGGCGGCGGTTGCCGCCGGTCCCGACGAGGATGAGGGTCCGCGCCAGATCCGCAGGGGTCCCGGCGGAGCCGCACGTCCCGCGCCGCCGCCGAAGACCACGCACAAGCCGGGTCCGCAGAAGCAGCGTGGCCGCCTGACGGTGGTCACGGCGCTCACGGCCGACGATGTGCGCGAGCGCTCGATCGCATCGTTCCGCCGCCGCACGCAGCGCCTGAAGGGCCATGCCGCCAACGAGCAGAAGGAGAAGCTGGTCCGCGAGGTGACGATTCCGGAAGCCATCACCATCCAGGAGCTGGCGAACCGCATGTCGGAGCGCGCGGTCGACGTGATCCGTCTGCTGATGCGCCAGGGCGCGATGCACAAGATCACCGACGTGATCGATGCCGACACCGCGCAGCTGATCGCGGAAGAACTCGGCCACACGGTCAAGCGCGTCGCCGCCTCGGACGTGGAAGAGGGCCTGTTCGACGTCGTCGACGATTCGACCGACACCGAGCCGCGCTCGCCGGTCGTCACCGTCATGGGCCATGTCGACCACGGCAAGACCTCGCTGCTCGACGCGCTGCGACACGCCAACGTGGTCTCGGGTGAAGCCGGCGGCATCACCCAGCACATCGGCGCCTATCAGGTGACCGCGCCGGATTCCGGCAAGAAGATCACCTTCATCGACACGCCCGGCCACGCCGCGTTCACCGCGATGCGCGCCCGCGGCGCCAAGGTCACCGACATCGTCGTGCTGGTGGTCGCGGCCGATGACGGCGTCATGCCGCAGACGATCGAGGCCATCAACCACGCCAAGGCGGCGAAGGTGCCGATGATCGTGGCGATCAACAAGATCGACAAGCCCGACGCCCGTCCCGAGCGCGTCCGCACCGAGCTGCTCCAGCACGAGGTGCAGGTCGAATCGCTGGGCGGCGAGGTCGTCGACGTCGAGGTGTCCGCCAAGAACAAGACCAATCTCGATCGTCTGCTCGAGATGATCGCGTTGCAGGCCGACATCCTCGACCTCAAGACCAATTCGGATCGCCCGGCCGAGGGCACCGTGATCGAAGCCAAGCTCGATCGCGGCCGCGGCCCGGTTGCCACCGTGCTGGTTCAGCGCGGCACCTTGCGGGTCGGCGACATCATCGTCGCCGGCGCCGAGATGGGCCGCGTCCGCGCGCTGATCTCGGACCAGGGCGAGACGTTGCAGGAGGCAGGCCCGTCGGTGCCGGTCGAGGTGCTCGGCTTCAACGGTCCGCCGGAAGCTGGCGATCGTCTCGCCGTCGTCGAGAACGAAGCCCGTGCCCGCCAGGTCACCAGCTACCGCGCGCACCAGAAGCGCGAGAACGCGGCCGCCTCGATCTCCGGCATGCGCGGTTCGCTCGAACAGATGATGTCGCAATTGAAGACCGTGGGCCGCAAGGAATTCCCGCTGATCATCAAGGCCGACGTGCAGGGCTCGCTGGAAGCCATTCTCGGCTCGCTGGAGAAGCTCGGCACCGAGGAGGTCGCCGCCCGCATCCTGCATGCCGGCGTCGGCGGCATCAGCGAGTCCGACGTCACGCTGGCCGAAGGCTTCAACGCCGCGATCATCGGCTTCTCGGTGCGAGCCAACAAGGAAGCGGCCGCGCTCGCCAAGCGCAACGGCATCGAGATCCGCTACTACAACATCATCTACGACCTCGTGGATGACGTGAAGAAGGCGATGAGCGGTCTGCTTGCGCCGACGCTGCGCGAGACCATGCTCGGCAATGCGCAGATCCTCGAGGTGTTCAACATCTCCAAGGTCGGCAAGGTCGCCGGCTGCCGCGTCACCGACGGCACTGTCGAACGCGGCGCCAATGTCCGCCTGATCCGCGACAACGTCGTGGTTCACGAAGGCAAGCTGTCGACGCTGAAGCGCTTCAAGGACGAAGTGAAGGAAGTGCAGGCCGGCCAGGAATGCGGCATGGCCTTCGAGAGCTACGGCGACATGCGTGTCGGCGACGTCATCGAATGTTATCGCGTGGAGACCATCCAGCGCTCGCTGTAAGTCCGAATCCTACAGAGCGCTGCAATTCGAGTGAGCAGCGATTCCGTGCAGATGCGGAATCGCTGCGCCTCTTGAACTTAACGAAGCGTCGTTGAACTCAATCAGAATGATCCTCTCGCCCGTGCTCACGTCGGGCGACGATCCATTGGATTTTTTGAAAAATGCCTCGCCATCACCAGAGGGGAAGCGCCGCTTCCGGCGGCTCGCAGCGTCAGTTGCGCGTGGCCGAGACCGTGCGTCACGCTGTCGCCGACATTCTCAGCCACGGTGACGTGCACGATCCGGACCTGGAGGGACACATCATCACGGTGCCCGAAGTCCGCATGTCGCCCGACCTGAAGCTCGCCACGATCTACATCATGCCGCTCGGCGGACAGGATACGGACGTCGTGCTCACGGCGCTGGAGCGCAACAAGAAGTTCCTGCGCGGCGACATCGCGCGGCGCGTTAACCTGAAATTTGCACCTGACATCCGCTTCCGCGTCGACGAGCGATTCGACGAAGCGGAACGGATCGAGAAATTACTGCGAACACCCGCGGTGCAGAGAGACCTCAATTCGGATTCGGAAGAGAGCTGATGACCATTCCCCCCGAAACCGGCACTGTCGACGCGCCGAGCGCCGAACCGACCACGGCCAAGACGATCCATTCTGCCGACGGACGCCCGTTGCGCGACAACAATGATCCGCGCAACAAGCAGCGCCAAGGAAACGGTCAGGGCAACCAGCCGCGCCGCGATCGTCGCGACGTCCATGGCTGGGTCGTGCTCGACAAGCCGATCGGCATGACCTCGACCCAGGCCGTGGCGGTGGTGAAGCGCCTGTTCCAGGCCAAGCGCGCCGGCCATGCCGGCACGCTCGATCCGCTCGCCTCCGGCGGCCTGCCGATCGCGCTGGGCGAAGCCACCAAGACGGTCCCCTTCGTGATGGACGGCCGCAAGCGCTACCGCTTCACCGTGACCTGGGGCGAGGAGCGCGATACCGACGACACCGAAGGACGGGTCGTCGAGACCAGCGACAGCCGGCCGGATGCCGCGGCGATCCGGGCGCTGCTGCCGCAATTTACCGGCCGGATCGAGCAGACGCCGCCGCGCTATTCCGCGATCAAGGTCCAGGGCGAGCGCGCCTATGATCTCGCCCGCGACGGCGAGGTCGTCGAGCTGCAGCCGCGCCCGGTCGAGATTCATGAACTGACCCTCGTCGACCAGCCCGACACCGACCATTCGGTATTCGAGGCGGAATGCGGCAAGGGAACCTATGTCCGGGCGCTGGCCCGCGACATGGGCCGCCTCCTCGGCTGTTACGGCCATATCAGCGCGCTTCGGCGGACCCTGGTGGGTCCGTTTACCGAGAACGACATGATTCCGCTGGAACAGTTGGAGGCTTTGTGCAATAGAGCCGCGTCCGGTGAGGGAAGCCTCGCCGACGCACTCCTGCCCGTTGAGACCGCGCTGGACGACATCCCGGCACTGGCCGTCACTCGGGCTGATGCGGCAAGGCTCCACAGGGGCCAGGCCGTTTTGTTGCGCGGACGGGATGCGCCCAATAGTAGCGGCACAGTCTATGTCACGGTCGCAGGCCGCCTTCTGGCGCTTGCCGAAATTGGCAATGGCGAACTCATCCCCAAGCGCGTGTTCAACCTGACCGGACTGACTGCCAGCTCCGGTCGCAACGAAAGAGACTGACGATGTCGGTGACCGCAGAGCGCAAGGCGGAAATCATCAAGGCGAACGCCACCAAGGCCGGTGATACCGGTTCTCCCGAGGTGCAGGTTGCGATCCTGTCGGAACGCATCAACAACCTGACCGGCCATTTCAAGACCCACGGCAAGGACAATCACTCCCGCCGCGGCCTCCTGAAGCTGGTGTCGACCCGCCGTTCGCTGCTGGACTATCTGAAGAAGAACGACGAGGCGCGCTACAAGGCGCTGCTCGAGAAGCACAACATTCGTCGTTGAGCTTCGCTATGGAATGAGCGCGCGCGTCATTGCGCGCGTTGACGACATGATCCTGAGGACGCCGCACGCGCGGCGTTCGCTCATCCGGGATCATGCGGTCTGGCCGGATCTGGAAAGAAGCGGATACGCTCTTCGACTGATCCGACCAGGACCATGCAGTACGCTTCAGCAGCAATCCGGCCGCTGGGCGTGACGGGCAAGGTGCCCGTTATTTACGAGAAGGATGGACGCCATCCGAAATAAGAAAACCATGGCAGGATCGCAGGCCGCTGATCGCATTCCAGCGCCCCGCAATCTTGCGCATGGTTTTTTTGTTTCTGGGGAGTCCGCCTTCGATCATCTCATGAAAGAAGATACCCATGTTTACCAAGCATTCCGTCGAGATCGACTGGGGTGGGCGTCCGCTCAAGCTGGAAACCGGCAAGATCGCCCGCCAGGCTGACGGCGCCGTCGTCGCCACCTATGGCGAGACCGTCGTGCTCGCGACCGTCGTCGCCGCCAAGGCGCCGCGGGAGGGCGTCGACTTCCTGCCCCTGACCGTCGACTATCAGGAAAAGACCTACGCCGCGGGCCGCATTCCCGGCGGCTATTTCAAGCGCGAGGGCCGTCCGACCGAGAAGGAGACGCTGGTCTCCCGCCTGATCGACCGCCCGATTCGCCCGCTGTTCGTCGATGCCTGGCGCAACGAGACCCAGGTGATCGTGACCGTGCTGTCGCACGACATGGAGAACGATCCGGACATCGTGGCGCTGGTCGGCGCGTCGGCAGCGCTGACCTTGTCGGGCGTTCCGTTCAAGGGCCCGATCGGCGCGGCCCGCGTTGGCTTCGCCAATGACGAATATATCCTCAATCCGACCCTCGACGAGATGGCCGACACCCAGCTCGACCTGGTGGTCGCCGGCACCTCGGACGCCGTGCTGATGGTGGAATCGGAGGCCAAGGAGCTCAACGAGGACATCATGCTCGGTGCGGTGATGTTCGGTCACCGTCACTTCCAGCCGGTGATCAACGCGATCATCGAGCTCGCCGAAAAGGCCGCCAAGGAGCCGCGCGACGTCGCGATTATCGACAACGCCGCGATCGAGAAGGAGATGCTCGGCATCGCCGAGCAGGACCTGCGCACCGCCTACGCGATTCCGATCAAGCAGCAGCGCTATGCTGCCGTCGGCGCCGTCAAGGAAAAGGTGATGGCCTACTTCCTCCCCGAGGGGCAGGAGCCGAAATACGACAAGCTCCGTATCGCCGCCGTGTTCAAGGAGCTCGAGGCCAAGATCGTTCGCTGGAACATCCTGGACACCGGCAAGCGGATCGACGGCCGCGACGCCAAGACGGTGCGCAACATCGTCTGCGAGGTCGGCGTGCTGCCCCGCGCCCACGGTTCGGCGCTGTTCACCCGCGGCGAAACCCAGGCGCTGGTCGTGACCACGCTCGGCACCGGCGAGGACGAGCAGTACATCGACGCGCTGTCGGGGACGTACAAGGAGACGTTCCTGCTGCACTACAACTTCCCTCCCTACTCGGTCGGTGAGACCGGCCGTCTCGGCGGCACCAAGCGCCGCGAGATCGGCCACGGCAAGCTCGCCTGGCGCGCCATCCACCCGGTGCTGCCGCCGCACCACGAGTTCCCCTACACGACGCGCGTCGTGTCGGAGGTGACCGAGTCCAACGGTTCGTCGTCGATGGCGACCGTGTGCGGCTCCTCGCTGGCGCTGATGGATGCCGGCGTGCCGCTGAAGCGGCCGACCGCGGGCATCGCGATGGGTCTGATCCTGGAAGGCAGCCGCTTCGCCGTGCTGTCCGACATCCTCGGCGACGAGGACCATCTCGGCGACATGGACTTCAAGGTCGCGGGCACCGAGAGCGGCATCACCTCGCTGCAGATGGACATCAAGATCGAGGGCATCACCGAGGAGATCATGCGGGTTGCGCTGGGTCAGGCCCGCGAAGGCCGCATCCACATCCTGGGCGAGATGTCCAAGGCGCTGACCGCCGCGCGCGCCGAGCTCGGCGAATACGCGCCGCGCATCGAGACCTTCAAGATTCCGACCGACAAGATCCGCGAAGTGATCGGCACCGGCGGCAAGGTGATCCGCGAGATCGTCGAGAAGACCGGCGCGAAGGTCAACATCGAGGACGACGGCACCGTGAAGGTCGCCTCCAACGACGGCGAGGCAATGAAGGCCGCCATCAAGTGGATCAAGTCGATCGCCTCCGATCCGGAGGTCGGCCAGATCTATGACGGCACCGTCGTCAAGGTGATGGAGTTCGGCGCCTTCGTGAACTTCTTCGGCACCCGCGATGGCCTCGTGCACATCTCGCAGCTCGCCGACAAGCGCGTGCAGAAGACCACCGACGTCGTCAAGGAAGGCGACAAGGTCAAGGTCAAGCTGCTCGGCTTCGACGACCGCGGCAAGACCCGGCTGTCCATGAAGGCGGTCGACCAGACCACCGGCGAGGATCTCGAGGCCAAGCAGAAGGACGCGCCCGCCGAGGCGCGCGAAGCCGCCGGCGAGTAAAGCCGGGGCACCCTTCGAGTGAAACACAAAGGGCGGCTTTCGAGCCGCCCTTTTTTGTTGTCCTATCGGTCGCACACCCTCGCGCGTCCCAGGTCATGGCTGCGGATGCAGAGGCCAGGCCGTCACCCCGCTTCAGGTCACCCCACATGCACCATCCTGTCATCCGCCCCGCTCGCCCGGACGAATACGACGCCATCGCGAGGCTCTGGATGGAGAGCTGGTGCTCGACCGGGCTGGAGCGCCCGAGCGACACGCTGCTGAGCCTGCTGAAGGAGCGCGTGCCGCGCGAGATGGAGGGTGGCTGGAGCCTCTATGTCGCTGATGACGGCGGCCAGCTCGCGGCGATGCTCGCGATCAACGTTCCCCTGCTCTATCTCGACCAACTGATGATCGCCCCGTCGCATCAGGGCCGCTCGCTCGGCCGCCGCCTGCTCGCCTTCACCCGCGAGCTGCTGCCCGACGAGGTCTGGCTGCGTTGCGCCGAGGGCAACGAGAAGGCGTGGCGCTGGTACGAACGCGAGGGCTTCGTGCTGGAAAAGAAGCAGGCTGATCCGCTGCACGGCCGCATCATGAAATATTATCGATGGAAGCGTGGCGACCGGGCGGCGGACTCATGATCGCGGAGCGTGCAAGCGCGAGTCTTGCGCGCGTCGGCCGGAAACCGTTGCGCGCGCCTTCGCGGGCGAACTAAATTCGGGTTCCCGCTCGCTTCGTTGATCTCGAACCTCCGCCATGTCCGCACCGCTTCTGCTGATCCCCCGTCTTGCGCTCGTCGGTCTCGCTGCTGCCTTCACAACTGCGGCTTGGGCCCAGGCTCCGTCGACGATGGCAGTCCCGGCCAAGGCCGCGCCCGCCGCCAAGAAGTCCTCGGGAAAGAAGCCGGCGGCGAAGCCGATCGCTGTTGAAAGCGGTCCCTGCCGGCTGGGCGTCATTGCCGCGCTCGGCGACCAGCTCGCCGTCAGCAAGTTCGGCCTCACGGTGTTCGAAACCGAAGAGGACGAGGTCACCCTGCCAGGTTGGGGACTGGACGACCTCGCCGTGGCGCGCGTGCGTGCGGCGACCGCCGGCGATCCGACCGTCCGCAGGGTCGGCTATCCCAAAGGCGCGTTCGAGCCCTACTACCATCCGACGTCGCGCTTCCTGCCAGATCCGAAGGAGAGCCTGACCTCGATCGTGCGCAACGTCACCACGAATGCAAACTGCGAACGCTACCTCGTGGTCACCAGATTCGAGGCGACCATTCCCAACACCAATCTGAGGCTCAGGGGCATCGGCGCTTACAATCAGGGCCTCGGATCACTCATCCGGCACTCGCACCTGTTCGCGAACGTCAACATCACGCTGATCGACGGCCATTCCTACGAGAAGATCGGCTCATTCTCGGCGGATACCGGCGCACGGCTGGCCGAGACCATGAGGCTCACCGAGGATCCCCTCAACAAGCTCGACAATGCCGACTTCCCCGAGCCTCTTGCCGCCGCAGCCACCAGCACCGTGCTACGCGAACGCCTGCGCAGCCTGGTCGCGGCGAAGCTAGATCGCGACCTGCCGAGCTACCTGAAGATCGAATGAGCCGTCGCCCGCTGTCATACGCCTCGAACGGGCTTCACCGTCCGCATTCGTTTCTCCCAGCACGAGTTTTCCCAGTGACGATTTCACGCCTGCTCGCGCCGCTGCTCATTGCCGTGCTCTGGTCGGACACCAACGCCCTGGCGCAATCGTCACCTGCGCCGCTGAGCGCCAAGCCTGCGGCAAAGCCGGCGGCCGGCGTTGCCAAGGCCGCCAAGCCGGCAAGGGCCGTCCGCGAGGGCGGACCGTGCGAGCTCGGGGTGATCTCAGCGCTCGGCGATGTCTTCACGGTGCAGAAGAACGGCATGACCCGTCTGGGCAACGAGTACGCCGAAGTGCCGGTCTCCTGGGGTTTCGACGATCTCGTCTACGCGCGCGTGAAGGCAGCCCAGGGTGATGCCGGGATCCGCCGCATCAGCGTCCCCAAAGGAGCATTCGATTCGTTCTATCAGTCGCCCCCGGTCAAGGCCGAGAACGGGAAGCTCACACCCATCGTCAGGAGGGTGGCCGGTTCGGCGGGGTGCGCTCGTTACCTCGTGATCACCCGCCGGACCGACAGCGAACCCTCGACGAACGACGAGGTCACCGGCGTCGGCGTCATCAACCGGGGCGAGGGATTTGGCCGGATCAGCCACGTCTTCATCATGATCGATATCCAGCTCTATGACGGCGCGACATTCGAGACGCGCGAGCCTGCCACGAGTTCCAAGGCGCTGCTCTCACGGCTGACGTCCGGCGTCGGACCGCCGTCTCATGCCGGCGACGTCGACAACTCCGCATTTCCCGCCTCGCCGCCGGATGCCGCGAACAACAACGTGCTGCGTGACATGGCGCGCTCGATGCTCAAGTTCCGGCTCGACCAGCGCCTGCCGGCCTATTTCGGGCGCGAATAGAACCATCAGCTCGGCGCGTCACAGCCTGATCTTCAGCACCACATGGCCTGACTGCTGGACGAGGCCGGACGGCGTCGCGTTGATACCGTAGCGAACGCTGAGGTCGAGGCGATCGTTGCCCGCAGCGACAAGACCAAGCCCCGCCGAGTAGACCCAGGGCGACAGGCCGAGGCCACGGGTGACGAAGCCGTCGCCGCCGCCGGAGAAGGCGGCGCCGATCTGCAATGCCTGGTTCAGCGCGTTGTAGCCGACGCCGATATCGCTGATCAGACGAACCTGCGTTGTCGGCGCATAGACCGCTTTCAGCTGCGCCGTCGTCACGAATTCCTGATAGACCTGAGGATCGACGTCGAGGCTGAAACCGCCGGCACCGCTTTCCCGATAGGAGCCGCTGCGAACCGTGCCGTAGTCCAGGCGCAGTGCAGGAACGAGCGCGAGGTCGTCTTGCAGCGGAATGCGGGTCTTGATGCCCGCACCGGCGTGGCCGTTGTAGGAACGATAGCTGCCGCCGGCCGACGCGCCCATGAAGCTCAGCGACCGGCTTTCGCCGTTGTCGCTCGATCCGCCGTCGAGCTGATAGTCGAAGGTGACATCAGAAGTGACGGCGTAGGCCCCATAGAGCCCGAGCTGATAGGAGGCGAGACCGAGACGGTTTGGCACCGCATCGTCGCTTCCGCTGATCGTGTGATGAGAATAGCCAAGAACGCCGCCGATGATGGCGCGGGACGAGACGGCGACATCGGCGCCGAGCGCCAGACCCGCGCCGGCGGCACTATACCCGGGAACGCCATCACGTCCTGTCTGCTGCGCGGTGCCGCCGAGAGGCTGCATCCAGACATTGCGGCCAGCAGCCCAGCCGGTGCTGCTGACCTCATCGAGCCTGTTGGTCATCGTCTGCCGGAAGGCCTGCTGGCTGACATAGGTTGCCTGCGACGCCGCCCCGGTCAGCACCGGCAACGTCTGCTTCACGGCATTGCTGAGCGAGGGGCCGCTGAGGTTGTCGAGCGCGGCGAAGCCTGAGACCATCGATCCGCTCCAGCCGGCCGACGTCATCGACAGCCGGTACAGCACGTCGGCGGCTTCCAGGCCGACGCGGCCGCCGGCCGACCGAAGCGCAGTGCCATAGGGCTGGATCAGCGACATCGTCGCCAGATCGCCGGTCATGCTTCCCGTGAGATCATACGTCGAGGTGACCATCTGCGCATTCGACGCATTGCCGCTCATCGCGCCATAGAGGCTGGTCAGGCTGCCACGCGACAGCGTATTGAACAGCACGCTTCCCTCCGGGGTGACCGAGCCGAGCAGGGTGAAGCCACCGGCCGTGCTGCCCGTCGGCGCGACGCCCGCGCCCCAGAAATAGCCGTTCTGATAGTTGGTGATGACGAAGCGGCCCGGCGCCTGCGTGCCGAACAATGTCGGACTGACGATCCGCCACGGCGTGCCGGCGGTCCATGCCCATTGCGGGACGGAGTTGGCCGGCACCGGTGCTGACGGCGGCGGCGTGAAGGTCGCGGGATCATAGGGCAGCATGTAGGCCCAATGCGTCACCAGCAGGCTGTCGCCGGTGATCATCTGCATTTCCATGCTGGTCACGCCGTTGACGTTGCGCATATAGCCGAGCCCGACGGTCGCAGTGCCGCCGCCGGTCGGCGTGAACAGCATGGTGATCTGGCCGCTGGTGGTGACGAAGCCCTGGATGGTCGAGGTGTCCGTCAGCAGCGCCGGGCCGATCCTGAGCTGCGCGACGCTGGTGCCGGTGAAGGCGCCGTTGGTCGCGGTGCCCAGGGTCCACAACGTCTGGTCACCGATCGGGACCGGATTGGAGAAGCCCGTCTTCGGCGACAGGTAGGCGAGCAGTTGCGCCGTCGGCACATACCAGTTGGTGTTGGAGATCGTGGAGTCCCAGACGCTCGATTGCGCCTTCGCCGGCCCTGCGCCCCCTGCCGCAAGCACGATGCCGGTCATCGCGCAGAGAGCGATGACACGGACTTTCGAACGCAGCATCAATCGCCCCCACGACTTGTCTTGCTGCCGGCGCGAGCGTCTGGCTGACGGCCGCGGCCGATGCACCGGTCATGATGCATCGCAGCGTCATCGCAACAGCCAACCGCAAGAGTTGCGCCAATGCCTCCTGATTAGCCGTTCAGGAACATTGTCTTCAACTGGGAAAATTTGGGTCGATCGGAGGACGGAGTCTCGCGCCCCCCGATACCGCCGATGCGCGCGGAGGTCAGTCCGCCTTGAGATCCTCGGGGCGCGGCATCGAGATCACGTTATATCCAGAGTCGACGTAGTGGATCTCGCCGGTGACGCCACCGGACAGCTCCGACAACAGATACAGCGCGGAGCCGCCAAGCTCCTCCAGGGTCACGCCGCGGCCGAGCGGCGAGTGCTTCTGCTGGAACGCGAACATGAAGCGGGCGTCGCCGATGCCCGAGCCCGCCAGCGTGCGCACCGGGCCGGCCGAGATCGCGTTGACGCGGATGCTGCGGCGGCCGTAATCGGCGGCAAGATAGCGCACCGAGGCTTCCAACGCGGCCTTGGCGACACCCATCACGTTGTAGTTCGGCATCACGCGGTTGGAGCCGTCGAAGGTCAAGGTGATCATGCTGCCGCCGCTCTCCGGCATCAGCTCGGCGGCGCGCTTGGCGATCTCGGTGAAGGAGAAGCAGGAGATCAGCATCGTGCGCGCGAAATTCTCGCGCGAGGTGTCGGCATAGCGGCCCTTGAGCTCGTTCTTGTCCGAGAAAGCGACGGCGTGGACGATGAAGTCGAGCCCGCCCCAGGCTTCGCGCAGCGAAGTGAACACGCCATCGACGCTGGCGATGTCCTCGACGTCGCAAGACAGCACGTGCTTGACGCCGAGCTCGTCGGCCAACGGGCGGACGCGCTTGCCGAGCGCGTCGCCCTGATAGGTGAAGGCCATCTCGGCGCCATGCGCAGCCAGCGTCTTGGCGATGCCCCAGGCGATCGAATGGTCGTTAGCGATGCCCATCACAAGCCCGCGCTTGCCCTTCATCAGACCCTGCATGATGTCTCTCCTTCGTCATGCCGGGATCGGCCCAGCCAGGATGATCGTTCCGCCTTCGAGACGCCAATGGCCGGACATCGGTGCGAAGAATGAGCTTCGCGCTGCTGCCCGGCCATGATGCCGACGAAACCAGTGCTATTGAAATCTTAAGCGTCGAGCTGCTTGAACACCAGCGTCGCGTTGGTGCCGCCGAAGCCGAACGAGTTCGACAGCACGGTGCCGAGCTTGGCGTTGTCGATGCGCTTGCGCACGATCGGCATGTCGGCGAAGGCGGGATCGAGCTCGGTGATGTTGGCGCTCTCGCAGATGAAGCCGTTCTTCATCATCAGCAGCGAATAGATCGCCTCCTGGACGCCGGTGGCGCCGAGCGAGTGGCCGGTCAGCGCCTTGGTGGCGGCGATCGGCGGGCACTTCTCGCCCGATCCGAACACCTTGCGGATGGCCTCGATCTCCGGCGGATCGCCGGCCGGCGTCGAGGTCGCGTGCGGATTGATGTAGTCGATCTTCGTCTTCACGGTCGACAGCGCCATCTTCATGCAGCGCTCGGCGCCTTCGCCCGACGGCGCCACCATGTCGTAGCCGTCCGAGGTCGCGCCGTAGCCCGCGATCTCGCCGTAGATCTTGGCGCCGCGCGCCTTGGCATGCTCAAGCTCTTCCAGCACGAGGACGCCGGCGCCGCCGGCGATCACGAAGCCGTCGCGCGTGACGTCATAGGGCCGCGACGCGGTCGCGGGCGTGTCATTGTGCTTCGACGACATCGCGCCCATCGCGTCGAACAGCACCGACAGCGTCCAGTCGAGCTCCTCGCAGCCGCCGGCGAACATCACGTCCTGCTTGCCGTACTGGATCATCTCGTAGGAATTGCCGATGCAATGATTGGACGTCGCGCAGGCCGAGGAGATCGAGTAGTTGACGCCCTTGATCTTGAACCAGGTCGCCAGCGTCGCCGATGCCGTCGACGACATCGCCTTCGGCACGGCGAACGGACCGACGCGCTTCGGGCCCTTGGTGCGGGTGATGTCGGCCGCCTCCACCAGCGTGCGCGTCGAGGGCCCGCCGGAGCCCATGATGATGCCGGTTCTGACGTTGGAGACGTCGATCGGCTCCAGCCCGGAATCGAGGATGGCCTGCTCCATGGCGACGTGATTCCACGCGGCGCCCTCGCCGAGGAAGCGCATGGCGCGGCGGTCGACCACGTCCGCGGGATTCAGCGTCGGCGCGCCTTGCACCTGCGAACGAAACCCAAGCTCGGCATATTTCTCAGCACGGGAGATGCCGGACTTCGCCTCGTACAGGCTGGCAAGCACCTCCTGGGTGTTGTTGCCGATCGATGAGACGATGCCCATGCCCGTGATGACAACCCGCCTCATGATGTCCGCCTCACCTTGCTCGTGTGTTGTGTTGCAGTCGTGCCTGCTGCACTGTCTGTGGTCGCAGCCTGCCGGTTCAAGTCGGCGCGGCGTCCTGCTTGAACAGGCCGACCTTCAGGTCCTTGGCGCGATAGATAATCTCGCCATCCATCGAAAGCCACCCGTCGGCAATACCGAGCACCAGCTTTGAGCGCATCACGCGCTTGATGTCGACGTTGTACACAACCTGGCGCGCGGTCGGCAGAACCTGGCCGGAAAACTTGAGATCGCCGAGGCCCAGCGCGCGGCCGCGCCCTGCGCCGCCCGTCCAGCCGAGGTAGAAGCCGACCATCTGCCACATCGCATCGAGGCCGAGACAGCCTGGCATCACCGGATCATTCTTGAAATGGCAGCCGAAGAACCAGAGATCCGGCTTCACGTCGAGCTCGGCGCGGACGACACCCTTGCCGTACTCGCCGCCGGTCTCGGAGATCTCGACGATCCGATCGAACATCAGCATCGGCGGCAGCGGCAGTTGCGCATTGCCGGGGCCGAACAGCTCCCCGCGGCCGCAGGCCAGCAGGTCCTCGTATTCATATGCGCTGCGCCGATCCAGCATGCTTGGTGGCCTTTCTCAACGATCCCCGGTGGAATTTGTGCCGCGCGACATGGACCCTTCCCGCGCGCCGCCCCCTTCTGCGCCGCGCTGGCCGGTCATCGCGTCGGCACGAAGGCTGGGCCATCGCACCTGGCGAACATGACCGCTGTCGGCGGCGGGCTTAACGACGCCTGGATTCGCGCACATGGCCATCACGGCCGCCGGCGCTCACCATGGCAGGGCAAATCGGGTCCGGGCGCTCTCTAACATAGAGGATTGCGGCGTCAATGCGCGTATCCAGGTAAATCGACGCAGCACCGGGGCCCGCGCCCGAACCGGGCGGCAAATGCAGTTTAGGGGCGTTCTAGATACGTTAGTTGCGATAAGCTTGCATCTGAATGGGTTTCTTCCTATATCAGTTGTGGATGAGAGCGAATTGTGCGGTGCTTGAAGTGGATGTCAGCAACAACGCCTCGATGAATGGTCATGATCGCGGCAACCCGGATCTCGGGAGCGGCCGGCAGCCGGCACTCAATGGCTGCCCATGGCACGACGTCAACGAGATGCTGCAGGCGGCCGGGCTGCGCCCGACCCGCCAGCGCATGGCCTTGGGCTGGCTGTTGTTCGGCAAGGGTGCGCGGCATCTGACCGCCGAAATGCTCTATGAGGAAGCGACGCTGGCCAAAGTTCCGGTCTCGCTCGCCACGGTCTATAATACGCTGAACCAGCTGACCGACGCCGGTCTGCTGCGCCAGGTCAGCGTTGACGGCACCAAGACCTATTTCGATACCAACGTCACCGCCCACCATCACTTCTATCTCGAGAACAACCACGAGCTGGTCGACATCCCTGACCAGCATCTGGCATTGTCGAAGCTGCCGGAGGCGCCCGAAGGTTACGAGATCGCCCGGATCGACATGGTCGTCCGGCTGCGCAAGAAGCGTTGAGCCTCCGGAACATCATCATCGAAGCATCATGCCCGCAGCCGCTGCGGGCATTTTTGTGTCGGGCGTGCGTCAGGATAGAGGTCAGCGCATGGCGCTGACCTGGGCTTTCAATTGACCTGCTCGTCGGCGTAGACGCCCCACAGCCGCTGCTGCTGGATCCAGCCTTCGAAACCATTGCCGAGCACGTGGCACCAGCCGTTGCCGCATTTCTTCACTTGCGCGACGACGCCGGCCTGCAGCCGCGCGGTGACCCCGCTCGTGGCGTCGGCGCTCTCATAGATCGGAGCGAGATCGTCCTTGTTCTTCATCGTGACCACCGCCGTGCGGCGCCCCGACAGCAAGGAGTGATAGACCCACCCCTCCGAGCCTTCGGAATCGCGCACGCGACGCCAGTTCTCATATTCCGCGGTGATCTCGACCGGCAGGCCGGAGCGCGTATAGACCCAGGCCACGTCGTTGTCCTTGGTCGGACCGGCGCGAACGTTCACATGATCCGACTTCAGGCTGACATAGCGCGGCACCGGCAGGCCGCTGGTGGTGAGAACGGAGTCCTTCGCCGCAACGCGGCCCCTGCCGACGGCAACGTCGAACAGACAGACCAGCAGCACCACGACAGCACCCAAACGCCACAACGTCGATTTACTCAACTTACTCTCCCTCGAAAGGATCGACCCGCGCTCCGATCAAAGCGGATTGCGTTGCGATCCTTCGCCCGATCCCCATCGAACCGCCCGGCTGCCCCCCTTCGTGCTCGGAGAGGGCTTGCCGAAAGCGCCAGTCCCGACCCGCCGTTGGCTTCTTGTCTTGGCCCGGCCTTCTGCTAGACAGGACCGAACACAAGCGACCAGGAAGCGCCTGAGAATCGCTCGCGAAGCCCTGTCAGGGACGGATCGGCCCACCTGCGAGATCCGACACGACCAGTCCAGGGAAGCGCCGCTCTCAGGCGACGACGGTAGTTTCGGCGAACCCGGTTAATGAGGTCTGAAGGATCTCATGAGAGCAGCACATGTCAGGTAGGAAAAAGCCCCTCGTCGTGGTGACACGCAAGCTGCCGGACTCGGTCGAGACCCGCATGCGCGAGCTGTTCGACGCCAGGCTCAATCTCGACGACGAGCCGATGAGCCAGGAGCAGCTCGCCGATGCCGTGCGCACCGCCGAGGTGCTGGTTCCGACGGTCACCGACCACATCAGCGCCGACATTCTCAATCAGCCCGAGTGCAAGCTGCGCATGATCGCCAACTTCGGCAACGGCGTCGACAACATCGACGTCGCGGCGGCGGTGGCGCGCGGCATCACCGTCACCAACACGCCGAAGGTCCTCACCGAGGACACCGCCGACATGACCATGGCGCTGATCCTTGCCGTGCCGCGGCGGCTGATCGAGGGCGCCTCGGTGCTCACCGAGGGCAAGAACTGGGCGGGCTGGTCGCCGACCTGGATGCTCGGCCACCGCATCGGCGGCAAGCGGCTCGGCATCATCGGCATGGGCCGCATCGGCCAGGCGGTGGCGCGGCGCGCCCGCGCCTTCGGCCTGCAGATCCACTATCACAACCGCCGACCGGTCGCGCCGGTGATCGCCGACGAGCTCGGCGCCACCTATTGGGAGAGCCTCGACCAGATGCTGGCGCGGATGGACATCATCTCGGTCAACTGCCCGCATACGCCGGCGACGTTCCATCTCCTGTCGGCGCGCCGGCTCAAGCTGATCCGCAAGGACGCCTACATCGTCAACACCGCGCGCGGCGAGGTGATCGACGAGGAGACGCTGACGCGGCTGATCGAAGCCGGCGACATCGCCGGCGCCGGCCTCGACGTGTTCGAGCACGAGCCAGCGGTGAACCCGCGCCTGGTGCGGCTCGCCAAAGCCGGCAAGGTGACCCTGTTGCCGCACATGGGCTCGGCCACGATCGAGGGCCGCGTCGAGATGGGCGAGAAGGTCATCATCAACATCAAGACCTTCCTCGACAACCACCGCCCACCGGACCGCGTGCTGCCGAGCATGCTGTAGGCCGACCAGCCATCTCAGCAATCGGTGTCGACCCTGCGAACGCAGGACCCATACCGCGCGATGTCTGAAAACGGGCACGCGGCTGATCGCGCATAACGTATTCAGTTCGGTGGCTGTGGATCCCGGCTCAAGGCCGGGACGACAGCTCGGTCCGGCCGCCCGCCCGCTTCCGCCACTCGCCGACGAAAGACACGAACGCTGCCAGCGCCGGCGGTGGTTGGCGTCGGCTCGGATAATACAGATACGGCCCGGGGAACGGCGGACACCAATCGTTGAGCACGCTGACGAGGCGGCCATCCGCCAGCGCATCACGCACATGTCCTTCGAAGGTCGCCCAATAGCCAACGCCGTCACAGGCGGCACGGAAGGCCAGACCGAGCTGGACCGCGATCAGCCGAGCCGGCGGTGCGATCCTGATCACCTGCCCGTCCTTCTCGAACTCCCATTCCAGCATCGCACCGGACGAGAAGCGCGTCCGAATGCAGCCATGCTGCAGCAGGTCGCGCGGATGCGCGGGACGGCCATGCTGCGCAACATATTGCGGTGAGGCGACGATGGCGTAGCGCTGCGTTTCGCCGAGCGGTACGGCGATCATGTCCTGCGCCAGGTGCTCGCCATAGCGCACGCCGGCATCGAACCCGGCCTGCACGATGTCGACAAAGCCGCTGTCGGCGACGATCTCGAGCTCGATCAGCGGATAGGCCTGAAGGAACGGCGCGACCATCGGCGCCAGCACCAGATCGACCGCAGGCGGCGGCGCATTGATGCGCAGGCGTCCCGCCGCGACCTGCTGCTGGCCGCGCACCTGATGGATCGCCGCTTCGATCTCGGACAGCGCAGGCTCGAGCCGTGCCAGCAGCGCCTCGCCGGCCTGCGTCAGGCCGACGCTTCGCGTGGTCCGGTTGAGCAGCCGGACGCCGAGCCGCTGCTCCAGCTCCTTGAGCCGCTGGCTCAGGCTGGATGCCGCGAGCCCCTGCTCGCGCGCGGCGCGGCGGAAATTGCCGCTGCGAGCCACGGCAGCAAAGGCTTGAAGATCACGGAGGTCCGGCTCGCTCATTGTTCGGCATGCTGAACAGTCCATTCGGAATTGTCCAGCTTTTCGAACCGCGGAAATCCGCCGATATCCGCGTTGTCCGGGCGGATCAGCAGGCCGCCTGCGCCAGCAAGAGGAGATTGATCATGCAAACCCGCCAACTCGGCTCGACCGGCCCCGAGGTTTCGGTCATCGGACTAGGCTGCATGGGCATGTCGGACTTCTACGGCCCCACCGACCGGTCCGAGAGCATCGCCACCATCCACGCCGCGCTCGACGCCGGCATCACGCTGCTCGACACCGGCGACTTCTACGGGATGGGCCACAACGAGATGCTGATCCGCGAGGCGCTGGCCTCGGCCGGTCCGCGCAACGTGCAGATCTCCGTGAAGTTCGGCGCGCTGCGCGGCCCCGACAGGAGCTGGCTCGGCTATGACAGCCGGCCCGAGGCCATCAGGACCTTCCTGTCCTATTCGCTGCAGCGGCTCGGCGTCGACGCCATCGACATCTATCGCCCGGCGCGGCTCGATCCCAAGGTGCCGATCGAGGAGACCATCGGCACGATGGCCGAGCTGAAACAGGCCGGCTACATCCGGCATATCGGGTTGTCGGAGGTCGGTTCCGAGACGATCCGCCGAGCGCACAAGGTGCACCCGATCGCGGATCTGCAAATCGAATATTCGCTGATCTCGCGCGGCATCGAGAGCGACATCCTGCAAACCTGCCGCGAGCTCGGCATCGGCATCACCGCCTACGGCGTGCTGTCGCGCGGACTGATCAGCGGCCACTGGTCGAAGGACCGCGCCAATGCCGCTGATTTCCGTGGCCATTCGCCGCGTTTCCAGGGCGACAATCTCGACCGGAATCTTACCCTCGTGGACACGCTGCGCAGCATCGCCGACGAGGTCGGCGCCACGCCGGCGCAGGTCGCGATCGCCTGGGTGGCCGCGCAGGGCAACGACATCGTCCCGCTGGTCGGCGCCCGCCGCCGCGACCGCCTCGACGAGGCGCTCGGCGCGCTCTGCGTCAAGCTCACCGAAGTGCAACTCGCTGCGCTCGACAAGGCCTTCCCGATTGGCGTCGCGGCAGGCGAACGCTATCCGGAGTCGCAGCTGGTCCACATGGACAGTGAGCGCGGGAAGCGAATGTGAGCCGAGACCGGGCAAGCCCCTCGGCGTCGTCCCGGCGAACGCCGGGACCCATATCGCGTGACGTCTGAAACGGGCAGGCCGTCAATTCCGCGCGCCTCATCACGTTCACGGAGTATGGATCCCGGATCGGCGCCGCGCCGACGCTATCGCGTCGCCCCGGCTTGTCCGGGACGACAGCGGAGAGTGAGGCGAGAGTCTCTCAACTCATGACCGACAACTAGATGCGTGGCGGCCTCTCGGCTCACGCACACCTCACTTTCGGTGCGCACTCAAATCCGCAATCACAGGCCCGTCGCCATTCAACGGGTTCGCCGGATCGCGCCCGTAGCGCAGCGTCTCGAACCGCATCGTGCGCGCGTCCAGCATCAAGAGCCGGCCGACCAGACCCTCGCCGAAACCGACGATCTCCCGGATCGCCTCCAGCGCCATCATCGATCCCAGCATGCCGGCGAGCGCGCCCATGACGCCGGCTTCCGCGCAGGCCGGCACCGTGCCCGGCGGCGGCGGCTCGGGGAACAGGCAGCGATAGGTCGGATTGAACTGGCCCTTCTCGTTCCGCTCATGCGCGCGGATCGTCGTCAGCGACGCATCGAAAGTCCCGAGCGCGCCGGTGATCAGCGGCTTCTCGGCCAGGAAGCAGGCGTCGGAGACGAGATAGCGCGTGTCGAAATTGTCGGAGCCGTCGAGCACGAGATCATAGCCGCCGATCAGATCGAGCGCGTTGTCGGCATTGAGCCAGCTTCGATGCGCCACGACGCTCACATGCGGATTGAGCGCATTGATGCGCTCGGCGGCGCTCTCGACCTTGGGCCTGCCGATGTCGGGGGTCGCATGGATGACCTGGCGCTGCAGGTTCGACAGCGATACGACGTCGTCGTCGACCACGCCGATCGTGCCGACGCCGGCGGCGGCGAGATACATCAGTGCCGGCGCGCCGAGGCCGCCTGCGCCGACCACCAGCACCGCGGCGCGCTTCAGCGCCGCCTGACCGGGACCACCGACATCGCGCAGCACGATGTGACGGGCATAGCGCTCCACTTCTTCGTCGCTCAGCATCGTTACACCGTCCTTCCGCCGCCGCATCGCTGTCAGCCCATTGCCGGCCCATGGCGAAGACGGCGGATCTCCGCACTGAACCCTCGCCGGATTGTGACCGACCAAGCAGATGTGCTTATTTAGCGGCGCGGCAAGAGCATCGGGATTTGTCATGAGACGGCTGGCCACGGCAACCTTCATCTGCGGGATCGCCGCGTGCGCGTCGGTGCAGGCACAGACGCCCACGATGCCCGGCGCCAAGCCCAAGCCGGTCGCGACCCAGCCAGCGCGCCCGGGCGTTCAGGCGCCCGCCGACACCGCCAACGCGATGAGCCAGGCCGAGCGGCTTGCGCTGCAATCCGATCTTGCCTGGGTTGGCCAATACAATGGCGCCATCACCGGCGACGTCAGCGAGCGCATGGTCAATGCGATCAAGGAGTACCAGAAGCTATCCGGCGGCAAGCCGACCGGCGTGTTGAACCCGCAGGAGCGCGCCGTGCTTGCCGACACCGCGCGCCGCAAGCAGGAGGGCGTCGGCTGGAAGCTCGTGACCGAGCCGGTCAGCGGGGCCCGGCTCGGCATCCCGACCAAGCTGGTGCCGCAGCAGACCAGCGACGGCAACGGCTCGAAATGGACATCGCCCACCGGTACCGTGCAGGTCGTGCTGTCGCGCCGCAAGGAGGCCAACCCGACCACCGCGGCACTGGCCGACCGTGAAAAGAAGGAAGCCGGCCGCACCGTCGACTACAGCGTGGTGAAGCCCGACTTCTTCGTGCTCTCGGGCCTGCAGAACCTGAAGAAGTTCTACATCCGCGGCACCTTTCGGGGCGACGAGGTGCGCATCCTGACCATCCTCTACGACCAGGCGACCGAGAACACGGTCGAGCCGGTCGTGATCGCGATGTCGAGCGCCTTCACCGCGTTCCCGTCGACATTGGCCGCGCAGCCCGCGCCACGGCGCCGCGTCGATTACGGCACCGGCATCGTCGCCACCCAGGACGGCGCCATCATCGCCGATCGCGAGGTGACCGACGGCTGCGTGGCAATCACCATTCCCGGGTTCGGCCATGCCGAGCGCGTGGCCGAGGACAAGGAGCGCGGCCTGGCGCTGCTGCGCATCTACGGCGGGCGCGGCCTGAAGCCGCTGGCGCTGTCGGGCGGCAGTGCGAAATCGTCGGTCGACATCGTCGGCATCGCCGATCCGCAGAGCCAGGGCGGCGGTGCCGCGATCAGCACCGTCAAGGCGCAGCTCGCCGCCAACGGCACCGGCGACGCCTCGCTGGCGCCGGCGCCCGGGCTCGGCTTTTCCGGAGCGGCAGCGCTCGACGGCGACGGCAAGTTCGCCGGCGTCACCTTGCTCAAGCCCGGCGTCCTCGCGGGCACGGCACTGATCCCATCGACACAGGTCGTGATGGTCAGCGCCGATGCGACGCGTGCGTTTCTCGCCTCGCATGGTGTCAAGCCCGACGGAACCTCGCTCGACGCCAAGGCGGCCACGGTGCGCGTGATCTGCGTGCGGAAGTAGAGCCTGCGCCAAACCGGTTCGGCATCGCGATCGTGCCGCTGTGCACTGCAGCGCGGCAGCGTTTACGCAATGTTAAGCATGTCGTTTTAGAAAAAATTAAGGGCCCAACGGCGGCCGGCGGGGATCGGACGTGCAGCATCGCGACTGCATGGGATGATGCTCGGCGATGCCGATCGCTCGCCCGCGGCTCGCTGCCGCTCAACTTCCTAGCACCTTGCTATCAACTCGGAACGGCTCCCGCCGTAGTCAACCGGTCTGTGCAGGCACAGGCCGAGCGTGAGATAGTTCGAACAGTTTTGTCGGCGTGCTGATTCGGACCACCGCGATCCCTCTGTTAGTTGGATCGGGCCGGGACTGTCCTGAGCGAGAATAGCTCCGCACCGCGCAACCGCGATGCACTCAGCTTTGGCGTTCTCATAAGTTCCGTCAACATCCGAAGGACTGTCTCCCGATGTACACGATCGTTTTGGCCACGCAGAAGGGCGGCAGCGGCAAGAGCACGCTGGCGATTGGTCTGGCCGTGGCCGCGCAGCAGGCCGGCCACAAGGTGCGCGTGATCGAGACCGACCGTCAGGGCACGCTGACCAAATGGCAGGCGCGCCGCGCCGCGGGCGAGCCGATCGTCGAAGCCGGCTACGACGCCAAGATGATCGAGCCTCGCCTCGAAGCGCTGGCCCGCGACGGCTTCACTGTCTGCGTGATCGACACCGGGGCCGGCATCACGGCGTCCACGACGGCCGCGATCCGCCACTGCGATCTGTGCCTCATTCCGGCGCGTCCGAGCGTCGCCGACATCGAAGCGACAGCACCGACCTTGAGCATCGTGCGCGCCTGGCGCAAGCCGTTCGCCTTCGTGCTCAACCAGGCCCCGATCCGCGGCGGCCATCGCGTCACCGATGCGACGACTGCGCTCGACGCCGACGCGCCACGCGACATCGCGGAGGTGCTGGCGCAGCCCTTCATCATGATGCGCAACGACCACCAGGACGCGCTCGCCGCCGGTCTCGGCGTCAGCGAGTTCGATGCGGCCGGCAAATCGGCGCAGGAGATTCGCAGCCTGTGGCGCTGGACCGCCGGCAAGCTTGCAGGCGATCACGTCATGCACGACGCGGGCGAACTGAAGGACGCGAGCGAGCACGCCGAGGTCGAGTTCCCGATCATGCTGACGCCGCCCACCGAGGAAGCGAAACTGCCGGTGGCGCGGGTGTATCCGACCTGGGCCGACAACGGCATCAACTGGAAGGCGGGATTGTAGTCCTCGTTAGTTGGACCCGAGCTTCTGCCGCGACGGCGGTGCGCTCCCTGGCCCCGCTCTTGCGGGGAGAGGGTTGGGGTGAGGGGCAGACGCGGGGCAGACACGCGGGAAGTGTTCGTGGTGAGACCTGTCCCCCTCACCCGGATTGCATCTCACGATGCAATCCGACCTCTCCCCGCAAGCGGGGCGAGGTTAAGGAGTAGCCCAGCCGTAGATCGAGCACGCTTCGCACTGCTTCGCCGCCCGCTCGCCTACCGCGACCCACCCTCCCGCATCTTGATCCGCGCATCGGCGCGACGCAGGCGGCGGCACAGCTCGCGATTGATGTTCTGCAGCACGATCACGTAGGCGTGGATGTCAGCCTTGTAGAAGGCATACAGCTTTTGCGCCGTCAGCTCGTACAGCACGGTCGGCGCTTCCGCGACCACGGTGGCCGATCTGTTCTGCATGTCGAGCAGGGTCATCTCGCCGAAGAAATCCCCGGGCTCGAGACGCGACATATGGATCGCGGCACCCGTCTCCAGGCGCTCACTGACCTCCAGCGTACCGCTATGCACGACGAACATCGAGCGACCCGCCTCGCCTTCGGCGACGACCACGGCGCCCTTGTCGAAGCGCCGCTCGACCAGCATCGAGACCAGCAGATCGAGGCTCGCATCAAGCAGGCCGCCGAAGAACGGCGTCGCGAGCAGAAATGCTTTCAGGTCGGGCGAGCTGACAGCCATGGCGGCAGTATACGCCCACTCCCGTCCGCCACAAGCAGACCGGGGATGGCCGGCCGTGCCGGCTCCTCGGCCGCGACATCACTTCTGGCACTTCGGGCACCAGAAGGTCGAGCGGCCGTTCTGCACGAAGCGCTTCACCACGCCGCTGCAGCCGTCCGTCCGGCATGGCTCACCCTCGCGGTCATAGACCTGGAACGAATGCTGGAAATAGCCGAGTTCGCCTGATGTCTGGCGGTGATCGCGCAGCGACGAGCCGCCGGCGCGGATCGCCTCGTTGAGTACGGCGTGGATCGCCTCCACCAGACGCGTGGCGTGATCCGTGGGCTCGCCCTTCTTCGTTGCCAGCGTCGCCGCCAGACGCCGCGGCGACAGATGGGCGCGAAACAGCGCCTCGCAGACATAGATGTTGCCGAGCCCGGCGACCACGCGCTGGTCGAGCAGCGCGGCCTTCAGGCTGGTCTTCTTGCCGGCACAGGCGCGCGCCAGCATCGCGGCATCGAATTCATTGCCGAGCGGCTCCGGCCCGAGGCCCTTCAGATGCGGCTCGGTCTCGATGTCGCCGCGGCCGATGATCTTCATGAAGCCGAAGCGGCGCGGATCGTTGAAGACGATGTCGGCGCCCGACGACATGTGAAACACGACATGGTCGTGCACGCTGTCCTTGCCGCGCGGATAGTGAAACTCGCCCGGCGTCTCCTCGTGCTCCGGCTTGATCACCCGGAACGAGCCGGACATGCCGAGATGCATCAAGAGCACGTCGCCGGAGCCGAGGTCGGCCAGCAGATATTTGGCGCGCCGACCGAGCCCCCTGACGGTCTGGCCCTGCAGGCGCTTGGCAAAATCGGGCTGAAACGGAAACCTGAGATCGCCGCGCCGGGCCTCGGCCTTGACGATGACGGCGCCTTCCATGACCGGCTGCAACCCGCGCCGGACGGTCTCGACTTCGGGCAGCTCAGGCATCCCTGCTCATTTCACCTTTTGCATCCGCGACCATTCACCTTGTCCGGCTGACGTGATAGCGCCTTGGCCGCATCAGCGCTATGGTGCCGTATCGGAGTAAGGGTGATGGATCAGCCGGACCAAACCACTCATTTCGGCTTCAGGGACGTGCCTCTGGGCGAGAAGCAGACGCTGGTGAACGAAGTGTTTCACAGCGTGGCACAGCGCTACGACCTGATGAACGACCTGATGTCGGGCGGACTGCACCGCGTCTGGAAGGACATCATGATCAACATGCTGAACCCGCCGAAGAGCGATGCGCCGTTTGCGCTGCTCGATGTGGCCGGCGGCACCGGTGACATCTCCTTCCGCGCCGCCAGGAAGGCCGGCGCCGGCTTCCATGCGACCGTGTGCGACATCAACGGCGACATGCTCGAGGTCGGGCGCCAGCGCGCGCTGAAGCAATATCTCGACGACAAGGTCTCGTTCGTCGAGGGCAATGCCGAGAAGCTCGCCTTCCCCGACCGCTCCTTCGACGCCTATACGATCGCCTTCGGCATCCGCAACGTGCCGCAGATCGAGCTGGCGCTGGCCGAGGCATTCCGCGTGCTCAAGCATGGCGGCCGCTTCCTGTGCCTGGAGTTCTCCACCGTCGAGATGCCAGGGCTAGACAAGCTCTATGACCTGTTCTCCTTCAACGTGATCCCGCAGCTCGGCCGCGCCGTCACCGGCGATGCCGAGTCCTACCGCTACCTCGTCGAATCCATCCGCCAGTTTCCGCGGCCCAACGCCTTCGCCGAGATGATCTCGGCGGCCGGCTTCTCCCGCGTGTCCTGGCAGACTCTCTCCGGCGGCATCGTCGCGCTTCATTCCGGCTGGCGTTTGTGATCTCCGCACTCACCCACATTACGCGGCTCGCCCGGGCCGCCCTGGTGTTCGCGCGCGAGGGCGTGTTCGGCGCCGTCGATCCGAGCCTGGCGCCGCCGCCGGGCCAGCTCGCGCTGAAGCTGGCGCGGCTCATCGAGCGCCCCGGCGCCAAGTCCGGGCCAAGATTGTCGCGCGCGCTGGAGCGGATGGGACCGGCCTATCTCAAGCTCGGCCAGTTCCTGGCGACCCGGCCCGACGTCGTCGGCGTCATCATGGCGCGGGATCTCGAATCGCTGCAGGACCGGCTGCCGCCGTTCCCGCAGGCCGAGGCCGAGGCCGTCATCGCCACCGCGCTCGAACGCCCGATCAGCCAGCTGTTCACGCATCTCGGTCCACCGGTCGCCGCCGCCTCGATCGCGCAGGTGCATCGCGGCGAGGTCGAGCGCGACGGCATTCGTCGTCCGGTCGCGGTGAAGGTGCTTCGACCGAACGTCGCTGCGCGCTTCCGCCGCGACCTCTCCGATTTCTTCTTCGTCGCCGAAAAGGCCGAGGCGCATTCGTCGGAGGCGCGGCGGCTGCGGCTGGTCGAGGTCATCAACACGATGTCGCGCTCGGTCGCGATGGAGATGGACCTTCGCCTGGAGGCCGCTGCGCTCTCCGAAATGGCGGAGAACATCAAGGACGATCCGGATTTCCGCGTGCCCGCGGTCGACTGGGACCGGACCGCCAACACCGTGCTGACGATGGAGTGGATCGACGGCATCGCGCTGAACGATCACGCCCGGCTCGCGGAGGCGAATGTCGATCTGCCCGACGTCGGCCGCAAGGTGATCCAGAGCTTTCTCCGCCACGCCCTGCGCGACGGCTTCTTCCATGCCGACATGCATCCGGGCAACCTGTTCCTGGACCAGCAGGGACGGCTGGTTGCGGTCGATTTCGGCATCATGGGCCGGCTCGGGATGAAGGAGCGGCGCTTCCTCGCCGAAATCCTGCTCGGCTTCATCACCCGCGACTATCGCCGCGTCGCCGAAGTGCATTTCGAGGCCGGCTACGTGCCGCCGCATCATTCGGTGGAGAATTTCGCACAGGCCATCCGCGCCATCGGCGAGCCGATCCATAACCGCACGGCCGAAGAAATCTCGATGGCCAAGCTCTTGACCCTGCTGCTCGAGGTCACCGGCCTGTTCGACATGCGCACCCGGCCGGAGCTGATCCTGCTGCAGAAGACCATGGTGGTGGTCGAGGGCGTCGCGCGCGGCTTCGATCCCAAGCTCGACATCTGGAAGGTCGCCGACCCCGTGGTGCGAGAATGGATCGAGCGCAATCTCGGGCCGATCGGCCGGATCGAGGGCGCCGTCACCGGAATCGGCGAACTGGCCCGGCTGACCGCGACCCTGCCGGTGCTCGCCGCCCGCGCCGCCGCCGTGCTCGAGCACATGGAGACCATGACCCGCGACGGCCTCCGCCTGTCGCCCGAGACCATCGCCGCCATGGGCCGCACCGAAGGCAAGAAGAGCCGCTGGCGCGCGATCGCGCTGTGGGTCATCGCGCTGACCTTCATCGGCATTTTGTTCGCGGTGCTCAGGCTGTAGATTCGTAGGGTGGGCAAAGGCGCAGCCGTGCTGTCTCGTCGTACGAGATGGCGGTGACGCCGTGCCCACCGTCTCACCCTGGAGCCTGCCGATCGACGGTGGGCACGCTGCCGCCTACGGCGGCCGCTTCGCCCACCCTACATTGATTGCACTGCGATCAATTTCTGCTAGCATTGCTTGCATCTGGACCCTGCTGGGGAGGCGGACATGGCCAGCCTGACCATCCGCAAGCTCGACGACTCGCTCAAAACCTATCTACGACTGCGCTCGGCGCAGAACGGGCGCTCCGTCGAGGAGGAAGTCCGGGTCATCCTGCGCGCGCTGATCGAGCCGGTCGATCCGTCCGAGCCGACGACGGCAGCGCCAGCTCCAGCCGCTCTGCCTGAGCCTGGTCTCCCTCAGCCCGGCGCCGCCCGTGAAGCGCGCGTCACCCTGATCATCGGCGGCGGCATCGCGGCATACAAGTCGCTCGACTTGATCCGCCGTCTGAAGGAACGCCACATCCGCGTCCGCTGCGTGCTGACCAAGGCGGCGACGCAGTTCGTCACCGAGTTGGCCGCGTCAGCGCTGTCGGGCGACCGCGTGTTCACCGATCTGTTCGACGCGCGCAGCGAGTTCGACGTCGGCCACATCCGCCTCGCGCGCGACTGCGACCTGATCGTGGTCGCGCCGGCCACCGCCGACCTGATGTCGAAGATGGCGCACGGCGCCGCCGGCGACCTCGCCAGCGCCATCCTGCTCGCGGCGAGCCGGCCGATCCTGCTGGCGCCGGCGATGAACCCGATGATGTGGAGCAACCCGGCCACGCGCCGCAACGCCGCCACCCTGCAGCGCGACGGCGTCCGGATGATCGGCCCCAACGCCGGCGAGATGGCCGAGAAGGGCGAGGCCGGCGTCGGCCGCATGGCCGAGGCCATCGAGATCGCGGACGCCGTCGTCGCCATGCTCAAGCCGCCGACGCCGCGCCCGCTCGCCGGCCGCCGCGTGCTGATCACGGCCGGACCGACGCACGAGCCGATCGATCCGGTGCGCTACATCGCCAACCGCTCCTCCGGCAAGCAGGGCTTTGCGATCGCCGCCGCCGCGCAGGCCGCCGGCGCCGACGTCCGGCTGATCGCGGGGCCGGTCGAGCTCGCCGATCCCAAGGGCGTCAACGTCACGCATGTCGAGTCGGCACGGCAGATGCTGGAAGCGGTCGAGGCCGAGCTGCCGGCCGACGTCGCGATCTTCGCCGCGGCGGTGGCCGACTGGCGCGTCGCCAATGAGGGCGGCCAGAAGCTGAAGAAGACGGACAAGGCGATTCCGCCGCTCGCGCTGGTTGAGAATCCCGACATCCTCGCAACGATCTCGAAGCTCAAAGACAAGCGGCCAGGTCTCGTGATCGGCTTCGCCGCCGAGACCGAGCACCTGATCGACAACGCGAAGGCCAAGTTCGCCCGCAAGGGCTGCGACTGGATCGTCGCCAACGACGTCTCGCCTGCGACCGGCGTGATGGGCGGCGACCGCAACACCGTGCATCTCTTGACGAAGGACGCCGATGGCGTCCATGTCGCGTCCTGGCCGATCATGACCAAGGACGAGGTCGCGACGGCGCTCGTTGCCGAGATTGCCAGAACCATGGGACCCGTTGCGTGACACAGACGATCGCGATCGACGTGCAGATCCTGCCGCATGGCGAAGGCCTGCCGCTGCCGGCCTATCAGACCGCACATGCCGCGGGGCTCGATCTGCTCGCCGCGGTTCCGGCCGATGCACCGCTCGTCCTTGCGTCAGGCGGCCACGCGATGGTGCCGACGGGATTGTCGATCGCGCTGCCCGACGGCTACGAGGCCCAGGTGCGACCGCGTTCGGGGCTCGCTGCACGCCACGGCGTCACGGTGCTGAACGCACCGGGCACGGTGGACGCGGACTACCGCGGCGAGATCTGCGTGCTGCTGATCAACCACGGCAAGGAACCGTTTACGATCCGTCGCGGCGAGCGCATCGCGCAGATGGTGATCGCCGCCGTGGTGCGCGCCGAGCTCAGCCTCGCGACAAGCTTGACGACGACCGCGCGCGGCAGCGGCGGCTTCGGCTCGACGGGCCGTTGAACTACGGGCTTGCCACTGTTCCGACTCGAAAGAGTCGATCGGCGGACGCATTTTCCTCAGGCGCAACCACCGTTCACGGTCTGGACTCTTACCGCTGGAGTCCCGAAGCGGTTATGGTTGATTGATTCGTGAGACGGCGCGGTCGACGCGATCGGCGCCGCGCGGAACTTCGTGCGGTTTGGGGCAAATATGTCGGGCGTGATCGTGGTGATGCGTCAGACGCTGCTGTCGTGCACGTCACTTGCGCGCAAAGGCCTGATGGGTCTCGCTGCGACTGCGCTTGCGCCGGCGACACCGGGCTTCGCAGGCGATGGCGTGCCGCCGGATGCGATCACGACGCTGTTCGAGCTGAGCCGTCCTGATATCGCCGAGGTCACGGCGATGCTGGCGCTGCTCGGCTTCTCCGTGGTCGCTGCGGTCGCGCTGGTGCGCACGCGTCTGGCGGCCGCGCGCAAGGAAGCGCGGCTGCGTGCCAATGTCGCCGAGCTGCAACTGCAGGCCGATCGCTACCGTGCGCTGCTGTTCGCCGAGCCGCAGATCCTGATCGCCTGGCCGGCCGGCGGCCATCGCCCGCAGATCTCCGGCGACACCTCGATGCTGGTGCCGCAGGATCAGCCGCAGCGCATTCTCGCCTTTGGAACCTGGCTGCCGCCGGAGCCTGCGCTGCAGCTCGACCGCGCCGTCGACGCGCTGCGCGAAGCGGGCGAAGGCTTCATGCTCAATCTCACCACCTCGCACGGCCATGCGATCGAGGCGATGGGCCGCGCCATCGGCGGGCAGGCCATCGTGCGCATCCGCGAATTGTCCGGCCTGCGCCGCGAGCTCGCCGAGACGCAGCTCCGCTTCAAGGCGCTCGGCGAGGAGACGGAGTCGCTGCGCGCGCTGGCATCGGCGCTGCCGTGGCCGATCTGGGCGCGGCAGGCCAATGGCGCCCTCGCTTACGTCAACCCGGCCTATGCCCGCGCCGCGGACGCCCGCGACGTGCCGGACGCGATCGGCCGCAACATCGAGCTGCTCGACTCGGCCGACCGTATCGACCTGCAGCGTGCGCTCGGCGCCAACGGCCGTTTCGAGGGCCGGCTGCCGATCGTGACCGGCGGCGAGCGCCGCATGTATGACGTGCGCGCCTTCATGCTGGGCCACGGCAGCGCCGGTGTCGCCATCGACGCCAGCGAGGCGGCGGCGCTGGATGCGGCCGTGGTGCGGATGCGGGAAGCACACCGGCGCACGCTCGACCAGTTGTCCTCAGGCGTGGCCGTGTTCGACGGCCAGCGCCGGCTCGCCTTCTACAACGACTCCTATCGCCGGCTGTGGGGTCTCGATCCCACCTTCCTGGACAGCCAGCCGGATGACTCGTCGGTGCTCGACCGTCTTCGTGCCGCGCGCAAGTTGCCCGAGCAGGCCGACTTCCGGGCCTGGAAGGCCAAGCTTCACGAGGCCTATCGCGCCGTCGAGGCCGCCAAGGACACCTGGTTCCTGCCCGACGGCCGCGCATTATCGGTCGTCACCACGCCGAACCCGGAAGGCGGCGTCACCTATCTGTTCGACGACGTCACCGAGAGCTTCGCGCTTGCCCGCCGCTTCGACGGCCTGATCCGGGTCCAGCGCGAGACCCTCGACAGCCTCGCCGAAGGCGTCGCGGTGTTCGGCTCGAACGGCCGGGTCGAGCTGTTCAATCCGGCCTTCGCCAAGATGTGGCGGCTGTCGCCGGATCAGTTGCGCGAGCATCCGCATATCGACACCGTGGAATCCTGGTGCCATCAGCTCTATGACGACGCGGTCGCCTGGCGCACCATCCGCGAGGCGATCACCTCGATCGAGAACCGGCTCGACGCGGCGCTGAAGCTCGAGCGCAAGGACGGCAGCGTGCTCGACTGCATGAGCCGCCCCCTGCCCGACGGCGCGACCATGCTCACCTTCCAGGACATCACCGACACCGAGAATGTCGAGCGGGCGCTGCGCGAGAGCAACGAGGCGCTCGAAGCCGCCGGCCAGATGAAGATCGACTTCGTCCACCACGTGTCCTACGAGCTGCGCGCGCCGCTGACGACGATCATCGGCTTCGCGCATTTCCTGTCGGATCCATCCACGGGACCGCTGACGCCGAAGCAGGCCGAGTATCTCGACTACGTCACCAAATCCACCAACGCGCTGCTCGCGCTCACCAACAACATTCTCGACCTCGCCACCATCGATGCCGGCGCCATGAAGCTCGAGCTCGGGCCGGTCGACGCCGCCAAGGCGATCGAGGCCGCGGCCGAGGGCGTGCAGGACCGCCTCGCCACCGATCGCATCCGCCTGACGATTGCGGTCGACCCCGATGTCGGCTCCTTCGTCGGCGACGAGCGCCGCGTCGTGCAGGTGCTCTACAATCTGCTCGCCAACGCCGTTGGCTTCTCGCCGCCGGATTCGAGCGTCGTCGTCAGCGCCCGCCGCACCGATCACAGCGTCACCTTCGCGGTCACCGATTCCGGCCCCGGCATTCCGCCCGAGGTGAAGGACAAGGTGTTCGAATGGTTCGAGAGCCATTCGCAGGGCTCGCGCCATCGCGGCGCCGGCCTCGGCCTGTCGCTGGTGCGCTCCTTCGTCGAGCTGCATGGCGGCAGGGTGCGGATGGATTCGGTGGTCGGCAAGGGCACCACGGTCACCTGTGATTTCCCGACCGACCACGTCGCGCAACGCAACGCCGCGGAATGACGGACCAGCTGACATTCACCACCGCGCTCGCGGACGAAGCCGCCACCGCCGCTCTCATGGCCGACCTCGCGCTGCTGATCGGCCCGGGCGCGCTGATCACGCTCACCGGCGACCTCGGCGCCGGCAAGACCGCGGCGGCGCGGGCGATGATCCGCTACCTCGCCGGCGACGACGAGCTGGAGGTGCCGAGTCCGACCTTCACCCTGGCGCAGAGCTACGACCTGCCGAGCTTCCCGCTGGTGCATGCCGATCTCTATCGCATCAGCGATGCATCGGAGCTCGAGGAGATCGGCCTGTCGCCGCTGCCGGAGGCGACCGTCGTGCTGATCGAATGGCCGGAGCGCGCCGGCAGCGCTCTGCCACTGGACCGCATCGACATCGCGCTGCGCCACGATCCATCGCGGGGCGACACCGCCCGCAGCGCCGAGGTCACCGGCAGCGGCAAGGCGGCCGCGGTGGTTGCACGGCTGAAAGCCTTGCGCGAATTCCTCGCCGAGGCCGGGCACGCCAAATCGCGCCGCGAGCGCATGGCCGGCGATGCCTCGACCCGCTCCTATGCGCGGCTCCACAAGGGCGAGCGCGTCTTCATCCTGATGAACTCGCCGAAACGGCCCGACGGCCCGGCAACCTACAACGGCAAACCCTATAGCGGCGCCGTGCATCTCGCCGAGGACGTCCGCCCATTCGTCGCGATCGCCGCCGCCTTGCGCGGGCGCGGCATCTCGGCGCCGAAGATCAACGACGCCGATCTCGGCCAAGGCTTTCTCATCACCGAGGATCTCGGACGCGAGGGCGTGATCGAGGGCGACCCGCCACGACCGATCGTGGAGCGCTACGAGGCCGCGACCGATCTGTTGGCCGCGCTGCACGCGCAGGACGTCCCCGCGGTGCTGCCGCTGGCGCCGCAGGTGACCTACGAGGTTCCGACCTTCGACGCCGAAGCCATGCTGATCGAGATCGGCCTGATGCTCGAATGGTACCTGCCCGACCGTGGCGTGGAGCTGTCGCAGGTGCTGCGGGCCGAATTCCTGGAAATATGGCGGGAGATGCTGGAGGCGCCGCTCGCGGCCAAGCCGACATCTAAGCCGACCTGGGTGATCCGCGACTACCACTCGCCCAACCTGCTCTGGCTGCCCGCGCGCGACGGCATCGCCCGCGTGGGCGTGATCGACTTCCAGGACGCGGTGATGGGACCGCCGGCCTACGACGTGGTCTCCCTGGCGCAGGACGCCCGGATCGACGTGTCGCCCGAGATCGAGCGGGCGCTCCGGGAGCGCTACATCGCCGCGCGCCAGGCTGCGTCGACGGAGTTCGACGCCGACGAATTCAGCGCGCACTACGCGATCATGTCGGCCCAGCGCAACACCCGCCTGCTCGGCACCTTCGCCCGCCTCAACCGCCGCGACGGCAAGCCGCATTACCTCAAGCACCAGCCCCGTATCTGGGATTATCTCCACCGGTCGCTGGCCCATCCCGCACTGGAGCCGCTGCGCGACTGGTACGCGGCCAACGTGCCGCCGCCGGTCGGCGTGGCTTGAGGCACCCTCTCACGGCGACAGCGGTGTGCCCGCTCTCCCTTGCGGGGAGGGTCGGGGGTGGGGGTCTCCGGGCGACGTTGTGAGTGAAGAGCGCAGAACCCTGACCATCAGCAGCAATGATCGCGCTGATAGCTCAAAGCTGCCAAACCGAATAACCCAATAGCACTCCGCATCCGCGGACCCCCACCCCCAACCCCTCCCCGCAAGGGAGAGGGGAGCCGACCGCTGTTGTGGCGAGAGCCCGCAACATCGCTCCCCCGTAGCTTTACCGGTTCTTAGCCATCCCCCCTTACCTTGCGCCCGCGGCGCCGGTTGCGCGCCGCGCGTGAATGGAGGTTGCGATGGCAGAGCGGATGAAGGGCGAACGCGTCGTCTTCGAGCGCGGCATCCCGGCTTTCATGATGGGCATCGACGGCACCTGGCGCCGCAACTGCACCATCGAGGACGTCTCGGAGACCGGGGCGAAGCTGACGGTCGAGGGCTCGGTCGAAGGCCTGCACCTGAAGGAGTTCTTCCTGCTGTTGTCGTCGACCGGCTTGGCCTACCGGCGCTGCGAGTTGGCCTGGGTCAATGGCGACCAGATCGGCGTCACCTTCCTGAAGCAGGGCAAGAAGAAGACCAACAAGCGCGCCACGGCCGAAGCCTGACCGAGCCACGACAGCCTGCGGCATCTTGCATCACGACGGCCGGGCAGCCGTCGCATATTCGTCATCGGCCCAGGCTATCGCAACCGGCCGAGACGATAGATGTTCTTGCGTGGTATGATTCGCACCACCGTTGATCGAGATGCCCTGAAGATGCCCGTCAAGCCGCACAAAGCCATGGTCCTCGCCGCCGGTCTCGGATTGCGCATGCGCCCACTGACCGAGACGATGCCCAAACCGCTGGTGCGCGTCGCCGGCCGCCCGCTGCTCGACCATGTGCTCGGCCGCCTCGCCGAAGCCGGCGTCACCGAAGCCGTCGTCAACGTCCACTATCTCGCCGACCAGATCATCGAGCACACGGCCGCGCGCAGCACGCCCCGCGTGATCATCTCCGACGAGCGCGACCAGGTGCTCGGCACCGGCGGCGGCGTCGTCAAGGCGCTGCCGCTGCTCGGCCATGAGCCGTTCTTCCACGTCAACTCCGACACGATGTGGATCGAGGGCGTGCGCCAAAACCTGTCCCGGCTCGCCGACGCGTTCGATCCCGAACGCATGGACATCATGCTGCTGATGGCGCCGACCGCGACCTCGATCGGCTACGCGGGTCAAGGCGACTACGCGATGCTCGCCGACGGCACCTTGCGCAAGCGGCGGGAGCATCAGGTGGTGCCGTTCGTCTATGCGGGCGCCGCGATCATCTCGCCGGCGATCTTCGACGGCGCGCCGAAGGGCGAGTTCTCGCTGACGAAGATGTTCGACAAGGCGAACGAGCAGGACCGCCTGTTCGGCCTCCGCCTCGAAGGCGTGTGGATGCATGTGGGCACGCCGGCTGCTGTGATGGAAGCCGAAGAGGCGCTGCTGGAGAGTGCGGCGTAGACCCCCGGGCGAAGCCATCACCTCACACTCGGTGTCATCCGGAGCGCAGCGGCTTTTCTCCGTCATTGCGAGCGCAGCGACCCAATCCAGAGTCCCGTGCTCAGCCGTGGATTGCTTCGCCGCGCTGTCGGTGACGATGAAGGTGGGCGGATGGTTCCAGCAACTCAGCTCTCACCGCCCGCGAAAGCGGGTTACGACAGCTGAGATCGCGGCCGCAGAGGGGCTCCCCGCGTGCGGCGTCCAACATCGGAGCGGTCGCGGCGCTATCAACACCCATCCACACCCCGGATATGACCTCCGCCCGATCGCTCCCTATATAGATGGCCTGAGCAACCCGAATCGCAGGCCATGCGCGTCTTCACCGTTCCCATCTCGGCGCCGTTCCTGCGCAGCGTGATCGCGGCGCTGGTCGACGGCCGGCTGGTCGACGGCTTCGAGGCGCGCAGCGATCCGGCCCGACTCGCGACCGCCACGCTGTATCTGCCGACGCGCCGTTCGCTCCGTGTCGCGCGCGAAATGTTCCTCGACGAGCTGAAGACCGATGCCGCGGTGCTGCCGCGCCTCGTCGCGCTCGGCGACATCGATGAGGACGAGCTTGCCTTCGCCGAGGATCGCGACGCGTTCCTCGGGCCGGCGCCGCTGGAGATTCCGGAGCGTCTCGACGACCTGCAGCGCCGGCTCACGCTGGCGCGGCTGGTCGCGGCCTGGGCCAAGACGCCGGTGTCGGCGCCGCTGGTGATCGGCGGGCCCGCCTCGACGCTCGCGCTGGCCGGCGACCTCGCACGGCTGATCGACGACATGGTGACGCGCGGCGTGTCGTGGGACGCGCTCGACGCGCTGGTGCCGGATCAGCTCGACAAATACTGGCAGTATTCGCTCGAGTTCCTGCGGATCGCGCGGACCGCGTGGCCGGCCTATCTGCAGGAGATCGGGCGCATCGAGCCGGCGGCGCGGCGCGATCTGTTGATCGCGGCCGAGGCGGCGCGGCTGTCGGCGCATCCCGATGGGCCCGTGATTGCCGCCGGCTCCACCGGCTCGATGCCGGCGACGGCAAAATTCCTGCTCGCCGTCGCCAAGCTTCCGCATGGCGCGGTGGTGCTGCCTGGGCTCGACACCGATCTCGACGAAGCCGCGTGGAATTCGATCGGCGGTGCCAGGGACCGCGCCGGCCGCGTGTTGACGCCGCCCGCGGTCAACCATCCGCAATATGCCATGCATCTGCTGCTCAAGCGCTTCGGCCTGGACCGGCGCGACGTGGTCCGTCTCGTCCCAACCGGCCGCGGCGGCCGGGAGGTGTTGATCTCAGAGGCGATGCGGCCGTCGGAGGCGACCGCCGTCTGGCACGAGCGGCTGCGCCAGTTCGACATCGCCGCCAACATCGCGGAAGCCATGGACAACCTCGCGGTCGTCGCTGCGCCCAATCCGGAGATGGAGGCGCTGGCGGTCGCGATCGCGATGCGCGAGGCGCGCCATCTCGGCAAATCGGCCGCGCTGGTGACGCCGGACCGCGCGCTGGCCCGCCGCGTGATGGCGGCGCTAGCGCGCTGGCACCTCACCTTCGACGACTCCGGCGGTGATGCGCTGTTGGAGACGCCCGCTGGCATCTTCGCGCGCCTCGCCGCCGAAGCCGCCGCGCGCGGGTTGGAGCCGCCGACCCTGCTGGCGCTGCTCAAGCATCCGCTGTGCCGGCTCGGCCGCGCCGCGAATGGCTGGAAGAGTGCCATCGAGACGCTGGAGCTCGCGGTGCTGCGCGGCACGCGGCCGCAAGCCGGAACCGGCGGGCTCGCGCGCGACTTCGCGCGCTTCCGCGACGAGCACACCAAGCTGCATCAGGGCGAAGTATCATCGCTGCACAAGGCCGAGCCGCGCGCGCGTCTCAGCCCCGAGCAGCTCGACCGCGCCGGCGCGCTGATCGCGCAGTTGCAGACGGCGCTGGCGCCGCTGGAAAACCTCGCCTCGCCGCGCCCGCAGGATTTCGCCGAGCTCGCCGCGCGGCATCGTGAGGTGCTGATTGCGCTGTCGACCGACGATGTCGGCCTCAGCACCGCCTTCACCGATAGCGACGGCGCCGCGCTGGCGCGCTGCTTCGACGACCTGCTCGCGTCCGGCGAGCGCTGCGGCCTGATGGCGCCGCTGGCGGATTATCCGGATCTGTTCCATACCGCCTTCTCCGATCGCGCGGTGCGCCGCCCCGAGCGCCACGGCGCGCAGCTGCAGATCTACGGTCCGCTCGAAGCCCGGCTGATGCAGGCCGACCGCATGATCGTCGGCGGCCTGATCGAGGGCATCTGGCCGCCGGCGCCGCGCATCGATCCCTGGCTCAGCCGCCCGATGCGGCATCAGCTCGGCCTCGACCTGCCCGAGCGCCGCATCGGACTATCAGCACACGATTTCGCGCAGCTGCTCGGCGCGCCCGAGGTGATCCTGACCCACGCCGCAAAGTCCGGCGGCGCGCCCGCCGTGGCCTCGCGCTTCCTGCACCGGCTCGAAGCCGTCGCCGGCGCCGAGCGCTGGAAGGCGGCGGAGGCGCGCGGTGACATCTACGTCCGCTATGCCGAGGTGCTCGACCAGCCCGCGACCGTGAAGCCGATCGAGCAGCCGGCACCGAAGCCGCCGCTGGCAGCACGGCCGCTGCGCATGTCGGTGACCGCGATCGAGGACTGGCTGCGCGATCCCTACACCATCTTCGCGCGCTACATCCTGCGGCTCGATCCGCTCGATCCCGTCGACATGCCGCTGTCATCAGCCGATCGCGGCTCGGCGATCCACGAGGCGATCGGCGAGTTCACGCAAGTTTATGCCGATGCGCTGCCGCTGCATCCGGCGCATGCGCTGCGCGTGATCGGCGAGAAACATTTTGCGCCGCTGATGGAGCGTCCCGAGGCGCGGGCGCTGTGGTGGCCTCGCTTCCAGCGCATCGCCGGCTGGTTTGCGGCGTGGGAGAGCGCGCGACGCGCGCAGATCGGCGCGATCACCGCGGAGATCCGCGGCGAAATCGGCATTCCGCTCGACAATGGCCGTACCTTCATCCTGTCGGCGCGCGCCGACCGCATCGAGCAGCATGCCGAGGGCACCTACGCCATTCTCGACTACAAGACCGGACAGCCGCCCACGGCCAAGCAGGTACGCATGGGCCTGTCGCCGCAGCTCACGCTTGAAGCCGCGATCCTCCGCGAGGGCGGCTTCGACGGCATTCCGGCCGGCAGCCTGATCAGCCAGCTCGTTTATGTCCGGCTGTCCGGCAACAACCCGCCGGGCGAGGAGCGCATTCTCGAGCTGAAGATCAACAAGAGCGACGCGCCGCAGCATCCGGACCAGGCCGCGCAGGAGGCGCGCGAAAAACTCGAAGCGCTGATCCGCAGCTTCGAGGACGTCAATCAAGGCTACACCTCGCTGAACCTGTCGATGTGGGCGAACCGCTACGGCGCCTATGACGACCTCGCCCGCATCAAGGAGTGGTCGGCGGCCGGCGGCCTGGGAGTGGAGGAATGGTGAAGGCGCCCCGCCCCATTCCGCAGGCCGTGCGCGAGGCGCAGACGCGCGCATCGAACCCGGCTGCCTCGGCGTTCGTGTCGGCCAATGCCGGCTCGGGCAAGACGCATGTGCTGGTGCAGCGCGTGATCCGGCTGCTGCTCGACGGCGTGCCGCCGGAGAAGATCCTCTGCATCACCTTCACCAAGGCCGCCGCCGCCAACATGGCCGAGCGCGTGTTCTCGACGCTCGGCCATTGGGTGACGCTCGACGACGACGCGCTGGATGACGCGATCCGATCCACCGGCATTCCCAACCCCGACAAGAAGCTGCGCGCCTCGGCGCGCAAACTATTTGCCAGCGCGCTGGAGACGCCGGGCGGGCTGAAGGTGCAGACCATCCACGCGCTGTGCACCCGGCTGCTGCAGCAGTTTCCATTCGAGGCCAACGTTCCCGCGCGGTTCTCGGTGCTCGACGAGCGCGACCAGACCGAGATGATGGAGCGCGCCAATCTCAAGGTGCTGCTCGATGCCTCCAGGGCGCCGGACAGCGCGGTCGGCCGGGCGCTGCAGGTGGCGATGGCCAATGCCGCCGACTCGACCTTCAAGGAGGTCGTGCGCGAGGCTTGCCTGAGCCGCGATCATTTCATGGCCTGGACCGATGGCGCCGGCCGCGTCGAGGTCGCCGCGCAGCATCTCGGCGAAGTACTTGGCATCGGCGCTGATGAGACGCTGGAGGCGATCGAGCGCGACATTCTTGACGGTCCAAACCTGCCGCGCGCGGACTGGACCGAGATCGCCGGTCGGCTGGATGGCGGCGCCAAGACCGACCAGAAGCAGGCGGAGCAACTTCGCGCTGCACTGGCGTTCTCTGGAGCCGATCAGGTCGACGAATATCTCCGGCTGTTTCTCACCGACGACAAGCAGCCGCGCAAATCGCTGCTGACCAAGAAGTTCGCCGACGCCAATCCGGGGTTGGCGGGTCTGTTCGATTCCGAGGCCGCCCGGCTCGACCGCCTGATCGAGAAGCGCCGCGCCGCTGTCGTGCGCGACCGCACCGAGGCGCTGCTGCAGATCGCGACAGCGGCAGCCGCGAACTATCGCCGCGAGAAGGAGGAGCGCGGGCTGCTCGACTATGACGACCTGATCGACAAGACACTGGCGATGCTCAACCGCGTCTCCGCCGGCTGGGTCCACTACAAGCTCGACCGCGGCGTCGATCACGTGCTGATCGACGAGGCCCAGGATACGAGCCCACGGCAGTGGGACATCGTTGCCCACATCATCGAGGAGTTCACCGCCGGCGCCGGCGCGCGCGACGGCCTGACGCGGACGATCTTCGCGGTCGGCGACGAGAAGCAGTCGATCTTCTCGTTCCAGGGCGCCGACCCGCACGAGTTCGATGCGCGCCGGCGGCAATTGCAGAAGCGCTTCACCGACGCCGGGCTATTGTTCGATCCGGTGTCCTTCACCTATTCGTTCCGCTCCGGGCCGACGGTGCTGCACGCGGTCGACCATGTATTCCGCGAGCGCGAGGTCTACAGCAGCATCCACTCGCCTGACATCGGCCATCCCATCCACAACGCGCTGACCGATGCCGGGCCGAGCATGGTCGAGCTCTGGAGCCTGTGCGAACGCGACGACCGCAAGGAGATCGAGGGCTGGCGGGCGCCGTTCGACGGCGTCTCCGTCACCAGCCCCGAGGTGAAGCTGTCGCGCCGCATCCAGGCCGAGATCAAGCGGCTGATCCTGACAGGCACGATGACCGGCCATGACGGCGCGCGGCGGCGGCTCAGCTATGGCGACATGCTGATCCTGGTGCGCCGGCGCGGCAACGCCTTCGATGCCGTGATCCAGGCGCTGAAGCACGCCGGCATCCCCGTCGCCGGCGCCGACCGGCTCAAGCTGACCGAGCACATCGCGATCATCGACCTGATGAACCTCGCCGACGCGCTGCTGCTGCCGCAGGACGACCTGGCGCTGGCCACCGCGCTGAAGAGCCCGCTGTTCGGGCTCGACGACGACGATCTGTTCAAGCTGGCGTGGCAGCGCCGCGGCTCCTTACGCGACGCACTCACAGCCCATGCCGCTGACGACGAGCGGCTGCAGGCGGTCGTCCGACGCCTGCAGCAATGCGAGCGCCGTGCGTCTGAGGACACGCCGTTCGCGTTCTACGCCTGGCTGCTTGGCGGCGATGGCGGCCGGCGCCGCATCCTGGCGCGGCTCGGCCACGAGGCGAACGACGCGCTCGACGAATTCCTGGAGCTGGCGCTGTCCTATGAGCGCAAGGCGCCGGCTTCGCTGCAGGGATTCATCGCCTGGCTGCGCGCCGCCGACACCGAGGTGAAGCGCGACATGGAGATTTCGCGCGATGAGGTGCGCGTCATGACCGTGCACGGCGCCAAGGGCCTCGAAGCCTCCGTCGTCTTCCTGGTCGACACGACGTCATCGCCGGCGGATTCGCAGCGGCTGCGGCTGATCCACGTGCCGCATGGCGAGCAGGAGATCGTGGTCTGGGCCGGCCGCAAGGCCGACGATCCGCAAGCCGTGGCTGCGGCGCGCACGGCGATGCTCAAGGAAACCGAGGACGAATATCGGCGGCTTCTCTATGTCGCGATGACGCGCGCCGCGGATCGGCTGGTCATCGGCGGCTGCATGCCGGGCAACATGAACAACGTCCGCGGCGGCAGCTGGTACGACCTGATGGCGCGCGGCCTTGACGCGGCGGGCCTGCAGGTCGAGGTGACCGAAACCGAGGACGGGCCGGTCAAGCGCTACGCGCGGGCCGAGGACATCGCGGAAACCGCTGCTGACGAAACGCAGCGCATGGTCGAGACGGCCGTCGAGCTGCCGGCGTGGCTGCGCACGGCGGCGGCGGAGGCGCCTGGCGAGGTCGCCGTGCTCCGGCCATCCGATCCGTCCGCCGACGAGCGGCCGGTGCGCACGGGCGAATCGCTGGCCGCGCGCAGCCTCGCGATGCAGCGCGGCACGCTGGTGCATCGCCTGCTGCAGTCGCTGCCCGAGGTGCCGCCGGAGCGGCGGCGCGATGCCGCGCTGCGATATCTGATTCGCAACGCCGCCGACTGGCCGGAGGACGAGCGCGCGGGACTCGCGGAACGCGTGCTCGCCGTGGTCGAAGACCCGCGCTTTGCCGCGGTGTTCGCGGCCGGGAGCCGGGCGGAAGTCTCGATCGTGGGCCGCCTCGCACTGGCCGACCAGCCTCCGGCGCTGGTCTCCGGCCAGATCGACCGACTGGTGGTGACCGAGGCCGAGGTGCTGATCGTCGACTTCAAGACCAACCAGCAGCCGCCCTCGGGACTCGCCGACGTGCCCCCGGCCTATGTCCGGCAGCTCGCGCTGTACCGCGCCGTGCTCGGCCAGTTGTACCCCGGACGAAACGTCCGCGCCGCGCTGCTCTGGACCGAAGCCGCTGAATTCATGGAGCTTCCGGCCTCCGCGCTGGACGCCGTGCTGCCATCCCAGCACGTCTGAGTGAGCCCGCTTGACCCGGCATCACGCCATTCCTACTTTGACACCCACGCTGAGGCGGTGCGTCCGCGCCGCTCCCTCCAACCGAACGAGGTAATCCCATGGCCGTTGGCAAGGTTTCCGACGCCGATTTCGAAAGCGAAGTGCTCAAGGCCGACGGCCCGGTCGTGGTCGACTTCTGGGCCGAGTGGTGCGGCCCGTGCCGCATGATTGCGCCCGCCCTGGACGAGATCTCGAGCGCGATGGGCGACAAGGTCAAGATCGTCAAGCTCAACGTCGACGAGAGCCCGAAGACGGCCTCGAAGTACGGCGTGATGTCGATCCCCACCTTGATGGTGTTCAAGGGCGGCGAGATGGCCTCGCGCCAGGTCGGCGCTGCGCCGAAGGCGAAGCTGCAGCAGTGGATCTCGTCGGCGGTCTGACGCTTCACGATCCAGGATTTTTGTCGAACGGCCGGCGGAATCGCCGGCCGTTCGCGTTGAGGGGGTATGTTTCAGCGTTTTCGGATGTCGCCATGCCCGCCCGCGCCCATCGCTCGCCCTCCCGCAAATCCGGTTTGCTGGCCATGGAGGCGCGCTCGGTGGATGCAATCCCGCGCGGCGAGGACTGGCAATACGAGCCGAAATGGGACGGCTTCCGCTGCCTGCTCGCGCGCGAGGGCGCTCAGGTGACGATGCAGTCGAAAGCCGGCGAAGATCTCGCCCGCTACTTCCCCGAGGTGGTCGCTGCGGCACGCCAACTGAAGGCAACCAGCTTCATCCTCGACGGAGAGCTGGTGGTGCCGCAGGTGAAGTCGTTCTCGTTCGATGCGTTGCTGCAGCGGATTCATCCCGCCGCCAGCCGGGTGAAGAAGCTGTCGGTGGAGACGCCGGCGCTGTTCCTCGCCTTCGATCTGCTGGCGAGTGGCAAGAAGGAGCTCGTGACGCACACGCTGCACGAGCGGCGGCCGGCGCTGGAGGCGTTTGCGGAAGCGAACTTCGCCGGGCACCCGACGTTTCGGCTGTCGCCGGCGACGACGCGCTTTGCGACCGCGCAAGACTGGCTGGCGCAATCCGGCGGCGGCTCGGATGGCGTGATCGCCAAGCGCATCGACCTGCCCTACCAGGCAGGCAACCGCGACGGCATGCAGAAGATCAAGCGCTATCGCTCGGCCGATTGCGTGATCGGCGGCTTCCGCTACGCCACCAACAAGGGCGCCCAGGGGCGCAAGCTGGTCGGCTCGCTGCTGCTCGGGCTCTACGACGATGACGGCCTGCTGCATCACGTCGGCTTCACCTCCGCGCTCAAGAAGGACGAGAAGCCCGCGCTGACCGACAAGCTCGAGCCGCTGATCTCGCCACCCGGCTTCACCGGCAATGCGCCGGGCGGGCCGAGCCGCTGGTCGACCGAGCGCTCCGCGGAGTGGTGTCCGCTGAAACCGAAGCTGGTGATCGAGGTCTGCTACGACCATTTCTCCGGCGAGCGCTTTCGCCACGGCACCTCGATCCTGCGCTGGCGGCCCGACAAATCGCCGAGGCAATGCACGTTCGAGCAGCTCGAGCAGAGGGTCGCTGATCCCTGGAAACTGCTCGCGTGAGCTCAGCGGATCCAGCCGGTCGCAAGCGCCGATGCAAATTCCTCGTCGCCATTGGCGCGCGCGAGCGCAGCCATGGATCGGTGATCATAGGGCACGTGGCGGAAGCTCACGCTCCAGCCGGACGACGTCGGCTCAAGGATCGCGTAGCGCGCATCAGGCGTGCCGGCCTGCACGACATGCGGATGCGGCGCGTTATAGGAATAGCCGGGGCTGCCGACGCTGCCCGGATTGACGATCAGCCGACCGTCGCGCAAGCGCACCGCACGGGCCGTGTGGGTATGGCCACACAGGATCAATGATTGCGAAATGCCGGCGGCCAGTCGCTCGATGTCGTCGAGCAGCGCGCAAGTGATCGCACCGTCCTGAGCGACGCGCTCGAGCCAGTAGACGTTGTCGTCATCGGGCGTCGCGTGACATAGAAACACCTCGTCCTGATACACGGCCGTCGCCGGGATCGTGCGCAGCCAGTCGAGATGATCAGCTTCGAGCTGGGCGTAAGCAGGCCGCTCCCATGCGCCCATCTTCTCCGGCGGTCGATCGATCAGCCAGCGATCGTGGTTGCCGCGGACATGCACCGCATCGAGCGGCATCAGCAGATCCATCGTCTTGCGCGCGTCGAGCGGGCCGCTCGCCATGTCGCCGAGGTTCACGATCTCGGTCACGCCCTGCGCACTGATATCCGCGAGCACGGCCTCCAGCGCGAGATGGTTGCCGTGGACATCTGCGATCGCGGCAAAGCGCATGCGCCATTCCTCTCAGGTCGGCGGAGTGCCGTTGAGGTCGAGCACGTGGCCCGCGAGATAGAGCGACCCCGTGATCAGGATACGCGGCGGGACCTCATAGGCAAGCCGCGCGATGCCGGCGAGCGCCGACGCGACGCCATCGGCGATCTCGACGCGCATGCCGAGCGTGCGCGCGGCGGCGGCCAGATCAGCCGGTGCCATCGCCTTGCTCTCGTTCGGAATCGGCACGACGATGATGTGGCGCGTCAGGCCGGCGAAGTTGACCAGGAAGCCCGCGGCATCCTTGTTGCCCATCATGCCGACGATGACGACGAGCTGCCGCGACACGCGCTCCTCGAGATCCCCGATCGCCGCGGCGACGACACGGCCGCCTTCGGCATTGTGGCCGCCGTCGAGCCAGATCTCCGCGCCCTGCGGCGCGATCGCGGTGAGCGCGCCGCTCGACAGCCGCTGCATGCGCGCCGGCCATTCGGCGCCGACGATGCCGTCCTCGAACGCCTTGGTGGCGAGCTTGAACTGATCGACCGCGCGCAAGGTCGCGATCGCGAGGCCCGCATTGTCGAACTGATGCCGGCCGAACAGTTTTGGCGCCGGAAGATCAAGAAGACCACGGTCGTCCTGATAGACCAGCCGGTTGCGCTCGACACTGACGTGCCAGCTCTCGCCCGCGGCAAACAACGGCGCGCGCTGTCGCCTGGCCTCGCGCTCGATCACGGCCATCGCATCGGGCTCCTGCGCCGCCGAGATCACCGGGCAGCCGCGCTTGATGATGGCGGCCTTCTCGGCCGCGATCAGCGCGCGGGTGTCACCGAGAAACTCCATGTGGTCCATGCTGATCGGCGTCAGCACGGAGGCCGCGACCTGCTCGACAACATTGGTGGAATCGAGCCGGCCACCGAGGCCGACTTCGAGCAGCACGACATCGGCTGGATGCCTTGCGAACAGCACGAAGGCCGCGACGGTCTTGACCTCGAAGAAGGTGATCGGCGCGCCGGCATTGACCCGCTCGCACTCCAAGAGCGCGGAGATCAGCTCGTCGTCCTCGACCAGGACGCCACCGCCGGCGCGGCCGAGCCGATAGCTCTCGTTGATGCGCACCAGCCAGGGCGAGGTGAAGACGTGGACGCGCAGCCCCGCGGCCTCGAGCATTGCGCGCAGATATGCGACCGTGGAGCCCTTGCCGTTGGTGCCGGCGACGTGGATGACCGGCGGCAGCTTGCGCTCGGGATGACCGAGCTGCGCCAGCAGCCGGTGCATGCGATCCAGCCCGAGCGAGATCCGGCTCGGATGCAGGGCAGAAAGCCGCGTGATCAGCTCGTCGAGCGACGGTCTTGGCTGGGCGGCAGAATCGTTCACGCGCTCGTTGCGACCGCCGGCGCTTCCGCGGCTTCGGCGGGCTTGGCCGGCGGCGGCAGCTGCGGCGCGGGCTTGGCGTGTTCGATGGCCGGCGCCTTGGTCAGCAACCGGCACAGCCGCGCCAGCGTCGGCCGCAGGTCATGACGGTGCACGACCATGTCGACCATGCCGTGGTCGAGCAGGTATTCAGCGCGCTGGAAACCTTCGGGCAGCTTCTCGCGAATGGTCTGCTCGATCACCCGGGCGCCGGCGAACCCGATCAGCGCACCGGGCTCGGCAATGTGGACGTCGCCCAGCATCGCGTAGGACGCGGTGACGCCGCCGGTGGTCGGATTGGTCTGCACGACGATGTAGGGCAGCTTGGCCTCGCGCAGCATCTGGACCGCGACCGTGGTGCGCGGCATCTGCATCAGGGACAGGATGCCTTCCTGCATGCGCGCGCCGCCGGAGGCCGCGAACACGATGAACGGCGACTTCTTCTCGACCGCGAGCTCCAGGCCACGCACGATCGCCTCACCGGCGGCCATGCCGAGCGAACCGCCCATGAAATCGAAATCCTGCACGGCGATGACGACGCCCATGCCTTCGAGCTTGCCGAAGCCGACCTTCACCGCATCGTTCATGCCGGTGCGCGCCCGCGCATCCTTGATGCGGTCGGCATAGCGGCGCTCGTCGCGGAATTTCAGCGGGTCGGGCGTGACCTCGGGCAGCGCGACGTCGAACCAGGTCTCGTTGTCGAACATCGACTTCAACCGCGCCACCGCGCCCATGCGCATATGATAGTTGGAGCCGGGAATGACGAACTGGTTGGCCTCGACGTCCTTGTAGAACACGAGCTGTCCGGAATCCGGGCACTTGATCCAGAGGTTCTCCGGCGTCTCGCGGCGCAGGATGTTGCGGATCTTCGGCCGGACCACATTGGTAAGCCAGTTCATGTGTCGCTCCGTGTTGCGGTCGCCCGGATATATGGCGGGACGGCGGGGTCACGGCAAGGCGGCCGCGACATCCGCTCGGATAGTGGTTGACGGCCTATTCCGCGGCCTGTTGCGCGCCGCGCACGCCCTGGGCGAGAGCGGCGGCCAGATCGGCGACCGCACTGACGGTCTTGGCGGTCGCGCGGTCCTCAGCATCGAGGCTGGCGCGGAGTGCGTCGACCAGGGCGGTGCCGACCACGGCGCCATCGGCATGGGCTGCGATGGCGCGGGCCGTCTCCGGTGTCCGGATGCCGAAGCCGACGCAGACGGGCAGCGCCGTATGGCGCTTGATGCGCGCCACGGCGGCGCCCACAGCCGACGAATCCGCGGCCGCCGCGCCGGTGATGCCGGTGATCGAGACGTAGTAGACGAAGCCGGAGGTGTTCGCGAGCACCGCCGGCAGCCGCTTGTCATCGGTGGTCGGCGTCGCCAGCCGGATGAAGTTGAGCCCGGCCTTCAGCGCGGGGATGCAGAGCTCGGTGTCCTCTTCCGGCGGCAGGTCGACGATGATCAGGCCGTCGACGCCGGCGGTCTTGGCATCGTCGAGAAACCTGTCGACGCCGTAGATGTAGATCGGGTTGTAGTAGCCCATCAGCACGATCGGCGTGTCGACATCGCTGTCGCGGAAGCTGCGCACCAGTTGCAGCGTCTTCCTCAGGGTCATGCCGGCCTTCAGCGCGCGCAGGCCCGCCGCCTGGATCGACGGACCGTCGGCCATCGGATCGGTGAACGGCATGCCGATCTCGATGATGTCGGCGCCAGCCTGCGGCAGCGCCTTGACGATCGCCAGCGAGGTTTCAGGATCAGGGTCGCCTGACATCACGAAAGTGACGAACGCCGAGCGGCCTTCCTTTTTCAATTGCGCGAAACGCGCATCCATCCGGCTGGTCACGATGCCTTCGCCCTTCCTCGCAAGATGTCGCCCACCTGCGGCACGTCCTTGTCGCCGCGGCCGGACATGTTGACCACCATCAGGTGGTCTTTCGGCTTCTTCGGCGCGAGCTCCATGACCTTGGCGATCGCATGCGCCGGCTCCAGCGCCGGGATGATGCCTTCGAGCCGCGATAGCAATTGGAACGCGGCCAGCGCCTCCTCATCGGTCGCCGACAAATAGTTCACGCGGCCGACCTCGTGCAGCCAGGAATGCTCCGGTCCGATACCGGGATAGTCGAGACCGGCCGAGATCGAATGCGCCTCCTCGATCTGTCCGTCCTCATCCATCAGCAGATAGGTGCGGTTGCCGTGCAGCACGCCGGGACGGCCACCGGCGATCGATGCCGCATGCAGCTGCGTGAGGCCGTGGCCCGCGGCCTCGACGCCGTAGATCTCGACCGAGGGGTCGTCGAGGAATGGATGGAACAGGCCCATCGCATTGGAGCCGCCGCCGATGCAGGCGATCAGCGAATCCGGCAGGCGGCCTTCGGCCTCCTGCATCTGCGCGCGCGTCTCGCTGCCGATCACCGACTGGAAGTCGCGCACCATCATCGGATAGGGGTGCGGGCCGGCGACGGTGCCGATGCAATAGAACGTGTTGTGGACGTTGGTGACCCAGTCACGCAGCGCCTCGTTCATCGCATCCTTCAGCGTCTTGGCCCCGGACTGCACCGGCACCACCTTGGCGCCGAGCATCTCCATGCGGATCACATTCGGCTGCTGCCGCTCGACGTCGACGGCGCCCATGTAGACCACGCAGTCCAATCCGAAGCGCGCGCACAGCGTTGCGGTGGCCACACCATGCTGGCCGGCGCCGGTCTCGGCGATGATGCGCTTCTTGCCCATCCGGCGCGCGACCATGATCTGGCCGAGCACGTTGTTGACCTTGTGCGAGCCGGTGTGATTCAGCTCCTCGCGCTTGAAGTAGATCTTGGCGCCGCCGAGATGCTCCGTCAGCCGCTCCGCGTAATACAGCGGCGAGGGCCGGCCGACGTAGTTCTTCAGGTAGCCGTTCATCTCGGCATGGAATGCCGGATCGGCCTTGGCCTCCGCATAGGCCTTTTCCAGGTCGAGGATCAGCGGCATCAGGGTTTCGGCGACGAAGCGGCCGCCGAAGATGCCGAAGTGGCCGCGGTCATCAGGGCCGCTGCGGTAGGAATTGGGAATGGCTGTCGTCATTGAACGCTCAACTCTTCAGCGGCCCGCGCCGCGCGAATGAAATCCCGGATCATGTCGCAATCCTTCACACCCGGCGTTCGCTCGACGCCGGATGACACGTCGACGCCGCCGGCGCGCGTGATCCGCACGGCCTCGGCGACGTTGTCGGCGCTCAGGCCGCCGGACACCATGAACGGGCGATCGAGTTTCAGGCCCTGCAGCAGACGCCAATCGAAGGTAGCCCCGAGTCCGCCGGGACGGGTCGCATCCTTCGGCGCCCGCGCGTCGAACAGGATGCGGTCGCACACATCGGCGTAGCCCGCCAGCGGCGCAAGATCGGCGTCGGTCGCGACCGGAATGGCTTTCATGATGGGCAGGCCGAAGCGCTGCTTGAGGTCGCGGATGCGCGCGATGCTTTCGCGGCCATGCAGCTGCAGGAGATCAGGCCGCAGCGTCTCGACGATATTTTCGATCATCGCGTCGTCGGCATCGACGGTCAGCGCCACCTTGAGCGCGCGCCCCCTGACGTCACGGCCCAGCTCACGCGCGGCCGTCAGGTCGACATGGCGTGGGGACGGCGGAAAGTACACGAAGCCCACCATGTCGGCGCCCGCGTCGAGCGCCGAAGCGAGGGTATCGGGCGTGGTCAGGCCGCAGATTTTGACGAGCAGGGACATCGATGAACAACGCACGTCCGGGCGGAAAGGATCACCAGAAGCCGGCGGCTTCCAAGGCCGCCGAGCTTGGGCGCCTTCTACAACGCGGCGCCCTGCTTGTCTCGCCCATAAGGGGCGAAAAGCCGCGCCGGCGCCGTCGTAACCAGAGATTGTGCCGAGCCCTGATTTGCACGCGCCGCGGCGCTCAACTGCGCCACCTGCGCACGGGCCGCTTCGGCATCGGCCTGATGACGGCGCGCGGCCCGCCGCCAGCGGCGTTGGCCGATCCAGGTGGCACAACCACCTGCGATCACGCCCAGGATCGCGACGGCGATGATCAAGGCGAACAACGGGACCGATACCGCGAGCGCCGGATCGGTCGCGTTGAACGGATCAAACGATACGGTAACGAAATGCCGATTGGCGACCGCGAAGATGACGAACAGCACCAGCAGCGGAAGGACGACCACGACAGTGAAGAATTTTCGCATGCGCTCGCTCGTGTCAGTCAGGCCGGATTCGCCTCGAAATCAGCCGCCGACGACTAGCACGGCCGGCGCGAGATGCTTCAATCGTCTGAGTCGTCAGCCGCAGCGCCCGCGGGATTGTCTCGGTTCAGCCGCTCGCGCATTTCCTTGCCCGTCTTGAAGAACGGGACGCTCTTCTGGTCCACCGGGACATGCGCCCCGGTCCGCGGGTTGCGACCGGCGCGGGCCGGCCGATGCTTGACCGAGAAGGCGCCGAAGCCGCGCAGCTCGACGCGGTCACCGCGGGCGAGCGCCGCGACGATCTCGTCGAGGATCGCGTTGACGATGTTCTCGACATCCCGCTGGTAGAGATGCGGGTTGTGCTCGGCGATACGCTGAACCAGCTCGGATTTGATCATCGAGAAAATGTACCCGGGGAGACAGGTCCCATTTCCGTGAAAATATGCTGGACTGTCAAGACGCTAAATCATTCATCGCGGCCGTGAATCGGGGGGCGAGGCCGGGTACGGGGCCTCGCCATGGCACACGCGAAACGGGAAGATCGTCCCGAGGATGGTCTTGGCGAGTTCAATTGCCCGGCGCGGGCGTCCAGAGCGCGAGCATGCCGTCGAGGCCGATGCGATCGACCGCCTGGACCACGCCGGTGTGCTCGAGCTGGCGGGCGATTCCGGACAGGCCGACGGCGTCGAGCGCGATCGAGGTGGCCGTTCGCAGGAAGGTGAGGTCGCCAAACCGCGGCGTGAGCTTGTAGTCACGCACCGGAAGGTCCTTCTTGACGTTCTTGTTCGCGACGAGCCAGGCGACCGCGGTCTTCTCGTCGCCGAGCTCGTCGATCAGCTTCAGCTCGATCGCCTGCCGGCCGGTGAAGACGCGGCCGTCGGCCACCTTCTCCAACTGCTCATCATTCATGGCCCGGCGATCCTTCACCAGTCCGCGGAACCAGGCGTAGGAATCCTTGACCAGGGCGTCGAGCGCCGCACGCGCTTCCGGGCTGGTGGGCTCGTAGCCGTTGGGGGCGGCCTTCAGCGGCGAGGATTTGACCTCCTCGATCTTCACGCCGACCGTCTTCAACAGCTCGCCGACATTGGGGTACTGGAACAGCACGCCGATCGAACCGACCAGCGAACTCTGCTGCGCGACGATGTGATCGGCAGCGATCGCGCCGATATAGCCGCCGGACGCCGCGAGACCTTCAACGACGACGACCAGCGGCTTCTTCGCCTTCAGCCGGACCAGCGAATCGTAGAGCTGCTCGGAGCCGGCGGTGGTGCCGCCCGGCGAATTGATGTGGACGATGACGGCTTCGGCCGAGGAGTTTTCGAGCCGCTCCAGCGCCTCGACTCGCTCATGATCGCTACGGATCAGGCCCTCGATATTGACGCGGGCGATCGAGCCGGTGGTCGACAGCACGGTGCGGCCGCGCGGCGACATGGCGAGGCCGATGGCGGAAAGAGCCGCGACCGCGATCAGCACCGCGACCACCCGCCAGAACGTCAGCTTGCGGCGCAGCCTGCGGCGATCGACGATCACATCCGAATCAAGCGACATGGACAGCTCCTGGAAGTCTCGGCGCGTTTTGCATCCGCAGCCTGAATATCTCGTTATCCGATTACATCAATCGCGGCGCAATTTGAAGAAAGGAAGGCTCCGCCACGAAGCCGTCAAAGGGTCGACGGGCTCCGAGCAGGCCGCAGGGCTAGCGTATTCGATGATCGGAGTCTTGCTCTCATCTCTCCACGTCGTCATGGCCGGGCGTATCCGCATATGCGATGGCGAGGGGCGGATCGAAATGCCCCGGGGGCACAAAAAAGCCCCGGCCGAAGCCGGGGCTTTGATCTCGTCACGCGGATCGAAGGCTTACTTCGAGTCGCGGTTCTTGAGCGCGGTGCCCAGAATGTCGCCCAGCGTCGCGCCCGAATCGGACGAGCCGTACTGCGCGATGGCTTCCTTCTCTTCAGCGACTTCCAGCGCCTTGATCGACACCTGGACCTTGCGGGCCTTCTTGTCGAACTGGATCACGCGGGCATCGACCTTCTCACCGACGGCGAACCGCTCTGTGCGCTGATCGTTGCGATCGCGCGCCAGCTCGGAGCGCTTGATGAAGGTGGTGAAGTCGGTGCCGGTGATCTTGACGTCGATGCCGCCGTCCTTGACGTCGAGTACCTCGCAGGTGACGACCGCACCCTTCTTGACATCGCCCGGCTCGGCGAAGGGATCGCCTTCGAGCTGCTTGATGCCGAGCGAGATGCGCTCCTTCTCCACGTCCACGTCGAGCACCACGGCCTTGACCATGTCGCCCTTCTTGTAGTTGTCGATGACCTGCTCGCCCGGCTGCTTCCAGTCGAGGTCCGACAGATGGACCATGCCGTCGACGTCGCCTTCGAGACCCAGGAACAGGCCGAACTCGGTCTTGTTCTTGACCTCGCCCTCGACCACCGAACCCGTCGGATGCTTCTCGACGAAGACCTCCCACGGGTTGCGCATGGTCTGCTTGAGACCGAGCGAGATGCGGCGCTTGACGCTGTCGACTTCGAGCACCTGCACTTCGACTTCCTGCGAGGTCGAGACGATCTTGCCGGGGTGCATGTTCTTCTTGGTCCACGACATCTCGGAGACGTGGATCAGGCCTTCGATGCCCGGCTCGAGCTCGACGAACGCGCCGTAGTCGGTGATGTTGGTGACGCGGCCATGGAAACGGGCCTGCAGCGGGTACTTCGCCTCGATGCCCTGCCACGGATCGTCGAGCAGCTGCTTCATGCCCAGCGAGATGCGGTGCGTCTCGTGGTTGATCTTGATGATCTTGACCTTGACCGTCTGACCGATGCTCAGCACCTCGGTCGGATGGTTGACACGGCGCCAGGCGATGTCGGTGACGTGCAGCAGGCCGTCGATGCCGCCGAGGTCGACGAACGCACCGTAATCGGTAATGTTCTTGACGACGCCGTCGATCACCTGACCCTCTTCGAGGTTCTGCACCAGCTCCTGGCGCTGCTCGGCGCGGGTCTCTTCCAGCACGGTCCGGCGCGACACGACGATGTTGCCGCGGCGACGGTCCATCTTGAGGATCTGGAACGGCTGCGAGTTGTTCATCAGCGGCGCGACGTCGCGGATCGGACGGATGTCGACCTGCGAGCGCGGCAGGAAGGCCACGGCACCGTCGAGGTCGACGGTGAAGCCACCCTTGACCTGGTTGAAGATGACGCCGTTGACCTTTTCGTTGTTCTGGAACGCCTTCTCGAGCTTGCCCCAGCTCTCTTCGCGGCGCGCCTTGTCGCGCGACAGCACCGCTTCGCCGAGCGCGTTCTCGATGCGATCGAGGAACACTTCGACCTCGTCGCCGACTTTCAATTCACTGTCACGGCCGGGCCCGGCGAATTCGCGCAGCGCCACGCGGCCTTCGGTCTTCAGGCCGACGTCGATGACGGCCATGTCCTTCTCGATCGCAACAACCTTGCCCTTGACGACAGAGCTTTCCTGCAGGTTGCCCTTGGTGAAGGACTCGTCCAGCATCGCGGCGAAATCATCGCGGCTGGGATTGTAGGAAGAAGCAGAGGTACTCGAAGCCATTTGTTCTCCAGATGCGGACATTCTCGCCAGCTTGGGTTGATCGGCGCATCGAATGGACAGTGCCTGGAGGTCCACAAATCCCCAGACGTCCGCGCTGTCAGCGCGATAAGCGCAAACGGCGCGGGCCGGCAGTGCCTGCACATGCGATACGTATGAAGTGCGTCCGGCTGATCGGACTCGATTGAACCGCAATCGAGCTATCGACGGTCAAGGGCGGGAGCGGGCTTTCCTCCAATGACGCCGGCGGAAATCAAACCCGCTGGCGGCCCGCTCGAACGGCCTCGACGATGTCGATGGCGGCCCGGACGCCGCTCTCTATATCCAAATGGGAGTTGTCAAGCAAGTAAGCATCCGGGGCTTGTTTTAAAGGCGCGACGGCCCGGTTCTGGTCACGCTCGTCGCGCGCCAGGATGTCGGCCAGAATGGCCGCCTCATCGGCCGGTTCCCCCCGTGAAAGCGCCTCGAGCGTGCGACGATGCGCCCGGATGCGGGGATCGGCGACGACGTAGATCTTCACCTCGGCGTCCGGGCAGATCACGGTTCCGATGTCGCGGCCGTCGAGCACGGCACCGGGCGGCTGGCTTGCGAACTGACGCTGGAAGGCCACCAGCGCCTCGCGCACTTTCGGCAACGCCGAGACCACGGAGGCTGCGGACCCGACCTGGTGCGACCTCAGCGCCGGATTGTCGAAGGTCGAGGGATCCAGGCTCATGGCGACGTCCGCCGCCCGCGCCTCGTCCTTGAGGTCGATGCCGGCGGTCAGCAGCGCATGGGCAACGGCCCGGTAGATCACGCCCGTATCCAGGTGCCTGAGGCCGTAATGCGCCGCGAGACGCTTGGCCATGGTGCCCTTGCCCGAGGCCGCCGGGCCGTCGATGGCGATGATCATGCGAAATCCGCGCCCGCCTTGCACATCAGCGGGATGAAATCCGGGAAGCTGGTGGCGATGAAGGCGGTGTCGTCGACGGTGACCGGCTTGTCGGACGCGAGGCCCATCACGAGGGCGGACATCGCGATGCGGTGGTCCATGTGGGTCGCGACGATGCCGCCGCCCGGCACGTGACCGCGGCCCTCGACGATCAGGTCATCGCCGCTGATCTCGACCTTGACGCCGTTGACACGCAGCATCGCCGCGGTGGCCTCCAGCCGGTCGGATTCCTTGACGCGCAGCTCATGCAGGCCGCGCATCACGGTGGTGCCCTCGGCATAGGCGGCGGCGACGGCCAAGACGAGATATTCGTCGATCATCGACGGCGCGCGCTCGGGCGGCACGACGACGCCCCTCAGCTTCGAGGCGCGCACGCGCAGCCGGGCCATGGGCTCGCCGGCATCGCCGCGGACGTCGTCCTCCTCGATCGAGGCGCCCATCTCGCGCAGGGTCGTGAACAGGCCGGTGCGCAGCGGGTTGGTCATCACGTCCGACAGCACGAGGTCCGAGCCATCGACGATCAGCGCGGCGACCAGCGGGAACGCGGCCGAGGACGGGTCGGCGGGAACGATCACGGGGGCACCACACAGCTCCGGCTGGCCGGTCAGTGCGATGCGGCGGCCATGAGACCCTTCCGGCGTGGTCACGATCTCCGCGCCGAAATGCTTCAGCATCAGCTCCGTATGGTCGCGGCTGGCCTCCTGCTCGATCACGGTGGTCACACCGGGCGCGGCGAGGCCCGCGAGCAGCACCGCCGACTTGATCTGGGCCGAAGCCACCGGCGTGCGATACTCGATCGGCACCGGGTTGCCGGCGCCCTGCAGGGTCAACGGAAGCTTGCCGCCCTCGGCGATCGACACCACCTTCGCGCCCATCAGCGCCAGCGGGTCGAGGATGCGCCGCATCGGACGGCTGCGCAGCGAGGCATCACCGTCGAAAACGGCCGTGATCGGGCAACCGGCGACGGCGCCCATCACCAGCCGGCAGCCGGTGCCGGAGTTGCCGAAATCGAGCGGTGTGCTGGGCTGGGCGAAGCCGCCGACCCCCACGCCACGGACGGTCCACGCGAAGCCGCCGGTGCGCTCGACCTTGGCACCCAGGGATCGCATCGATTCGGCGGTGTTGAGGACGTCCTCGCCCTCGAGCAGGCCGGAAATCCGGGTCTCGCCGACCGACAGCGCCCCCAGGATCAGCGCCCGGTGCGAGATCGACTTGTCGCCAGGCACGCGAATCGTGCCCGAGAGGGGCCCGGAGGCGCGTGATTCCAGGGGAGTCGGGGCGGCTGACGTGCTCACGGCGGGATCCTCGTGTTTCGGACGCGGCAGGTATCACAGCCCCCGCCCTCCGTCACGAGCGGTGATTTTCCCGTTGACAGCGCTATTGACAGCGGCGCGGCAACTAGCCAAGTGAGACACCGCTTTTCAGACATTGCCAGGACGCCTGCACGTGGCCAAATCCGAGCTCGGAACCAAACGCATTTGCCCGACCACGGGCAAAAAGTTCTATGACCTCAACAAGAACCCGGTGATTTCGCCCTACACCGGCGAGGTCGTGCCGATCGCGCCCGTGGCTCCGACCCGCGCCATGCGCGGCGAGGCTGCGCGTGCCGCTGCGGCGGCCGACGTGGTTGAGCCCGCCGAGGCCGAGGAGTTGGTGTCGCTCGAGGAGGCCGATGCCGAGGAGAACTCCGGCAAGGTCAAGGCCGTCGTTCCCGAATCGGAGGACGACATCGAGATCGACGAGACCCTCGACGATGACGAGGATGATGACTCGACCTTCATCGCCGACGAGGAAGAAGGCGACGAGGACGTGACCGACATCATCGGTGATGTCGGCGGCGACGAAGAATAATCGTCGAAGACACTTGAGATCAGCCGCGAACTGTGGTTCACGGTGCTCCCCGGCGGTCACCCAGACCGCCGGTTCGGTTCAGGGGCCATAGCTCAGCTGGGAGAGCGCTTGCATGGCATGCAAGAGGTCGGCGGTTCGATCCCGCCTGGCTCCACCAGCCTTCGCTCGCTTCGCGAGCTTCGGCTCGGCAAGCCACCCCAATCTGCCAATTGAGCGAAGCGAGCGAAGGCTGTCGCGCCGTAGCCTGGACGCCGGAGCCCTCTTTGGCGCAGGCGGGAAGGCGAAGGCGGACTTCGCTCCGCACGACGATACCCCCCTCTCCGTCGCTTCGCGAGCTTCGGCTCGGCAAGCCACCCTAATCCGCCAATTGCGCGAAGCGTGCGAGGGCTGTCGCGCATAGCCCGAAGGGCGAAGGCGGACCTGGGCTCCGGGCGATAAGGCCACCTCCTTCGAACTGCTCATTCGACCGAAGTTGTAGACCCTAAGCGGCATCGCCTGCCAGAATCGTACCTAGAAGGGTCGGGGCGGCCTGCCATGAAGTTTGTCTACATCCTCGAAAGCCTCGATGGCGAGCACTTCTACGCCGGCATCACAGACGACGTCCCGGCTCGGGTCGCGAAGCACAATGCAGGCGAAGTCCCGCACACCTCGAAGTTTCGGCCGTGGCGGCTCAAGACTTACATCGCTTTCAACGACGTGAAGCAGGCCTTCGCCTTCGAGAAGTATCTGAAATCTGGCTCAGGTCGGGCGTTTGCGAAGAAGCGCCTCTAACGATGCGGTGCTCCGAGGCTGATCTGGCGGGAGGTCTCACCCCTCCGCCGCCGCATCGAGCCGCTCCCGCAGCTTCACCAGCTTGCCATGCAGATCCGTGAGCTCCGCGATCGAGCATCCCGTCGCGTCCAGGATCGCCGGCGGCACGATCGCTCTTGCCTTGTCGCGCAGGCTCGCGCCCTGGCTCGTCAGGGTGACCAGCACCTGCCGTTCGTCCTCGGCCGACCGGGTCCGCTTCACCAGATGCGTAGCCTCCATCCGCTTCAGCAGCGGCGTCAGCGTGCCGGAATCGAGGAACAGGCGGGCGCCGATGTCCTTCACCGTCAGGCCGTCCTGCTCCCACAGCACCAGCATGACCAGATATTGCGGATAGGTCAGGCCCAGGCGGTCGAGCAGCGGCTTGTAGACGCGGTTGAAGGCGTGCGCGGTCGAATAGACGGCGAAGCAGAGCTGGTTGCCGAGCTGGAGCGGCACGTCTGCCGCGGACTTCTTTCGCATCGAGGTCACCACAGGTCGATCCTATCGGCATCTTGAGCCCGCACGCCTCGCATCGACAACGGGCCCGGCGCACCGATCACGAATTTTCTACCGGACAATTATATTGTGCACAATCTAATTGTGTGCAATATTGACTCGCTGAATTCGTCCAACCAGGAGACACTCCATGTCTGTGAACGTGCTCTACAAGACCAGCGCCAAGGCCACCGGCGGCCGCGACGGCGAGGCGGCGACCCTCGACGGCTCGCTCAAGGTCAAGCTCTCCACCCCGAAGGAGCTCGGTGGCGGCGGCGGCGCCGGCAACAATCCCGAGCAGCTGTTCGCGGCCGGCTACGCCGCCTGCTTCATCGGCGCGATGAAGTTCGTCGGCTCGCAGGGCGGCCCGAAGGTTCCCGCCGACACGTCGGTGACCTCCACCGTCGGCATCGGGCCGCGCTCGGAAGGCGGCTTCGGCATCACCGTCGAGCTCGCCGTCTCTCTGCCCGGCCTCGCCAAGGCTGACGCCGAGGCGCTGGTCGCCAAGGCGCATGAGGTGTGCCCCTATTCCAACGCCACGCGCGGCAATGTCGACGTCAAGCTGACCGTCGTCTGAGCTTCAATTCCGTCGTGCGGCAGGACGACCTCCGTTGTCCTGCCGCATGGCAGCCCCCGTTTGCGCCACCGCCGCAGCAATGCTTAATGATCGCGAGCTGAAACCAACCTCGCGACATCCGATGACACCTCAATTTGCTCCCGGCGCCATGGCCGGACTGCGCGTGATCGATCTGACGCGCGTGCTCGGCGGGCCCTATTGCACGCAGATCCTGGCCGATCACGGCGCCGACGTGATCAAGGTCGAGCCGCCGGCCGGCGACGAAGTGCGCGACTGGGGCCCTCCGTTCCACGACGAGGACGCGGCCTATTTCGTCGGGATCAACCGCAACAAGCGCTCGATCGGCCTCGATCTCGCGTCCGAGGGCGGCCGCGTCGTGCTGATGCGGATGCTCGAGACCGCCGACGTGCTGATCGAGAACTTCAAGCCCGGCACCTTGGAGAAGTGGGGCATCGGCAGCGACACGCTGCGCGAGAAATTCCCCAAGCTGGTGCACTGCCGCATCTGCGGCTTCGGTGCCGACGGTCCGCGCGGCGGCAATCCCGGCTATGACGCGATCATCCAGGCGATGACCGGCATGATCGCCGCGACCGGCTCGCCGCAAAGCGGGCCGATGCGGATCGGCGTGCCGCTGGTCGACATCACGACCGGCCTCTATGCCGCGATCGGCATCCTGATGGCGCTGTCGGAACGGCAGCGTTCTGGGCTCGGTCAGTTCCTCGAGGTCACGCTGTATGAGACCGGCCTCGCGATCATGCATCCGCATACCGCAAACTACTTCATGCATGGCAAGCCGCCGTCGCTGACCGGCAACGAGCATCCGAACCTCGTGCCCTATGCGATCTTCCCGACCAGGACCGACGATATCTTCATCGGCGTCGGCAATGACGGCACCTTCCGCAAGCTCGCCAAGGAAATCGGCCGGCCGGAACTCGGCACCGATCCGCGCTTCGCCCGCAACAAGGATCGCGTCGCCAATCGCGAGGCACTGCGCGCCGAGCTCGCCGCCGTGTTCAGCCAATTCGAGGCGGAGCCGCTGTGCGACCGCCTGCTTGCGGCCGGTTTGCCGGCAGGACCCGTGCAGAAGATCGACCAGGCGCTGACCAATCCGCACACGATCTATCGCGGCGATGTCATCGAGAAGGACTGGTACAAGGGCGTGGCGTCGCCGATCCGGCTCGAACGCACCAAGCCGAGCCTGCGCTCCACCCCGCCGAAGTACAGCCAGCACGCGCAGGAGGTGCTCAGCGAGTTCGGCTACTCGGAGCACGAGATCCAGGCCCTGCTCTCCGAGGGCACGGTCTGCGCCGAGCGCAAGCGCTGAGGAGCCATCAGCCTGTCGTCTCCCAACGCTAGCGCCGCCCGGGCATCACCCCGGCGCCGCTACCGTCTCCCGCAAGTCGCTGCGTTCCGCCGCGACGAACGCGCTTTCCGCTGACGATCCAACCGGTTATACATTCACAAAACTGTCATCTCGCGCTGCTACGGCCGCGACGCCGATGACGTTCCATGGGAGGAATTTTTTTAATGTCACTTCGACAATTCTGGACAGCCGCCGCTGCGGCAGCCACGCTGGTCCTTGGCGCCGCCGCACCCGCACACGCGGTGACGGAGATTCAGTGGTGGCACGCGATGACCGGCGCCAACAACGACGTCATCGTCAAGCTCGCCAATGATTTCAACGCCTCGCAGACCGACTACAAGGTCGTTCCGACCTACAAGGGCAACTACGCCGACACGATGAATGCCGGCATCGCCGCGTTCCGCGCCGGCAATGCGCCGCATATCATGCAGGTGTTCGAGGTCGGCACTGCCACGATGATGGCCGCCACCGGCGCCGTGAAGCCGGTCTACAAGCTGATGCAGGACGCCGGCGAGAAGTTCGATCCCAAGAGCTACCTGCCGGCCATCACCGGCTACTATTCGACCTCGAAGGGCGAAATGCTGTCCTTCCCCTTCAACTCGTCCTCCACCGTCATGTGGGTCAATCTCGATGAGCTGAAGAAGGTCAACGCCGAGATCCCGAAGACCTGGCCCGAGCTGTTCGAGACCGCCAAGAAGCTCCATGCGGCCGGCCACCCGACCTGCGGCTTCTCCGGCTCGTGGGTGACATGGGTCAATCTCGAGCAGCTCTCCGCCTGGCACAACGTGCCGCTCGCCAGCAAGGCGAACGGTCTCGACGGCTTCGACACCGTGCTGGAGTTCAACGGTCCGCTGCAGGTCAAGCATCTCGAAAACCTGGTCGAGCTGCAGAAGGACAAGACCTATGACTACGCCGGCCGCACCAACACCGGCGAGGGCCGCTTCACCTCGGGCGAATGCCCGATCTACCTGACCTCGTCGGCGTTCTTCGGCAACGTCAAGGCGCAGGCGAAGTTCGCCTTCACCGCCGCGCCGATGCCGTATTACCCCGACGTGAAGGGCGCGCCGCAGAACTCGATCATCGGCGGCGCTTCGCTCTGGGTCATGGGCGGCAAGTCGGCCGATGAGTACAAGGGCGTCGCCAAGTTCCTGACCTTCCTCTCGGACACCGACCGCCAAGTCTACATCCACAAGGCGTCGGGCTATCTGCCGATCACCAAGGCCGCCTATGCCAAGGCCAAGGCCGAGGGCTTCTACAAGGATCAGCCCTATCTGGAGACCCCGCTGCTCGAGTTGACCAACAAGGAGCCGACCGAGAACTCCCGCGGCCTGCGCCTGGGCAACATGGTGCAGCTGCGTGACGTCTGGTCGGAGGAGATCGAGCAGGCTCTGGCCGGCAAGAAGACCGCCAAGCAGGCGCTGGACGCCGCCGTCGAGCGCGGCAACCAGATGCTGCGCCAGTTCGAAAAGACGGCCGTGAAATAAGGCCAAGAGCCGGCAGGCCACCCGCGGCCTGCCGGCTCGCCGACCGATCATGCAGAAGAGCGCCATCTTCCAGTCAAAGCTGCTGCCGTTCGTGCTGGTCGCTCCCCAGCTCGCGATCGTGCTGATCTTCTTCTATTGGCCCGCCATCCAGGCCGTCATCCAGTCGTTCCTGCTGCAGGACGCGTTCGGCCTGTCCACGAGCTTCGTCTGGTTCGAGAACTACGCCGACCTGCTCAGCCAGCCGGACTATTTTGAAGCCATTCTCCGCACCTTCGGCTTCTCCTTCGCCATCGCATTCTCGTCGCTGTCGGTCGCGCTGCTGCTCGCGGTCATGGCGGACAAGCCGCTGCGCGGCGTGACGCTGTACCGGACGCTGCTGATCTGGCCCTATGCCGTGGCGCCGCCGGTGGTGGGCGTGCTCTGGATCTTCATGCTGCATCCCTCGCTCGGCGTGATCTCGCGCTATCTGCGCGCCATGGGCATCGACTGGAATCCGCTGCTCGACGGTGACCAGGCGGCGCTGCAGATCATTCTCGCGGCCGCCTGGAAGCAGATCTCCTACAACTTCCTGTTCTTCCTCGCCGGGCTGCAGAGCATCCCCAAGAGCGTGCTCGAAGCCGCCGCGATCGATGGCGCACGGCCGATGCGGCGGTTCTGGACCGTGACCTTCCCGCTGCTGTCGCCGACCATCTTCTTCCTGCTGGTGATCAACATCGTCTACGCCTTCTTCGAGACGTTCGGCATCATCGACACGATGACCCGCGGCGGTCCTGGCAAGTCCACCGAGACGCTGGTCTACAAGGTCTACACCGATGGCCTGCTCGGCGGCAATCTCGGCTCCTCGGCTGCACAATCCGTCGTTCTGATGGTCATCGTCATCGTGCTGACGGCGATCCAGTTCCGCTTCGTCGAGCGCAAGGTGACCTACTGATGGTCGAGCAAGAAGGCATTCGACGCTATGTCGCGCATGTCATCCTGTGGATCGGAATCGCGATCGTCGCGTTCCCGGTCTATCTCGCATTCGTCGCCTCGACGCAGGACAATGCGGTGATCGCCAACGGGCAGATGTCGCTGCTGCCGGGCGGGCACTTCCTGTCGACCTACTATCAGACGATCTTCGTCGGCACGAGCGGCTCGACCCGCGAGCCGGTTGCGACCATGCTTTTGAACTCGCTGGTCATGGCGCTCTCGATCGCCGTCGGCAAGATCGCGATCTCGATCATCTCGGCGTATGCCGTCGTCTACTTCCGCTTCCCGTTCCGCATGCCGATCTTCTGGCTCATCTTCATCACCCTGATGCTGCCGGTCGAGGTGCGCATCTATCCGACCTACAAGATCGTCGCCGACCTCCATATGCTCGACAGTTATGCGGGGCTCGCGCTGCCGCTGATCGCGTCCGCCACCGCGACGCTGCTGTTCCGCCAGTTCTTCATGACCGTGCCGGACGAGCTGCTGGAGGCGTCCCGCATCGACGGCGCCGGGCCGTTCCGCTTCTTCTGGGACACCCTGCTGCCGCTGTCGCGCACCAACATGGCGGCGCTATTCGTGATCCTGTTCATCCTCGGCTGGAATCAATATCTCTGGCCGCTGCTGATCACGACGCGCGACGACATGCAGACCATCCAGATCGGCATCCGCAAGATGATCACGACGACCGACGCGCTGACGGAGTGGCCGATCGTCATGGCGACCGCAGTGCTCGCGATGCTGCCGCCGGTGTTCGTCGTCGTCGTCATGCAGCGCCTGTTCGTCAAGGGGCTGGTGGAGACGGAAAAGTGAGGACAGCGAATAGGGAGTGGCGAATAGCGAATAGAGACATCCGGGTATCAGAAGCCGTTCGCCTTCCCCTCCTCGCCACACCCCATTCACCATTCGCCTGCCACCGCCCGCTGCTCAACCTCTACCGGTAATCATTCCATGGCCAACGTCACCCTCCGCAACGTCCGCAAGGTCTACCAGGGCGGTTTCGAAGCCATCAAAGGCGTCGATATCGATGTCGGCGACGGTCAGTTCTGCGTGCTGGTCGGCCCGTCGGGCTGCGGCAAATCCACCCTGCTGCGGATGGTCGCGGGGCTCGAGACGATCACCTCGGGCGAGATCGACATCGGCGGCCGCATCGTCAATGCGATCGAGCCGGCCGATCGCGACATCGCGATGGTGTTCCAGAATTACGCGCTCTACCCGCATATGACCGTCTACAACAACATGGCCTACGGCCTGCGCAATCGCGGCATGGCCGAGAAGGAGATCAGGACGCGCGTCGAGGACGCCGCTCGCATCCTCGAGCTCGGCACCATGCTCGAGCGGAAGCCGCGCCAGCTCTCCGGCGGCCAGCGCCAGCGCGTCGCGATGGGCCGCGCCATCGTGCGCCAGCCCAAGGTGTTCCTGTTCGACGAGCCGCTCTCCAACCTGGACGCCAAGCTGCGCATCGCGATGCGGGTCGAGATCCGCAAGCTGCAGCGCCGGCTCAACACCACCGCGATCTACGTCACCCACGACCAGCTCGAGGCGATGACGCTCGCCGACATCCTGGTGGTGATGAACGGCGGCAAGGTCGAGCAGATCGGCAATCCGCTCGAGATCTATCAGAAGCCCGCCACCACCTTCGTCGCATCCTTCATCGGCGCGCCGCCGATGAACCTGATGCCGGTCGATGGCCTCCGTCCCCAGTTGCACGGTGCCGACGCGGTTCCCGCCGATGCCGGCCAGCTCGGCATCCGCCCTGAAGATTTCGAGCTCGGCGACACCGTTCCGGCGGGCGGGGTCGGGCTCGACCTCCGCGTCGAAGCGATCGAGCACGTCGGCGCCGAAACCTATGTCTACGGCGCGCGCCAGGACGCCGGCAGCGACGACCGGCTCTCCGCCACCGCCAACGACATCATCGTGCGGCTGCCGGGCACGGCCGCGCCGGAGATCGGCGCGCGGATTCGCGCCGTGGCGCCGCGGGCCAAACTGCACCTGTTCTCGGCCGACGGCCGGCAGCGGCTATCGGCTTAAGCCCTTCCACAGGCTGACCGTTCCGGCGCATTCGGGGTGCTTGAACGCACCCCGGATCGTGCCCATATTGCTGCTCAAGGGGTGCCGACAGGGCCCTGATACATCAAAGTCGCTTCGAGAGGACTTTGTAAACCATGTCTCGTGTTCCTTCGCTCTCCAGTCCGTTTCTGCTGGGCTTCGACGAGATCGAGCGCGTGCTCGACCGCGTCGTCAAAGGTGCCGACGGGTATCCGCCGTACAATATCGAGCGGTTCGAACGCACCAATGGCCAGCCCGAGCGTCTGCGGATCACGCTGGCGGTGGCGGGTTTCACCCGCGACCAACTCGATGTCACCATTGAGGAAAACCAGCTGGTCATCCGCGGCCGGCAGCAGGACGACAAGACCAGGCAATACATTCATCGCGGCATTGCCGCGCGCCACTTCCAGCGCACCTTCGTGCTGGCGGAGGGAATGCATGTGCTCGGTGCGGACCTGAAGAACGGGTTGTTGTCGGTCGATCTGGCCAGGCCGGAGCCTGAGCGGATCGTTAAGACAATAGCGATCAATGAACACGAATAATGGTTTGATGGAACGAGTAGCGGACTCGACCGCTTGAGTCTCAGAAGGAGTCGAGACCATGACTGAAGGTAATGTTGCGTCGGAATCCCCCGTCTCCCTGGAGTCGCTGGCTACCTTGGGCGAGGGCCACATTGCTTATGTGAAGCAGATCCGCTCCGAGGACGTACCGGGACTGTTTCCGCAGGCACCGCACATCGCGCCGGGACTGAAGCTGTTCGCATTGCATGCCGCTGACGGCACGCCGATCATGCTCACCGACAGCCGCGAAGCCGCGATTGCGAATGCTTGGAGCCACGAACTCCAGGCCGTGAGCGTGCACTGACGCAAAGGCCGCGCCGCAGCGCCTGCGGCAACCGCGTCTCGTGAGACTTGATGCTCACGAGATCCATGCGGCTCACGCACTGACACGAGGGCGGTCCCCGGAAACGGGGGCGGCCCTTTTTTCTGCCCGGAGCGAGCGCCGCACATGACGTTGCCGACAACACCCCTGAGTGCCGCAGAGCTGAGCGCAGATCGTGCGCTCGCGGACGCACTGCTCGCGCTCAACAATGCGCATGCCTCGGAGCTGTCCTGGCTCTCGCCCGATGCGCTGGAGCAGCTGGTCGATCGAGCCTGGCGCGCCCGGCGCGTTGGTTGGGCCGACGCGCTGGTGATCGCGCTGGATCACGCCGCCGCCTATGACAATCCGAATCACCGCTGGTTCCGGGCGCGCTACGATCGGTTCGTCTATGTCGACCGCATCGTGGTGGCGCCGGCCGCCCGCGGCCGGGGCCTGGCGCGGCAGCTCTATGAGGAGCTGATTCGGGAGGCGACCGCGGCGGGCCACGACCACATCGTCTGCGAGGTCAATCTGGATCCGCCCAATCCGCAGTCGGACGCGTTTCATGCTGCGCTCGGCTTCGCGCCGTTGGCGACGGCCGGCATCCATGGCGGCGCCAAGACGGTGCGCTACATGGCGAGATCGTTGCGATAGCCGGCGTCGGACGACGCGGCTGCTGAAAGCGCCTTTGAGAAATTTGTTTCCATCGATGTCTGGAACGGTCGATTTGACAACCAGATACAATCCAACCGGGTTTAAGGCGAAGGTGTCCAATCCTTAAGTTGTCCCCGTTGCGGCACGCGCTAGTCCGATGTGTGACGAGCATGTGTAGGGATGGCAAATGCATGGATCACGGCTTGATGCAGGCGGCGTCTATCGAGAGCTTGCACGCGGGACCCTCCCCAACCGGCACGTCTTTGTGGACAGTCCTCCGCCGGGACCGAGCCCTTGCTACGTCATCTGCAACAGCGTGCCGAAAGCAGGAACGTACCTGCTGGTCGAACTCGTCAGAGCGCTGGGTGGTCACGTCGATGTCGGCTATCACACCTACACGTCATCGATCAGCAGGCTGAATCCCGACGGCTCGCTCGACTACGGACGCGCGCTCCCGGCGCCGCTCTGGGCGTCGGCCCTGAGTTCCGGCTACTCCTGCGCCTCGCATACCGAGTACTGTCCGTATCTCGAGCAATACCTGCTGGGCAGACCGGACCACAAGATGCTGTTCATCGTCCGCGACCCCCGCGACATCGTCGTGAGCTGGGTCGACTTCGTCTACCATTCGGCGGCCTACCCGAAGATGCGGAAGTGGAACGCCTATCTGCGGGCGGCCGGATCGGCTGCTCACCCCGACGACGCCTCCCGAATCACGTCGACCCTCCTCTCTTTGCCCCGGTCCGGCATCAAGAACTTCATGAGCTGGCTGGCCTCGCCGGCCTGCCTGACCGTGAGGTTCGAAGAGCTCTATGCAGAGCTCGCGGCCGACGATGTGGCGCGGTCGTCGTTTCCCGTCCTTCACGGCATCTGTGACTATTTGGGGCTGCCGCGGAAGACGGCCGCGGAGCTCGATGTGCTCGGCCGCGGTCTGACGTCGTCGGGACGGGGCCGGAAGGTCGGCATCTACAAGGAGCGAATGATGCCGCATCATTTCGACCTGCTCCGCAGCGAGGCCTTCCAGGAGCTCGTCGTCGAGTTCGGCTACGAGCCGACGCCGTTGCACCCACCCGCGCGGACGAGCGGGTTCAGTGCGGCGCGGAAGCTGGCCAGCAGGCTTTCCCGGTCCTTGCAGGGCGGCGGCGCGATACGACGTCAGGCCGCGGAGGCGGGCGGCAGCGCCAGCACCGAATAGATCGCCTGGGCGTCGCGCGAGGCACGGAGCTTCTTGGCGACATCCTGGTCGCGGAGCAGCCGGGCGATCCGCGCCAGGGCCTTCAGATGGTCGGCACCGGCGCCCTCCGGCGCCAGCAGCAGGAACACCAGATCGACCGGCTGGCCGTCCATGGCCTCGAAATCGATCGGCCGCTCCAGCCGGGCGAACAGGCCGAACAGCTTCTCCAGCTTCGGCAGCTTGCCGTGGGGAATCGCCACGCCATACCCGACGGCCGTGGTTCCGAGCTTCTCCCGCTGCAGCAGCACTTCGAAGATGTTGCGCTCGTTCTGCCCGGTCAGCGCAGCCGCGCGGGCGGCAAGCTCCTGCAGCGCCTGCTTCTTACTGATGACCTTCAAAGCCGGCACGATCGCCTCGGGTGCGACCAGATCGGTAATCGGCATAGGGCGTTCCGAGGTGATTGAACCGTCAGGGTGCGAAATAGGTCGGGACAGACCGGCGTCAAGAAGCTGAGGCGGCAGGCGGGCTTAACCCGTGTCCGATGGGTGGGGCTTCTACCCCAACGCAACGGCCGTGCCAACACCCGCAAGCGTGTTCCCGCAGCCTATCCTTAAAGATCGCCGGAGCGTGGCGGCCTGAAGGCGCCAGCGCCCCAACCGCTTGGTCGCATCCCTTCATTGCCGTGGCGTGACGTCGCAACCCGTCCGCCAACCGCCTGATCGGGAACCGGTTTTCGCGCCGCCAGGAGATCCCTGGAACGCATCCGCGTGACTACGGTTTCACCGCCGGTGGATCGACCCAGCCGATATTGCCGTCGGCGCGGCGGTAGATGATGTTCACCCGGCCGCTGGAGCCGTGCTGAAACACCATGCAGGGCGCCCCCGAAAGATCGAGCTCCATGACGGCTTCCGACACCGACAGCCGCTTCAGCGCCGTGGTGTTCTCGGCAATGATCACCGGACTGTAGCCAGTGATCTCCTCGTCGCCCTCGGCCGGCGCCTCGATCACGTAGCTCGGCGCATCCAGCACCGCGCCGTCGAGATTGGCGAGCGCCGCATTGGCCGCATGGGATTTGCGCCCCGAGCGGTCCTTCAGCCGGCTCTTGTAGCGGCGCAGGCGCTTCTCGATCATCAGGAGCGCCTGGTCGGCGCTGGCATAGGCGTCCGGCGCATTCGATTCGGCCTCGAGCGTGATGCCGGAATCGAGGTGCAGGGCGCAATCCGTCTTGAACCCGAAACCGTCCTTGGAGAGCGTGACATGGCCGGAATAGTTGCCGTCGAAGTATTTTCGCAAGACTTCGTCGGTGCGCTCGCTGACGCGCCCACGCAGCGCTTCGCTGACGCTGATGCTCTTTCCGGAAATCCGCAGGGTCATGTGTCGCCTCGATTCATGTGAACCAAGTGTGACACTAAGCCTATTTGGTTAAGGCGCAATCGCGGGGCACGGTCAAACTGACGCGGCATCCCGGGTGCGGTCGGCGCTGGCGGGGGCCGACAGGGCATGCGCCAGCATGCTCTGCTTGTCGCGGCGGCGCTGCACCGAGGACGGGATCCGCATCGCCTCCCGGTATTTCGCGACCGTGCGGCGGGCGATGTCGATGCCGGCGGTCCGCAGCTTCTCGACGATGGTGTCGTCGGAGAGAATTGCGGAGGGATCTTCCGCATCGATCAGCTGCTTGATGTGATGGCGCACGGCTTCCGCCGAGTGCGCCTCGCCGCCATCGGCCGATGCGATCGAGGCGGTGAAGAAATATTTCAGCTCGAACGTGCCGCGATTGGTCGCCATGTATTTGTTGGCGGTGACGCGCGACACGGTCGATTCATGCATCTGGATCGCATCCGCAACGGCCTTCAAGTTGAGCGGCCGCAGATGCGCGACGCCGTGGGTGAAGAAGCCGTCCTGCTGGCGCACGATTTCGGTCGCGACCTTCAGGATCGTGCGGGCGCGCTGATCGAGCGCACGCACCAGCCACGTCGCGTTCTGCAGGCAGTCGGTGAAGTAGGACTTGTCGCCGTCCTTGCGGATCGTCTTCGACAGCTCGGAGTAATAGTGCTGGTTCACCAGGACGCGCGGCAGCGTGTCGCTGTTGAGCTCGACCAGCCAGCCGCCGTCGGGACCCGGGCGGACGTAGACGTCGGGCACCATGGTCTGTGTGCGCGTGGTGCCGAACTTCAGCCCCGGCTTCGGATCGAGCCTGCGGATCTCGCCGATCATGTCGACGAGGTCCTCGTCGTCGACGCCGCACAGCTTGCGAAGGGCGACAAAGTCGCGCTTGGCCAGGAGATCGAGGTGCTCGACGAGCGCCTGCATCGCCGGATCGTAGCGGTCGAGCTCACGCAGCTGGATTGCGAGACATTCGCTCAAATTGCGGGCGCAGATGCCGGGCGGATCGAACGTCTGCAGCACGCCGAGCACGGCATCGACGTCGGCCTGCTCGGCGCCGAGCCGGTCGGCGGCCTGGCCGAGATCGGCGGGCAGATAGCCGGCCTCGTCGACGAGATCGATCAGATACTGGCCGATCATGCGGTCGGCCGGCGCGGTGAAGGCCACCGCCGCCTGCTCGGCGAGATGATCCGACAGCGTGGTCTCGGCCGCGACGAAGGCTTCGAGATTGTAGTCCTCATCACCGGAGGCGCCACCGCCCCATTCGGTGTAGGTGGTCGGCGCGGCGTCCTGCGCGGTCCGCGCGGCCGCTTCGGCGGGCTCTTCGGAGAACACATTCTCGAGCCCGGAATCGAGCGTCTGTTCGATCTCCGTACGGGTGCCGAGATCGCGGCTCATCCAGTCGTCCTGGGCGCCCTCGAAGCTCTCGCCGCCGCTCGCGCCCTCGCCGAAATCGTCGCCGCCGGCCTCGCCACCTTCCGAGAACTCGGCCCGCTCGGACATCTGCTGCTCGCCGGCGACCGGCGCTTCCGGACCGTCGCTCGCGCGCTCCAGCAGCGGGTTGCGCTCCAGCTCCTCTTCGACGAACGTGGAGAGGTCGAGATTGGACAATTGCAGCAGCTTGATCGCCTGCATCAGCTGCGGCGTCATCACCAGCGACTGCGACTGGCGGAATTCTAATCTCTGCGTCAACGCCATGGGAGCAAGAACATTCCCTTACTGGTCCAATTCTTGCTTATCCTAATCTGCGCGCGATGTACACGGCTTGACGAATAAGAAAAAGGGAGTATGGCGCGCGCGGAAGACGAGGTTACCGGCCTCGCAAAGCAGTTGGAAACAGCGGTATTCGCAGCGTTTCCGCGACCCGTCCCGTGTCCGACAAAGCGGACAAACAGCGCGTCGGCAACCCTACAGCCGGAATTCCTCACCGAGATACAGCCGGCGCACGTCGGGATCGGCGACGATCTCCTCCGGGCTGCCTTCGGTGAGAATCTGCCCCGCATAGACGATGTAGGCACGATCGGTGAGGCCGAGCGTCTCGCGGACATTGTGGTCGGTGATGAGCACGCCGATGCCGCGGTTGGTGAGATGGCGCACCAGCTGCTGGATGTCGCCGACCGCGATCGGATCGATGCCGGCGAACGGCTCGTCGAGCAGCATGTAGTTCGGGCGCGTGGCCAGCGCGCGCGCGATCTCGACGCGGCGACGCTCGCCGCCGGACAGCGCGATCGACGGCGACTTGCGCAGCCGCGTGATGGTGAACTCTTCCAGCAACGCGTCGAGCTCGCGCTCGCGCTTCTTGCGCGACGGCTCGACCACCTCGAGCACGGCGCGGATGTTCTGCTCGACGGTGAGGCCGCGGAAGATCGAGGCCTCCTGCGGCAGGTAGCCGATGCCGAGCCGCGCGCGCTGATACATCGGCAGCCGCGTCACGTCATGGCCATCGAGCTCGATGGCGCCGCGATCGGCCTTGATCAGGCCGGTGATCATGTAGAACACGGTGGTCTTGCCCGCGCCGTTCGGCCCAAGCAGCCCGACCGCCTCGCCACGGCGGACATAGATCGAGACGCCGCGCACGACCTGGCGGCTGCCAAAGCTCTTCTCGATCGAATGCACGGCCAGGAAGCCCGGCCGGCGCAGCAATTGCGGGCCACCGCCTGCGCCATTGTTGCGCGGCTTGGCCGGTGCCGGCTGTGAGGCCGGCCGCTTGCGCTGGATCTGCTCGGTGTTCTGCGGCGAGCGCGGATTGATGCGTGGCACCGTTTCATCGCGCACGGAGTCGGCGAGCGCGGCGAGCGGATCATCGCTGTAGGAATTGCCGAACGGATCGTCCATGGCCGTGATGTCGTCGCGCCGGCGCGAGGAGCCTCGCTGGCCGCGCTTGGCGGGACGCCCACGAAACATGCCGAGTAGATCCACCATCCCCGCTTCGCTTACGCCCTTCGAGGCTGCCCGTCACCGACCGCAGCGCTGGCTCGCCCGCTCACCGCGAGCGAACGCATCTCACCTCTCTCGCGGATCACAGGGAGCGCGAGGCCGGCCAAAGCGCGGCAGGCCGCGCTTCGGAGTTTGTCGTCTGACGGCGAAGTCGCGGTCGCCACGCAGGCGACCGATCGCAAGATCGCAATCGTGTCCGGCATCACTCTTTCGCAGCCATGCAACGGGCTCCACGGCCTCCCGTTACATCGGTCCTGCGACAGAACCGCCCGCCCGCTAGATAGAGGCAGCAGCGGCGCGGTTCAACTGGGCCGCCGGCGTTTTGCTAAATAATTGAAGTCACTTCGATTTGCCTGGACCGAGCTGCAGCGGCGCGGCGCTGCCCGGAGCCGAGGCGGTCGACGGACCGCAGCCGCCGCCCGCGCCGGCGCCGGCCTGCGGCAGCAGCACCTGCACGCCGCGCCCGCTGTCGGATTCGACGCGCGACACGCCCGTGGTCATGTCCACCGTCAAGCGGTCGCCACGCATCACGTTCTTGCACTGGGTCAGCACCACGCCGCCCTGCATCGAGATCATGTTGGTCTTGGTGTCGTAGACCGCGGTCTCGCCGGTCACGACCTGATCCTTCTGGGTCACCTTGACGTCGCCGCGCGCCTCCAACCGGCGAATCGCCGAGCTGCCGTCCGGCCCCGGCGTCGCCGCCGGCGTGGCCTTGGTCGACTTGGCGCCGCCCGGCTGGGCGCCGCCGTCGTAGAACACCACCAGCGACTTCGAGGTCATGGTGGTATCGCCCTGCACGACCTTGACGTTGCCGGTGAAGGTCGCCTCCTTCTTCTTGTCGCGCATCTCGAGCGCAGCGGCCTCGATCTGGATCGGCTGGTCGCGGTTCTGCGAAAATCCCTGCAGCGCGTTCGGCACCCCGGTGGTCGCGCTCTGCGCCTGCAGCGGATCGGCGAACGCGATCAGCGCCAGCGCACCGAACGAGGCGCCGCGCCGGACCGCGGCAATCAAACGATACGTCGTCATGAGCTCACTTCACGTTGCGGGCCGGACGGCCGGGATCGGCGCTCGCGGTCGTGGCCGGAGCGGCATTCATGTTGTCGAGGTTCATCATCACGTTGCCCTCGAAGCGGATGACCTCGCCATTGTCGGTGATGCGCAGGCGGTCGGCGGAAAGCGTCCCGTTGGTGAGCTTGACGTCGACGCGCTCGTCCGAGCTCACGGTGCCCTTGGCCATGTCGACCGAGGCCCGGCTCAGCCGCGCCTCGTAGCCCGTCGACGTCGTCAGCAGGATGTCCTTCTTCAGCTCGAGCTGCTGCTGCTTGGTGTCGAACACGCCGGTATTGGCCTTCAACGTCACCGTCGACTGATCCTCCATCAGCACCTTGGCGCGGAGGATGTTGAGCTCGACGTGATCGGGATCGGTGAGGTCCTGCACCGCGCTCCGGGCGACGAGATCATAGGGCCGCTGGTCCGGCGTGAAGCCGGTCAGATGCGGCGTCTCCATCGTGATCTTGCGGCCGGAAATGACGAGGTTGCCGGTGAGATTGGGGGTGTTGATCTCCATGTGGAACGGATTGAACAGCGCGATGCCGATCACGACCGCCATCGCCAGTCCGACCGCCGCCGGCACCGCGACCCGCAGCACGCGCACGAAACGGCTGTGGCGCGCCGCGACCGCAAAGCGCGCCTGCAGGGTGGGATCATAGGCGGGGTTGTGGACCGAGTTCACCAGGGCTCCGACGGACACGGGATGCGCGCGAAACAGCGCCCATCCTACCATGGGGGGCCCCACCATTGCAGCCTGGAACTGGCGCGAAATCGCGACGCAAGGGCCTCGCGATCATTACGAGACATTAATGATCGTGAACACGTCTGCGATTCGCCCCCGTCAGGAATGCGCGAAGATGTCCTCGGCCTCGAATCCGCCCAGATCGAGGGTGGCCCGGTGGGGCAGGAACGCGAAGCAGGCCTGCGCCAACGCCAGCCGCCCTTCGCGCGCGAGCATCACGTCGAGCTTCTCGCGCAGGGCATGCAGGTGCAGCACGTCGGAGGCGGCATAAGCGAGCTGCGGCTCGCTGAGCGTATCTGCGCCCCAATCGCTCGACTGCTGCTGCTTGGAGAGATCGACATTGAGCAGCTCGCGCACGAGATCCTTGAGGCCGTGGCGGTCGGTATAGGTGCGCGCCAGCCGCGAGGCGATCTTGGTGCAGTACACCGGCTGCGGCATCACCCCGAACGCGTGAAACAGCGCCGCGACGTCGAAGCGCGCGAAGTGGAAGATCTTGGTGATGTCCGGGTTGCCGAGCAGCGCCTTCAGGTTCGGCGCGTCGGTGTGCCCCTTCGGGATCTGCACCACATCGGCCGAGCCGTCGCCGGGCGACAGCTGCACCACGCACAGCCGGTCGCGGTGCGGATTGAGCCCCATCGTCTCGGTGTCGATCGCGACCGACGAGGTGTAGCGGGAAAGATCGGGCAGGTCGCCGCGGTGCAGGCGTACGGTCATGGCTCTCAAAACCTCGGTCGAATCGAAATCGGACGCGACGGGCCGGAGCAACGCCGCGGGAAGCGCTCGGGAACCGGCTGTAGCCCGGCGCTGGTAACCAACCGGCAAACGCGCCGGGCCGGTCCGGAGATCAGCCGTGGGAATGCCAGCCCCGCCGCCCGGGCGCAAGGGCCGGACGGGGCAAGGTGATCGCATCCGAGCTGGCGCCGGCAGGTGTCACGCGGCCGGTCGAGGCGGCGCCCTCCTCATGAGGCGGTCGACCCGCCGGTTGCATCGCGCCAGATCGCACCCAAGCGATCGATGCAACTCTTGCATTGATCGATGCCGCCTTTGGCTTGGACAGAAAATGCCACTGGCCGTACGCGTGATATTGTCGCATGACTTCGCATCTGAAGTGCAGCGACCCAAGGCGGCCGCAGCATCTGCCGACAACGACATAATCACATGAGGAGGAAGCCAGGATGAAGGCACTTACAGGTATCATTGCGGCCGCTGTGCTGGCGGTCTCGTCGCCCTTGGCGACCGCGCGCGATTTCCGCTCCGCCGACGTGCACCCCGCCGATTATCCGACCGTCGAAGCCGTCAAGTTCATGGGCAAGCAGCTCGCGGCGGCGAGCGGCGGCAAGCTCGGCGTCAAGGTGTTTCCGAACGGGGCGCTGGGCTCCGAGAAGGACACGATCGAGCAGCTCAAGATCGGCGCGCTCGACATGATGCGCATCAACTCCTCGCCGCTCAACAATTTCGTGCCCGAGACCGTCGCGCTGTGCCTGCCCTTCGTGTTCCGCGACACCCAGCACATGCGCACCGTGCTGGACGGGCCGATCGGCGACGAGATCCTGGCCGCCATGGAGCCCGCCGGCCTGATCGGCCTCGCCTATTATGACAGCGGCGCGCGCTCGATCTACACCGTCAAGGCGCCGGTCAAGTCGCTCGCCGACCTCAAGGGCCTGAAGATCCGCGTCCAGCAGTCCGACCTCTGGGTCGGCATGATCCAGAGCCTCGGCGCCAACCCGACGCCGATGCCCTATGGCGAGGTCTACACCGCGCTCAAGACCGGCCTCGTCGACGCCGCCGAGAACAACTGGCCGTCCTACGAATCCTCGCGCCATTTCGAGGCCGCCAAGTTCTACAACGTCACCGAGCACTCGCTGGCGCCCGAAGTCCTGGTGATGTCCAAGAAGGTCTGGGACACCTTGAGCAAGGAGGATCAGGCGATGATCCGCAAGGCGGCCAAGGACTCCGTGCCGGTCATGCGCAAGCTGTGGGACGAGCGCGAGCAGACCTCCCGCAAGGCCGTCGAGGCCGCCGGCGTCCAGGTCGTGACGATCGCCAACAAGCAGGAATTCGTCGACGCGATGAAGCCGGTCTACCAGAAGTTCGCCGGCGACGAGAAGCTCTCGAGTCTCGTCAAGCGCATCCAGGATACCAAGTAAGAGTGGCGACGTAACAATCGCGACTTCAAAGACATCTACCAAGAACAACAATCATACGCTCCGGCGTCGCCCTCAGGCGGCGCCGGAGGAAGGCCAGGGGAGGGACGGGAATGACAGACCCACATGTCGGCGACCACGAGCATGGGGAGAGACGCCCGTCACGCGGCCCGCTGACGCGGATCAACGCCGTCATCGCGCGGCTGGGCATGTATCTGTCCGTCGCCGGCCTGCTCGTCATCGTCACCATCGTGTTCTACCAGGTGTTCGGCCGCTACGTGCTGAACTCCAGCCCGACCTGGACCGAGAACCTGGCGCTGGTCCTGATCCTCTATGTCACCTTGATCGGCGGCGCCGTCGGCGTCCGCGACGCCGGACATATCGGCATGGATAGTCTCCTCGTGATGCTGCCGGACTCGACGCGCGAGAAGATCGAGATCGTGATTCACGTGCTGGTCGCCCTGTTCGGCATCGCCATGGCCTACAACGGCTGGATCCTCGGCGCCTCCGTCGGCACCGTGAAGATCGCCAATCTCGGCCTGCCCGAGCTCGTCCGCTACGTCCCGCTGGTCGTCTCCGGGCTCCTGATCGTCTCCTTCTCGATCGAGCACATCATTGCTCTCCTGCGCGGTGAAGAGGTCATCCCGTCATGGAACTGATCATTCTCGGCGTCACGTTCTTCGGCTTTCTCATCCTCGGCGTCCCCGTCGCCTTCGCCATCGGCCTCTCCGCGATCTGCACCATTCTGTATGAAGGCCTGCCGGTCGCCGTCATCTTCCAACAGATGATGTCGGGGATGAACATCTTCTCGTTCCTCGCCATCCCGTTCTTCGTGTTCAGCGGCGAGCTGATGCTGCATGGCGGCGTCGCCGACAAGATCGTGCAGCTCGCCAAGAACCTCGTCGGCCACATCCGCGGCGGACTCGGCATGTCCAACGTCGTCGCCTGCACGCTGTTCGGCGGCGTCTCCGGCTCACCCGTCGCCGACGTCTCGGCGATGGGCGCGGTGATGATCCCGATGATGAAGAAGGAAGGGTTCGACACCGACTACGCCGTCAACGTCACCACCCACGCCTCGCTGGTCGGCGCGTTGATGCCGACCAGCCACAACATGATCATCTATGCGCTGGCCGCCGGCGGCAAGGTGTCGATCGGCGCGCTGATCGCCGCGGGCCTCCTGCCGGCGATGGTGCTGATGGTCTGCATGCTGGTGGCCGCCTATGCGGTCGCCGTGAAGCGCGGCTATCCCGCCGGCAAGTTTCCAGGCTGGGCGGAAGTTTTCCGCTCGTTCGCGGCGGCGCTGCCCGGCCTTCTGATCGTCGGCATCATCCTGACGGGCATCCTGTCCGGCGTCTTCACCGCCACGGAGTCCGCGGCCGTCGCGGTGACCTACACGATCCTGCTGACGTTCTTCATCTACCGCACGATGACCCTGGGCAACTTCCTGCGCGCCGCCGCCAAGGCGGTGAAGACCACCGGCGTCGTGCTGCTGCTGATCGGCGTCTCCACCATGTTCCAGTACCTGATGGGACTTTACGAGGTCGCCGATTTCGCCGGCGACCTGATGAGCAAGGTCTCGACGCAGCCCTGGATGATCTTCCTCTTGATCAACGTCATCCTGTTCCTGCTCGGCACCTTCATGGACATGGCGGCGACCATCCTGATCTGCACGCCGATCTTCCTGCCGATCGCGATGAAGGCCGGCATGGATCCCGTGCAGTTCGGCATGCTGATGCTGATCAACTGCGCGCTCGGCCTCAACACCCCGCCGGTCGGCACCACGCAGTTCGTCGGCTGCGCCATCGGCGGCATCTCAGTCGGCGCCGTCATGCGCACCATCCTGCCGTTCTACGCCGCCCTGATCGCCGCCCTGATGTTCGTGACCTACGTGCCGGCCTTCTCGCTCTGGCTGCCGCGGCTGTTGATGGGGTATAAGGGATAGCCGTCCCGAGGATCGCCGGCTTCGGCCGGCGATCCTCCGCCGCATCCCGATGCGTTCGGCCTCGACCTGCCGCGACTGCTCGCGGTACACTCGACACCTGTCTCCACAGCAATCCGCGTGAGCGAGGATGGCCGCACTCTCGCATTTCCTGAATCTCGATCTGGCGTTGAAGTCGACATTCGACTTCACGCCGCTGATCGCGTATCTGGATCAGAGCGTGTACATTCTGCATCATGCGGAGCATGAGCGGGAGTTTCTGTTGGTCCTGGAGATCAACACGACAGAATCCCCCGATCCGACCACATGCACCGAGCAATTCCTGACGCTGATCGAATCGCTGCCCCAACCCGCGAGGGCGCTGTGGAACGGCTGCACGTCGCGCACCTTTTCCTACGGCTTCGAGGGCGGCCGCGAATTCCCCGCGCTTGAGACCACGATCTCCGCCGACCTGCTGCTGCGCATCGCAACGCTCGGCGCAGCCATCGGCATCACGGTGTATCCTTTTCGCAAGTCCCGCGGTCCCGAAGGCAAGGACCAACCGGATTCGCTCCCCTGACGGTCAGATCGCAAACTCGGCAACGAGGTCCGTGCTGCCGGCAAGAGCGGCAGGATCGTCTGCTCGATCGACACCGGCGAATATTCAGACGACTATCCGGATCTGGACTGGGCTGCCCCGCAGAGCGGCACCATGGTCGATCGGACAGGCAGGTCCGAATGAAAGGGAGCTTGCAATGGCGGCGATCGGATTCATCGGTCTGGGTGTCATGGGCGAGCCGATCTGCCGCAATCTGGCGCGGAAGTCCGGCGCCACGGTGTTCGGCTTCGATCGTGCGGACGCCCCGCTGGAGCGGCTCGCCGAGGTCGGCGTCATCAGGGCCGCGTCGCTCGCGGAGCTGGCGCGGGAGGCCGAATTGATCTTCATGGCGTTGCCGAGCGGCAAGCATGTCCAGGCCGTGTGCGACGGCGATGACGGCCTGCTCCGCCATGTCGAGGCGCGCCACACCATCGTCGACCTCGGCACCTCGCCGGTGCAGGCCAGCCGGGAGCTCGCCGCCCGTTTCGCCGCCAAGGGCGCGGCCTTCGCCGATGCGCCGATCGCCCGCACCCGGCAGGCGGCCGAGGACGGCACGCTGAGCGTGATGGTCGGGGCCGACGCGGCGACGTTCGAACGGCTGCGGCCGCTGATCGCGCTGTTCGCGACCGACATCACCCATTGCGGGGGCGTCGGCGCCGGCCAGGTCGTGAAGATCCTCAACAACATGGTGCTGATGCAGACCGTGGTCGCGCTCGGCGAGGCGCTGGAGACCGCCAAGCGTGCGGGCCTCGATCCCAAGCTGCTGTTCGAGACCCTCGCGAAGGGCTCCGCCGACAGCTTCGCGCTGCGCAACCACGGCATGAAGGCAATGCTGCCGGACACATTTCCCGAGCGCGCATTCTCGACCGAATATGCGCGCAAGGACATCGGCTACGCGCTGGATCTCGCCAGGTCCGTGCAGATCGATCTGCCGGGCGCGGAGCTCGCGGACCGACGTCTCGGAGAGGCGATTGAGGCGGGGTATGGCGATCTGTATTGGCCCGTGCTGGCGCGCGTGATCGCGGCGTCACGCACGGAGTGACCTGGACGTCGGACTTTGCCTCGCTGACAACGAGGTCGCGCCAGCAACATGCTTCGCAGCGACTAGGTCGCGCGTCTACGGCAGATCCTTGCTGCGAGGCAAACGAGGGCCGGCGAGCAGCGTGCAATGGAGCAAATAGTCTCCCATGCCCGAGTCGTCTTCCCAGGCTGTCGTCGCGGCGACCTCCCGCCAGCCGAGCTGACTGGCATCACGCTCAAATCGCCGCGGGCTCACTTCTACGAATGGCGCGGTCTCAATCTCGATCTTGTCGATGCTCCATTCGTAGACCAGCGCGGGCGCGCCAGGCCGGCGGCCGCAGTCCTCGAAATAGAGAAATGGATCGATCCCGATGAAGACGTTTCCCCGCAGCCAGGCGCCGGGCTGCGCAGAGTCCGGTGGCCTGCTGTACTGATACACAAGAACGCCGACGTCGATCGCCCACCAATCCTCGGCAACATGAACAACGCGCGCGACGACTTCATATATCGCACTTCCGCGATGCGCCATTGAGGCGATGATCTCGTCTCGCGGTTCGACTCGCGTCGGTGGCGGCTGCGCCCAGAATTCGAGCGCGAACGCGGTGCGGTCGCCGCGCGTGAAATCACCGTAATTGCCGTCCTGGATGATCCAGGCCGAGAGGCCGACAACGAGGTGATCCGCCATGACGATCCTGTTCGATGTTGCGATCATCTGCCAGATCGTGACGATCCAGCTATGATTAGCCCAACCTCTATATACACGATCCCGCGTCGTGATCTTGCAGACCAATAACACGGGCAAGTTGCAGATCTCATCCCAGCGGTTCACGGCACGATCCCAGCCACGGTCATTGCGAGGAGCGAAGCGACGAAGCAATCCAGGGCGACGCCCGGAGCCCTGGATTGCTTCGCTGCGCTCGCAATGACGGTGGAGTTGTTAGCTTACCTCCCATGCACGAACTGCCCGTCGTGCCAGTCTGTCGCAGTATTCCCGCTTGCACCGTCGGGCAAATCAGCTGCACATTTCCGCGCGTCCCTGCTGCCGCATGAGGGGCGTGTCGCGACCGTCACGAGACGTTGGCAGTGGGATGCGATGGGCGTGTGTCGACGCAGCGTGAGCTAATCGCGCGGACGAACGGCGATGCACGCACGGTCAAGTCGCGCGGTCCTGATATCCCGACGCTGATATCAACCTGGCGCAATGCTGGCGCATTGCGTGGGGGATGGTGGCCAACAAGCCCGGCGCACCAGGGAGAACGCGAAGCAGCCGTTAAAACCGTTGCGCAGGGCGGGCCGGATGCTCCGGCGCGTACCTGTGGTTCCTGCCGCCAGCATTTTCTTCCGCTGGCGGGCCATGGGTGCGGTCGGCACCCGGCCTTCCCTGCGCCCTCATGATTTGGAGGGCGAGACGATCAGCATGACTCGGGCGCGGATGCGTCGCGAGGTTGAGGAGGCTCGTCCAGAATGATTTCCGAGAAGCGCACGAGATCCGAGACGATGAGGACGACTGACACAGATGCATCTTCGTGCAGGAGGCGCCTTGCCTTTCTTCGTTACGCGATCGGATCAAAGTCTCACCAAGGTCTCGGTCCACTCCCCTCCCCCTTGCGGGGAGGGGTCGGGGGTGGGGGTCTCCGGGCGATGAAGCAAGCGACAGGCACCACCTCTCTGAAGCAAGAGAAGCGACGTGCGCCTCATTTGCAGCGGAGCGTGCGGACCCCCACCCCCAACCCCTCGCCGCAAGGGGGAGGGGATCTGACCGTCGCTGCGGCGAGATCGAGAATGACACGAGGTGTTGGCATGGCCGAACCGGAGCTCACGGCGAAAGCCGCCGATGCGCGGCGAAGCGTGTCTGCGACCGACGGGATGCGTGGTCCGGCGACTTCGGAGCTACAGCGATGTCGGGGAAAAATCAAAACCGAGCCTTAGCTCGGCGGCGCCACGCGAAGCTCGAAGAGCGAAGCGTGGTGCCCAGGAAAGGACTCGAACCTTCACGGCCGTTAAGCCACTGGCACCTGAAGCCAGCGCGTCTACCAATTCCGCCACCTGGGCATGTGGAGGCGGTGTGTACGGATCGAACGGCGGCTTGTCAAACCGCTGAACGCCCAAGATGACAATTTTTCTCACGCCATGCGCAAAAACACGGCCACTTTTCCGCGGTGCGGACGATGGGCTATACAGCGGGCCAGGATGGCGGCCCGCGGGGTGCGAATCGCCGCTCAGAGCCCTCTCGTCGAGGCGGCCCGACCGCCCGATGCAATCCCAGGAAGCATTCCATGGCATCGAATCTGGACACATTGGTTACCGTCTTCGGCGGCTCCGGCTTCGTCGGGCGCAACGTGGTCCGGGCGCTGGCCAAGCGCGACTACCGCATCCGCGTCGCGGTGCGGCGGCCGGAGCTCGCCGGCCACCTGCAGCCGCTCGGCCGGGTCGGTCAGATCCACGCCGTACAGGCCAATCTGCGCTATCCCGACTCGGTGGCATCAGCGCTGCGCGACAGCCATGTCGCCATCAACCTCGTCGGCATCCTGACCGAGAGCGGCGCGCAGACCTTCGAGGCCGTGCAGGCCGAGGGTGCCGCCACCGTCGCCAAGGCGGCCGCCGCGGCCGGCGCCCGCATGGTGCATGTCTCGGCCATCGGCGCCGATGCGGAGTCGGCGTCTGCTTACGCCCGCGCCAAGGCGGCCGGCGAGGCCGCCGTGCTGGCGGCGGTCCCCGAGGCCGTGATCATGCGCCCTTCGGTCGTGTTCGGCCCCGAGGACCAGTTCACCAACCGCTTTGCGGGGCTTGCGCGGATCTCGCCGTTCCTGCCGCTGATCGGCGGCGGCGAGACCAAGATGCAGCCGGTCTATGTCGGCGACGTCGCGTCAGCAGTGGCCGATGCGGTCGACGGCAAGGCGCAGCCGGGCGCCACCTACGAGCTCGGCGGGCCCGAAGTGCTGAGCTTCCGGGAGATCCTGAAAATCATCCTCGAGATCACCGACCGCGACCGCGCGCTGCTGCCGGTGCCGTTCGGACTGGCGAAGATGAAGGCAACCTTCCTGCAGTTCGCGCCGGGGCCGCTGAAGCTGACGCCCGACCAGGTCGAGCTGCTGCGCCACGACAACGTCGTGTCGGAGGCGGCGAAGGCGGCCGGCCTGACTTTTCAGGGCCTGGGCATCACGCCGGATTCACTCGAGGCGGTCGCCCCGCAATATCTCTGGCGCTTCCGTCCCGCCGGGCAGTTCCAGCGCAAGAACGCGTAAGAAGGGCCCCCCTGCTAAACGCCGTCATTGCGAGGAGCGAAGCGACGAAGCAATCCAGAGTCCCGCCCACCACACTGGATTGCTGCGCTTGCGCTCGCAATGACGAGCGGAGAGAGACGGGCCGACTTACTTGCCGAGGGCCAGCGCGATCAGGCCGATCGTGCCGACGATGACGCGCCACCAGGCGAACAGCACGAAGCCATGGCGGGTGACGTAGCCGAGGAACGCCTTCACCACGATCATCGCGGTGATGAAGGACACGACGAAGCCGATCGCGATCAGGCCGAGGTGATCGGACGTCATCTCGGCGCGGCTCTTGTAGAAGTCGTAGACGAAGGCGCCGACCATGGTCGGGATCGCCAGGAAGAAGGAGAATTCCGCCGCCGAGCGCTTGTCGCCGCCGAGCAGCATCGCCGCCACGATGGTGGCGCCGGAGCGCGACACGCCGGGGATCATCGCCAGGCACTGCGCGACGCCGATCCACAGATACATCATCAGCGGATAGCGCGTGGCGTCGTGCTCCCGCGGCTTGAGATCGATCTGATCGACCCACAGCAGGATGGCGCCGCCGACGATCAGCGAGAAGCACACCACCCAGGGATCGAACAGGAGCGCCTTGATGTACTTGCCGGCGATGAGGCCGACAACGACCGCGGGCAGGAAGGCGACCAGCACGCCGATGATGAAGCGGCGGTCGTCAGGGTTCGTCAGCGCGCCGATCGCGACGCGGGTGAGCTTGAAGAAGTACAGCGCGACGATGGCGAGGATGGCGCCGAGCTGGATCAGGATCGCGAAACTCTTCCAGAACCCCTCGTCACCGAGCCCGAAGAAGCGCTCCGCCAGCAAGAGATGGCCGGTCGAGGATACCGGAAGAAACTCGGTGACGCCCTCGATGATGCCGAGAAGCACCGCCCGCAGCGTATCTGACATCATGGATCGGATCCTGGATTGCCGGCAAAACGCCGCCCTTCTCGCCTATTCGGCCCCCGCCCGCAATTGCAAAAAACGGCATGGGCGGTCCTATCGGATGAATGAACCGGCGCGTGAGCGCAGCTTACGAATCAGAACGCGACGGGTCCGGAGGGCCGATCCAGCTCACCGACGCGTGTTCCCCGAACGTCGTTTCCCGCATGCTGACCCGTCGCCCTACTGCTTACACTTTCGCCGACCATGCGCTAATGCTCCGATTCGCGAGCGCAACCGCGCGCCGGTATCGGGACGAGGCATCGGTGCGAACCGATGGTTGATTGTTCGTTAAGCGCCGCAGCCGCGGAATCGTCGAAAGGCTCCATGTACACGCTCTTCCACCATCCCTTCTGCCCGCATTCACGCTTCGTCCGGCTGGTGCTCGGCGAATACGGGCTCGATCTGCGCCTGGTGGAGGAACGCGCCTGGGAGCGCCGCGAGGCGTTTCTCGTGCTCAATCCCGCGGCCACCACGCCGGTGCTGTCGGTCGAAGGCCTGCCGCCGGTGCCCGGTGTCGGCGTGATCGCCGAATTCATCGATGAGACCTGCGGGCTTGAGATGGGCGATCGCCGGCTGATGCCGGGCACGGCGGCCGAGCGCATCGAGGTGCGCCGGCTGATGGACTGGTTCAACACCAAGTTCTTCGAGGAGGCCTCGAACCTCTTGGTCACCGAGCGCATCTACAAGCGCTTCATGAGCGAGGAGGATGGCGGCGGGCCGCCGTCGACCGACGTGATTCGCGCCGCCAAGACCAATGTGCGCTATCATCTCGCCTATATCGGCTGGCTGGCGCAGCGGCGCAATTTCCTGGCCGGCGACCGCCTGACCTATGCTGATTTGGCCGCCGCCGCGCATCTGTCGGCGATCGACTATCTGGGCGACGTGCCATGGATCGAGGACGACGCCGCGAAGGCGTGGTACGCGCGGGTGAAGTCGCGGCCGTCGTTCCGGCCGCTGCTGAGCGACTGGCTGGCCGGCGTGCCGGCGTCGCGCACCTATGTGGATCTGGACTTCTGAGCGCCGATAGGCCCACGCCGGAGACGTTGAAGGCGGCGCTGGCCGCCGAGGCGCAGCGGCTGGGCTTCGATGTCATCGGTCTCACCGCCCCGGTCGTGAGCGCCGAGCGGGCCGCCGCGTTCGAACGCTTCCTCGCCGCCGGCCAGCACGGCGACATGGACTGGCTGGCGCGCGAGCCGTCCCGCCGCACCGATCCGAAGACGCTGTGGAGCGAGGTCCGCTCGGTGATCATGCTGGGCGTCAATTACGGCCCCGACGAGGACCCGCGCGCCGTCCTCGCCCAGCGCGGCCGCGCCGCGATCTCGGTCTATGCCCGCGGCGACGACTATCACGACATCATCAAGAAGAACCTCAAGGCACTCGCGCGCTGGCTGGTCGCGCGGGCCGGCTGTGACGTGAAGGTGTTCGTCGACACCGCGGCCGTCATGGAGAAGCCGCTGGCCGAAGCGGCCGGGCTGGGCTGGCAGGGCAAGCACACCAACCTGGTGTCATCAGGCTTCGGCTCCTGGCTGTTCCTCGGCGCCATCTACACCACGCTGGACCTGCCGCCGGATGCGCCGGAGCTCGATCATTGCGGCTCCTGCCGGGCCTGCCTCGACAGTTGCCCGACCGCGGCCTTCCCGGCCCCCTACAGCCTCGATGCACGGCGCTGCATCTCCTATCTGACGATCGAGAACAAGGGGCCGATCCCGCGCGAGTTCCGCAAGGCCATGGGCAATCGCATCTACGGCTGCGATGACTGCCTCGCCGCCTGTCCGTGGAACAAGTTCGCGCAGGCTGGACGTGAGGCGAAGCTGGCGGCGCGCGACGCGTTGCGCGCGCCTTCACTGGCGGAGCTGGCCGCGCTCGACGATGCCGCGTTCCGCGCGCTGTTCGCGAAATCGCCGATCAAGCGCATCGGCCGCGACCGCTTCCTGCGCAACGTGCTGATCGCGATCGGCAACTCCGGCGATGTGGCGCTGACGCCGTCCGCCGAGCGGCTGGCCTCCGATCCGAGTCCGCTGGTGCGCGGTGCCGCCGCCTGGGCGCTCGCTTGGCTGCTCGACGACGCCGCTTACGCGCGACGGGCAAAGGCGGCGCTGACGTCAGAGGCCGACGCGAGCGTCCGCGCGGAATGGCAGGCCGGATGCTGAAGCAGGCCGCCTCAGCCCATCTCGCCAACGGCGGCCAGCATGCGCGCGATGTCCTGCGGACGCGACAGCCGGTGGTCGCCGTCCTGGATCATGGTCAGCACCACGTCTTCGGCGGGCAGGCGGTGGGTCAGCGCGAACGCATGCTGCCAGGGGACGTCCGGGTCCTGCGCGCCCTGCAGGATGCGCACCGGGCAGCCGATCTTGATGGCACCGCCGAGCAGGAGATGATGACGCCCGTCCTCGATCAGCGCCCTGGTGATGGGATAGGGCTCGCCGTACTCCGACGGGCGCATCCAGACGCCGTTGGTCTCGATCTCGGTCCGGACCGCCGGCGAGAAGCCCTTCCACATCAGCTCCTCGGTGAAATCGGGCGCCGGGGCGATCAGGACCAGGCCCGCCAGCGTCGCTTCGGCCGGCTCATCGAGCAGCGCGCGCGCCAGCAGCAGCGCCATCCAGCCGCCCATCGAGGAGCCGACCACGACCTGCGGTCCGCGGCAGAATTGCCGGAACACGGCAACGCTCTCCTCGAGCCAGCGGCTGATCGTGCCGTCGACGAAGCGTCCGCCGGATTCGCCGTGCCCGGAATAGTCGAAGCGGACGCAGGCGCGGCCGCGCCCGGCGGCCCAGGCATCGAGGGCCAGTGCCTTGGTGCCTTTCATGTCGGAATTGAAGCCACCGAGCCAGAACAGCCCGGGCGGATGGCCTGGCCGCGCCCGCACCGCGATCCGGCGCGACGATTCGCCCGGGCCGACGGTGATGAAGACAGGCGGATCGGCATTCTCTGCAGCAGGGTTCATGGATCGTTACTCGCTGTCGGGTGTTGTGTGGGCGAACCGGCCGTTTCCGTCAATCGGCCAAGCTTGACGCTGCCGCTTGCGAAAGCGCGCGGCGCACTCTATGTCCCCCGGCGGAACCACGAGGGCCCGAAAAAGCGCGAGTTTGATCGCAATTCTCGGCCGTGTGGCTTCCTTGGGGGAATGCATCGACGCACGAGTCTCGCGCATGCGTCGCAGGAGCCGCGACGGCCGGGCGGAATTTCGACGCACCGGACAGTTGCGACCTTGCCCGCGAAAGCATCTTCCTTCAAACTAGCCGCCTTCTTCCACAACCTTGGAGAACTACCCATTCGCCGCCCCAATCGAGCCCCGCCCGCTGCCGTCAAAGACGGGCCGCGCACCAATGATGAGATTCGCAATGCGCAGATCCAGCTGATCGATGCCGAAGGCACCAACCGTGGTGTCGTCGAGACCGTTGTCGCGATCAAGATGGCCGCTGACGCCGGCATGGATCTGGTCGAGATTTCGCCGAACAACACGCCTCCCGTCTGTAAGATCATGGACTACGGGAAGTACAAATATTCGGCGCAGAAGAAGGCCGCCGAGGCCCGCAAGAAGCAGAAGGTCGTCGAGATCAAGGAGATCAAGCTCCGCCCGATGATTGACGACCACGATTACGACGTGAAGATGCGCGCAATGCAGCGGTTCTTCGAAGAGGGCGACAAGGTCAAGATCACGCTGCGCTATCGCGGCCGCGAAATGGCGCACCAGGAGATCGGCACCAAGCTGCTCGACAAGGTGAAGTCCGACGTCGCAGCGTTCGCCAAGGTCGAGCAGGACGCCAGGTTCGAGGGCCGTCAGGTGGTCATGGTTCTGGCGCCGCGCTAGGTCCAGCACACCGACACCTGAAGCCGGGCCCGCCACGCGTTTGGCGGGCTTTTCTCTTGAGGGCGCCCGCCAGGACCGCTCTTGCGGGCCGGGGTCAGGACCGCGTCGCCTGCCACCGCCCCCGGCAGGTTCCGGACGAGCCTTTGCCGCTCCAGCGACCGAAACCTGAGGTGGCGCCGAGCCGGCCGGTGCCACTGGCCGAGGCGCCACCCTGGGATACCCGCACGGTGACGGCGCCGCCGCGGCCAACCGAGCCGGTGATGTTGGCGGTGCTGTTCGAGAGGACCCGGCCCCTGCTGATCCGGATCGGGAAGCTGTAGCCCTGGTCGCAACTGCCGGCCTCGGTAATGATCAGCACGGTCCAGGCGCCATCGAAGCCGGCAGCGTGCGCAGGCCTCGCCGGCAGGCCTGCGAGGCCCGTCAGCAGCGCGGTCGTAAGGGCGGCGGAGATGGCGCGGCGAATGAGGCGGGTCATGGTCGATCCTCGACTGTCATGGTCGGCTGATCATGGGTCGGAATAGCCGATTCCGTGGTTCGACGTTGCCAACTGGCTTTGTCTCTGGCATAAGCGCGGCCTTCGTCGCCCGGCTGATCAAGGGCTGCCGTGGCGATGTTTCTGTGCGGGTGGATCCTCGTTTGGACCCGAAACCTGAGCACAACCAACGCTCTAACGAGCATTTTCGCCGGATGGCGCCGCTTTTGCGGGCGGCTTGCCGTTGGCATCAAGGAGAGCCAAATGCCCAAGCTGAAGACCAAATCCGGCGCCAAAAAGCGCTTCAAGGTGACTGCCACCGGCAAAGTGATGCACGCCCAGCGCGGCAAGCGCCACGGCATGATCAAGCGGACGAAGAAGCAGATCCGGCAGCTGCGCGGCACCCGCGTGCTGTTCAAGACCGACGGCGACAACGTCAAGAAGTACTTCTTGCCGAACGCCTGACCGGCCTCTCGCTTCCGAACCCCTGGCCGCCTCAAAGCCGCGGCTGATCGTCATCTCTGAATCCAAGGATTTCCGGCATGTCTCGCGTCAAACGCGGTGTGACCGCCCACGCCAAGCACAAGAAAGTCTTCAAGGCCGCCAAGGGCTATTACGGCCGCCGCAAGAACACGATCCGCACCGCCAAGCAGGCCGTCGAGAAGGCCGGCCAGTATGCGTTCCGCGATCGCAAGCGCAAGAAGCGCACCTTCCGCGCGCTCTGGATCCAGCGCCTGAACGCCGCCGTGCGCCCGTTCGAGCTGACCTACAGCCGATTTATCGACGGCCTCTCGAAGTCCGGCATCACCGTCGACCGCAAGGTGCTGTCCGATCTCGCGATCAACGAGCCCGCCGCGTTCCAGGCGATCGTTGAGAAGGCCAAGGCGGCGCTCGCCGCCTGATCGCCCAGCGCATCGTGAGGGTTTCAAAAGCGGCCGATGCTCTCGGCCGCTTTTTGCTATCCGGCGACATGCCGATTGCTTGCCTGCTTTCGCTTGACCCCTGTCGCCCGCGCGGCGACAACCCAGCCGCCTTTTGTCCCGCGGAGATTTTGCCCGTGTCCGACCTCGCCTCGCTCGAAACCTCGATCCTCGACCAGATCGCCGCCGCCGGCGATGAAGCCGCGCTGGAAACCGTCCGCGTCGCAGCGCTCGGCAAGAAGGGCTCGATCTCGGCGCTGCTGGCGACGCTCGGCAAGATGTCGCCGGACGAGCGCAAGACGCAGGGCGCGGCCATCAACCTCGCCAAGGACAAGGTCACGCAGGCGCTGACCGCGCGCCGCGAGGTGCTCAGGGCCGCGGCGCTCGATGCTCGCCTCGCCGCCGAGACCATCGACGTCACGCTGCCGCTGCAGGACACGCCGGCCGACACCGGTCGCATCCATCCGCTCAGCCAGGTGATGGACGAGCTGACCACGATCTTCGCCGACATGGGCTTCTCGATCGCGGAAGGCCCCGATGTCGAGACCGACGACTACAACTTCACCAAGCTGAACTTCCCGGAAGGCCATCCGGCGCGGGAGATGCACGACACCTTCTTCTTCAACCCTAAGCCTGACGGCTCGCGCATGCTGCTGCGGACCCACACCTCGCCGGTGCAGGTGCGGACGATGCTGAGCCAGAAGCCGCCTATCCGCGTGATCTGTCCGGGCCGCACCTACCGCATCGATTCGGACGCGACGCACACGCCGCAATTCCACCAGGTCGAGGGCCTCGTCATCGACAAGGGCTCGCATCTCGGCCACCTCAAATGGATCCTGCACGAATTCTGCAAGGCGTTCTTCGAGGTCGACCACATCAACATGAAGTTCCGGCCGTCGTTCTTCCCGTTCACCGAGCCGTCGCTCGAGGTCGACATCCAGTGCCGCCGCGACAAGGGCGAGATCCGCTTCGGCGAGGGCGAGGACTGGCTGGAGATTCTCGGCTGCGGCATGGTGCATCCGAACGTGCTGCGCGCCTGCGGCATTGATCCCGACGAGTACCAGGGTTTCGCCTGGGGCATGGGCATCGACCGCATCGCGATGCTGAAATACGGCATGAGCGATTTGCGCCAGCTGTTCGAAGGCGACGTCCGCTGGCTGTCGCATTACGGCTTCAAGCCGCTGGAGGTGCCGACGCTGGCCGGGGGATTGAGCACGTGACGATTGTCGGCCCCAATGTTTCCCAGCAAACGCTAGGACTCCCTCTCCCGCTTGCGGGGGAGGGCTGGGATCTGCGCGCTCTTACTTCGACAACCATCGGTCTCTCCGTTCCCTCCCCCCTTGTGGGGGAGGGTCAGGGAGGGGGGTAGCCCAGGATGCCGCACGCCGTTGTCAGCAACCGCCAGCGCAACCGAGCGAAGCAACTTCGCCAGGCGATGACGCGCGCCGAGACGCTGCTGTGGCGCTACATCAAGGCCGACCGAATTGACGGCGCCAGCTTTCGCCGCCAGGTGCCATTTCGCAACTACATCGCAGACTTCGCCTGCTTCTCGGCCAAGCTCGTGATCGAGCTCGATGGCGAGTCGCACGATTTCACCGAACGGCAGGCAAGAGACGCCGTGCGTGACGCCTTCTTCGCAGCCGAAGGCTTCGAGGTCCTCCGCTTCACTAATGAGCAGGTGACCTCGAATCTGGAAGGTGTTGTTGCGGCAATCCGCCAAGCCATTGCCGACCGCGCCCGCGGCTTACCCCCCTCCCCACCCCTCCCCCACAAGGGGGGAGGGAGCGGAGAGAGCGTCGCAAGCGACCAAGACAGCGAACACGACCACACTCACGATACAAACACCAGCAAGATCCGAGGCATGCAGCCATGAAATTCACGCTGTCCTGGCTGAAGGACCATCTCGACACCGATGAGTCGGTCGAGACAATCGCCGACAAGCTCACGATGATCGGCCTCGAGGTCGAGCATCTCGAGGACAAGGCGAAGCTGCTCGCGCCGTATAGGATTGCGCGCGTCGTCTCCGCCGAGCAGCACCCGAACGCCGACCGGCTGCGCGTCTGCATGGTCGACACCGGTGACGGTGGCGCGCCGGTGCAGGTGGTCTGCGGCGCGCCGAATGCGCGCGCGGGGCTGGTGTCGGTGTTCTCGCCGCCCGGCACCTACATCCCCGGCAAGAACATCACGCTCTCGGTCGGCACGATCAGAGGTGTCGAGAGCCGCGGCATGCTGTGCTCGGCGGCCGAGCTCGAGATCTCCGACGATCACGACGGCATCATGGAGCTGCCGGCGGATGCGCCGATCGGCACCCCCTATGCCGAATGGGCCGGGCTCGGCGATCCCCAGTTCGAGATCAATCTGACGCCGAACCGCCAGGACTGCACCGGCGTGCACGGCATCGCACGCGACCTCGCTGCCGCCGACATGGGTAAGCTGAAAGACCCCGGCATCAAGCCGATGAAGGGCGAATTCCCCTGTCCCGTGAAAGTCGTGCTCGAAGACGAGAAGCTGTGTCCCGGCTTCGCGCTGCGGCTGGTGCGCGGCGTCAAGAACGGCCCGTCGCCGAAATGGCTGCAGCAGCGCCTGACCTCGATCGGCCTGCGCCCGATCAGCGCGCTCGTCGACATCACCAACTACATGACATTCGACCGCGCGCGTCCGCTGCACGTGTTCGATGCCAAGAAGGTCAAGGGCAACCTGGTCGTCCGCCGCGCCCGCGACGGTGAGACGCTGCTGGCGCTGGACGGCCGTACCTACACGCTCGACGATTCGATGTGCGTCATCGGCGATGACGCCGCTGTCGAATCGCTCGCCGGCATCATGGGCGGCGAGGCGTCGGGCTGCGATGAAGACACCACCGACGTGCTGATCGAATCGGCGCTGTGGAACGAGATCAACATCGCCCAGACCGGCCGCAAGCTCGGCATCAACTCCGATGCGCGCTACCGCTTCGAGCGCGGCGTCGATCCGGCCTTCATGGTGCCGGGCCTGGAGATGGCGACCAGGCTGGTGCTCGACCTGTGCGGCGGCACGCCATCGGAAACCCTCGTCGTCGGCAATCCCTTCGGCGATGACCGCATCGTCGACTTCCCGCTCACCGAGGTGAAGCGGCTGGCGGGCATCGAGGTGCCACTGACCGAGATGCGGCGGATCCTGACGAATCTCGGCTTCGTGGTCGCAGGCAATGGCCCGGTCGTGAAGGTCGCGGTGCCCTCCTGGCGCAGCGACGTCCACGGCAAGGCTGACATCGTCGAGGAAATCGTGCGCATCGTCGGCGTCGACAAGGTGCCGATGACGCCGTTCGAGCGCGGCGATGCGCCGCGCAAGCCGGTTCTGACGCCGCTGCAATTGCGCACGCGGCGCGCCAAGCGCGCGTTGGCGGCACGCGGCATGGTCGAAGCCGTGACGTGGTCATTCATCTCGAAGCCGGCCGCCGAATTGTTCGGCGGCGGCAAGGCCGAACTCGCACTCGCCAATCCGATCGCAGCCGATCTATCGGACATGCGCCCGAGCCTGTTGCCGGGCCTGATCGCGACTGTGCAGGCCAACGCCGATCGCGGCTTCGGCGATGCGGCGATCTTCGAGGTCGGGCAGGTCTTCAAGGGCGACGGCCCCACGGATCAGTTCGTGGCCGCGAGCGGCATCCGCCGTGGCATCGCCTCGGCGAAGGGACTCGGCCGGCATTGGACGGGATCGCAGCCGGCCAGTGCCTACGACGCCAAGGCCGATGCGCTCGCCGTGCTGGCGGCGGCCGGCGCGCCGATGGCGTCGCTGCAGATCGTTGCCGGCGGTCCGGCCTGGATGCATCCGGGTCGCTCCGGCACCATCCAGATGGGACCGCAGAACGTGCTCGGGCATTTCGGCGAGCTGCATCCGCGCACGCTGGAGGCCCTGAAGGTCGACGGCCCGCTCGTCGCTTTCGAGGTCATCCTCGATCGCATTCCGGCCGCCAAGGCGAAGCCGACCCGCGCCAAGCCGGTGCTCGAGCTCTCGGCATTCCAGCCGGTGTCGCGCGACTTCGCCTTCATCGTCGATCGCAAGGTCAAGGCCGGCGACATCGTGCGCGCCGCGCAGGGCGTCGACAAGAAGCTGATCACGGATGTTACCGTGTTCGACGTCTACGAGGGCAAGGGCATCGAGGACGGCAAGAAGTCGGTCGCGATCGCCGTGACCCTGCAGCCACGCGACAAGACCATGACCGACGAGGAGATCGACGCCGTCGCGGCGAAGATCACCGCTGACGTCGCCAAGAAGACCGGCGGCACGTTGCGCGGATGAGCCTGTCCGGGCTCATCCCTGCCGACCTCAGCCTGTTCGCGACGGTCGCACTGGCGATCACAGCTTTTATTGCTGCGACCGCGCGCGGGTTCTCCGGCTTCGGCTCGGCGCTGATCTTCATGCCGCTCGCGAGCAGCTTTGCGACGCCCCGTCTGGTCGCGCCGCTGCTGCTGGTGATCGATTTCGTCTCGATGGCCCCGATGGTGGCGCCAGCCTGGCGCGAGGCCGACCGCAGGGCCACCGCGGTGATCGTTGCGGGCGCGTTGGTCGGCGTGCCCGTGGGCACCTATTTCCTCAGCCGGCTGGACCCGGTCACCGTCCGCTGGATCATCACCGGTTTCGTGCTCGCGCTGCTTGCGCTGCTGCTGTCCGGCTGGCGCTATCGCGGCAGGGAGTACACCGCACTGTCGGTCGCTGTCGGCTGTATCTCGGGATTTTGCAGCGGACTGGCGCAGACCGGGGGCCCGCCGATCGTCGGCTACTGGCTGGGACGCCCGATCCCGCCGAAGATCGCGCGAGCGAACATCGTGCTGTTCTTCGGCGCATCGGACTTCTTCGCGATGGTGAGCTACGCAATGAGCGGGCTGATCTCCTGGGATTCGCTGAAGCTCTCGCTGCTGATCGGGCCGGTCTACGCGCTTGGCGTTGCGTTCGGCGCTTCGCTGTTCGGCCGCGCCAGCGAGCAGGTGTTCCGCGCCATCTGCTATGTGCTGATCGCAATTGCCGTCATCGCCGGCCTGCCGGCCCTCGACGGCGTGCTCGGGCGAGGCTAGCCTCCCCGCAACGAGACCGACCGGGAGGACACCATGATCAATCGCCGCACGATGTTGTCGCTCGCGCTGGGCACGGCCGGAGCTGTCGCAGCGCGCTCGGTGTTCGCGCAAGGCGCCAAGACCGGCACGCGGATCGTCTTCCTCGGCACCAAGGGCGGCCCACGCGTCGGCGTGGGCGCTTCGAATCCGGCCAATCTCGTCGTCGTCAACGGCACGCCGTTCGTGATCGATTGCGGCATGGGCGTCAGCCGTCAGCTCGTCAATGCGGGCGTTCCGATCCCGTCGGTCAAGTACATCCTGATCAGCCATCACCATTCCGATCACAATCTCGAATACGGCAACCTGTTCTACAACGCCTGGGCCGCAGGATTGTCGACGCCGATCCAGTCGTTCGGACCGAAGGGCCTGGAGGCGATGATCAGGAGTTTCTGGGAAACCAACAAGTTCGACGTCGACACCCGCATCGCAGATGAAGGCAGGCCCGATCCTCGGCCGCTCCTGGTCGCGAAGGACATCGACGCGGACGGCGTCGTGCTGAAGACGGCGGATGTGACGGTGACCGCGTTCCGCACGCCGCATCCGCCGATCACCGACAACTTCGCCTACAAGTTCGAGACCCCGAACGGCACGATCGTGTTCTCGAGCGACACCGCCTACAATCCGAAGCTCGCCGAGTTCGCCAGGGGCGCCGACGTGCTGGTGCACGAATGCCTATATGTGCCGGCGGTCGATCGCTTGGTCGCGAAAACGAAGAACGGCTCGACGCTGAAGAAGCACCTGCTCGACAGCCACACGACGACCGAGGACGTCGGGCGTATCGCTGCGGCGGCAGGCGTGAAGGTGCTGGCGCTCAGCCACTTCGTGCCCGGTGATGATCCGGAGGTCACCGACGACGACTGGACGCGCGACGTGAAGAAGAACTACACGGGCCGGATCATCGTGGCGAAGGATTTGATGGAGCTGAAGCTGCCGGTGTAGCCCGCGTAGGGTGGGCAAAGCGGCCGCCGCAAGGCGGCAGCGTGCCCACCATCCACCCGCGAACTCATCAGCAAAATGGTGGGCACAGCGCCGCGACGATTTTCGAATGTGGTGATAGCACGGCTGCGCCTTTGCCCACCCTACGGCCCTACTTCAATCCTCCGGCGAGGCCGAGCGCACCTTGCCGCGGCGGCGCGGCCGTTGCCGCTCACTGCTCGGCTCCGGCTCGGGATCCTTCAGCGCGCCGATCCGCCGCAGCGCGGCTTCGGCGGCACGTTCGCCGGAGTCCCAGGCGCCGTCGACCGTGCCCCACAGCGTTTCGTGCGTCGCCTCGCCCGCCAGGAACAGCGGACCGAGGGGTTCGCCGAGGATCTTGCGCGCCCCCTGGCTGCCGGGCGTGGCCGCCGACATCGCGCCGAGCACGCCCGGCGCCTGGTTCCAGCGCGTGGCTGCGGACGACTTCACCGCCGCGGCGGCCTCGCTTCCAAACAGCTTGCCGATCCACTCCCTCGCGAAGTCGACCATCGCCGCCTCGCCCTGCGCTGAGAGTTCGCGGCCGAAGGCGCCGGCAACATCGACGGCGCAGAGCGACGATCCGCCGATATTGGCCAGCAACAGACCCGTGCGGTTGGAATTGCTCTGCTCGATGATGACCTCGTCCCGCGACAGGCCGAGCGGATTGCCCGCCAGCATCAGCGCAATGTGATCGTAGCTGCCGAGGCTGAGCTTGGCGGCGGCGTCGAGCTGCCGCTTGGGCAGCTCGGGGGCGAACTTGATGGCGCCTGATGTCAGCACGTTGGTCGACACCGTGAGGATGACGGCGCGCGCCGCGATCCGCCCCGCCGGCGTTTCCACCGCGACGTCGCGGTTGGCCCACAGGACGCGCGTTGCTGGAGTCGACAGCGACAACGGCAACGCTTCGCCGAGCCTGGCGATGAACGTGCCCAGCCCCTGGCGGCAGGCCAGCGGCGCGCTGCGATCCTGCGCACGCGCCTTGTCCATCGCGGAGAGATCGGCGAGATCCTTCCCGGTCGCGCTGGCGCCGAGCACGAAGGCGGTGGTGCTGGTCCAGTCGCCCAGATCCTTCGGCAGCGCCGCGGCGCAGGAGGTGTCGAGCTTGCCGCGCGCCGCCTCGTCGATGGCGCGATTGGCGCGCACCAGCCCCGCCAGGAACTGCTCGGTCTCACCGGGCCGCGCATTGCGCCGACCGACCCGTATCTTCTGCCCGACGGGGGCCGCGACGAGATCGAGCCCGAGACCCCGCGCGAGCCTGCTGATGGGATTGCCGTCGGCGTCGAGCAGCCAGCGGGCGCCGCGATCGAACGGCACGCCGAAGGTGGCAGTATCCGTGCTGCAACGGCCGCCGGGCTGCGGCGCGGCCTCCAGCACCACGACCTTGCGGTTGGCCGCGACGATCCGACGGGCCGCGGCGATTCCCGCCGCTCCCGCCCCGATCACGACAATGTCAGCCTCGCGTGGAACAGCCGCCTGCGCGGCGCGGCCGGCAATAGGCAGCGCGGCCAGCGCCGCGGAAGCGGAGAGGAAGCCGCGGCGCGTGACATTCATGACATGGTTTCCGAAAGCTTTTGAATCAAACGAATACCCGCCGAATTTGCCGCATCTGCCGCGCTGCGGCAACCGGGATGGTAAACGTGATACCGTGCAGAACGCATCGACTATGAACCAAATTGCAACCGCAATCGACCATCATGGAAAGGGAAAAAGCCGGCGACCGGCCAAGGTCGCCCGGGGAGCGTTATGGGTATCGTGCTCGATCACATCGGCAAGCTGATTGCCGCCTATCTCCAGAAGGAGATCCCGGGCTATGAGCCGTTCACGCCGAGCGATCCGGACTATCTGCGCAAGGATGTCCAGCCCGGCGACGTGCTGCTCGTCGAGGGCAACAGCCGTATTTCCGGCATCATCAAATACCTCACGCAGTCGACCTGGTCGCATGCCGCGCTCTATGTCGGACCGATCGACGGCGCCGTCGAGCCCGATGGGGAGCCGCACGTGCTGGTCGAGGCCTATGTCGGCGATGGCGTGATCTCGGCGCCGCTGTCGAAATATTTCGCCTATCACACCCGTGTCTGCCGGCCGGTCGGACTAACGTATGAGGACCGGCACACGGTGTGCCGCTACGCCATCAATCGCATCGGCTTCGGCTACGACACCAAGAACATCATCGACCTGATGCGCTATCTGATCCCGATGCCGATTCCGCAACGCTGGCGGCGGCGCATGATCGCGCTGGGCTCGGGCGATCCGACCAAGATGATCTGCTCGGCGCTGATCGCGCAGGCGTTCGATGCGGTGCGCTATCCGATCCTGCCGAAGATCACGCGGGCGCCATCGCGGCGCGCCAAGCGCGAGATCCTGCACATCCGCGATTCGTCGCTCTACATGCCGCGCGACTTCGACATCTCGCCCTATTTCGAGATCGTCAAGCCGACCATCGTCAATGGATTCGACTACACGACGCTGCATTGGGCCGACAAGCAGAAGCCGCTCGCGGAGGTAGCGGGCGAGTTCGCCGTGTTTCCAGGAGCCATCACAGCGCCGCCGCTCGTTCCTGAGACGGCTGACGAAGAAGCGACGCAGCAGGCTGCGGCTGAGGAAGTAGTTGCGAAGCTCGGCGAGCGGCTCGTGGTCAGCGAGCATTTTCTCGTCGCCGAGCCGGTACGAAACGTCGCGCCACGTCCGACCGCACGACGCCGCAAAAAAGTGGCAGTCTGACCCGGGCTGGCCTCAGCGATCCGACCGGCTGATCACATCCATCAACTCCGCGATCTTCTGCCGTTGATCGGCCTTGTCGCCCGATGCGATGGCGTGCTCGACGCAATGGGCGACGTGGTCGCGCAGGATCTCCTCCTCGACCCGGCGCAACGCCGCCCGGACGGCCGAGATCTGGGTCACGATGTCGATGCAGTAGCGGTTGTCCTCGACCATTTTCGACAGGCCCCTGACCTGCCCTTCGATCCGGCTCAAACGTTTCTGACAGGATGTCTTGATGTCCTCGCGCATGCGGCCTATATACCCCTACAGGGTATAGGTTTCAAGAGGCGAGGCTGGGCAATGTCGGGAACCGAACACGGACATGGCGCCGCAGCGGTCAAGGCCAGCGGATGCGGCTGTGGACCACAGGCGAGCGCGGTGGAAACCGGACAAGAGACCGCGGCTGCAGAGGGATGTTGCAGTGATCGTGCCGATGCGACACCAGCCCACAACCATGGTGGCTGCTGCGGCGGCCGTGACGAGGCGCCGCCGCCGAGCGCGAAGGTGAAGGATCCCGTCTGCGGCATGTCCGTCGATCCCGCGATCTCCAAGCACCGCTTCGAACATCAGGGACAGACCTTCCATTTCTGCTCCGCGAGCTGCCGCACCAAGTTCGCCGCCGATCCCGCCAAGTATCTCGTGACGGCCGCGCCTGCAGTCGCCGCGCGGTGCTGTGGCGGTCATGACCATCACGCGCATCAGCATGACGACGCGAAGGTGATCGATCCCGTCTGCGGCATGAGCGTCGATCCCGCGACCTCGAAACATCGCTTCGAGCACGCGGGTCACACTTTCCATTTCTGCTCGGCCGGCTGCCGAACCAAATTCGCGGCTGAGCCCGACAAATATCTCGGCGAGCGCGAGCCGCCGCCGGAGATGCCGGCAGGCACGATCTACACCTGCCCGATGCATCCCGAGATCCGGCAGGAAGGCCCAGGCACTTGCCCGATCTGCGGCATGGCGCTGGAGCCCGACGTCATCAGCCTCGACGATGCGCCCAATCCCGAGCTCGCCGACATGACCAGACGATTCTGGATCGGCGCGGTGCTGGCAGCTCCCGTGGTCGTGCTGGAGATGGGCGGGCACCTCGTCGGCGGCCACGGCCTGATCGATCCCGTGCTGTCGAACTGGATCCAGTTCGCGCTGGCGACGCCGGTGGTGCTGTGGGCCGGCTGGCCGTTCTTCGTGCGCGGCTGGCAATCGGTGCAGACCCGCAATCTCAACATGTTCACCCTGATCGCGATGGGCACAGGCGTCGCCTATGTCTACAGCGTGATCGCGACCCTGGCGCCGCAGGCGTTTCCGCCGGCGTTCCGCGGCCATGGCGGCGCGGTGGCGGTGTATTTCGAGGCGGCCTCGGTCATCACCATCCTCGTCCTGCTCGGCCAGGTGCTCGAGCTGCGCGCACGCGAAGCAACGTCGGGCGCGATCAAGGCGCTGCTGCAACTGGCGCCGAAGACGGCGCGCCGGCTCGATGCCGATGGCAACGATCATGAGGTGGAGATCGCCGAGCTCGTCGTCGGCGACCGGCTGCGCGTGCGTCCCGGTGAGAAGGTGCCGGTCGACGGTGTCATCCTCGAAGGCCGCTCGTCGCTCGACGAATCGCTGGTCACCGGCGAATCGATGCCTGTCACCAAGGACGAGGGCGAGCGCGTCATCGCCGGCACGTTGAACCAGACCGGCAGCTTCGTGATGCGCGCCGACAAGGTCGGTCGCGAGACGCTGCTGTCGCAGATCGTGCAGATGGTCGCCGATGCGCAGCGCTCGCGCGCGCCGATCCAGCGCCTCGCCGACCAGGTCGCGGGCTGGTTCGTGCCGACGGTGATCGCGGCTGCCATTGCCGCCTTCGTCGCGTGGTACGCGTTCGGTCCCGAGCCGCGCTTCGCCTTCGGCCTCGTCGCCGCCGTGAGCGTGCTGATCATCGCCTGTCCCTGCGCGCTCGGCTTGGCGACGCCGATGTCGATCATGGTCGGGGTCGGCCGCGGCGCGCAGGCCGGCGTGCTGATCAAGAGCGCCGAGGCGCTGGAGCGGATGGAGAAGGTCGATACGCTGGTCGTCGACAAGACCGGCACCTTGACCGAGGGCAAGCCGAAGGTCACCGCCATCGTCACCGCTGATGGCTTCGACGAGGCGGAGGCGCTGCGGCTGGCCGCCAGCGTCGAGCGCGCCAGCGAGCATCCGCTCGCCGAGGCCATCGTCCGGCACGCCAGCGAGCGCAACCTCAAGCTCGCCGACGTCAAGAACTTCGACGCACCGACCGGCAAGGGCGCGCGCGGCGAGATCGACGGCAAGTCGGTCGTGCTCGGCAATGCCACCTATCTCGCCTCGCTCGGCATCATCACCGATACGCTGGGGGTCGAGAGCAAGCGGCTGCGCGAAGAGGGCGCGACCGTGATCACGATGGCCGTTGACGGCAAACCGGCCGCGTTGTTCGCGATTGCCGATCCGGTCAAGGCCTCGACGCCGGAGGCGCTGAAGGCGCTCGCGGCCGACGGCATCAAGGTGATCATGCTGACCGGCGACAACCGCACCACGGCCACCGCGGTCGCGCGAAAAATCGGCATCACCGAGGTCGAGGCCGAGGTGCTGCCGGACCAGAAGAGCGCCGTGGTCGCCCGGCTGCGCGCCAGCGGCAAGGTGGTCGCGATGGCCGGCGACGGCGTCAACGACGCACCGGCGCTCGCCGCGGCCGATGTCGGCATCGCGATGGGCACCGGCACCGACGTGGCGATGGAGAGCGCCGGCGTCACGCTGCTGCAGGGCGATCTCGGCGGCATCGCGCGGGCGCGAAAACTGTCGGCGGCGACGATGCGCAACATCCGCCAGAACCTGTTCTTCGCGTTCATCTACAACGCCGCGGGCATCCCGATCGCGGCCGGCATCCTCTACCCCGTGTTCGGCATCCTGCTGTCGCCGATCATCGCCGCTGCCGCGATGTCGCTGTCGTCGGTCAGCGTGGTCGGCAACGCGCTGCGGCTGCGGGCGACCGATCTTTGAGACGATGCCGGCGGACTTGCCGAAGCCCGCCGGCATGTCTACCTCTGCCGCGGGCTTTGCAGCGAGGGACTCCGCCATGATCGACGCCGCCATCAAGGCGATTTCGCAAATTCTGTCGCCACCGATGCGCTCGATCCTGTGGCGCTCGATCGGGCTGGCGCTGGTGCTGGTCACGGTGCTCGCGATCGGGCTGCAGCGGCTCCTGACCTGGCTCGCGACCGCCGGCGAGGGCTGGGCGGAAGCCATGCTCGGGCCGAACTCGCACGGCACGCTCGAGGTGCTGACCTGGATCATCTCGATCGCCGCCGGGTTCGGCGTGGTGTTCGGCGGCATCATGCTGATGCCGGCGATCACGTCGCTGATCGCGAGCCTGTTCGTCGACGACGTCGCCGACCTCGTCGAGCGCGAGCACTATCCGGCCGAGCGCCCCGGCGTCGCGCTGCCGTTCGGCGTCGCGATCGCGGAAGGCCTCAAGGCCGCCGGCCTCACCATCCTGGTCTATCTGATCGCCCTGCCCTTCGTGTTCCTGGCCGGCGCCGGCTTCGTGATCTTCTTCCTCGCCACCGCCTGGCTGCTCGGCCGCGAATATTTCGAGCTCGCCGCGATGCGCTTCCGGCCGCCGGCGGAAGCGAAGGCGATGCGGCGCGACAATGCGGTGACTGTGTTCACCGCGGGCCTGATCATCGCGGCCTTCGTCACCATCCCGATCGTGAACCTGGCGACGCCGCTGTTCGGCATGGCCTTCATGGTCCACCTGCACAAGCGCCTATCCGGACCGCGGCCCGAGCTGATCGAGCCGTCGCCGGAGCGCCGGCTGCGCAGCCTCTAGCGCCATCATCCGCGGCGACAGGCTCACGGCTTTGTTGCGCGCAAACGGGATCAGCAGGAAGCCGAGCAGCGCTATGCCTGCGAGCAGCGACCAGGCCTCGTTGACGCACAGCGCCAGCGAGGCCTTCTCCACCAGCGGCCGGACATAGGCGATCGCCTGCTCCTCCGAGACGCCGCGCGGCCGGTTGCGCAGCAGCTCCGGCGCCAGCCCGATCGCCTTGGCCGCCGCGGTGTCGCCGGCCAGCAGGCGGTCGCGGAACGCCTGCGCATGCATGGCGACGCGGCCGTAGATGATGGTGTCGATCAGCGCGATGCCGATGGCGCCGCCGAGATTGCGCATCAAATTGAACAGCCCGCTGGCATCGGCGACCTCGGCCTGCGGCAGGTCGCCGAGCGCGATCCGTGTCGGCGGCAGCAGGCAGAACATGATGCCGACGCCGCGCACCACCTGCGGCCAGAACATCTCCTGATAGTCTGCGGTCGGCGGCTGGAACGCGCTCGCGGCAAGCCCCGCGCCGAACAGCACGAAGCCGAACGCCGTCAGCAGACGCGCATCGACCTTGCCGTCCAGCGCCGTCACCAGCGGGGCCGCAATCAGTTGCGCCACGCCGGTCACCAGCATGATCTTGCCGATCTCGAACGCATCGTGGCCGCGCACGAAGGCGAGGAACACCGGCATCAGATAGACCGAGCCGAACAGCCCGATGCCCAGGCAGAAGCTCGACAGGCAGCCGAGTGTGAACGACCGCCGCTGGAAGCTGCCGAGCCGCAGGATCGGATACGGCGAGGCGAGCAGGCGCTGGATCAGCAAGGTGAGGCACGACGCGCTCAGCACCAGGAACGCAATGCAGTTCGACGACAGCCAGCCGCCCTTCGGGGCCTCCTTCAGCCCGAGCTCGAGGCTGGCCAGGGACACCGCGAGCAGCAGCAGCGCGAACAGGTCGAGCTTGTCGAGCTCCGCGAGATCCATACGCTGTTTCGGCAGCAGGCCAGGCGTCACCAGCGCGGCAATGACACCCGGCACGATGTTGATGAGGAACAGCCAGGGCCACGACCAGGTGTTGGTGATGAAGCCGCCGACCACGGGCCCGATGGTCGGCGCGAGCACCGCGACGACGCCGCCGATGGTGGTCGCGACCGCGTGCAGGCGCGGCGGAAACAGCAGGAAGACGGCGGAGAACACCACGGGGATCAACAGACCGCCGAAGAAGCCCTGCAGCACGCGGAACGCCAGCAGCGTGTGAAAATCGCCGCTGAACGCGCAGCCGAGCGAGGCGGCGGTGAAGATGCCGACGGCGCCCGTGAACAGCCAGCGCAAGGTGAACACGCGCGTGAGCAGGCCGGTGAGCGGAATAGCGATGATCTCGGCGATCAGATACGCCGTCTGGATCCAGCTCATCGCCTCGGGCGTGATGCCGAGCGCCTCCTGGATGGTCGGCAGCGACGTCGCCACCACCTGGATGTCCAGGATCGCCATGAACATGCCGACGCACATCAGGATGAAGCCGAGCCAGGTGGCGAGGCTCGGACGATCCTGCGGCGCGGCCGACGCGCTCATGCGGTCTGGCCGCCGCCGATGCCGGTGAGTGCTTCGGATTCGGCGCGGATGCGGATGAACAGCACCGCCGCATTCAGGCCGGAGAAGATCAGCGCGATCAGCGGCAGATGCAGCGCCAGCGGCAGCAGCGCGATCTCGGCGGCGACCACCAGGTAGTTCGGATGCGAGATGTAGCGATAGGGACCATCGGTCACCAAGGGCGCACCGGGCAGGATGATGATGCGCGTGGTCCAGCGCGGACCAAGCGTCGCGAGCACCCACCAGCGCAGGCCCTGCAGAGCCACGAAGCCCGACAGCAGCCACGGATCGACCTCCTGGTCGGCGCCGAGCAGCCACAGCGACACCAGCCAGGCCGCGTGCATCGAGATCATCAGCGGATAATGGTCTGCGCCGACCTCGACCGCGCCCATGGCGCGCAGACGCTTGGTGTTGTGGCGGGCGAGCACGAGCTCGCCGAGCCGCTGCATGGTGACGAGGGCGAGGACGAAGGCGGCGAAGGTCATGCGGCGTGCCTCAATGAAACGCAGCTTGCGGTGAAACCGGGCCCGAGCGCCGTCAGCACCGAGCGCGGCGGCAGTCCGCGGGCGCGCGCGCGCTCCAGCACGAACAGCACCGTCGGCGCCGACATGTTGCCGTAGTCGGCGATGATCTCGCGCTCATGGTCGAGCGTGCCCTGGCCGATCGACAGCGCGCGCTCCAGCGCCGTGATCACCTTGGCGCCGCCGGGATGGCAGACGAAGCGGTCGACGTCGCCGGGCGACAGCTTCATGTTGCCGAGGATCTCGTTGACCGCGGGGCCCATGTTCTCGGTGACGAAGTCCGGAATCGTGCGCTGGAAGATCACGCCAAAACCTTCGGGATCGACGCTCCAGCCCATGATATCAAGCGTATCCGGCCACAGCTTCTCGCCGGTCGCCTCGACGCGCGTCTGGCCGCCATCGCCGGCGCGCAGGATCGCGGCCGCCGCGCCGTCGCCGAACAGGCTGAGCGCGACGATGTTGGCCTTGCTCAGCTCGTCGTGGCGCACCGCGAGCGTGCACAATTCGAAGGTCACGAACAGCACATTGGTGCCGGGCCGCGCCTGCGCCAGCCGCGCGGCGATCGACAGGCCGGAGACGCCGCCGGCGCAGCCGAGCCCGAACACCGGCACGCGCGAGACGTCAGAGCGGAAGCCGATGCGGCCGGCGACGCGCGCTTCCAAGGTCGGCGTCGCGATGCCGGTCGAGCTCACGCTGACGATGGTGTCGATCTCGGCAGCCGTGAGATCGGCCTGCGCCAGCGCCTTGTTCGTCGCGTCGACGAACAGTGCCTCGGCGCCTTCGAGATAGGCTTGCGTGCGCTCCGGCCAGCCGCGCCGCTCCATGTACCATTCGATCGGCTTGACGCCGTAGCGCTGGCGGATGCCGGTGTTGGCGAACAGGCTCGCCATCGTATCGAACTGCGGAAAGCGCGGCGACAGCACCACGCGCGCCGCCTCCATCACCTCGTTCTGGCGGAACTGATGCGGTGGCACCGAGGTCGCGAGCGACACGAGTGCGGCAGTGTTGTCCATGCGGCTGATCCTTCAACGTCCCGGCGCAGAAGGGTCCGAGAACGCGGGAACTAACACGCGCCACTCACATCGCCCCGGATTACGGCTGTCATCTTATGTCCAATGCGGGCGGCGATGTGGCCCGGCCATGGTGAGACGGCGTCGCGCCGTGACACAATAGTGACTGTCAAACGCGTTCTCGCGCGAAACCGTTCGTCACCGACAACGTATCAGGCGGTCTTCTCCGGCCAGCGGCAGAGGTCCTTGATCAGGCACAGCTCGCAGCGCGGCTTGCGCGCCAGGCACGTGTAGCGGCCGTGCAGGATCAGCCAGTGATGGGCATGCAGCATGAACTCGGCGGGAATGACCTTCTCCAGCCCGAGCTCGACCTCGAGCGGGGTCTTGCCGGGGGCCAGGCCGGTGCGGTTGCCGACGCGAAACACATGGGTGTCGACTGCCATCGTATGCTCGCCGAACGCCATGTTGAGCACGACGTTCGCGGTCTTGCGGCCGGCGCCGGGCAGCGACTCCAATTCCGCGCGCGTGCGCGGCACCTCGCCACCGAACTCGTTGATCAGCTTGTGCGACAGCGCGATCACGTTCCTGGCCTTGGTGCGGTAGAGGCCGACGGTCTTGATGTACTCGCGCAGTTGCTCCTCGCCGAGCGCGATCATCTTCTCCGGCGTGTCGGCGACTTTGAACAGCGGCCGCGTCGCCTTGTTGACCCCGGCATCGGTCGCCTGCGCCGACAGCACCACGGCGACCAGCAGGGTGTAGGGGTTGAGATGCTCGAGCTCGCCCTTCGGCTCCGGATTGGCCTGCGCGAACCGGCTGAAGGCCTCGCGGATCTCGGCCGGGGTCCAGGGCTTGATCGCCTTCAAGGCTTTCTTAACCGGCTTGACCGCGCCGGCCTTGGACTTCGCCGCCGGGCTCGGCTTGGCGGCCTTTTTTGCTGCCGGCCTGGAGGCCGTCTTGGGCGCGGCCTTCGCGGCCTTTTTGGCGGCCTTCTTGGCAGGCTTGCGAACCGGCGCCGGCTTGGCGCGTTGGGGGCGGGTGATTTTGGCCATGATCCGGGTATACTGAGGCCCCATGACGCCAGGCAATGCTTTTGCGTATCAGGAGACCGGCACCGAGGCCGCTGATCCCGAGCTGTTCTCGGCCCGGCTGACGCCGCATCGCTCGCTCGGCCGCACCGGCTTTCTGGTCCTGATGGTCGTGGTCTGCGCCATCAGCTTCATCGGCGGCCTCGCCTCGCTGCTGATGGGCGCCTGGCCGGTGCTCGGCTTCTTTGGCCTGGATGCGCTGGCGATCTACTGGGCCTTCAAGGTCAATTTCCGCCGCGCCAACGCCTATGAGGACGTGACGATCACCCTGACCGAGCTGCGCCTGCGCCGCGTCAGCCACAAGGGCCACGTCATGGAATGGCGCTTCAACCCGCTGTGGGTTCGGCTCGATACGGAGAGCCATGAGGAGTTCGGCATCGAGCACCTGTACCTGGTGGCGCGCGGCCAGCGCGTCGCCATCGCGAGCTTTCTGGGGCCGGAGGAAAAGGCGAGCTTTGCGAAAGCCCTGACGGCCGGCCTGCAGGCCGCGAAACGCGGGCCGGTGTACAATCCGCTGTAGCCCCTGTTCTGCCACGAGCACCGTCATTCCGGGGCAAGGCCGCAGGCCTTGAACCGGGAATCCCGAGCTTGTCTGGGTTCTTTTCCAACCAGCTCGAGATTCCGGGGTCAATCGCCAACGCGCCGCCGCTTCGCGCCCGCGCATTGACGATTGCCCCGGAATGACGGTGAAAACGTCGGTCGCAGTCCTCGCCCAGGCGGCAGCGCGCTCCCTCTCCCCGTTCTTACGGGGAGAGGGTTGGGGTGAGGGGCCGCCCCACCCACCGGCCGTGCGGAGAGCCCCCTCACCCGGATTGCATCTGGCGATGCAATCCGGCCTCTCAGCGCGAGCGAAGCTCGTCGCGCCCCGCATCCGCCTTCGCTCTTCGAGCTACGGCGGACGAGAGCGGGGCAAGGTGCACCTGCGCCGCCGCTCCCGCCGGACCTCATCTCGCTATAGCCCTCCGATCAGAAATCGGGTGGAGTCCCCGCCCCGGCCGCCCTACATCCGGACCATGATGACCCTCGCCATTCACGATTCCGCCCTGGCCAAGCCGGGCCCGCAACAATCCGCCGCGCTGCGCGACTATGATGCGGTGCGCCGCGCGATCGCGTTCATCTCGGAGCATTGGCGCCGGCAGCCGACCATCGAGGACATGGCCGACGCCGCCAGCCTGACGCCGGACGAGCTGCACCATCTGTTCCGGCGCTGGGCCGGGCTGACGCCGAAGGCGTTCATGCAGGCGCTGACGCTCGACCACGCCAAGGGCCTGCTGAAGGGCTCCGCCAGCGTGCTCGACGCCGCGCTCGATTCAGGGCTATCCGGCCCCGGCCGCCTGCACGACCTGTTCGTCACCCACGAGGCGATGTCGCCCGGCGAATGGAAGACCGGCGGCGCCGGCACCACGCTCCGTTACGGCTTCCACCCCTGCCCGTTCGGCATGGCGCTGGTGATGGCGACCCCGCGCGGCCTCGCCGGCCTCGCCTTCGCCGACCCCGGCGAGGAGGCCTCCGCGCTCGCCGACATGAAGAGCCGCTGGCCCCGCGCCGATTATGTCGAGGACGTCCCCGGCACCGCCGGCCTCGCCCAACGCATCTTCGACAAGACCCTGTGGCGCCCCGACCAGCCGCTGCGCGTCGTGCTGATCGGCACCGACTTCGAGGTCCGCGTCTGGGAGTCCCTGCTCAAGATCCCCATGGGCCGCGCCGTCTGCTACTCGGACATCGCGACACGGCTGGAGTCGCCGAAGGCCTCGCGCGCGGTGGGCGCGGCGGTCGGCAAGAACCCGATCTCGTTCGTGGTCCCGTGCCATCGCGCGCTGGGCAAGACGGGGGCGTTGACGGGGTATCATTGGGGGCTAACGCGCAAGCAGGCCATGATCGGGTGGGAGGCTGGGCAGGTGGGGATGGGTTAGGGGCCCTCGGCCAATCAACTAAAAGGCGATTCCATTCAACGAGTTAGCCAACACTTTGATTTCACTGGTGAAATCTGATATACTTTTAGCGGGTAGGCAACGTCGGTAAGAACTCCGGGTCTCCAATCGCGTGAGGCAGCGGCCCTTAAAAGCCGTGGTCAGGAGCCGAGGGCCTACCCACTTTTCCATCCTCTCGGCGAATAGCCGAAGTGTTCAAAGATCGCCTTTTGTTGGTCCTGAAGATCCATCTTCCATAGGTTTGGCATCGTCTTTATGCCGTAGCCGAGCGCGTTGTTTTTCGCGCTCTTGGCAACGAGAGGCTCCAATTGTTTCGCATAGGCGGGTTCACAGTGTTCGATGTCACCGCGATTGCGCTCAACGGCTTCGTAGAACGCACCGGCTATAACATCGGAGAGTTGAAGCCCAGCTCGATGGTGATGATCCATAACGAGGACTTCATTTAGATCGATCATTGACCACTTGATATCCCCAGCCTTTAACCGAAGCTTGCCGTTCACGCTCTGATAGCGGAGCAGCTCCAAGTAGGACTTGAAGTTCTCGTAGGTTAGACCTCCGCGCCTCGAAAATACAATGCGGAGTTTGTCTTGACCGCGCTGCTTTATGGGCGTGAGACGTTCGCAGAAGTCTGTGACACGCTCCAGCAGCAGTCGGGTGAGCCACCAATAAAGCCACGCCTTCTCCTCTCCGAGATTCTTGTTCTTGTAGCGTTCAATATTTTGCTTGTTCGACATAACCGAAAAGCACCGCGCATCCTTCTGAGCTAGAGCGGCGCATACCATGCTCTTCTTGAACGGTAGCAGCTTGTTGAAGTGAAGATCTCGACGCTTGCTTTTTATGCCCTCTTGAACGTCCTTTACCCAAGATACCAAATTGGAATCGTTTGCTGACGAAACTAAGAAAGCGCTTAGGATGAGCCATTCAGTGGCCCCATCAGGGCTGTCCGGCTTGACTCTATTGAGTCCCGTATCGCCAGATTCATCGATATAGGCAACGAAGGTTACGGGCATAGCTAAGCGATCGTTGGAGCTGAAGCCGACTACCGGCGACCTGAAGGCGCCCGGAGGAAGCTCGGCCAGAATCCTTCCCCATGGCGTCTTGATTCCAAATGTTCCGTAATGTCTACCTATTGATTTTGTTGGTCAATTAGTTGCGTGGCTTATTAAGCGCACGCCAAATATGGGGGATATTCGGTGGAGTGCGCTTTTAGGTCTTGCATCCCCGTACGAATCTTCGATGCGAGAGGCACTGAACCTCTTCGCTATCCGGGCGGTGGTCCATTGAGGGTCCTTAGAGCCCCGGTATCGGCAGACCAGCATTTCGGAAAAGAATTAGATTGCTATTTTTCAGAATTCATGTTTCTCTCTCCCCATCCCGCCTCAACGAGAGGGGCGTTGCGCGCGATCGTCACGACACGCGAGGCGGGGAGGCGATGGCCGCGGTCTGCCGCAGCGTGTCTTCGGGCACGCCGACGAACGGTTGGATTGCGGACGTGAAGTCGCAGGGTCCTGATACCCCGACGCTGGTATCAACTCACGACGAAGCTTCGCTTCGCGTGGGGATGGTGGCCAACAAGCCCGGCGCACCAGGGAGACTGCGTATAAGCGTGAAGACCGTCGCGCAGGGAATGCCGGATGATCGGCAGCACCTGTGGTACCTGCCGCCTGCATTTTTTTACGCAGGCGGGCCATGGGTGAGGCCTTCACCCGGCATTCCCTCCGCCCTCTCATCTTTCGGAGGGACATGGCCGATGCAGGACTCGGGCGATGACGCCGCGAGATCGCGGAGCTGTGTTCCGTGCTGTTTGAGATGTGAATCGGGGAGATGACGGATCGCGGCCGCATGATACGGAGCGTGGAGAGAAGCGCGTCAGCCAACTCCGCGATCTCAGGGCTCGGTCGTCGTTGAGTTATTCAGACCGTCATGGCCGGGCTTGACCCGGCCATCCATCGTCTTGGAAAGAGACTCGCGAGGGGATGGATGCCCGGGTCAAGCCCGGGCATGACGAGTAACTCATAAGCTCGATGGCATTTTGTGACGTCGCTCAATAGCACTACCGGTGCGGCTGCCCCCCACCCCAACCCTCTCCCCGTAAGAACGGGGCGAGGGGGCGCACCGGCGCCGCGGCCGGTCGTGGGGCTTCAACTCATAGCGAGCGCCGTAGACTGCCGTGACTGGTCGCGCGTGCGACTGCTAACCCGCCAGGTCCAGCTTCGACTCCACGGTCGAATCCGCGTTGAGGCGGTAGATGATCGGCACGCCCGTCGCCAGTTCGCGCTTCAAGATGCCTTCCGGAGTCAGCTTCTCCAGCACCATGATCAGAGCGCGGAGCGAGTTGCCGTGGGCGGCGACCAGGGTGCGCTGGCCGCGGAGGACGCCGGGGAGGATTTCTTGCACGTAGTAGGGCAGCGCGCGGGCCAGCGTGTCCTTGAGGCTCTCGCCGCCGGGCGGCGGCACGTCGTAGGAGCGGCGCCAGACGTGGACCTGCTCCTCGCCCCATCTGGCGCGGGCGTCGTCCTTGTTGAGGCCGGAGAGGTCGCCATAGTCGCGCTCGTTCAAGGCGAGGTTTTTCGACGTCGGCAGGCCGGTCTGGCCGAGCTCGGTCAGGATCAGGTCGAGCGTGTGCTGGGCGCGCGTCAGCACCGAGGTGAAGGCGACGTCGAAGACGAGCCCCTGCGCCTTCAGCTTGCGGCCGGCCTCCCTGGCCTCGGCAACGCCCTGCTCGGTCAGGTCCGGATCCTTCCAGCCGGTGAACAGATTCTTCAGATTCCACTCGCTCTGGCCGTGGCGCACCAGCACCAGGAGACGTTCGCTCATCAGTTCGCTTCCATCGACGTTGAACTAGAAAAGGTCCTTGAGGCCAAGCACGTCGTCCATCGTGTAGTAACCCGGCGGCTTGCCATGGGCCCACAGCGCCGCCTTGAGCGCGCCATGGGCGAAGATCATGCGGTCCTCGGCCTGGTGCGACAGCACGAGCCGCTCCGAGGGACCGGCGAAGATGACGCTGTGATCGCCGGCCGCGGTGCCGCCGCGCAGCGAGGCGAAGCCGATGTCGCCAGAGCGGCGCTCGCCGGTGATGCCGTCGCGGCCGCGCTCCGAATGCTCCTCGAGCTCGATGCCGCGGCCGGCGGCGGCCGCGCGTCCCAGCATCAGGGCCGTGCCGGAGGGCGCGTCGACCTTGTGCTTGTGATGCATCTCGAGGATCTCGATGTCGAAGCCGGCGTCGAGCGACTTCGCCACCTGCCTGACCAGCGCCGCCAGCAGGTTGACGCCGAGGCTCATATTGCCGGACTGCACGACGACGGCGCGCTTGGTGACGCTCTTGATGACGGCGTCGTCGGACGCCGAAAGGCCGGTGGTGCCGACGACATGAACGAGGCCGCGCTGGGCGGCGATGGCAACGTTGGCGATGGTCGCGGCCGGGACGGTGAAATCGAGGATGCCGTCGGCCTCGGCGGACATGCTCCAGAGGTCGCCCGACAGCTTGATGCCGTTGGCGGGCAGGCCGGCGAGGGCGCCGGAGTCCTTGCCGATCAGCTCCGAGCCGGGGGCTTCGAGCGCACCCGCCAGCATGGCGCCGTCGGTCTCGGCGATCGCGCGCACCAAGGCGCGGCCCATGCGGCCGCCGGCTCCGGCAACGATCAAGCGCATCTTGGACATGTCAACTCCTCCGCCCCTTCAAGGGCTATAGCCGGGGCTGATAGCGGCGGCAACCGAGCGAGGCCAGGTCGCGGGTGGTCGGGGCGGGCGACGATCAGGGCTGCGGGCCATCATAGCCCTCGATGATCACCAGGTCGCCTTGCGAATGCGGCGCGCGCATCGCCACCAGCCGCTGGTATTCAGGGGAATTGTAGCACGCCAGCGCGGTCGCGTAGTCCTTGAACTCGATCACGACATTGCGCGAGCGCGAGGTGCCTTCCCTGGTCTCGTACTGGCCGCCACGGACCAGGAATTTGGCGCCGTACTGATGGAACACGGCGCCGTTCTGCGCGACGTACTCCTTGTAGCCGTCCATGTTGTGCACGTCGATCCGCGCGATCCAATAGGCCTTGGGCATCCCTGTCGTCTCCCTGTTCTCGGTCGCTGTTGCTTACGTGCGATTGGTCTTGCCGGCCAGCGCCACGGCGCCGGCGATGTCGGCGACGATGCTCTCGGCGGCCGCAGCCGGATCGGCAGCGCCGGTGACGGGACGCCCGACGACGAGGCGGTCGGCGCCGCCGGCGATCGCCAGGGCCGGGGTCATGATGCGCTTCTGGTCGCCAACGTCGGATCCCGCCGGACGGATCCCGGGGGTCACGAGCTGCATGTCAGGCCCGACCAGCGGACGCACCAGCGCCGTTTCCTCGGGCGACAGGATCAGGCCGTGGATGCCGATCTCCTTGGCCTGCACGGCGCGCCTGGCGACGAGCTCCTTGACGCCCATGGCGTAGCCGGCGGCGGCGAGGTCGGCATCATCGTAGGACGTCATCACGGTGACGGCGAGCAGCTCGAGGCTGGAGCCGGCGGCGCCGGCGAGCGCCGCTCGCATGCTCTGCGAGAAGCCATGCACGGTAAGGAAACGGGCGCCGAGCCGGGCGATCTGCCTCGTGGCGCGCTCGACCGTGGTCGGGATGTCGTGCAGCTTGAGGTCCATGAAGACGTGCTTACCCTCGGCCGCGAGGCGCTCGGCGAGGCCGAGGCCGCCGGCATAGGTCAGCTCCATGCCGATCTTGTAGAACGTCACGGCTTCGCCCAGCCTGGCGATCATCGCCTCGGCCTCGGCCACGCCGGGCAGGTCGAGCGCCACGATCAGACGATCGCGCGGAGCAATCTCGGTCGGCATGTCACCTCACATCGTATGTTGCGCTGTTGCGACCAGCTCCCGCACCAGCGCATCGAGCGCCGTGATGTCGGCGGGCAGTTTGAGCCGGTCCATGTCGTTGTAGGCCTTGTCGGCGAAGGCCAGCGCGAGCTGGCTCGGGATCACCGTCGCATTGCAGGCGGTCAGCATCAGCCGCAACGCGGCGAGCGCGCGGATGCCGCCGAAGCGGTTCTCGGAAGCGGCGGCGATCGCGAACGGCCGGCTGCGAAACACCGCGCCGCGGCTGCCGGGCGGCTCGTCGACCCGCGAGATCCAGGTGATGGCGTTGGTCAGCAGCGGCGGCACCGAGGCGTTGTATTCCGGCGTCACCAGCAGCACAGCATGATGAACGCCGATCATGCGCGTCAGATTCACGGCGTGATGCGGAATGCCCGATTGCGCCTCGAGATCGGCGTCGTAGATCGGCAGCGGGAAGTCGGCGAGCGAGATGCGGGTGATGTCGGCGCCAGCCTGCACGAACTGATAGGCGGCGGCCGCGGCGAGCTTCGCGTTGTGCGAGCCGGCCCGGGTCGAGCCGGGAATGATGAGGATCTTCAGCGCGGACATCGTGAGGTCGGTCAGCGACCCGCCACGAAGGATCGCGGCCGCCGGTCAGGGCTTGCGATACACCCAGACGCGCGCCGGCGGAAGGTTCATCCAGATGCGCTCGGAGGCCTGCGTGGTGACGCCGGGCAGCGACTTCGGAATCGGCGGCACGACGGAATAGGTGAACTGCACGAACGGCGCATTCGGCGACATCGCCGCGAACGCATCGCGGATCAGCTTCATGCGCGTCAGCATCGGCTTGGTCACGAGCGGCAGGCCGGAGACGACGGCGGCGGCAGGGGCGCTGAGCACGTTCCAGAGTGTGTCGCGGAGGCGATAGGCGTCGCCCTGGACCACCTTGGCCTGCGGGTAGCGGTCGCGCAGCAACGCGCAGAAGCCCGGATTGTACTCGACCAGCACCAGCCGCTTCTGATCGACGCCGCGCTCGACCAGCGCATTGGTAATCGCGCCGGTGCCCGGTCCAAGCTCGATGACGGGGCCTGTGCCGTGCGGATCGACGTACTGCGCCATGGTCCGCGCCAGCAGCCGGCCCGACGGCATGACGGCGCCCATATGCAGCGGCTTTTCGATCCATGAGCGGAGGAAGCGCACTTCGTCGTCCAGACGGAGAGGCTTTTTCGACGCACGCACGGACGTTTGCAGGGGCATCTCGGTACCAGACGGGACCGCTTTCACGGCGATGTCAGAAAAGAGTCACAAAGACGTATAGGGCGCAGGCGGGACGGTCAAGCCGAACCGTAACGTACGATTAAGGCTGGCGGGTCCGCGCTCTTACAGTTGCATTCGATAATTTTTTGCATGTGCAGAGCAGCAAATTCGCTCGACCTCTGAATCTGAATCCCGAAATCATTCGGCGAAACCACGAGGCCGTGCTTGCTTGAACTCACGGCTCAGCTCGCCGCCTTGCCGAAGAAGTCCTTGACCTTGGTGAAGAAGCCGGCCGCCTCGGGCTGGGTCGCTCCGGACGACAACTTCTCGAACTCGGCCAGCAGCTCCTGCTGCTTCTTGGTCAGGTTCTGCGGCGTCTCGACCACGATCTGGACATACATGTCGCCGGTCTGGCGCGAGCGCAGCACCGGCATGCCCTTGGACGCGATCCGGAAGCGGCGGCCGGACTGCGCTCCGGCGGGAATCTTGACCTTGGTCTTGCCCTTGTCGATCGTCGGCACCTCGAACTCGCCACCGAGCGCCGCCGTCACCATCGAGATCGGCACGCGGCAGTGCAGGTCGGCGCCGTCGCGCTGAAAGAACTCGTGAGCCGTCAGCGACAGGAAGATGTAGAGATCGCCGGGCGGTCCGCCGCGCAGGCCGGCTTCGCCCTCGCCGGCGAGACGGATGCGGGTGCCGTCCTCGACGCCCTGGGGAATGTTGACGGACAGCGTGCGGTCACGGGTGACGCGGCCGGAGCCGGAGCAGGACGGACAGGGGTCCTCGATCATCTGGCCGCGGCCATGACAGCCGGGGCAGGTGCGCTCCAGGGTGAAGAAGCCTTGGGCCTGCCGGACGCGGCCGGCGCCGCCGCACATCGCGCAGGTCTTCGGCTTGGTGCCGGCCTTGGCACCGGTGCCGGAGCAGGACTCGCAGGTCACCGAGACCGGAATCTCGATCTGTGCAGTCTTGCCCTGGAACGCCTCTTCCAGGGTGATTTCCATGTTGTAGCGCAGGTCGGCGCCGCGCTCGCGCCCGGTCCCGCCGCGCCGCTGGCCGGCCATGCCGAACAGGTCTTCGAAGATGTCGGAGAACGACGAAGCAAAGCCGGCGCCGAAGCCGTGCGCTCCGCCCATGCCGCCCTGCTCGAACGCGGCGTGGCCATAGCGGTCGTAGGCGGCGCGCTTGTCGGCGTCGCGCAGCACCTCATAGGCCTCGTTGATTTCCTTGAATTTCACTTCGCTGGAGGCATCGCCCGGATTCTTGTCCGGATGCCACTTCATGGCCAGCTTGCGGAAGGCGGCCTTGAGCTTGCCCTCGTCGGCGTCGCGTTCGACTTCCAGGGTCTCGTAGTAGCAGCGCTTGGTGGACATCAATCAAACCCGCCCGAACTTCGCCCAACAGGAACGGCTGGCGCGATCGCCGCGCGCGTTCCGGGTCAATGAAAATGACCCCCATCCAACGAGCCGCTGAAAGCGCTCTTTGGCATGGGGGCCATGGTCACTACCTCTGCCTCAGTTAAGCAGATTTCTTCTTGTCGTCGTCGACCTCGGTGAACTCCGCGTCGACCACGTCATCCTTGGCGGCGTCGCGGGCCGCATCGCTCTCGGCCTGCTGCTTGTACATCGCCTCGCCGAGCTTCATCGACGCCTGGGCCAGCGTGTTGGTCTTGGCCTTGATCGCCTCGGCATCGTCGCCCTTCAGCGCTTCCTTGAGGTCGCTGACGGCATCCTCGATGGCGCGGCGCTCGGTGTCGGCGACCTTCGAGCCATGCTCGGCCAGCGCCTTCTCGGTGGAGTGCACCAGCGCGTCGGCATGGTTCTTGGCGTCGACCGCCTCGCGGCGCTTCTTGTCCGCCGCAGCATTCGCCTCGGCGTCCTTGACCATCTTGTCGATGTCGGCTTCCGACAGGCCACCCGAGGCCTGGATGCGGATCTGCTGCTCCTTGCCGGTGGCCTTGTCCTTGGCCGAGACGTTGACGATGCCGTTGGCGTCGATGTCGAACGTCACCTCGATCTGCGGCATGCCGCGCGGGGCCGGCGGAATGCCCATCAGGTCGAACTGGCCGAGCATCTTGTTGTCGGCCGCCATCTCGCGCTCACCCTGGAAGACCCGGATGGTGACCGCGTTCTGATTGTCCTCGGCGGTCGAGAACACCTGGCTCTTCTTGGTCGGGATCGTGGTGTTGCGGTCGATGATGCGGGTGAACACGCCGCCCAGGGTCTCGATGCCCAGCGAGAGCGGGGTCACGTCGAGCAGCAGCACGTCCTTGACGTCGCCCTGCAGCACGCCGGCCTGGATCGCGGCACCGATCGCCACCACCTCGTCGGGGTTGACGCCCTTGTGCGGCTCCTTGCCGAAGAACTGCTTCACCATCTCCTGGATCTTCGGCATGCGGGTCATGCCGCCGACCAGCACCACTTCGCCGATCTCGCCGGCGGTCAGGCCGGCATCCTTCAGCGCCTTGCGGCACGGCTCGATGGTCTTCTCGACGAGGTCGGCCACCAGCGCCTCGAACTTGGCGCGGGTCAGCTTCATCGTCAGATGCTTCGGACCGGACTGGTCCGCGGTGATGAAGGGCAGGTTGATCTCGGTCTGCGTGGTCGACGACAGCTCGATCTTGGCCTTCTCGGCCGCTTCCTTGAGGCGCTGCAGAGCGAGCTTGTCGTTGCGCAGGTTGATGCCCTGCTCCTTCTGGAATTCGTCGGCGAGGTAGCTGACCAGACGCATGTCGAAGTCTTCACCGCCGAGGAAGGTGTCGCCGTTGGTCGACTTCACCTCGAACACGCCGTCGCCGATTTCAAGAATGGAGACGTCGAAGGTGCCGCCGCCGAGGTCGTACACGGCGATCGTGCCGGCCTTGGTCTTGTCGAGGCCGTAGGCGAGCGCCGCCGCGGTCGGCTCGTTGATGATGCGCAGAACCTCGAGGCCCGCGATCTTGCCGGCGTCCTTGGTGGCCTGACGCTGGGCGTCGTTGAAATAAGCGGGGACGGTGATGACGGCCTGGTCGACCTTCTGGCCGAGATGGGCTTCCGCGGTCTCCTTCATCTTCTGCAGGATGAAGGCGGAGACCTGCGAGGGCGAATAGGTCTTGCCGTCGGCCTCGACCCAGGCGTCGCCGTTGCCGGCCTTGACGATCTTGTAGGGGACGAGCTTCTTGTCCTTCTCGACCATCGGGTCATCATAGCGGCGGCCGATGAGGCGCTTGACCGCAAAGAAGGTGCGCTCGGGGTTGGTCACGGCCTGACGCTTGGCCGGCTGGCCGACCAGACGTTCGCCGTCGTCACTGAAGGCGACGATCGACGGCGTGGTGCGCATGCCCTCGGCGTTCTCGATGACCTTCGACGTTTTGCCGTCCATAACGGCCACGCACGAATTCGTGGTGCCGAGATCGATCCCGATGACCTTTCCCATGGTCTCATATCCTTCTTTTTGCGGCAGGTTGGGTGGGGCCCTGACGGCGCCCCCATCCAAAACCCCCTCAGATCAAATGCTCGCGATATTGCGACGATGAGCGTCATATAGGAGGGGGGGAGTGGCCCGCAAGGACCGGACCAGGGGTTCGACCCCACGAAAATCACGGCCCTCGCCGAACGACCTCGCGGAGTCATCAAGAAGGGCCAATCGACCTTGGCAGCGCCCTAAACGGGAGGGTGCGATCGCGGGCAGGGAGCAACGAATCCGGTACTCCGGATCTGCCCCGATGACCGAAATGCGTTGTTAACCCACGGGCCCTAGCCTGCCGCACTCCTGGGACGGGAATGAGGCATGGTCATCGACACCGATTGGGGCTTTCCGCAGCGTGCGCGCGAAGCCGGCCAGGCCACGTTCCCCGGACTGCTGATCTGCGCCATCGTGGTTGCAGCGGCGTGGCTGCGATACACCCTTCCCCTCAATGTCGATGTCAGCTGGTGGCTCCTCGTCAGCGAGCGCATGCTCGATGGCCAGCGGCTCTACGTCGACATCCTCGAGACCAATCCGCCGATGGCCGGATCGGTCTATCTGCTGGCCGTCGCGCTGGCGCGTGCGATCCATCTCAGGCCCGAATTGGCGACGAACATCCTGATCTTCGCGCTGGCCGCGGCATCCCTGACGCTGGTGTGGCTGGTGCTGCGGACATCGGCGCTGCGCCATCGCCTCGCCGACGGTTGGCTGGCGGCGTGGACGGCCGCCCTGCTCCTGATCGCGCCGATGTATGATTTCGGCCAGCGGGAACACCTGGCCCTGATCACGATCCTGCCGGCGATCGCGGTGTACATCCTGCGCGCCAGGGGCGAGCGGGTGGGCCCGGCTGCCGTGCTCATCGCCGGGCTCAGCGCCGGCCTCACGATGAGCTTCAAGCCCTATTTCGCCTTCAGCGCCGGCTTCTGCATTCTCGCCGCCGCCGCGCAGGCGCGCGACTGGCGCGTGCTGTTCGCGCTGGAGAACTGGATCGCCGCGGCGCTGGTGCTGCTCAACGCGGCCTGTATCTACCTGTTCTTTCCCGAATATTTCACGCTCATCTACCCGCTGGTCCGCGACGTCTATCTGCTCCTGAAGGCGCCGGTGCCGACCATCCTCGTGACCCTGCCGATGGGCCTGTGGCTTGCGGCGGCGATCATCATCCTCCTCCTCCAACGCCGGCAGCACGCGCGCGACGCGGCGTCTTTCACCACGCTGGCCGGATCGCTCGGATTCCTGGTGTCGTTCGTCGCGCAGCAGAAGGGCTGGGGCTATCACGCCTACCCCATGGTCGCGCTGGCGTTGCTCGCCGCCGGCCTCGCCGTGTCGGCGATCGACACCAGTCGCGACATGCGGCGCTGGCCGCAGGTCGCCACCGCTCTCGCCGGCGCCGTGCTGTTCGTGCAGACCTGCCTCTGGTTCAATGGCAGCGTCGACGTCCGGCAGATCGAAGCCCAGGTGGCGCGGCTCGGACCGCGCCCGAGCATGCTGGTGCTCAGCGCGGCCGCAGTCATCGGCCATCCGATGGTGCGGACCCTCGGTGGCACCTGGATCTCGCGCCAGGAGGCGTTCTGGGTCCGGGAAATCGTCCGCCGATCGCAACAGGACGGAACCATCGATTCACAGACGGCGCAGCGGCTCGCGCCCTATGTGGAACGCGAACGCGCCGGGATCATCGCCGACTTCCGGAAGCAGCCGCCCGACGTCGTCCTGATCGACAATCAGAACAGCGACTGGGGCGATTGGGCGCGTTCCGACCCCGAGCTCAGGGCCCTGCTCGCGCCCTATGTGCTGGTACAGACCGTCGACGGCGTCGAAATCCTGAAGCGCGGCTAGCGCTGCACCATCCTGAATCCGCCTTTTGAGGCAAAATGTGCCCCGCCGGAGCGCGCCGACCGCCGCAGGCGATCAAAACCGCGCGCCCGGCCTGTTGCGGGGGGCGCAAAGCCGCTAAAAGCGTGCCCGCCGAAGACCACGCTGGCGAGGACCCCCGACCGCCTCGGCGCGCGGCCCCGGTCAACGAGGCAATGTTTGATGATGATCGTTCGACTCTTCACCGCGGCCACCCTGCTGATCTCGCTGCTGCACCCCGCATGGGCCACTGACGCCGTATTTCCGCCCGGCGTCCGCATCGGGCTCGCACCGCTGGTCGGGCTCGCCAAGGCCAAGACGTTCTCCGGCTTCGAAACCGAGGACCAGAGCGTGAAGGTGCTGCTGACCGAACTGCCCGCCGCCGCCTATGGCGAGGTGAAGAACGCGTTTACCGCCAATCCCGCCGGGACCGGCAGCGTCAAGCCGGAGAGCATCGAGACCGCCGCCGGCACCGCCTACTATACCGTCGAGAACGGCCGCGATGGCACCACGCCGGTGCGGCGATACTCGATGATCCTGCCCGGCAACGGCTTCTCCGGCTACGTGGCCGTGCAGATCCCGGAGACCGCGAGCCGGATCTACACCGACGATGCCGTGCGCCAGATGTTCGCCTCCGCCGTCGTCCGCAAGGACGTTCCGGTCGACGAGCAGCTCGCGATGATGCCGTTCAAGGTCACCGACCTCTCCGGGTTCAAGACCATCCGCACGCTCGGGCCGGGCGCCCTGATCCTCGCCGACGGCGAGGAGGACAAGGGATTCGAGGCCGCGCCCTTCGTGGTGATCGGGCTGGTGGCCGGCGTGGCCCCGGAGGCGGGCGACCGCGCGCGCGTGGCGCAGCAGGCGGCCACTACCATTCCGGGCGTCCGCGAAGCGCGCATCACGATGTCCGAGCCGATCCGCATCGACGGCCAGCCGGCCTATGAGACCCGGATCGACGCCACCAGCGGCAAGGACAATACGCCGGTGACGGTGGTGCAGTGGCTGCGCTTCGGCGGGCCGAACACGTTGCGGATCATCGGCAGCGCGCCGCGCGACCAGTGGTCGGCGGCCTTCCCGCGGTTCCGTGCCGTCCGCGACGGCATCCAGCCAAGAGGCTGAGACCAGCCCGGCATCGGACGGCGTGATCACGCCGGCTGCTCGCCGCGAGACGAACTACAAGGTCGCGCCGACAAACAAGAAGCCACGGGCATCGCTGCCCGTGGCTTCTTCGTTCGACAACAGGACGGCCGCAGAATGCGTGCCCGTGCTCGCCGTCAGGCGGCGCTGTTCGACTGATCGTTGCTCGCCGCGGGCGCCGCCTTGGCGCCGCCCTTGGACACGCCGACCAAAGCGGGGCGCAGCACGCGCTCGCCGATCATAAAGCCGGCCTGCACGACCTGCACCACCGTGCCGGACGGCACCGACGGATCCGGCACCTCGTACATCGCCTGCTGGAAATTGGGGTCGAACTTCTGCCCGGTCGGATCGAACTTCTTGACGCCGTTCTTCTCCAGCGTGTTGAGCAGCGAACGCTCGGTGAGCTCGACGCCCTCGATCAGCGACTTCAGGCCCGCATCGGCATTGTCGCGCGTCTCCGCCGGCACGGCATCGAGCGCGCGCTGCAGATTGTCGGCGATGTCGAGCACGTCACGGGCGAAGCCGGTGATGCCGTACATGCGCGCATCGGCGACCTCGCGGGCGGTCCGCTTGCGCAGATTCTCCATCTCCGCCAGCGTGCGCAGCATCTTGTCGCGCGCGTCGGCCGCCTCCTTGGCAAGGGCCTCTGCCGAGCCGGCCTCAGGATCATCGGGCATGATGTAGGGCTTGGAGACGACGGGTTCGCTGGCCTGCGCCGGGTTTTCCGGATCATTCTTATGCAGGTCGGGATCGGTCATGGACAGACTCGCAAGTTCGGCTGACGGGTTTGGGGATATGGGGCGGGATATCGTGCTTTGAGCGTCGAAAATCAAGCGCAGCCTGACCGGCCCGCCGGAGACGCCGTCCGCGGATTAACCATCTCACGCATCAGCCACCCAGCAGCCGGCTGACCAGGCGCGCGGCATAATCGACCGTCGGAATCACCCGGGCATAGTTGAGCCGGGTCGGACCGATGACGCCGAGCACGCCGACGATGCGACCCGTGGCGTCGGAATAGGGCGACACGATCGTCGACGAGCCCGACAGCGAGAACAGCTTGTTCTCCGAGCCGATGAAGATGCGGACACCTTCCGCGCTCTCCGCGCGCCCGAGCAGATCGACGACGCCGCGCTTGGTTTCGAGATCGTCGAACAGCCGCCGGACACGCTCGAGATCTTCGAGCGCATGCAGGTCCTCGAGCAGGTTGGCGTGGCCGCGCACGATGAGCTGCCGCTCGTCGCTGTCGCCGCCGGACCAGCTCGCGACGCCGGCGGCGATCACCTTCTGCGTCAGCTGGTCGAGCTCGGCACGGTCGTGCGCCAGCGCGGTCTCGAGCTCGAGCCGCGCTTCCGCCAGCGTCCGCCCTCTGATCCGGGCGTTGAGGAAATTGGACGCCTCGGTCAATGCCGAGGACGGCACGCCCGGCGGCAGGGTCAGGACCCGGTTCTCGACCTGTCCGTCCTCGCCGACCAGAACGACGAGCGCGCGCTCGGGCTCGAGCCTGACGAACTCGATGTGCTTCAGCCGGGTGTTGGATTTGGCGGTCAGAACCACGGCAGCGGCACGGGTCAGACCCGACAGCCGGGTCAGCGCTTCATCCAGCGCCGCCTCGACCGATTGCGCCCGGCCGACGGCCGCGAGCTGGCTCTGGATCGACTGCCGCTCGGCCTCCGTCATGTCGCCGACCTGCATCAGGGCGTCGACGAAGAAGCGCAGGCCGGCTTCGGTTGGCAGCCGGCCGGCCGAGGTGTGCGGCGCGTAGATCAGGCCGAGCTGCTCGAGATCGGCCATGACGTTGCGCACAGAGGCCGGCGACAGCGGAACCGCGATCAGCCGCGAAATGTTGCGCGAGCCGACCGGCTCGCCGGTCGCCAGATAGCTTTCGACGATCTGCCGGAAGATCTCGCGCGAGCGCTCGTTCAGCTGCGCCAGACCGGCCGGCGGTGTCATCAGGTTGATCGGATCGTGGTGGGCCACCAGATGCACTCCTCCCAGCTGCCTATAATGTGTCCATGCGGCGGCTCGGTGGCAAGCCGGTCATGAGGAGGGGGCTCCGGGAGCGACGGGCCCTTGATAAACCCTTGCCGCTGCCGGTCGCGGCTCCTACAAGGCCGTCAAACACCCTCTTTCGCCTCTTTCACGGAGAGAATCATGCGGCCGAGCCGCCGTGCACCGGATGAACTGCGGGCCGTGAGCCTGGAACGCGGCGTCGTCAAATACGCCGAGGGCTCCTGCCTGGTGAAGTTCGGCGACACCCATGTGCTGGTCACCGCCACGCTCGAGGACCGGCTGCCGCCCTGGCTCAAGGGCCAGGGACGCGGCTGGATCACCGCCGAATACGGCATGCTGCCACGCGCCACGTTGGAGCGAACCCGGCGCGAGGCCTCCGCCGGCAAGCAGACCGGCCGCACGGTCGAGATCCAGCGCCTGATCGGCCGCTCGCTGCGCACCGCGATCGACCTGGAAGCGCTCGGCGAGCGCCAGATCACGGTGGACTGCGACGTGCTGCAGGCCGATGGCGGCACGCGCACGGCGTCGATCACCGGCGCCTGGGTCGCGCTGGCCGACTGCATCAAGTGGATGAAGTCGCGCAACATGATCAAGACCGAGGTGCTGCGGGCCAACGTCGCCGCGATCTCCTGCGGTATCTACAACGGCACGCCGGTGCTCGATCTCGACTACGCTGAGGATTCCGAGGCGGAGACCGATGCCAATTTCGTCATGACCGGCGACGGCCGCATCATCGAGGTGCAGGGCACGGCGGAGAAGACGCCGTTCACCGAGGCCGAGTTCCTGGCGCTGATGGCGCTCGCCCGCAAGGGCGTCGCGCGGCTGGTCGACCTGCAGAAGATGGCGGTCGCGTGAACGGTCCGCACCGCAGGCTCACCGGTCGCATCGTCATCGCGACCCACAATCCCGGCAAGCTTGCCGAGATGCGCGAGCTGCTCGCCCCCCATGGCGTCGAGGCGGTGTCGGCCGGCGATCTCGGCCTGGGCGAGCCGGACGAGACCGGCGAGACCTTCCAGGCCAACGCCCGCATCAAGGCGGTCGCCGCGGCCAAGGCCGCACAGCTTCCGGCCTTTGCCGACGATTCCGGCATCGTGGTTCACGCCCTCGACGGTGCGCCGGGGATCTATTCGGCGCGCTGGGCCGGACCGGACAAGGATTTCACCGGCGCGATGACGCGGATCGAGCGCCTGCTGCAGGAGCGCGGCGCCGCGGGTGCCGACCAGCGCGGCGCTCATTTCGTCTCGGCGCTGTGCGTGGCATGGCCGGACGGCCATGTCGAGGAGGTCGAGGCGAGGGTCGACGGCACGCTGGTCTGGCCGCCGCGCGGCACGGCCGGCTTCGGCTACGACCCGATGTTCCTGCCAGAAGGGCACGATCGCACGTTCGGCGAGATGACCAGCATCGAGAAGCACGGCCTGCCGCCGCTCGGCCTCGGCCTGTCGCACCGGGCGCGCGCCTTCGTGAAGCTCGCGGAGATCTGCCTTGACCAGCGCTGACAGCGAAGCGTTCGGCGTCTATGTGCACTGGCCGTTCTGCCTGTCGAAATGTCCGTATTGCGACTTCAACAGCCACGTCCGGCACGCGGCCATCGACCAGGAGCGCTACGCCCGCGCCTTCGCCCAGGAGATCGCGACCACCGCCGCCCGCATTGGGCCGCGCACCGTCAGCTCGATCTTTCTCGGCGGCGGCACGCCGTCGCTGATGCAGCCGCAGACCGTCGGCGCCATTCTCGACGCGATCGGAAAGCACTGGCATGTCGCCGCTGACGTCGAGGTGTCGCTCGAAGCCAATCCGACCAGCGTCGAGGCGACGCGCTTTGCCGGCTATCGCGCCGCCGGCGTCAACCGCGTCTCGCTCGGCGTCCAGGCGATGGACGATGCGTCGCTCAAGATGCTGGGCCGACTGCACACGGCCGAGGAGGCGATGAAGGCGGTGGCGATCGCGCGCAATGCCTTCGAGCGCTATTCGTTCGATCTGATCTATGCCCGGCCCGACCAGACGCCGGCGATGTGGACCGAGGAGCTGACGCGCGCGATCGGCGAGGCGGCCGAGCATTTGTCGCTGTATCAACTGACGATCGAGGAAGGCACGCCGTTCTTCGGCCTGCATGCCGCGGGCAAGCTGAAGACGCCGGATGAAGGCCTGGCGCGCACATTGTACGACGTCACGCAGGAGATCTGTGGCCGTCACGGACTGCCGGCCTACGAGATCTCCAATCATGCCCGCCCGGGCGCGGAGTGCCGGCACAACCTGCTCTATTGGCGTGGCCAGGAATATGCCGGCATCGGTCCCGGCGCCCATGGCCGTCTCGACATCGGCGGCATCAGACACGCGACCGCAACCGACAAGCGGCCCGAGGCCTGGCTGATGCGGGTCGAGTCCAACGGTCACGGTGTGATGACCGACGACGAGCTCAATCGCGAGGAGCGCGCCGACGAATTCCTGCTGATGGGGCTGCGACTGGCCGAGGGCATCGACCCGCAGCGCTACGCGAGGATCTCCGGCCGCACGCTCGATCCGCGCCGCATCGCGCTGCTGCGCGAGGAGGGGGCCATCGCGGTCGATCCGGATGGACGGCTGCGCGTGACCCAGGACGGCTTTCCGGTGCTCGACGCGGTCGTCGCTGACCTCGCCGCCTGAGACGTGCTGCGACTCACGTCGCGCTGAAGCTCTTCGGCGCGCCGGCGACGGTCTGTCCGCCCCCCGAACCGACACGCATCACGGCAAGCCCGCGCTCATTGGTGCCGTCGCTGCGGAACCGGAACAGGCCGTCGATGCCGGCGAAGCCGGAGGCATTGGTCAGGACATCGGGCGCGAAACGCTGGTTGCCCTGGGTGCGCGCCAGCGCGGCCACGAGCGCCACCGCATCATAGGCGAGGGTCGCGGTGCGTACGGGATCGCCGCCGAATCGCGTCCGGTAGCGTCCGGCGAAAGCGCGGAAGCCGGACGGATCCGGCGCGGCATAGAGGCCGCCCTGCAGGCTGGCGCTGGCATAGACGCGCGGATTGTCCCACAGCCCGGTGCCGAGCAGCTGGATGTTGCGCAGATTGGCGCCGGCAGCGGTCAGCGCATCGGCCGTCGCCGCGACCGATTCGCCGTCGTCGGCCAGCAGCAGCGCATCGGCGCCGCCGAGCGCCTGCGCCACCGTGCGCGCCGGCCCGGTGCGGTCGCCGGAATATTTCTCGAATGCCACGATGCGTCCGCCGCGGCGGCTGACCGCAGTCTTGAACGCCCCCTCGACGACGGTGCCATAGGCATTGTCGGGCAGCAGCGCCGCGAACGAGCGTTTGCCGACGCTGGCCGAATATTCGACGATGCGGCTCGCATCGGACTCGGGCAGGAAGCTGAGCAGATAGACGCCGCGCCCCGCCACGCTCGAATCGGTCGAGAAGGCGATCACTGAGATGTTGCGCGTGCGCGCCACCTGGGCCGTCGCCGGCACCGAGCCGGCGAACAGCGGGCCGAGGATGATCTCGGCGCCTTCGTCGCAGGCCTGTTGCGCGCCCTGCTGCGCGCCTTGCGGGCTGCCGGCGTCATCCTTGATCAGGAGCTGGATGTTGGGGTTCTGAAACTCGGCCAGCGCCATCTCGGCCGCGTTCTTCATCGATTGCGCGGCGACGCCGGCATTGCCCGACGCCGACAGCGGCAGAATCAGCCCGACCTTGACCTGGCCGTTGCCGGCCACCGCCGGCTGCTGCGGCGGTCCGGCCGGCGCCGTCGGCTGCTCGAACGGATTGAAGCCCTGCTGCACGTTGGAGCACGCCGACAGCAGCGGCGCGCCGACGATCAGGCCCAGCGCCGTTCGCCGGGCGACCCCATGGGGTCCCGGACCGAGAGAGTTGGGATGACGCGGGCCCACCATGGCATCTCTTCGTTCGGCCGAGACCGGCCAGAAGTTCCCCAAACGCACGTCCGCAAGGCCGTGCCGATTCACTCATATTGTCGACGAATAGTTAAGCAAAACAAAAGGCTGTCAGCGCCACACCGCCGATCAATTCGACGTTTTGCACGGCCTATCCCCTGCTCGTCCACACCCCCATCGATGTGCCGTTTCGGACTTGAATCGGCGATGAATGGCGACGCGGCGATGCCGATCCCGGAACTTCAAATCGCCGCGCGGCTGTTCCCCTGTGGCAATCCCGCGGCAGGCCCTTTAAATTACCTCGATGGGCGCGAAGGCAATCCCCAAGACGTCGCCGGACGACGGCAAATCTTCCACCACGTCGACCTATCTGGTGGCGGGGCAGATCGTTGTGGCGCCCAAGGCCCGGCCTGGATTGCATCTGGTGGCGACGCCGATCGGCAATCTCGGCGACATCACGCTGCGCGCGCTGGAAACCCTGGCCGGCGCCGATCTCATCTTGTGCGAGGACACCCGAATCACGCGACGCCTGACCGAGCGTTATGGCCTGGCCGCGGAACTCGCAGCCTATCACGAGCACAATGCCGAAGCCGTCAGGCCCAGGATTCTGCAGCGCCTCGCCGAAGGCACGACCATCGCGCTGGTGTCCGACGCCGGCACGCCGCTGATCTCCGACCCCGGCTACAAGCTGGTGCGCGAGGCGTGTGCGGCCGGGTATGCCGTCACCGCGCTGCCGGGCCCCTCCGCAGTGCTCGCGGCGCTCAGCGTCGCGGCGTTGCCGACCGACCGCTTCTTCTTCGAGGGGTTCCTGCCGGCCAGGCAGCAGGCGCGGCGCGCGCGGCTGGCCGAGCTCGCGCGCATCGACGCGACGCTGGTGCTGTTCGAGGCCGGCAGCCGGGTTCAGGAGACGCTGGCTGATCTCGCCGAGGCCATGGCTGGCCGCCAAGCCGCGATCTGCCGCGAGCTCACCAAGCTGCACGAGGAGGTGCTGCGCGGCGCCACCGGCGATCTCGCTGCAGCGGCCGGCGATCTCGAAACCCGCGGCGAGTTCGTGCTGGTGATCGGTCCGCCGCCACGCGGCGCCGGCGTGTTGACGGCGGATGCCCTCGACGCCGTGCTGAAGGATCTGCTGCAACGATCGAGCGTCAAGGATGCCGTCATGCATGCGGTCGAGCTCTCCGGCCGGCCGCGCCGCGAAGTCTATGCGCGCGCGCTCGAGCTGGCGAAGGACGCGCGGTCAGGGTCGGCCGATGGCGAAGACTGAGCGCGCGTCCGCCGACAAGCCGGCCAAGACGGCTGCGCCGGAGCGCGTCGCCGCCTTTCGCACCGGACTATCGGCGGAGGCCCGCGCGGCAGCGCTGCTGATCGCCAAGGGCTATCGCATCCTCGCCAAGCGCTTCCGCACGCCGCATGGCGAGATCGACATCATCGCGCGCAAGCGCGGCCTCGTGGCGTTCGTCGAGGTCAAGGCGCGCGCCTCGCTCGACGATGCCGCCTATGCGGTGACGCCGCGCCAGCAGCAGCGCATCATCAATGCCGCGCAGGCGTGGCTGATGGCGCATCCCGACCATGCCGAATTGGAGCTGCGCTTCGACGCGATTCTGGTTGCGCCGCGCAGCCTGCCGCGCCATCTGATGGCGGCCTTCGACGCCAGCACCTGACATGACCCGACTGCAGAGAGCAGGGACCTGCCCATGAAACTGAATGTCGCCGTCCAGATGGACCCGATCGCGCGCATCAACATCCGCGGCGACTCGACCTTCGCGATGCTGCTCGAAGCGCAGCGGCGCGGCCATGGCCTGTGCTATTACACGCCGGACAAGCTGTCGCTGCGCGGCGAGGAGCTGTATGCGCCGGTGCAGGCGCTGACGGTGCGCGACCAGGTCGGCGACCACTTCACGCTCGGCGAACCGAAGCCGACCGCGCTGACCTCGTTCGACGTCGTGCTCCTGCGCCAGGATCCGCCGTTCGATCTCGCCTACATCACCTCGACGCATTTCCTCGAGCGCATCCATCCGAAGACGCTGGTGGTCAATGATCCCGCGAGCGTGCGCAACGCGCCGGAAAAGCTGTTCGTGATGAACTTCCCGCAACTGATGCCGCCGACTTTGATTTCGCGCGACCTCGACGAGATCAACGCCTTCCGCGATCAGCACGGCGCCGTGGTGATGAAGCCGCTGCATGGCCATGGCGGCGCGGCGGTGTTCCGCGTCATGCCGCAGGACATGAATTTCGGCTCGCTGTTCGACATGTTCTCGGTGACGTTCAAGGAGCCCTGGGTGATCCAGCGCTTTCTCCCCGAGGTGAAGCATGGCGACAAGCGCATCATCCTGGTCGACGGCGAGTTCGCCGGCGCCGTCAACCGCGTGCCGGCGGCCGACGATCTGCGCTCCAACATGGTGCGCGGCGGCGCCGCGCAGGCCACCGATCTCAGCGCCCGCGAGCGCGAGATCTGCGATACGCTGGGTCCGGAGTTGCGCGCGCGCGGGCTATTGCTGGTCGGCATCGACGTGATCGACGGCAACCTCACCGAGATCAACGTGACCTCGCCGACCGGCATCCGCGCGATCTCGCGGCTCGGCGGACCCGACATCGCGGCCCGCGTATGGGACGTCATCGAGAGCAAACGGCGCTGATCAAGCGCCGTCCCACTTCGCTGGGGATAAGGCCAACCAACGCGATCAGTCCGATGCGTCAGAGGCGAGGCGGAATCGCTCACATCGGCGCAATTCATGCTATGACGCCATTCTCATGCGTCTCGTCCTGACCACCTGGAACATCAACTCGGTGCGCCTGCGCATCGACCTCGTCGCCAAGCTCATCAAGCAGGTCAGGCCCGATGTCCTGTGCCTGCAGGAGACCAAGTGCATCGACGACGCTTTCCCGCTGAAGCGCTTCAAGCGGCTCGGCTATGAGCACGTCGCACTGAACGGGCAGAAGGGCTATCACGGCGTCGCCGTGATCTCGAAATGGCCGTTCGAGGAGACCAACGTCCGCACCTTCTGCGACAAGGTGGATTCGCGCCACATCACCGTGGCATTCGGCGAGAAGGCGCAGCTCGCGCAGCCGCTGGTGCTGCATAATTTCTATGTGCCGGCCGGCGGCGACATTCCCGATCCCGCGCTCAATCCCAAATTCGAGCACAAGCTGCAATTCCTCGACGAACTGAAGGCGTGCGAGCCGCTGCATCCGCGCGGCGACGCCCGGCATATCCTGGTCGGCGACCTCAACGTCGCGCCGCATGAGCACGACGTCTGGTCGCACAAGCAGCTCCTGAAGGTGGTGTCGCACACGCCGATCGAATGCGAGAAGCTGCTGGCGGCGCAGACCCATGGCGAATGGGTCGACGTCGCCCGCGAACGCATCCCGATGTCGGAGAAGGTCTACACGTGGTGGAGCTACCGCGCCGCCGACTGGACCGTCGGCGATCGCGGCCGAAGGCTCGACCACATCTGGGTGTCACGCGCCCTGAAGGACCGGGTCAGCGACTTCAGGATCCTGCGCGACGCCCGCAGCTGGGAGCGACCGTCGGATCACGTGCCGGTTACAGTGACGCTGGACGTGTCATAGCGAAGCAGACCCGGTCGGCCACGCGAATCACGATGTCAGCTTGGCGCCGGCAACCATGATGTCGTTGGCTATACGGCTGGCGCGGTGGGCGAACTCGTCGCGCAGCCGGCGCGCAGCCTTGGCGTCGCTTTCCAGCACACGCTGAAACAGGCTGCGCGAGATCCGCACCACGGTCGAATATTCCAGCGCCGTCGCTGTCGCCGGACGCCGCATCTCGACCAGCAGCGCCAGCTCGCCGATCAGCATGGTCGGCGTCGCAACGATCTCGGCACCGACCTCGTCGCTGATGCGCAATGACCCGCGCTGGACGACATAGCCGCAATCAGCCGTGTCGCCTTCCCGGAACAGGGTCTCGCCGCTCTGGATGTTACGCTGCTCGGAACCGATGGCGATCATGCGCAAGGACTCGCTTCCCAGCAGCCGTAATGTTGGGACGCGCTCCAATAGCGCAATATCGTCTTCGATCGACATCAAGGGCCCGGGGAAGGCGGAATGGAACCAATATCATAGATGGCGAAACCGCCATCCCCGAACCTATCACGGTACCAACTTGTAGCCACCGGCCTCCGTCACCAGAATCTCCGGATTAGCGGCATCCTTTTCGATTTTCTGCCGCAGACGGTAAATGTGCGTTTCCAGCGTGTGGGTGGTGACGCCGGAATTGTAGCCCCACACCTCCTGCAGCAGGGTCTCGCGCGACACCGGCTGCTGGCCGGCGCGGTACAGGAAGCGCAGGATCGCCGTTTCCTTCTCCGTCAGGCGGACCTTGCGGGCATTGGCGCCGGTCAGCATCTTCGAGCCCGGCCGGAAACTGTAGGGGCCGACCGAGAACACCGCGTCCTCGCTGGCCTCGTGCTGGCGAAGCTGGGCCCGGATGCGGGCCAGCAGCACGGCAAAGCGGAAGGGCTTGGCGACATAGTCGTTGGCGCCGGATTCGAGCCCGAGAATCGTATCGGAATCGGTATCGTGCCCGGTCAGCATGATGATGGGCGCCTTGAAGCCGCCCTTGCGCAGGGACCGCACCACTTCGCGGCCATCGGTGTCGGGCAGGCCGACGTCCATCAGAACCAGGTCGGGTGAATTGGCCTTTGCGGCGGTGGCGCCTTTGGCGCCGGTATCGACGGCCTGGGCTTCGAACTCGTCATGCAGCGAGAGCTGCTCCATCAGGGCATCGCGCAGATCGGTGTCGTCATCCACGATCAGGATCTTGCGGGCATTGGCCATTGTACAATCCTCTAGGTGGCGCCGGCGGGATCGGATGGGTGGCGCCGTCAACGGTGGGCAAACAGGCTCATCAGCCCTGTTCCGTCTTGAAGTAAGGGGCTGTTACCGATTCACAAGCGCCCGGGACTCTACTTCAGAATTGGGCAGGGATTGAGATGATTGTCCTGTTCGACCCTCGCGGCGGACCATTTGCCGACATTAAGGCAATTACCGGGCAGTCCATGGCAATGAAAAGGCACGTTGTTTCATGTCGTTATCGAAGGTGAAGCCTGGCATGCCAGCATCGCGAATCTTGATTCGCGCCAAAGCCGGGTCGCGGCAGCGCGGCTGGCTCCATGTCTGGGGCCATGCCATCCCGGTGGCGCTCGGCCGCGGCGGCGTCCTGGCCAACAAGCGCGAGGGCGATGGTGGCACCCCCCGGGGGACCTTCCGGCCCCGGCAGCTGTGGTGGCGGGCCGATCGTCATCCGCGTCCGCGGACCTTTCTTCCGATCCGAGGGATCGGTCCGGAGGACGCCTGGTGCGAGGACCCGGCCGACCGGCACTACAATCGGGCGATCCGGCTGCGCGGCGACCGGCCCGGGGACCGGCTGGCGCGCCAGGACCATCTCTACGACTTCATCATCGAGATCGATCACAACACGCGACCGCGGATCGCGGGCCGCGGCAGCGCCGTGTTCCTGCATCTGGCGCGGCCGAATTTCGGCCCGACCGCAGGCTGCGTGGCCATGACCCGACCGGCGATGCTGCGTCTGTTGCAAAGGATCGGCCCGCGCACCAGGATCGTCATCCAATAATGTAAGGGAGGACGACGTCATGCGCGCACCGGATCAGCCAGCCAGCGCCTCGGGCATCCTGCGCCAGCATTGGAGCGAAGGCCGGAAGCTGGCGGCGCTGCCGCCGGAGCTGCGTCCACGCGACCGCGCAGAGGGCTATGCGGTCCAGGCCGAGCTCGAGCGCCACTCGCCCAAGCCGCTATTTGGCTGGAAGATTGCGGCGACCAGCGAGGCCGGCCAGCGCCATATCAATGTCGCCGGTCCGATGGCCGGGCGAATCCTGGCCGAAACGGTGCTGCCGGTCGGCGGCACCGCGTCGATGGCCGGCAACGCGATGCGGGTCGCCGAGCCGGAATTCGCCTTCCGCCTCGGACGCGATCTGCCGCCCCGGCCGACACCCTATAATGTCGCGGAGGTGCTGGCCGCGGTCGACACGCTGCACCCCGCGATCGAGATTCCCGATTCGCGGTTCGCCGACTTCGTCAGCGCCGGCGAGGCGCAACTGATCGCCGACAATGCCTGCGCGCATCTGTTCGTGCTGGGCGAGGCCAGCACCGCCGACTGGCGCAGCCGCGACCTGATCGCGGAGCGGCCGCGGATCACGCTGCGTGGCGAGACCTTCATCGGCCACGGCCGCAACGTGCTCGGTGATCCCCTGATCGCGCTGGCCTGGCTGGTCAACGAGCTCAGCGCGCTCGGCGTGCCCGCGCGGGCAGGGCAGGTGATCACGACCGGCACCTGTCATCCGCCGCTGCCGATCGACAGCGACGACCACATGGAGGCCGATTTCGGCGATCTGGGGCAGGTATCGGTGCGGTTCGAGTAGGGACCTGCCGCGACCGCGCCCTCTTCAGCGATGCCCGAAGATCGCCGAGCCGACACGGACATGTGTGGCGCCAAACTGGATGGCGATGGCGAAATCGGCGCTCATGCCCATCGACAGATGCGCGAGGCCGTTGCGGGCGGCGATCTTGGCGGTCAGCGCGAAATGCGGCCCGGGTGCTTCGTCGACCGGCGGAATGCACATCAGCCCTGAAATCGTGAGCCCGTAATCCGTGCGGCAGGCGGCGATGAAGGCGTCGGCGTCGCCGGGCGCGATGCCCGCCTTCTGCGGCTCCTCGCCGGTGTTGATCTGGATGAACAGTTGCGGATGCCGGCCCTGGGCGGAAATCTCCTTGGCAAGCGCCACGCACAGGCTCGGCCGGTCCACCGAATGGATGGCGTCGAACAGCGCCACCGCCTCCTTGGCCTTGTTGGATTGCAGCGGCCCGATCAGGTGCAGCGCGAGTCCCGGATGCGCGGCCATCAGCGGCGGCCATTTGGCTTTGGCTTCCTGAACGCGATTTTCACCGAACACGCGCTGTCCGGCCGCGATCACCGGCTCGATCGCGTCGGCATCGAAGGTCTTCGACACAGCGATCAGCGTGACCGAGCCGCGATCACGTTTGGCGTCGCGGCAGGCCCGCAGAATCTCCTGCTCGACGGCGGCGAGCGCGGACGGCGAGGACGAGGTTGAGGCGTTCGATTCATCAGGCACGATGGCGTCCGTCGGTAGATTACGGGTTTGGCTGCAATTTTACGCAGTTCGAGAAAAGGTTCTTGAGCCCTTCTCCTTACCCTCCACGGCCGGGGGTAGGGGGAAGAAATGCCAAGCATCCGGTTCAATCGCAATAGAGTGAAGCTGAACCGGCTGATGGGGATCCGCGCCCGGCTGGCGCTGCTCGCCCTGATCCTGGTGGCGCCGCTGATGCTGGAACGTGCGCGCTCGCTGGAAGGCGCCAGGACAAGGCAGATCGCGCTCGCATCGGAGGAATTCTCCAGCCTCGCCCGGCAGAGCGCCGACATGCAGCGCGAGGTCATCATGTCGGTGGAGACGGTGCTGAAATCGACCGCCTATGTCCGGGCGTCGAGCACCGGCGTGAGCCGCAGCTGCGACATGATGCGCGCCAGCCTGCCGGCGACCCTGCCGTGGATCCGCACCCTGATGATCGCCGGCCGCGACGGCCGCATCCAGTGTTCGACCAACAACCAATATGTCGGGCTCGATTTCAGCGACCGGCCATATTTCCGTGGCGCCCAGGAATCACGTGATTTCGTGTTCAGCGACTACCTGCTGTCGAAACCGTCGCACGTGCCGATCGTCATGGCCGCCTATCCGGTCGGCGCCATCACCGGCGAGCCGGACGCGGTGATGCTGGCGAGCGTGAACCTGGAATGGATGTCCAAGATCATGAGCAATCTTGGCGGCCGTCCCGGCATCACGGCGGTGCTGATCGACAGCGAGGGAACCGTGCTGGCGGCGCCCGCCGACCGCACCGAGCTGATCGGCCGGCCGCTCGACAGCGTGCCGTTGTTGTCGGCCGTTGCCGAGACCGCGCTGAGCTCGGGCAAGCCGTCCGAGACGATGAGTTTCACGGCGGCGGATGGCTCCAAGCGCGCGATCACCTTCACCCGGATCGCCGACACCGGCTCGCGGCTGATCGTCAGCATCGATGAGACGCGCGTCACCGCCGCCATCGACCGCGAGATCCGCAATGCCTATCTGCAGGCTGGCCTCGTCTGCCTGATCGTGCTGCTCGGCGCGCTGATCGCCGCCGAGAAGCTGATCGTGAAGCCCGTCAGCATGCTCGCCGCGACCGCCAAGCGCTTCGGCCACGGCCACTGGTCGGCGCGCGTCACCACCAAGCATCTGCCGTCGGAGTTCGTTCCGCTGGCAAAGTCCTTCAATGCGATGGCCGCCAAACTCGGCCAGCGCGAGCGCGAGCTGGTCGCCGCCAATGACCGGCTGACGGTGATGGCGTCGATCGACATGCTCTCGGGCCTCGCCAACCGCCGCGGCTTCCAGAACCGCATCGACGTCGAATGGAGCCGCGCGCAGCAGGCCGGCACCGAGTTGTCGCTGCTGATGATCGACGTCGACCACTTCAAGCTCTACAACGACACCTATGGGCACCCTGAGGGCGACGCCTGCCTGTCACGTCTCGGCGAGACGCTGTCGCAGATCGCCGGTGCAATGACGGCTTTCGCCGGCCGCTATGGTGGTGAGGAGTTCTGCCTGTTGCTGCCGGGCATGGGTGCGAGAGAGGCGCTCGCGGTCGGCGAGCAGGTGCGCGCCACGGTGCTGGAGCTCGAGCTGCCGCACGCGACGTCGGCGCATCGATGCGTCACCGTGAGCGTCGGTGTCGCCTCGACCCGGCCGAACGAGTCGCTGATGCCCTCCGACCTGATCGAAGCCGCCGATGCCGCGCTCTATGCGGCCAAGCATCGCGGCCGCAACACGGTCATCGCGCATGGCTTCGCGGATGTCGCGGATGACAGGAGCGGCGTGGCACGCGCCGGATAGGGCTGCGCCGCGGCCAGCGATCAGCCGACCGCGAGCTTCCGGTCGAGCTCGAGCTCGGTGACCACGCGGTTTCGGCCGAGCTTCTTGGCGAGATACAGCGAGCGGTCGCAACGGTCGATCAGATCAGCCATCGATTCGCCGAACTGGAACTGGCCGACGCCGATCGACACCGTGATCTGCGGCAGCACCTCGCCGGTCGAGCGCCGCGTGAACTGACAGTCGGCGATGGTGCGCCGGATGCGCTCAGCGATGACGGTGCAACCTTCGAGGTCGGTCTGCGGCAGCACCGCGATCAGTTCCTCGCCGCCGTAACGCGCCGGAAGATCCTTGTCGCGGACGCGCTCGCGCAATGCCTTGGCGACGAGGCGCAGCACCTGATCGCCGACGCCATGGCCGTAATTGTCGTTGAACTTCTTGAAGTGGTCGACGTCGATCAGGAGAATGCTGAGCGGTTCGTCGCGCTCCATCGCCTCGACCTGTGCATGGCGGAAGAACTCTTCGAGCGCGCGCCGGTTCGGCAATCCGGTCAGCGTGTCGGTGCGGGCGCGCTGCTCCGACTTGTTGAGCGAGTCCCGGATGGTGTCGAGCTCGCGTGACTTCTCGGCAAAGCTCGCTTCGAGTTTCGCCGCACGCGCGGTTGCCTGGGCGAGCTCACTGACCAGGTTCTCGATCAGGATCTTCGGATCGACACCCTGCTCGCTGCGTTCGGCGACGCCATCGATCGCCGCCATGTGCGTGCGGTTGTCGGCGATCGCGGCCGTCAGATACTGCTTGGCGGAGTCCATCACGCCATGCAACTGCTGCGAGACTTTGTGGACGACAGCCGCTTCCGTACCCTGCTGGCCGATATAGGTGTCGAACAGCGCCTGGTTGGTGGTCTTGTCGAACTTGCGCTTGTTGCTGACCAGGATGTCGACGGCGCGCTTGAGATCCGACGCCGAGCCCAGTGAGTACTTGAACCACAGATGGAAGTTGTTAGGCGTCGGTGGCACGCGCTGTTGAGCCATGGATTTCATGGCCTTTTCCGCGACCGTCGTCGCGTACTCGAAGTCAAGCTCGTCGAACGTAGCGCCGGACACGATGTGGAGTGATCCCAGATGCGGGCTGATGCCTGGATGTATGCACTCAGTCTCCCATTCAAGTCTTAACCGTGCCTCAATCGGACCTTCGACACAGCCGGCGGAGGCTGCAAAAAACTCGCGATTACCGTCGCTTAGCGGATGCCCAAAATGGTATCATCATCTGTCGCCCCATTGACCGGGCTGCCGCTTTTGTGGCCTAGTCCGCCGTCTTCAAACGACGCGAATCCTCGAAAATTATAAGCGATTCCATGACATCCGAACGCTACAACGCCCGTGAAGCCGAGCCGCGCTGGCAGCGCCAGTGGGACGAGAAGGCGATCTTCGCCACCAGGAACGACGATCCGCGTCCGAAATACTACGTACTCGAGATGTTTCCCTATCCGTCGGGACGCATCCATATCGGCCATGTCCGTAATTATACGCTCGGCGACGTGCTGGCGCGCTTCATGCGCGCCAAGGGCTTCAACGTGCTGCATCCGATGGGCTGGGACGCGTTCGGCCTGCCGGCGGAGAACGCCGCGATCGAGCGCAAGGTCGCGCCGAAGGCATGGACCTACGACAACATCGCCGCGATGAAGAAGCAGCTGCGCTCGATCGGCCTGTCGCTCGACTGGGCCCGCGAATTCGCGACCTGCGATCCGTCCTACTACAAGCACCAGCAGAAGATGTTCCTCGACTTCATGCAAGCCGGGCTGGTGGAGCGCGAGCAGCGCAAGGTCAACTGGGATCCGGTCGACATGACCGTGCTCGCCAACGAGCAGGTCATCGACGGCCGCGGCTGGCGGTCCGGTGCGGTGGTCGAACAGCGTGAGATGAACCAGTGGGTGTTCAAGATCACGAAGTACTCGCAGGAGCTGCTGGACGCGCTCGATGGTCTCGACCGCTGGCCCGACAAGGTCCGGCTGATGCAGCGGAACTGGATCGGCCGCTCCGAAGGCCTGTTGATCCGCTTTGCGCTGGATCCCAAGACGACGCCGGCGGGCGAGACCGAATTGAAGATCTTCACGACGCGGCCCGACACGCTGTTCGGCGCCAAGTTCATGGCGATCTCGGCGGACCATCCGCTGGCGCAAGCCGCGGCCGCCAAGAACCCGGAGCTCGCCGCGTTCATCGCCGAGATCAAGCGGATCGGAACCGCGCAGGAGGCGATCGACACCGCGGAGAAGCAGGGCTTCGACACCGGCATCCGCGCCGTGCACCCTTTCGACCCCAGCTGGACCTTGCCGGTCTATGTCGCGAACTTCGTGCTGATGGAATACGGCACCGGCGCCATCTTCGGCTGTCCGGCGCACGACCAGCGCGACCTCGACTTCGTCAACAAATACGGCCTCGGCAATGTCCCGGTGGTCTGCCCCGAGGGCCAGGACCCGTCGAGCTTCGTCATCACCGACACCGCCTTCGACGGCGACGGCCGGCTGATCAATTCGCGCTTCCTCGACGGCATGACGATCGCGCAGGCCAAGGACGAGGTCGCCAGGCGGCTGGAGACCGAGCAGCGTGGCGGCGCTGCCGTCGGCGAGCGCCAGGTCAATTTCCGCCTGCGCGACTGGGGCATCTCCCGGCAGCGCTACTGGGGCTGTCCGATCCCGGTGATCCACTGCGCCAAGTGCGACGTCGTGCCGGTACCGCCGAAGGACCTGCCGGTGGTGCTGCCGGACGACGTCAGCTTCGACAAGCCAGGCAATGTGCTCGATCACCATCCGACCTGGAAGCACGTCACTTGCCCGACATGCGGGGGCAAGGCGTTGCGCGAAACCGATACCATGGACACCTTCGTGGACTCGTCCTGGTACTTCGCGCGCTTCACCGATCCGTGGAACGAGACCTCGCCGACCACGCCGGCGGTGGCCAACCGGATGATGCCGGTCGACCAGTATATCGGCGGCGTCGAGCACGCGATCCTGCATCTGCTCTACAGCCGCTTCTTCACCCGCGCGATGAAGGCCACCGGGCACGTCGCCATGGACGAGCCGTTCGCCGGCATGTTCACGCAGGGCATGGTGGTGCACGAGACCTACCAGAAGGCCGACGGCACTTACGTGAACCCGGCCGAGGTCAAGATCGAGGTTGGCGGCAATGGCCGCCGCGCGGTGCTGAGCGCGACCGGCGAGGACATCACGATCGGCCCGATCGAGAAGATGTCGAAGTCGAAGAAGAACACGGTCGACCCCGACGACATCATCGAGAGCTACGGCGCCGACGTCGCGCGCTGGTTCATGCTGTCGGACTCGCCGCCGGACCGCGACGTGATCTGGAGCGACGAGCGGGTGCAGGGCGCGGCGCGCTTCGTCCAGCGTCTCTGGCGGCTGGTCAACGAATCGGTCGCGGCGTCCGCCGAAACCCCCTCCCCCCGTCCCGCCGCCTTCGGCGCCGACGCGCTGGCGCTACGCAAGGCGGCCCACGGCGCCCTCGACAAGGTGACCGGCGGCATCGAGCGGCTGCACTTCAACGTCTGCCTGGCGCATATCCGCGAATTCGCCAACGCGCTGGCCGACGTCCTGGCGCGGCCGGCCAAGCCGGCCCCCGACCTGGCCTGGGCGATTCGCGAGGCTGCGGGGATCCTGGTGCAGCTTTTCTCGCCGATGATGCCGCATCTGGCCGAGGAATGCTGGCAGTTGCTGGGCCACACTGGGCTGATCTCGGAGGCGTCCTGGCCGCAAATCGAACGAGATTTGCTGGTTGAGGACAGCATGAGCCTGGTCGTCCAGGTCAACGGCAAGAAGCGCGGAGAAGTCACAGTCGCCAGCAACGCGCAGAATCCGGAAATTGAGGCTGCCGTTTTGGCCCTCGATGCAGTAAAACTGGCGCTGGATGGCAAACCCGTCCGCAAGGTGATCATTGTTCCCAAGAGGATCGTGAATGTCGTCGGCTAGGTTTCGGATCGCTGCTCGGCTTGTTGCCGTGGCCGCTTTGGCCGCGCTGACGGCAGGCTGCTTCCAGCCGATGTATGCGGAACATACCGACGGCACGCCCGGCCTGCGTGAAAAGCTTGCCGGCATCGAGCTGCCGCCGGTCGACAAGCCGAACGCCTCGCCCGAGGCGCGCATCGGCGTCGGCATCCGCAACGCGCTCGCCTTCAAGCTGTACGGCACCGCAACCGGCACGGCGCCGACCCACAAGCTGGTGCTGCGATTGCAGACCAGCCGGTCCTCGCTGATCGTCTCGCAGACCACCGGCCTGCCGACCACCGAAAATGTCGGCCTCGACGTGCAGTACAATCTGGTCGAGCTGGCGACCAACAAGTCGGTCATGACCGGAACGACCTTCGCGCGCACCTCCTACGACATCCCCGGCTCGTACCAGCGCTTCGCCCGGCAACGCGCCTTCCGTGACGCCGAGGATCGCGCCTCCGAGGAGGTTGCCGAGAAGATCAAGACCCGGCTCGCGGCCTATTTCACCGCGGGCACCTGACGCACGGCTGACATCGCCGTGGTCGCGCTGCGCGGACGAGACATCGATGCCTTCCTGGCCAAACCGGACGCCGCCCGTCCGCTGATCCTGTTGTACGGCCCGGATACGGGCCTGGTTCGCGAGCGTGCCGAGGCCCTTATCGCGTCGGCCGTCGACAACCCCGATGATCCGTTCTCCGTGGTCAGGCTCGACGGTGACGAGCTCTCCGCGGAGCCGTCGCGCCTCGTCGACGAGGCCATGACCGTGCCGCTGTTCGGCGGCCGGCGGGCCATCCGGGTCCGCGCCGGCTCGCGCAATTTCGCCAGCGGCGTCGAGACGCTCAGCGAGATGAACGTGCGGGACTGCCGCATCGTGATCGAGGCCGGCGACATCCGCCCTGACTCGCCACTGCGCAAGATTTGCGAAAAGGCCAGAACGGCGGTCGCGATCGGCTGCTACCCGGACACCGAGCGCGATCTCGCCAAGCTGATCGACGACGAATTGCGCATCGCGGCCCTGCGCATCGCGCCCGACGCGCGCGCCTATCTGATGGCGCTGCTCGGGGGCGACCGCCAGGCGTCGCGCAACGAGCTGCGCAAGCTGACCCTGTTCGCGCATGGCGAGGGCGAGGTGACGCTCGACCATGTGATGGCCGTGGTTGCGGACGCCTCGGAGATGAAGCTCGATCCGATCGTCGACGGCGCCTTCGGCGGCAAGCCCGACGTTGTCGAGACCGAGTTCGGCAAGGCGATGATCGCCGGTACCTATCCCGGCGTCATCATCTCCGCTGCGCAGCGACATGCGGCATGGCTGCACAAATCGGCGCTCGCCGTCGCTTCCGGCACGCCAGTCTCGTCCATCCTCGAAGGCGGTTTCCCGCGGCTGCACTTCTCGCGCAAGCCGAGCGCGGAAGTCGCGCTGCGCAACTTCTCCCCTGCCCGGCTGCTGCCGATCATCGACCAGCTGGCGACGGCTGCGCTCGACATGCGCAAGCAGCCGGGGCTCGCAGCGGCGATCGCGCAGCGGACATTGTTGTCGATCGCGGTCGCGGCACGGCGGAAGGGGTGACGCGTCTACGTAACGTCGGCTGAGGCAGCGGCGGTGACGAAGCGCACACCCCAAATTGGCCAGCGACCGCGCTCCAATCTCCGGCGTCATTCCGGGGCGACGCGCGGCAGCGCGGCGAACCCGGAATCCATCGGGCTGCGTCATCTGCCGTAAAATGGATTCCGGGTTCGCGCTACGCGCGCCCCGGAATGACGGAGGAGAGAGCCGAGATCAGCAGAGGCAGACGCGACGAGGACACATGCAGGCCACTCTCGTCACTCATTAGTAGCTCGTCATGCTCGTGCTTGACCCGGCCATGACGAATGTGAGTTCGGGGCAACGAACTCATGAGAGACCGCGGCGCAGTAAGCGCCGCCAACTCACATCTAACCCTGCTCCAACCGACGCATCACCTCGTCGAGCTGCTCCAGGCTGCGATAGGTGATCTGCACCGTGCCGCCGGGATCGCGGTGGCTGATCGACACGGAAAGGCCGAGCGCATCGCCGACGCGCTTCTCCAGCGCGATGGTGTCCGCGTCCTTCTTCTCCGCCGTCGCGCTGCCTCCAGCGCTGCGCGGCTTCTGCGGCTTGCGCTCCGGCACGCCCTCTTCATGCGCGAGCGCCTCGGTCTGCCGGACGTTCAATCCTTCCGCGATGATCTTCTTCGCCGCCGACATCGGATCCGGCAGATTGATCAGCGCGCGCGCATGGCCGGCCGAGATCTGCCCGGTCGCGATAAAGCCCTGCACCTCGGCCGGCAGCTTGGTCAGCCGCATCATGTTGGCGACGTGGCTGCGGCTCTTGCCGACGATCTTGGCGATGTCTTCCTGGTTGCGTTTGAACTCGTTGGCGAGCGCGTGATAGCCCTGCGCCTCCTCCATCGGGTTGAGATCCTCACGCTGCACGTTCTCGATGATCGCGAGCTCCAGCGCGTCGCTGTCGCTGACATCGACCGGAACGATCGGCACCTCGTGCAGGCCGGCGGCCTGCGAGGCGCGCCAGCGCCGCTCGCCGGCGATGATCTCGTAGCGGTCGTGCTGGCCCTTCACCGGACGCACCACGATCGGCTGGATCACGCCGTGCTGCTTGATCGAGGCCGAGAGCTCGGCGAGCTCGCCGTCGGAAAACGTCTTGCGCGGGTTGCGCGGATTGGGCTTGAGAAACTCGATCGGCACCTTGCGCTGATTGCGCGGCCGCTCCGGCGGCGCGCCGGCCTCGCGGCCGACGTCACCGATCAGACTTGCAAGACCCCGGCCCAATCGCGATCGCGACTCGTCGGCCATCGCCTTCTCCTTTGGATTCACGTCACGCTCCGCTTGCGTCTGCTGCCGATCAGTCCCGCCGGCACAATGAACGAGGGAGCGGATCCTGACCGGATCCGCTGCCGTCCTCAAATGAGATCCGGGCGACGAGGTGCCCGGAGCAGAGGCAAGGTCAGTTCGTGCGCAGGTCACGCTCGCGCTGAATGACCTCGGTGGCGAGCTTCAGATAGGCCTCGCTGCCGACGCACTTCAAATCGTAGACCAGCACCGGCTTGCCGTAGGACGGTGCTTCCGAGATGCGCACGTTGCGCGGGATCATCGTGTTGTAGACCTTCGATCCCATGAACTGACGGACGTCGGCCACCACCTGGTTCGACAGGTTGTTGCGCGAGTCGAACATCGTCAGCACGATGCCGTGGATCGACAGGTTCGGGTTCAGGGTCGAGCGCACCTGCTCCACGGTCTGCAGCAATTGCGACAGACCTTCGAGCGCGAAGAACTCGCACTGCAGCGGCACCAGGATCGCATCCGACGCGGCCATCGCATTGACGGTCAGCAGGTTCAGCGACGGCGGGCAATCGACCAGCACGTAGGTGTAGTCGTTCTCCGGCGAGACGTTGTTGTTGAGACCGGCGATCGCGTCGCGCAGACGGAAGGCGCGGTTGGCGCTGGAGCCGAGCTCGAGCTCCAGACCCGACAGGTCCATCGTCGAGGAGGCGATGTGCAGCCGTGGCACGGCCGTCGCAACGACGGCGTCGCGCAGCGAGGCCTCGCCGATCAGCACGTCATAGGTCGAGCAGTTGCGGCTGCCACGGTCGATGCCGAGCCCGGTCGAGGCATTGCCCTGCGGATCGAGGTCGACGATCAGCACGCGCTCGCCGATCGCGGCCAGCGCCGTGCCGAGATTGATCGCGGTCGTGGTCTTGCCAACCCCGCCCTTCTGGTTGGCGAGCGCCAGGATGCGCGGATGCCCCTCCGGGTGAGGAGCCCTATCTTCTTGATAAATCTGATCAATTACGGCCATGCGCGATCGCCATTGGTTGTCGTCTTGACGGAATTCAGCTCTGTCGCTCGATGCAATCGATTGCGACGATCCAGCCCTGCCCGCCCGTCCGGCTGGAATGAAGTTTCGGCTCAATTTTCCAATACTTAGTAGATTCGGTCAATTCCGCTTCTACATCTTGACCCTTGAGAAACAGCGCTTTCGCGCCTTTTTTCACCAGGGGCTCCGCAAAGCCGATGAGTTGGTGTAGCGGAGCCAGCGCGCGTGCGGTCACGCAATCGACTCGCCCACTCCACTTCTCCACGATATCCCCGATCTCTGACAAATGCACGATCCCCGGAGCACCGGTGACGCGAATTGCTTCGCGCAGGAACGCCGCCTTCTTGGCGATGCGCTCAACCAGATGGACCTGGGCGCCGGGCCGCTCGGCCAGCGCGCAGGCGAGGACGACGCCCGGAAACCCGCCGCCGCTGCCGAGATCGACCCAGATCCGGGCGTCGGGCGCGAGATCGAGAAGCTGCAGCGAATCCGAAATGTGCCGGGTCCAGAGATGCGGCAAGGTCGAAGGCGCGACGAGATTCGTCTTGGCCTGCCACTCCAACAGCAGGGAGACATAGCAATCGAGGCGCTGCTCCGTTTCACGTGAAACGGGCGTCAAGGCGAGCGCAGCCGCCTTGTCGGATTCGATCACCTTGGACGCCACTGCCTGTTTCACGTGAAACGCCCCTCAGCCCGCGGCCTTGCTGCGACGCGCTTCGCGGCGAAGATAGGCCGCGAGAATTCCGAGCGCCGCCGGCGTCATGCCGTCGATCCGGCCCGCCTGCCCGATCGTCCAGGGCCTGGCAGCCGCCAGCTTCGCCCGCGCCTCATTGGAAAGACCCGGAACGAGCGCATAGTCGATGTCGCCGAGCACCAATCCCTCGTCGCGCCGGAAGGCATCGACGTCGTCGCTTTGGCGGCGGACATAGACATCATATTTGGCATCGATCTCAAGATGGGCGGCGATGGCGGCATCGATCGCGCCGAGCTCCGGCCAGATCACCCTCACCTCGGAGAAGCCGATCTCCGGATAGGCCATCAGCTCGAAGGCCGAGCGGCGCTGGCCATCCTTGTTGAGCGTGAGGCCATGCTTAGCCGCCTCGTTGGGCGTGATCGTCAGCGACCTCGCCAGCGAACGGGCAGCCTCCAACGCATCCATCTTGCTTCGATGGAAACACGCACGCTCATTGCCGACACAGCCGAGTGCGATGCCCTTGTCGGTCAGCCGCTGGTCCGCATTGTCCGCCCGCAACGTCAGCCGATACTCGGCGCGCGAGGTGAACATCCGATACGGCTCGGTGATCCCTCGCGTGACCAGGTCATCGATCATCACCCCGAGATAACCGTCAGCGCGATCAAACACGACCGGCGCGCCGCCGCCTGCGGCCAGCGCCGCATTGAGGCCGGCGACCAGACCTTGAGCCGCGGCCTCCTCATACCCGGTCGTGCCGTTGATCTGACCGGCCAGGAATAGACCCTTCATCCGCCTGGTCTGCAGGGTCGGCTCGAGCTCACGCGGATCGACGTGGTCATACTCGATCGCATAGCCGGGCCGGATCATCCGGACCCGCTCGAGACCCGGGATGGTCGGCAGCAGCGCGAGCTGAACCTCTTCTGGCAGCGAGGTCGAGATGCCGTTCGGGTAGACCGTCGTGTCGTCGAGTCCTTCCGGCTCCAGGAAGATCTGGTGGCCGTCGCGATCACCGAAGCGGACGATCTTGTCCTCGACCGAGGGACAATACCGCGGCCCGGTCGACTTGATCTGCCCGGAGTACATCGGCGAGCGATGGACATTGGCGCGGATCACCTCATGGGTCGCGGTCGTCGTCCGGGTGATGCCGCATTGGATCTGCGGGGTGGTGATCTTATCGGTCAGCGCGGAGAACGGCTCCGGCGGATCGTCGCCGGGCTGCATCTCGACTGCCGTCCAGTCGATCGTCGATCCATCCAGACGCGGCGGGGTCCCGGTCTTGAGCCGGCCGAGCTGAAGCCCGATGGCCTCCAGGGACCGGGAGAGCCCCAGCGCCGGCGCTTCGTCGACCCGCCCAGCCGGCCAGGTCCGCTCACCCAGGTGAATCAGACCACGCAGGAAGGTGCCGGTCGTGATGACCACCGCGCCACAAATAAAAGCCCGGCCATCGGCCAACCGCACTCCCGTGACCCGGCCGTCCGTGACGATCAATTCGTCCGCCTCGCCTTCGATCACGGAAAGGTTCGCGGTCTCCCGGATCGCCGACTGCATCGCTGCGGCATAGAGCTTGCGATCGGCCTGGGCACGGGGACCTCGAACGGCCGGTCCCTTCCGGCGATTCAGAACCCGAAACTGGATGCCGCCGGCATCGGCGACCCGGCCCATCAAGCCGTCGAGCGCATCGACCTCGCGAACCAGATGTCCTTTCCCCAGTCCTCCGATCGCTGGATTGCAAGACATGGCCCCGATCGTCGCGAACTGATGGGTGATCAGTGCGGTCCGGGCGCCCATGCGTGCCGCACCCGCCGCAGCTTCGCAGCCGGCGTGGCCGCCACCGATGACGATGACGTCGTAGGATGTCAGATGCTGGAACATGGGGGCTTATCTAACGCTTGCAGACAACGCTCGGAAGACGTTTCACGTGAAACATTCGCCACGACAAGGCGAGGACGTTTCACGTGAAACAGCACCCTGAGATCGGAACTTGTTTCACGTGAAACGTCGCGAGAGTTCCGTCCCTGTTTCACGTGAAACAGTTGATGGTCCGTTAACCAAGCAACGCTTCATTAAGTATATCTGTCGCGCCGAGACCGTTGCCGTCGCTACTTGCCGATACAGAACTCGCGAAAGATCACGTCCAGCACATCCTCGATGTCAACCCGCCCCAAGAGGCGCCCGAGCGCGAGGGCGGCGATCCGCAGCTCCTCCGCGGCGAGCTCCTCCCCGAGATCTACGGCCGCAATGCTCTGGCGAAGTGCGGCCGCCGTCTCCTCGAGCAGGGTTCGTTGCCGTTCTCGCGTGATCAGGCCACTCTCGGTCGATCCAAAGAAGTCACCAGCGAAGCCGATCAGGGCCTCCAGCAGTTCGGACAAGCCTGCTCCGGTTCTCGCCGAGATCGCAAAAACCCGATCCGCGCTTTGCACCGACGCCGCAGCTCTCGCCTGGGGGGCCGGCAGGTCGATCTTGTTGCGGACCAGCCAGACAGGCACCCCAGTTCGACGCTCTGCCTCCGCCTGATCATCCTCGGACAGCCACAGCACGAGATCGGCCTGCGCCGCCCGATCGCGGGCCCGCCGCACGCCCTCCTGCTCCACGGGATCGTCCGTCTCCCGGATCCCCGCAGTATCGATCACCGTGACCGGATAGCCCTGGAGGTCAAGCTGGATCTCGATGACGTCGCGCGTGGTGCCGGCATGGGGCGAGACGATCGCCACCTCACGCCGGGCGAGCTGGTTCATCAATGTCGACTTGCCGGCGTTTGGAGGTCCGGCGATGACGACCGTCAGGCCGTCGCGCAGTCGCTCGGCCCGGCCCTGCGCTGACAAAACGGTCTCGATCTCCGTCAGGAGTTGTTCAATCCGCGCTAGCGCCGGCGCCATCAGCTCGGTCGGCACGTCGCCTTCGTCGGCAAAGTCGATCCCGGCTTCGATCAGCGCCGCCGCTTCGATGATCTGCTCCCGCCAGCTTCGCGCCTTGTCACCGAGCAGGCCCTTCAGCTGGCGCAACGCCTGGCGCCGCTGGCGATCAGTGTCGGCATGAATGAGATCGTCGAGCCCCTCGGCCTCGGTCAGATCGATCTTGCCATTCTCGAACGCGCGCCGCGTGAACTCGCCCGGCTCCGCAGGGCGCATCTGCGGCATCGTCGAGAGGACCGAGAACACCGCCGCGATGACGGCACGACTGCCATGGACGTGCAGCTCGGCGACATCCTCGCCGGTGGCGCTTGCGGGTCCGGGAAACCACAGCACGACGGCATCGTCGATCGCTTCGCCACCGCCATCGCGCAACAAGGCGCGTGTTGCAGTCCTCGGCACCGGCAATCTTCCCGCCAGCAGCCGAAGGGCAGATCCCGCATGTGAGCCAGAGAGTCTGACAATCGCAATCGCGCTCGGCAGCCGTCCCGAGGACAATGCAAAGATGGTCTGATCGTGAGGATGCATCATCCTCAGTTGGGCTTGCCGGCAGCGAAACACAATCGGTTTGCAGCGGCATGCTTTACGTCGGATGCCGCCGACGAGCGGTGGCGCCCGCGCCTGATACAGTCCCGCAAACAAAAAGGGCGCTCCGAAGAGCGCCCCCGTCCAGATCGAGACCGTGGTCCAATCAGGTATTCATGGATTCGAAGAACTCGGCATTGCTCTTGGTGCTGCGGAGCTTGTCGAGCAGGAAGTCGATCGCGTCCATGGTGCCCATCGGATTGAGGATGCGGCGGAGGACGTACATCTTCTTGAGGTTCTGCGGCTCGGTGATGAGCTCTTCCTTGCGGGTGCCGGACCGGGCGATGTCGATCGCCGGGAAGGTTCGCTTGTCCGCGACCTTGCGGTCGAGGATGAGTTCGGAGTTACCGGTGCCCTTGAACTCTTCGAAGATGACCTCGTCCATGCGGCTGCCGGTGTCGACCAGCGCAGTAGCGATGATCGTCAGCGAGCCGCCTTCCTCGATGTTGCGCGCGGCACCGAAGAAGCGCTTCGGCCGCTGCAGCGCGTTGGCGTCGACACCGCCGGTCAGCACCTTGCCGGATGACGGCACGACAGTGTTGTAGGCGCGGCCGAGGCGGGTGATCGAGTCCAGGAGGATGACGACGTCGCGGCCGTGTTCGACCAGGCGCTTGGCCTTCTCGATCACCATTTCCGCAACCTGGACGTGACGGGCCGCCGGCTCGTCGAAGGTCGAGGACACAACCTCGCCCTTCACCGAGCGCTGCATGTCCGTGACTTCCTCGGGGCGCTCGTCGATCAGCAGCACGATCAGGTAGCACTCGGGATGATTGGCCGTGATCGAGTGCGCGATGTTCTGCATCAGCACGGTCTTGCCGGTGCGCGGCGGCGCGACGATCAGCGCGCGTTGGCCCTTGCCGATCGGCGCGACGATGTCGATGACGCGCGGCGACAGATCCTTGCGGGTCGGATCCTCGAGCTCGAGCCGGAAGCGCTCGTCCGGAAACAGCGGCGTCAGGTTGTCGAAATTGACCTTGTGCTTGGACTTCTCGGGATCCTCGAAGTTCAGCGTGTTGACCTTGAGGAGCGCGAAATAGCGCTCGCCCTCCTTCGGGCTGCGGATGTGGCCCTCGATCGTATCACCGGTCCGCAGGCCGAAGCGGCGGATCTGCGACGGCGAGACATAGATGTCATCGGGGCCGGGCAGGTAGTTGGCGTCGGGCGAGCGGAGGAAGCCGAAGCCGTCGGACAGAACCTCGACGACGCCCTCGCCGATGATGTCGATTTCCTGGATGGCGAGCTGCTTGAGGATGGCGAACATCAGCTCCTGCTTGCGCATCGTGCTGGCGTTCTCGACCCCGTTTTCCTCCGCGAAGGAGACGAGCTCGGCCGGCGTCTTTGACTTGAGGTCCTGTAGTTTGATTTCCCGCATTGGGGTGGTCCTGTGGAAGCGACTTGGGAGGGATGCGAGGTGGCTGTGGGAAGGCGGACGAAAATGAGGTCCGCAGGTCTGAGCAAGGTTGGCGCCGATGAGGCACCAGACCTGATGCGGCGGCCGGTCAAGCCGGAACGCAACCACATCCGCCTGCGTGGGGTGGGATATCCATAATATAGAAAATCGCGCCGTCGTCTGCAAGGCATCTGCAGCGGAGCGGTATTCCCTGGGAAACGGTCAGAACGGCTTGACGATCACGAGAATCACGATGCCGATCATCAGCACCGTCGGTACCTCATTGACATAGCGGTAGAATTTCTGGCTCCGGGTGTTCTTGTCGGCGCCGAATTCCCTGACCCAGCGGGTAAACAGGCCGTGGACGCCGGACATGATCAGCACCAGCAGGAATTTGGCGTGGAACCAACCGCTGGTATACCAGTGTCCGGCCCAGACCAGATAAAGCCCGGCCAGCCAAGTCACGGTGATGGCGGGATTGATGATCGCCTTGAGCAGGCGCCGTTCCATGACCTTGAACGTCTCGGACTGCTTCGAACCGATCTCGGCGTCGCAATGATAGACGAACAGCCGCGGCAGATAGAGCATGCCGGCCATCCACGCGATGACGGCGATGACGTGCAGGGCCTTGATCCACTCATACATCGGAAACGCGCGATCCTCTCAGCCAGCGATCAGCTTGCGTGCCGAGACATATCCGCTCGCTCAGTCCCCTCCAAACCAAATAATTTTAGAATCTTAAGGTTTGAGTCTAGGTAGCGGTGGATTGGACTCATGCAATGTCATCCGCAGTCTGCCCGCAGCTTGTTCACATCCCTCAACATGCGCGCTGCGCCCACCGGATCGCCCCAGAGTCTGATGTGATTCAGACGCTTGTCGAAATCCTTCGACAGCTTATCCAGAGACAAATGGGCCTCGTCCCGATATCATCGCGCTGCTGCCTGACGTTGTCCCGGACGGCGACCATGTGCAGAACAATCGGGGTTATACAAAGGGAGCGGTCCGAGGCGACTTTTTGGCCCCATCCTTCACAGGGATTCACAGATCGTTAAGGATTTGATGCCCACCACCGGCAACTACTTTCACCTCCATCTGGTTTCCGATTCGACCGGCGAAACCCTGATCACGGTCGCGCGAGCAGTCGCCGCGCAATACACCAACGTGACCCCGGTCGAGCACGTCTACCCGCTGGTGCGGAGCCAGAAGCAGCTCGACCGCGTGCTCGACGAGATCGAGGAAGCGCCGGGCATCGTGCTGTTCACCCTGCTCGAGAAGGACCTGGTCAGCCGGCTCGAAGGTAAGTGCCAGCAGATCAACATTCCGAGCCTGTCGATCATCGGTCCGGTGATGCAGCTGTTCGAGGCCTATCTCGGCGCGTCGACCGCCGGCCGCGTCGGCGCGCAGCACGTGCTCAATGCCGAATATTTCGCCCGCATCGATGCGCTGAACTACACGATGCTCCACGATGACGGGCAAATGGTCGACGGCCTCGAAGACGCCGAGGTGGTGCTGGTGGGCGTCAGCCGGACCTCGAAGACTCCGACCTCGATCTATCTCGCCAACCGCGGCGTGCGCACAGCCAACGTGCCGCTGGTCCCGGGCATTCCAATCCCGCACCAGCTCGAGACATTGAAGAAACCGCTGGTCGTCAGCCTGCATGCGACCCCGGAGCGGCTGATCCAGGTGCGGCAGAATCGCCTGCTCAGCATGGGTGCGGAATCCGGCAATGAGAACTATGTCGACAAGCAGTCGGTGACGGACGAGGTCGCCTATGCGCGCAAGCTCAGTGCGAAGTTCAACTGGGTCATGCTCGACGTGACGCGGCGCTCGATCGAGGAGACGGCCGCCGCGATCCTGAAACTCTATACCGACCGGCAGCGGCAGCGGCTTCCGGACTAGTGAGCGGATCAATGTCCATCTGGTGCAGTCACGAGCCTCTCATTCTGGCATCGCAGAGCCGCGCGCGGCGGATGCTGCTCGCGAACGCAGGACTCGCGTGCGAGGCGCGTCCGGCCGATATCGACGAACGCGCGGTGCAGGCCGAAGCCGGCCTGGTCGCGCCCTACGAGATTGCGTTACACCTTGCCAATGCGAAGGCCGCTGCGGTCTCGGCAAGCAGGCCCAATTCCTACGTGGTGGGCGCGGATCAGACGCTCGCGTTGGGCGAGCGCATGTTCAACAAGCCGGCCGGCCGCCAGCATGCCATGCAGCAATTGTTGGCGTTGGGCGGGCGCACCCATGCGCTGCACTCGGCCATCGCCGTGGTCCGCAACGGCGAGGTCCTGTTCTCGCACGTTGCCGTCGCCTGGATGACGATGCGCGCCCTCTCTGAGGCCGAGATTGCAGCCTATCTCGATGCCGCCGGTGACGCCGTCACATCCAGCGTCGGCGCCTATCAGCTGGAAGGGCTCGGGGTGCACCTGTTCGACCGGATCGACGGCGATCACTTCACTATCCTCGGTCTGCCGCTGTTGCCGCTGCTCGCCTATTTTCGCGAAGCGAAGCTGCTTGGGATCTGATGCCGACCGCAGCCATGCGTCAGGGGAGCGACCGCGGATGAGAGTGCTGGGTCTGACCGGCTCGATGGGCATGGGCAAGTCGACGACCGCAAAGCTGTTCGCCGAAGCCGGCGTCCCGGTCTACGACGCCGACGCGACCGTTCATAAGGTCTATGAAGGCGAAGCCGCGCCGGCGATCGAAGCCGAATTCCCCGGGACCACGGTGGACGGCAAGGTGGATCGGGCCAGGCTCTCGGCCAAGGTCGTCGGCGATCCCGCCGCAATCCGCCGGCTCGAAGCGATCGTGCATCCGATGCTGCGCTCCTATCATCAGAAGTTTCTCGATGACGCCGAGCAGTCCGGCGTGCCGGTCGCCGTGGTCGACGTCCCGCTGCTGTTTGAGACCGGCGGCGACAAGCGCGTCGATGCCGTGGTGGTGGTGTCGACCTCGCCCGAGATCCAGCGGCAGCGCATCCTGGCGCGCGGCACGATGACTGACGAGGCGCTCGATGCGCTGCTCGCACGGCAGATGCCGGATGCCGAGAAGCGTCAGCGCGCCGATTTCGTCGTGGATACCTCGCACGGGCTCGATCCGGTGCGGGCACGCATCCGCGACATCCTGGCTGAGGTCGTTAGAATGCCGCAGCGCCGGGGCTGATTCGCAAACCGGCCACGCGGCAATTTCGACGGATCAAGCTAGATGCGTGAGATCGTTCTCGACACCGAAACCACCGGCCTCGACGCCCTGCGCGGCGATCGCCTCGTCGAGATCGGCTGTGTCGAGATCATCAACCGCATGCCCACTGGCCAAGTCTACCACCGCTACATCAATCCCGAACGCGACATGCCGGCGGAAGCGTTCGCCGTTCACGGCCTGTCGAGCGAGTTCCTGGCGGACAAGCCGCTGTTTCACGAGATCGTGGAGGAGTTCCTGGAATTCATCGGCGATGCCCCGCTGGTGATCCACAACGCCTCTTTCGACATCGGCTTCATCAATGCCGAGCTCGATCGGGTCAAGCGCGCGGCCATTCCGCGGGACCGCCTCGTCGATACGCTGCTGCTGGCGCGACGCAAGCATCCCGGCGTGTCGAACCGACTCGATGATCTCTGCTCGCGTTATGCGATCGACAACTCGCGCCGGACCAAGCACGGCGCATTGCTCGACGCCGAGCTGCTGGCGGAGGTTTATGTCGATCTGGTCGGGGCGCGGCAGTCGCAGCTGATCCTGACCCAGGACAGCCAGGAGATCCGCATCGGGTCCGCCGGCGAGACGCCGCGCCGTCAGCGAGAGCAGCCGCTGTCGCCGCGGGTCACGGAGGCGGAGCGAGAGGCACATCGCGCCTTCATCGCTACCCTCGGCGACAAGCCGATCTGGATGGAGTTTCTCGCCGGCACGTGATCCGCCCGATCGGCGGCGGATCACGCCCTGCGAACATCAAACTTTTAAAGAGCGAAACGATCAGCTCGACAGCACCTGGCCGCCCTGGGCCGCGGCCTGACGCTCCATGTTCTGGCGGTACAGGCCGACGAAATCGACCGGGTCCAGCATCAGGGGCGGGAAGCCGCCGTCGCGCACCGAGTTGGCGACGATCTCGCGGGCGAACGGGAACAGCAGGCGCGGGCATTCGATCAGCAGCATCGGCGACAGGTTCTCGCGCGGGATGTTGACCAGCCGGAACACGCCGCCATAGACCAGCTCGAAGCTGAACATCACCTGGCTGCCGCTCTCGGCCTTGCCCTCGATTGTCAGCGTCACCTCGTACTCGGTGTCATTCAGCGCATTGGCGCCGACATTGATCTGGATGTTGATCTGCGGCGGCTGGCCCTGCGGCGCCAGGGACTGCGGAGCGTTCGGATTCTCGAACGAGAGATCCTTGATGTATTGCGCCAGCACGTTCAGTTGAGGAGGAGGAGCCGCGTCGGGAGTGGCGCCGTTACCGTTGGTCATCGCAGTGTTCTCCAGGCAAAAAGGGCGGGTCGTTGCGGCGCGTGGCTACCATAGGGCCGGCTTGTTCCACAAGGACGAGCCACCGACGCCGTCAAGGGCCGAAGCAACCGCTCGATCCGGCCAGTATGCCTCTATTTGTCGCATCGGCCGTCGGAGGGAACCGGAGACGGGCCTCCCCTGTTCCAATCCGGGGCCGATCGGATTTCCCCTTGAGGGGGAAAAGGGTTAGGATCGGCGCGCCACAATGCGCCATTGGCCGGGCCCAATTCGATGACTACATCCGGGTCGACCAGGGATTCACGGGTCTTAACCTGGATCCTGTAGAACGGGTGCCCGGTGGCCGGGCTCCGCGTTCGGCTCGACAAGTCAGAAAGCGAACACGACGTGGACATTTATACCATCATCTTCCTGGCGCTGGCGGTCTTCATCTTCATCCGCCTGCGCGCCGTGCTCGGGCAGCGCACCGGGAGCGAGCGGACGCCGTTCGATCATGCCGCTCGAAACGCGGTCCAGGGCGCGCCGGACAACCACGTCATGCCGGTTCCCAACAAGCCCATCGACCCCTCGGCTGCGGTCCCCGGCGGCGAGATGCCGGCGCCGGGTGATCGCTGGCGTGGTCTGGCCGAGCCGGGCACGCCGCTCGCCCGTGGCCTCGATGCGATCGTCGCCGACGACTCCTCGTTCGATCCGCGCCATTTCCTGACCGGCGCGCGCAGCGCCTACGAGATGATCGTGCTGGCGTTTGCCAATGGCGATCGCCGCGCGTTGCGCGACCTGTTGTCGTCCGAGGTCTATGAGAGTTTCGACGCCGTCATCAAGGAGCGTGAGAAGCAGGAGCAGAAGACCGAAACCCGCTTCGTCTCCATCGATACCGCCGAACTGGTCGGCGCCGAGCTGCGCGACCGCACCGCGCAGGTCACGGTGCGCTTCGTCTCGCAGATGATCTCGGTGACACGCGACAAGGGCGGCAACATCGTCGACGGCAATCCGGACAAGGTCGCCGACATCACCGACATCTGGACTTTCGCCCGCGACACCGGCTCGCGCGATCCGAACTGGAAGCTGGTCGGAACCGGCAGCCATTGATGGAATAGGCTGCCGCCGCTGGCGTTACATTGGGAGATCGCCTGCTCCCGTTGTCGACCGGCTGCGTGAGGCGCGTGAAGAGGCGCATCCTCGATTTTTGACACGGATCTTTTCAGCATCCCGTTTTCTCTGAATTTCGCGTTGAGTGGTACTTTGATGGTGCAAGCATGGTTCGCGAAATTTGGAAGCGGGGTTTTACCGCCCGCCGCCTGACCTACTGGACGCCGGCGCTCGCCCTGAGCGTCGCTGCCGTGGCGCTCGCCCCCTATGCAGCCGAGGCGGTTCGCGCGCGCCATCGGGCGGCGACGCCGCCGATGCGCCACCTGCCCTACCCGCAGCTCGACTGGCCGCTCGAGATCAGCAACAGCCAGTACCTGCCGATGGATTGGACCGACGTGCCCGGCTGGAACGACGACGATCAGCTCGCGGCCTATCGGACGTTCCGCGCCAGCTGCAAGCCGATCGCCGCGAAGACGGATGCAGCGCCGGATGGCAGGGTGGATGGTAAGGCGCTGGGTGATTCCCTGCGCGACCCCTGTCGCGATGCTCGGGCCACCGATCTCGCCGACAATGCTGCGGCAAGGGCTTTTTTCGAACGGCACTTCGAGCCGCTGAGGATCTCCAAGCTCGGCGATGCCGACGGTTTCGTCACCGGCTACTACGAACCCGTCATCGAGGGCTCGCGGACCCAGAATGAGGTCTACAACGTTCCAGTCTATCGCCGGCCCTCCAATTTGTTTGTCCGTGGTTTCAAGCAGGATGCGACGAGTCTGCCCAACAAGGGCCCCGTCTATCGCAAGATCGGACGGCGCAAGCTGGTCCCCTACTACGACCGCGCCGAGATCGAGGACGGTGCCATCGAGGGGCGCGGCCTGGAGATCGCATGGCTCAGGAACCAGACCGACCTGCTGTTTGCCCAGATCCAGGGATCGGCGCGCATCAGTCTCGACGACGGCTCGACCATTCGCATCAACTACGATGCCTATAATGGCCTTCCCTACACACCGGTCGGCCGCATCCTGATCGAGCGCGGCATCATTCCACGCGAGCAGATGTCGATGCAGCGCATCCGCGACTGGATGGAGCAGAATCCGGAAGGTGCCAACGAGCTGCGGCGGATGAACCGCTCCTACATCTTCTTCCGCGAGGTGCAGCTGTCGGAGAAGGACGAGGCGGTCGGCGCGCAGGGCATTCCGCTGACCCCGGGCCGCTCGATCGCGGTCGACAAGTCGCTGCACGTCTATGGCACGCCGTTCTTCATCACCGGCGAGCTGCCGATCGAATCCGAGAAGTCGAAGACGGCGTTCCACCGGCTGATGATCGCGCAGGATACGGGCTCGGCGATCGTCGGACCTGCGCGCGCCGATCTCTATTTCGGCGCCGGCCAGGACGCCGGCAAGGTTTCCGGCCGTCTCAAGCACAGCATCCAGTTCGTGATGCTGGTGCCGAAGAGCCTCGATCCGGTTGCGCGTGGCCGCAAGATGCCGCTGCCGGATGCACGGCCGTCGGAGAAGATCGCAAAACTGTTTCCGCAGGTGCTGCCGAAGGAGGCAGCCAAGGATCAGGTCAAGGATCAAGGGAAGGATCAGGGGCAGGCCAACCAGGCCAACAAAGCCGCCGCCTCTCCGGTCAACGATGCGAAAGCCTCTGCTCCCGCCGCGAGCGCAAGCCCGGCGACCACGGTGGCGCAGAACGTCGTGGCACCACAGCCCGTGCCCCTGCCCGAGGCTCGCCCCCGTATCGAAAGTGATCGCAATATCCGCCGATTGCGTTATGGCAGGCGCCACCGCAACCGCCGATGACAAGCCGTCTCCATGTCTGAAGATCCCGAGCCGCCCCGCGGCCGTCGCAAGCGTGGCCTCTCCGAGGACGAGCGTACGCTGTGGGAGACGGTGGCGCGCCAGGTCAAGCCGCTGCGCAAGACACCGCGTCCGGTGCGGCCGCATCCGCCGATGGTGACGGCCGAGCCGCAGCCGGACAAGCCGATGATGACGCCGCGGCCGGTCGCGCCGGTGGTCGTGCCGAAGCCGGCCCGGCCGGCCATCCCGCCGCTGGTCTCGCTCGGCCGCAAGGAGCGCTCGAAACTGTCGCGCGGCCGCAGCGAGATCGATGCGCGGCTCGATCTGCACGGCATGACCCAGAGCCGGGCGCACCAGGCGCTGCACCATTTCCTGCATCGCGCCCAGCATGACGGTCTCACCTTCGTGCTCGTCATCACCGGCAAGGGTACGATCGGTGCGGATCCCGAACGCGGCGTGCTCCGGCGCCAGGTGCCGCATTGGCTGAGCCTGCCGGAATTCCGCTCGCTGATTGTCGGCTTCGAGGAGGCTCATGTGGGACATGGCGGTGCCGGCGCGCTCTATGTCCGGATCAGGCGCGCCCGGGGCTGAGCCTCAGAACGGCCGGATGATGCCGACGCGCGGGATGGCGGTGACGATCCAGCCCAGGATCGTGGTCGTGCGGTCGCCTGCGTCGATGAGGGCCACAGGCTTTGTGGTGGGCAGCGTCTTCACCGCGTGCAGCATCAGCACCATGCAGACCACCCAGCTCGAGATCCAGCGCGAATAGTCGAACACCATCGCGAACATCACGAGGTAAGCGAGAGTGATGACAACCAGCGCGGCGATGACGATCTGGCGATGGCGCTGCTCTTCCAGCGCGCCAATCAGGTCCCTGAAAGTGCGCCAGAGCGGCGCGTGAAGCCAGAGCAGCAGCGCATAGACGGGCAAGCCGAGCAGGTTCGACGGCAGTCTTGCCCAGGTGTCCTGCACCTCCTTCGTCAGTGGCTGGTACCACACGTAAGCGAACTGCAAGAGCTCGGTGCGTGTCGGATCGGCCATGCGGGTCCGCAGATATGCTGTGAAGTCCGCTTCCGGCAGCGGCATCGTGCCGAGGAACTGCGCCGTCAGGAACAGCGCGCCGAGTCCGATCAGTGCGGCTCCGCCGACGGCCATGTCGAGGCGCGTCGTCCTGCGCGGCAAGTAGTAGCGCAGCACGACGATGGCGGCGATGGTGGGCACGTACATCAGCAGATGGATGTGATGGATCAGCACCAGCACCGCCGAGGTCAGCGCAGCGAGCAGGACGTAGCCGAGCGAGCCTGCCGGCACCAGCATCAGGATGATGGCACCAAGACAGCCATAGACGTCGAAGTGCCCGAGCGTGAACAGGAAGTTCTTGAACACGAACGGCGAGCCAGCGGTGAAGACGAACAGCGGGAGCTGTGCGCTGTTCAATCCGAATGTTCGGCGGAATAGCTGGACGAACAATCCGAACGTGATCAGCCAGACGAGGCCTGCCAACGCGAACACCAGCCACACCGGCACCTTCGTCGTGAACAACCCGACGATGGCCCCGATCAGCGCGCGCTTGATGAAGCCGTGGTGATAGTCGACAAGCAGGTGGATGTAGGGAATGTAGGGCGGCAGCGTGAGCTTGTGCAGGAACACGCCGAGCATGACCGCGGCGTTGACGGCGAGCATCGTGCGCCAGTGCCGGCTGTAGGCGGCCGTCATGCGATGTCCGAGCGGTGAGAGATGGAGGCAAGCTCGCCGCCACACCCACCGCTGTCGTCCCGGCCTTGAGCCGGGACCCGTAACCACCGCTGTACGTGATGAGGCAGGGCTGGAGCCGCCATCTTGAGTGACAATCAGCTTCGGTGGTTATGGGTCCCCGCCTTCGCGGGGACGACAGCGGAGGGTGACGCTACGCCTGTGCGAAAGAGCGCAGAGGCTGAAGGGCGACGCCTCTTACAAAATGAACCGGCTGAGATCCGTGTTCTTGGCGAGGTCGCCGATGTGTTGCTGCACATAGGCGGCGTCGACACGCATCGTCTCGCCGCCGCGGTCGGAGGCGTTGAAGGAGATCTCGTCCAGCACGCGTTCCATCACCGTCTGCAGCCGGCGCGCGCCGATGTTCTCGACCGTCGAATTCACCGCAACCGCGATGTCGGCGAGCGCGTCGATCGCATCGTCGGTGATGTCGAGCGTCACGCCCTCGGTCCGTATCAGCGCGACATATTGCTTGATCAGCGATGCCTCCGGCTCGGTCAGGATGCGGCGCATGTCGTCGCGCGTCAGCGCCTGCAGCTCGACCCGGATCGGCAATCGTCCCTGCAGCTCCGGCAAGAGGTCCGAGGGCTTGGCGATGTGGAACGCGCCCGAGGCAATGAACAGGACGTGATCGGTCTTGACCGCGCCATGCTTGGTCGAGACCGTCGTGCCCTCGATCAGCGGCAGCAGGTCGCGCTGCACGCCCTCGCGAGAGACGTCGCCGCCGGCGCGGTTCTCGCGCACGCAGATCTTGTCGATTTCGTCGAGGAACACGATGCCGTTGTTCTCGACCACGCCGATCGCCTCCTGCACCAGCTGGTCGCTGTCGAGCAGCTTGTCGGATTCCTCCGCGATCAGGATGTCGTGCGAGGCCTCGACCGTCACGCGCCGCGTCTTGGTGCGGCCGCCGAGCTTGCCGAAGATGTCGCCGATCGAGATCGCACCCATCTGCGCGCCCGGCATGCCGGGGATTTCGAACATCGGCATGCCGCCGCCCGAGGACTGCGTCTCGATTTCGATTTCCTTGTCGTTCAGCTCGCCGGCGCGCAGCTTGCGGCGGAACGAGTCACGCGTCGCAGCACTCGCATTGGCGCCGACCAGCGCATCCAGCACGCGCTCCTCGGCGGCGAGCTGGGCGCGGGCGGCGACATCCTTGCGCTTGCGCTCGCGCACCTGGACGATCGCGACCTCGACGAGGTCGCGGATGATCTGCTCGACGTCGCGGCCGACATAGCCGACCTCGGTGAACTTGGTCGCCTCGACCTTGAGGAACGGCGCGCCCGCGAGCTTGGCCAGCCGCCGCGCGATCTCGGTCTTGCCGACGCCGGTCGGGCCGATCATCAGGATGTTCTTCGGCAGCACCTCCTCGCGCAGGCCGGCATCGAGCTGCAGCCGGCGCCAGCGGTTGCGCAGGGCGATGGAGACGGCGCGCTTGGCGTCGGCCTGGCCGACGATGTAGCGGTCGAGTTCGGAGACGATTTCGCGGGGGGAAAAGTCGGTCATGGGCTCTAGCTAGGGTCGGACGGGGATGAGGGCAAGCCGGATTTCCGCCGTCACAGGAGCGGCGGCCCGGCCTGCCACTGCCGGATCGCCTCGGTTGGATAGATCAGCATCAGGATGTTGAGGGTCAGGTTGTCACGGATGTGCAGGCCGACCCCGATCTCGAACGCGATTGCGATCACGACGGTCAGCCAGACCGGCAGCACCCGCGCCAGCAGGAAGCCGGTCATCATCGCCAAGGTGTCGCCGACGGAGTTCACGATGCTGTCGCCGAAATAGTCCAGCGAGATCGTGGCGGCACGATAGCGCTCGATGATGAAGCTGGAGTTCTCGACCAGCTCCCAGGCGCCCTCGATCAGCATCGCGGTGAGCAGTCGCCCCTGCCACGGCAGAAACGGCAGAACCAGCGCGGTCAGCGCATAGAACAGGAAGCCGTGAATGACATGGGAGAACGTGTACCAGTCGGTGAGATGCTGGGAGTTCTCCGAGCTCTGCACCACGCCGTGCCACAGCTTGACGGTGCCGCAGGCGCAGATCGGCAGCCGGCCCAGCGCGAACAACAGTGCGGCCTGCAGCACCAGCAGACCGAGCGCCAGGATGAGCCAGGGTCCGGACCAAGGCCGGGACGGGGCGCCGATCTCGTCCGCGGTCATCGTCTACTCGGCCGACAGCGCTTCGATGGTGATGTTGCGGTTGGTGTAGACGCAGATGTCGGCGGCGATGTCGAGTGAGCGGCGCACGATGCTCTCGGCGTCCTTGTCGGTGTCGATCAGCGCCCGCGCGGCCGCCAGCGCATAGTTGCCGCCGGAGCCGATCGCCATCACGCCGGCCTCCGGTTCCAGGACGTCGCCCGTCCCGGTCAGCACCAGCGAGACCTCCTTGTCGGCCACGATCATCATCGCCTCCAGCCGCCGCAGGTAGCGGTCGGTGCGCCAGTCCTTGGCGAGCTCGACCGCGGCCCGGGTCAGCTGCCCCGGATATTGCTCCAGCTTGCTCTCCAGCCGCTCGAACAGGGTGAACGCGTCGGCCGTGGCGCCGGCGAAGCCGCCGATGACGTCGCCCTTGCCGAGCTTGCGCACCTTGCGGGCGTTGGACTTGATCACGGTCTGGCCGATCGAGACTTGGCCGTCGCCGCCGATCACCACCCTGCCCCCCTTGCGGACGGTCAGGATCGTGGTGCCGTGCCAGACGGTGGGCTCGTTCGAAGATGCGTGCATGGGGGATCCCTGGTTGATGCCCTGATTTAGGCGCTGAGGCGTCGGGATACAATTACCGGGTCCCTGCCCTGCCCTGTCAGGCCTTGAAATCCGCTCACCATGGCCCGAGATCAGGCGTCCGGGGCGTCATCCCGCAGTAGCTAAGGTGTCATCCGCCTGATAAAAGGGCCGCGTTTTCAAGGGAAAGCTGACCCCATGCGTAGCGCGACCATCAAGCGCAAGACCAAAGAGACCGAGATCGAGGTGTCCGTGAACCTCGACGGCACCGGCGTGGTTGATATCGCGACCGGGATCGGCTTCTTCGATCACATGCTGGATCTGCTTGCCCGGCATTCCCGCATCGACATGACCGTCAAGGCGGTCGGCGACCTGCATATCGATTTCCACCACACCACCGAGGATGTCGGCATCGCCCTCGGCCAGGCCGTGCGTCAGGCGCTCGGCGACATGGCCGGCATCACCCGCTACGCCTCGATCCACATGCCGATGGACGAGACGCTGACGCGCGTCGTGATCGACGTGTCGGGCCGGCCGATGCTGGTGTTCCGCACGACCTTCGCGCGCGACAAGATCGGCGAGTTCGACACCGAGCTGGTGCGCGAGTGGTTCAACGCCTTTGCCATGAACGCCGGCATCACGCTGCATGTCGAGACGCTGTACGGCGAGAACGCCCATCATATCGCCGAATCCTGCTTCAAGGGTCTGGCCAGGGCGCTGCGAACCGCGCTCGCGATCGACCCGCGCAACAAGGGCGAAGTGCCATCCACCAAGGGTCAGCTCGGCGGCTGACCTCCCTCCTCCCAAGGGAATTTCGACATGCCCGTTTATACGGTTCACGCTCCCCTCGCCGCCGGAGCCGATCTGCGCTCGACCGATCGCTTCGTCTTCATCCGCGACGGCTTCCATTTCTGGGCCGCCGTGCTCGGCGCCGTCTGGCTGGCCTGGCATCGCCTCTGGCTTGCGATGCTGGTCTGGGCCCTGCTGATGATCGCGCTCGACGTCGTCCTGGTACGCGTCGGCGTCAGCGGCGCCGCGATTGCCGGAATCGATCTGTTGCTTGCGATCCTGCTCGGGCTCGAAGCCTCGAGCCTGAAGCGCTGGAGCTATTCGCGCGGCAATTGGCGCCAGCTCGACGTCGTCGTGGCCGACGATCTCGATGCCGCCGAGCGCCGCTTCTTCGAGCGCTGGGCCGCCCGGCGCAGCGATCTCGGCTACAGCAACTACACCGTCGATCGCGGCGCACCGCCGCCCTCGCGTGACAATGGCAATGGGCAGCACCCGCCGCCGCTGCCGCATGCCAGCATCATTGGCTTGTTCCCAGAACCCGGAGGTGGACGATGAGTGTCGCGATCATCGATTACGGCTCCGGCAATCTGCATTCCGCCGCCAAGGCGTTCGAGCGCGCCGCGCGCGGCATGGAGGATCCGCAGAAGGTCGTGGTGACGCGCGATCCGGACACGGTGTATCGCGCCGACCGCATCGTTCTGCCCGGCGTCGGCGCCTTCGCCGACTGCCGCCGCGGACTCGACTCCGTCGACGGCATGCTGGAGGCGATGACCGAGGCCGTGCGCCACAAGGCGCGGCCGTTCTTCGGCATCTGCGTCGGCATGCAGCTGATGGCGACGCGCGGCAAGGAGCACGTCACCACCGACGGCTTCGACTGGGTCTCCGGCGACGTCGAGAAGATCACGCCTCGCGACGAGAGCCTGAAGATCCCGCATATGGGATGGAACACGCTCGATGTGCTGCAAGAGCATCCGGTGCTGGAGCGGCTGCCGCTCGGGCCGAAGGGCCTGCACGCCTACTTCGTGCACTCCTATCACTTGAATGCCGTCAACGAGAACGACGTGCTGGCGCGCGCGGACTACGGCGGTCCGGTCACCGCGATCGTCGGCAAGGACACCGCGATCGGCACGCAATTCCATCCCGAGAAGAGCCAGCGTTTCGGTCTCGCCCTCATTTCCAACTTCCTGAAGTGGAAGCCGTGAGCGCAGCGCGCCTGTCCGTCCAGGAGGCGGGCAGGGCGCTTGCCTGAAAGACAGCTCAGATGATTTTGTTTCCTGCCATCGATCTGAAGAACGGCCAGTGCGTGCGCCTGGAGCAGGGCGACATGGCGCGCGCCACCGTGTTCAACCTCGACCCCGCCGCGCAGGCCAAGAGCTTCGCCGACCAGGGCTTCGACTATCTCCACGTCGTCGATCTCGACGGCGCCTTCGCCGGCAAGCCGATGAATGCGCATGCGGTCGAGGCGATGTTGAAAGTTGTCAAGATGCCGGTGCAGCTCGGCGGCGGCATCCGCGATCTCGCGACGGTCGAGGCCTGGCTGACCAAGGGCATCACCCGTGTCATCATCGGCACCGCGGCGGTGCGCGATCCCGAGCTGGTGAAGACCGCAGCCAAGGTCTTCCCCGGCCGCGTCGCCGTCGGACTCGATGCCCGCGACGGCAAGGTCGCCGTCGAGGGCTGGGCCGAGACCTCCGAGGTCACGGCGCTCGACATCGCCAGGCGTTTCGAGGACGCCGGCGTCGCCGCGATCATCTTCACCGACATCGCGCGCGACGGCCTGCTCAAGGGCCTCAATCTCGAGGCCACGATCGCGCTCGGTGATGCCATCTCGATCCCCGTGATTGCCTCCGGCGGCCTGGCCTCGATCGAGGACGTCAAGGCGATGCTGGCACCACGGGCGAAAAAGCTCGAAGGCGCCATCGCTGGCCGCGCGCTCTATGACGGCCGCCTCGATCCCGCGGAAGCACTGGCGCTGATCCGCGCGGCGCGTGCGTAGGAGAAAACAGGATGTTCAAGGTCCGCGTCATTCCCTGCCTCGACGTCAAGGACGGACGGGTGGTCAAGGGCGTCAACTTCGTCAATCTGCGCGACGCCGGCGATCCGGTGGAGGCGGCGATCGCCTATGACGCCGCCGGCGCCGACGAGCTCTGCTTCCTCGACATCACCGCCACCCATGAGAACCGCGGCATCATGCTGGACGTCGTCCGGCGCACGGCGGAGGCCTGCTTCATGCCGGTCACGGTCGGCGGCGGCGTGCGCACCATCGACGACATCAAGACCCTGCTGCGTTCCGGCGCCGACAAGGTCTCGATCAATTCGGCCGCGGTGAGCAGGCGCGAATTCGTCAAGGAGGCGGCCGAGAAGTTCGGCGAGCAGTGCATCGTGGTCGCGATCGACGCCAAGTCCGTGTCGCGGCCTGGCGGCGGAAGCCGCTGGGAGATCTTCACCCATGGCGGCCGCAAATCGACCGGCATCGATGCGCTGGAATATGCCCAGGAGGTGGTATCGCTGGGGGCAGGGGAGATCCTGCTGACCTCGATGGACCGCGACGGCACCCGCCAGGGCTTCGACCTGCCGCTGACCCGGGCGGTCGCCGACAGCGTCCCGGTGCCGGTGATCGCCTCCGGCGGTGTCGGCAACCTCGATCATCTGGTGGACGGCATCCGCGAGGGCCGCGCGACCGCGGTGCTGGCCGCGTCGATCTTCCATTTCGGGGAATTTACCATCCGGCAGGCCAAGGAGCACATGGTGCGCCAGGGCCTGCCGATGCGGCTCGATCCCTGACGACATTGCGTCGCAAAAATGTTAGATGAACGCTGGTCCGGCCGCCGTGGTCGGGCAGGCGTTCCGAGTACCGGCTGATGTCCCGCTTCACGCTTCACGATCTCGCTGCCATCATCGACGCGCGCGCCGCGGCGGGCGGCGAGGCGTCCTATACGCGCAAGCTGCTCGACAAGGGGCCGCCGCAATGCGCCAAGAAGATGGGCGAGGAGGCGGTCGAGACCGTCATCGCCGCTGTTGGCACCGACCGCGAGCATCTGATCTCCGAAAGCGCCGATCTGCTGTTTCATCTGTTGGTGTTGTTGAAGTCGCGCGACGTCCGGCTCGAGGAGGTCGAGGCGGCGCTCGGCAAGCGCACCGGTCAATCGGGGCTGGAAGAAAAGGCGTCGCGCAAGACGGAGTAGGGCGCGGCGGCGGGGAAACGAAGGGCAGCGTCATGGATATGCGCACCACCGAACAACAATATAATCCGTACCGCGTCTTCACCCGCGAACAATGGGCCGAGCTGCGCAACGACACGCCGATGACCTTGGAGCCCGGCGAGTTCTCCAAGCTGCGGTCGATGCACGATCGTCTCGACCTTCAGGAGGTCGAGGACATCTACCTCCCGCTGTCGCGACTGCTGTCGATGTATGTCGACGCGGCGCAGCGGCTGTACTACGCGCAGCGTCAGTTCCTCGGCATCCGCGACCGCAAGATGCCCTACATCATCGGCGTCGCGGGCTCGGTGGCGGTCGGCAAGTCGACCACCGCGCGCGTGCTGCAGGCGTTGCTGACCCGCTGGTCGCCGCGGCCCAAGGTCGATCTCATCACCACCGACGGCTTCCTGTATCCGAACGCGGTGCTGGAGCGGCAGGGCCTGATGCAGAAGAAGGGCTTTCCGGAAAGCTATGACCTGCCGCGGCTGCTCGGCTTTCTGTCCGACATCAAGGCCGGCCGCCATCCGGTGCGCGCGCCGGTGTATTCCCATCTGAGCTACGACATCGTCCCCAATCAGTGGACCGAGATCGACCAGCCGGACATCCTCATCGTCGAAGGCGTCAACGTGCTGCAGACCGGTCCGCTGCCGCGCGACGGCAAGGCCGTGCCGGTCGTCTCCGACTTCTTCGACTTCTCGGTTTATATCGATGCCGACGAGGCGATCCTGCGCAAATGGTACGTCAAGCGCTTCCTCTCGCTGCGCGACACGGCGTTCCATGATCCCAGGTCCTACTTCAACCGCTACGCGCTGCTGTCGGACGAGGAGGCCATCGCCACCGCGATCGCGATCTGGGAGCGCACCAACCTGGCCAATCTCGAGGACAACATCCTCCCGACCCGGCCGCGCGCGACCCTGATCCTGAAGAAGGGCGCGGATCACGAGATCGAGACGGTGGCGCTGAGGCGGCTGTAAACGGGGCCGGCGGGCGCGGCGCCGGGCTGATCCGCCCCAACTAATTCCTTACGCTGGCACCTGTCGCGCCGCCGCCAGATTCGCCAGCGCCTCGTCGAGCTTGTCGCGATCGATCGGCTTGACCAGGAACCCATCCATGCCCGCCTCGAAGCAGGCGTAGCGGTCCTCGACCAGCGCGTTGGCCGTCAGCGCCAGGATCGGGGTGCGCCCGCCGGGCTCGCTGGCCTCGATGGCGCGGATGCGCCTGGCGGCAGCAATGCCGTCGAGCTTCGGCATTTGCACGTCCATCAGGATCAGATCGTACGGTGCGCCGGCCGAGCGCGCCGCGAGCCAGGAGTCCAGCGCGGCTTCGCCATGCACGGCGATGTCGGCGTGATAGCCGAGCTTGGTCAGCAGCGAGCGCATCAGCAGCGCGTTGATGTCGTTGTCCTCGGCGACCAGGATCGACAGGCCCGCGCCGGCCTGAGCCGCGATCGGCGGCGCGATCGTCGGGACCGGATCGTCGGCGAGCACCGTGCCGTCGGTGTCGAAGCTCACGCGTGCGGCGAGCGAGGCGGCGCGCAGCGGCTTGACGAGATAGCCGTGGAACGGCGCCGCCGGTGCCAGCTCGTGGCGGCTCGCCGGCGTCACCAACACGATCAGCCGCGTCGTATGGTGGTGCGCGACCCGTCCCAGACGCAGCGATTCATCGCTGCCGATGGCGTCGTCGACCAGCACGGCATGCCAGGCGCGTTCGGGCAGCAGGGCTTCCGCCACCTCGGCCTCCGCGACCAGGCAGGTCTGCGCGCCCCAGTTCTGCAGGCGCCGTTCGATCAGCTCGGCCTGCAGCCCGGCCGGCGCGACCAGCATGATCGACTGTCCGGCGAGATCGGGGCCGCGGAAGCTGTTCTGCTCGCCGCGCTCCAGCGCCGGCGGCAGCGGCACCGACACCTCGAAGGTCGAGCCGGCGCCGAGCTGACTTTGCAGCGAAATGCGCCCGCCCATGCGCTTGACGATCCGGTCGGAGATCGCGAGCCCGAGCCCGGTGCCGCCGAAGCTGCGCGCCACGCTGTCGTCGGCCTGCTCGAATTCGCGGAAGATGCGGTCCTGCGCGTCGGCTGCGATGCCAATGCCGGTGTCGCGCACCTGGAAGCTGATCTCGTTCGGCCAGATGCCGGGCTCGGCGATCAGGGCAACGCCGCCCGTCGCGGTGAACTTGATGGCGTTGCCGGCGAGGTTGAGCAGCACCTGGCGCAGCCGCGCCGCGTCGCCCGTCACCCAGGTCGGCAGCCGCTCGTCGAGATAGGCCGCGATCTCCAACTGCTTGGCCTGCGCCCGCGGCGCCAGCAATTCGGTGATCTCCTCGATCAGCGCCGCCAGCGAGAACGGCTGCGCCTCGAGCGCCAGCTTGCCGGCCTCGATCTTGGAATAGTCGAGCAGCTCGTCGATCAGCGACATCAGCGCTTCACCCGAGGTGCGGACCGCCTTGGCGTAGGTCGTCTGCTCCGGCGTCAGCTGCGTGTCGAGCAACAGGCCGCTCATGCCGAGGATGCCGTTCAACGGCGTGCGGATCTCGTGGCTGGCCATCGCCAGGAAGCGTGACTTGGCGCGGTTCGCGGCGTTGGCCTGGTCGCGCGCCTCCGCCAGCGCGCGCTCGGTTTCGGTGCGGTCGGTGACGTCGCGGCCGACACATTGCAGCAGGGCGGGCTGGCCGGCGTCGGACCGCACCAGCGCCTCGCGCCACGCGATCCAGCGCGGTCCGATCGCGCTCTCGATGCGCTGGTCGTGGACGCGCGTGCCGTTCGGCTCCAGCGCGCTGTCGCCCTGCTCGATCAGCTCGAAGGTGAACGCGCTGCCGAGCAGGTTGTCGCGGTCGAGGCCCGCCATCCGGCAATAGGCGTCGTTGACGAAGACGATGGTGCCGTCGCGCGCGCGCATGACGATGAGATCGCCCTGCTGCTCGAACAGATTGCGGGCGCGCTGCTCGGCTTCCTGCAGCTCCCAGTTCCGGTCGGCCAGCACCTCGTTGTGAAGTGCGATCTTGTGCAGCTTCCTGGCGACGAAGCGCAGCCGCATGCTGAGCGTGGCCAGGCCGACGCAGGCGAGCGCGAACAGGAAGCTGGCGCCGATCGCGAAGGCGTGCGGATTGTAGCCGGAGTTCGGGGAGACGCTGGCCTTGATGAAGCCGTAGGCGCCGCCGAAGCCGGCGGAGAAGATCATCAGCGAGCGCAGGATCGCGAAGATGGTGTGGTGACGGCGCATGAACCGGCGCAGGCGCAGCCTGACGTGAAAAATCGGTCCCATCTCGTTCACCCCCAGCTTCCGATCCCGATGTCCTCGCCGACCCCGCACCATGCGGCGTCGGTATTGCTGAGACTTTGAAAGGTCATGCCCACGCCAGCCGGCGGTGCAGAGATGGTGAACCGGGCGTTAGCCCGAGTCACAGAACCGGATTGGCCGGCGATGAGGAATGATTGCGGGCCGCGACGATCAGTGCGGCAGCGTCCCCGGCCGTCATGTGGCTGGAGCGGACGTAGATGCGATAGTCGGCGCGGCCATCGGCATCATCGCGGGCGAGATAGATCCGCTGCGAACCCGCAAGGCGATCAGCCGCGATCGCGACGACCTGGGTGGCGGCCGTGATGCCGCAACCCTGATCCTCTTTCACGGGCGCATCGTCGACCACGACGACATCGGCCGTCTCAGGACTTTCGGCCAGGGCCACGCGGACCGTGGCGAGCGCGGGATCGTTGGTGAAGTCGACATGCAGATCGGCGTGGAACGGCGCCGAGCCGAGCGAGGCGCTGTCGGCGCCGATGGCAATGCAGGGCTGCGGGGAGGGTGCCAATTCGACCTTGGCAATGACCACGGCCGCGATCAGCGGCACGGCCGAAACGATGACATTGAAACGCAACATGATACGCACCGACGCGGCAGGCCTGAGGACGAAACGCGGGCCTTATGGTTGTCGGAGCGTAAAGAGAAGTCGTTACCAGAGTGTTGAAGGGGCGGGCAGTCACGCCGCGTGACGATTGTCCTCCGCCAGCGCGCGATACGACAGCGCCTCGGCCAGATGCAGCCGGCCGATCGCATCGGCATGATCGAGATCGGCCAGCGTCCGGGCGACGCGCAGCACGCGGTGATAGCCGCGCGCCGACAGCCGCATCGTCTCGGCGGCCTCGCGCAGCAGCCTCTGGCCGGGGGCGTCGAGCTTGGCGATCTCGTCGAGCACGGCGGCGGGCGCTTCGGCATTGGTCCTGACCTGCGGCAGGCCCGCTTTGGCATAGCGTTCGCGCTGCAGGTCGCGCGCGGCGGCGACGCGGGCAGCGACCTCGGCCGAGCCTTCCTTGGACGGCGGCAGGATCAGGTCGGCGGCGGTGACGGCGGGGACCTCGATGCGCAGATCGATGCGGTCCATCAGCGGGCCGGAGATGCGCGTCTGGTAGTCGGCCGTGCAGCGGTCGATGCGGCCGCGCTTGCAGGCATAGCCGGGCTCGAAGGCGTTGCCGCAGCGGCATGGATTCATCGCCGCGACCAGCATGAAGCGGGCAGGGTAGGTGACGCGGTGGTTGGCGCGCGAGATCGAGACCTCGCCGTTCTCCAGCGGCTGCCGCAGCGAATCCAGCACGCGCGGATCGAACTCCGGCAACTCGTCGAGAAACAGCACGCCCTGATGCGCCAGCGAGATCTCGCCGGGGCGGGCGCGCAGGCCGCCGCCGGTCAGCGCCGCCATGCTGGCGGAATGATGCGGGCTGCGGAACGGCCGCCGGTTGGTCAGCGCGCCACCTTCGATCTCGCCGGCGACCGAGGCGATCATCGACACTTCCAAGAGCTCGGCCGGCGACAGCGGCGGCAGGATCGACGGCAGCCGCGCCGCCAGCATCGACTTGCCGGCGCCGGGCGAGCCGATCATCAGCAGGTGATGCCCGCCGGCGGCGGCGATCTCGAGCGCGCGCTTGCCGCTCTCCTGGCCCTTGATGTCGCGCAGGTCGAGCAGGCTCGCGGGCGCCTCCTGGATTTTCGGCTGCGGCCGCGACAGCACCTGCGTGCCCTTGAAGTGGTTGGCGATCTGGATCAGCGAGCTCGCCGCGATGATCTGCAAATCGGGGCTCGCCCACGCCGCCTCGGCACCGCAGGCGGCCGGACAGATCAGGCCTTCCTCGCGGCCATTGGCGCCGATCGCGGCCGGCAGCACGCCGGCGACCGGCGCGATCGAGCCGTCGAGGCCGAGCTCGCCGAGCACGGTGAATCCGCTGAGCGCATCGGGCGGGATGGCGCCGATCGCGGCCATCAGGCCGAGCGCGATCGGCAGGTCGTAATGGCTGCCTTCCTTGGGCACGTCGGCCGGCGCCAGGTTCACGGTGATCCGCCGCGCCGGCAGCGCCAGCCCGGAGGCGATCAGCGCCGAGCGCACCCGCTCGCGCGCCTCCGACACCGCCTTGTCCGGCAGTCCGACGATCGCGAACGCCGGCAGTCCGGGCGCGACCTGGACCTGCACGTCGACCGCGCGGGCCTCGATCCCCTCGAAGGCAACGGTGGAAACGCGCTGGACCATGATGCCCCTCCCGGGCTGGGAGGCTAGCGGAAGCGGAGCAGGTTAGCAAGAACAATACGGGAACACTTATCGGCGCCGACGTCCATGTCATTTCATTTGCGCGGCGATGTAGCGAGAGCATCTCCCAGAAGAGGATCGTGGATCACACGCGGAGTAGAAGAGCGACGATCTGCAATTATGCTGACCCACTTCATCAGCAGTCTATGAGAGACGAAGTGAGTAGACGGAGAACGCAAGTTACCACTCGAGCTCTATCGAGCGAATAACCATTTATAGCTATACTCAAGCTTTCTTCTCATCGTTGAGGTATTCGTTAGTACACAGAGCACCCGATGTAATTTTGTTACGAAGCTGCTCAAAATTAATCTCACCAACTTGGTTCCTGATCGCCGTTTCGATCTCGTAATATTCGGGAGATGCTTGATAGATTGGCGGACGGAGCAGGGTGTCGATTACTTTATTATCGAGGTAACCTTCTTCGCAATATCTCCAGACTATGCCGTATACAGACACCGGAGTAGTCTTTGAACCAAAGTTCCTCTGTCCCGCCTCAAGCTGGATCCATTTTTGAATGAAATCGGCACCACGCACACCTCTCATCCACGCTGTTTCGGCGACGGATCGGGCTAACAGATAGCCGCTCTCGTTTTGATCACCGCACTTAGTTAGTGAGACTTCCGCCTTCATCCACGTCGCTATCAACGACGAGTCCGGAATCCCGGGATAGGATAGGTGCTTATGGGCCAGCCAACGTCCCGTATATGGCTCAGTGGAAGATCCGGCATTCCCGAGATCAAACTCGGCCTTCAGCCAGCAAGCTAATAAGTTAGCATCCGGTGGATCAGATTGCGAGAGGTGCTTACTGCCGAGCCACCGCCCCGAATGTATCTTACTGGGTGACCCGGCATTGCCGAGATTGAATTCGGCCGTAAGCCAGCAAGCCAGCAGGTTGGGATCGGGGAAATTGGCCTTTAGTAAGTGCTCATAGCCAATCCAACGCCCAGAATACTTCGTTTCTACGGCACCAGGATTTGCATTATCAAACTCAAACGTCATCCACAGCGTGAGAAGATTCGGATCATCTCCTCCCATTGCCACGTATCGCATCCCGGTGTGGCGAATGTCCTCAACATCATCGATTTTATTATTTAGTTGGTTCTTGAACACGTGGAAAATATAGCGAATAGCTTGAGCCTTGTCGGCTTCAGATGTCCCCCATCGTTTGGCGCAATAAAATGCAGTGTCAATGACCGGAGCCCTCGGTATCCAAGAATGTTCGCATGTATAGCTCAAGAGAAAAGAAAGGAGGGTTATAGAGTAGTTGGGAACTCGCCGAGCATAACTATAGGCCTTTTCCATTGCAACCATGGTAGCCGCAAGGCAAAGCTGCCGTAAATCAGACTCAAAAGTCTCGACGTCACCTATATCGACGCCCGGATTGATCTCATAGAAGCGCCTAAGGACCTCTGTCACGATATCAGGATGTCGCAATGACAAGGTCGCTCTTTTGGTGGAGGAAGACGATGATGACCGCCTCATTATCTCGCTTTGGGTTCGCTCTAAAATCGATCTAGTTGATTCGGCCTCATTGCCATCGCAATGGATGTCAGCGAACTTTGTAATCAAAGTTCGGTCCACAAGAAGTTGAGGATTATTTGCCAGATAGGCAAACATTGCCCCGAGAGCCACCAAACGCAGAATCCAATCATCACCGCTAGCGGAGAACTGCCGGATCATCGATTGTATCGTGGTCGAGAACGACTCGCCGCGCGTGGCGTAGATCATGATGGCGAGAAGATGCGTGCTTCCCTCCGAAATGCTGGTGCGTATTCGGTCGATAAGGATCGCTTCAGAGCAATCCGGTGCGGCGCCGTGGCGGACTATAGTTTTGGCGAGAGACTCTGCCAACTCGGCCTTACAACGACCGACAAAGTGCTCTCGCGGATTGAGGTGCGAAATCGGCTTGAGCTTGTCAATGATCTGATGGTGCCGGGCGATCAGAACCAGAGATACGTGAGGATTGGCTCGTAGAAACTTACTTACAGAAGTAAATGAATTTAGAAACTCAGCATTGTCGACAAAGACTGCTGTATTGCTTCCGGTGAGTTTGTAACCACTCAGATCTTGTGATGTGTCATCTGGCGCAGTTGCATAGAAAACTCGCCAGCCAGCGGACTTGAGTCGGAGGGCAACTCGCTTGCAGATCGTTGTCTTGCCGTCCCCAGCTGCCCCAGTGACAATACAGAGACGATTTTCGACAATAGATCGGGCAATCGCCTCTTCATGTTCGATTCTCGGTACCGCGACGTCACTCAGTATCGACCAGTCTCGCGGTTCAGCGCCGCGTAAGAAAAGAGCACCCTCAGTGCGAATGACAAGGCCAAGTTTCTTGCCTTCTGCCCGAGTCCGCTCTCTTTCGCGCGTGAGATTATATTTAAGTAGGGGCTCGTAGGTTAATTCGTGACCTAGTGCTTGCTCCCCAAGTAGCTGATAGGGATAACGTGAACCATTCTGGAGATAGTCAAAAATCTGATCGCGAAGTTTGAAGAAGGGCTCCTCTGCCTCCGCTTTGATCTTTTCAGCAGCCGAAGGCTTTACGCTCGTTCTGTCGATCTTGGGGACCGTGATCTTTTTTCCTTGTCTTAGAAAGATATCGGTCGCGAACACATGAGCACACGCCTGTCTTAAATCGTCGCCGATGGACTGAGTGTCACTGTAATTGCTGTCCCCTGGTAACTTGATTCGGGCGAGGAATGGATTGTGCTTGAGAGATACCCTGGGTCCCAGTGGAATGCCCGCTTCTTTCTTCGTGAGAAGTGTGAGCGTGGCCGGCTTTTCATAATCTGGGTCTGATTGCTCTTCAATTCCGACTGTAACAACTCTTCGTCGAAATTCGGAGTCGTTTGACAGATCGGGAAAGTAGGTCTTCCGCAGATAATCCAGACGGTATTTTTCTGCCAGGGTCGGGATCATTTGAAGCCTGCAAAAAATTGCAAGAAAATAGACCAGAACAAGTGATCTCCTGCAAACAAATCCAAATCCGCTCTAGCAAGGAAGCAAAGTAAGAAGGCTCAAACAACTGCCGGGCCAACAACCCCGGAGTCAAACAATGGATAAGAGCCTCATCTCGGTTGCAGCTTTGCTCCTTATGACGTCGTACTCAATCGTTTCGCTGTGTCATTTGAGCCGTCGCGAATGGATCAAATCAATCCCCTACGTAATGCTTGCGCTTGGGTACGCATTCTCGGTGCTCGCGCTTTTCATGGTGGTACCGCGCTGTTAGCGCGTCGAATAAACCCGCGCGCTCAGCTGTCCTCGAGGACGGAGCCAGATCTCTGGTTCCGCCTCGTTTTGCTTAGGCCAAATCCAACGGCTCACATCGAGGCTCTCGGCCCGCACTCTGCCAAGATCAATGTAGCACATGCTCAACAGATTGCCCACCCGCCGCGGCGATCTCGAGCGCGCGCTTGCCGCTCTCCTGGCCCTTGATGTCGCGCAGGTCGAGCAGGCTTGCAGGCGCCTCCTGGATCTTCGGCTGCGGCCGCGACAGCACCTGCGTGCCCTTGAAATGGTTGGCGATCTGGATCAGCGATGTCGCCGCGATGATCTGCAGATCGGGGCTCGCCCACGCCGCCTCGGCACCGCAGGCGGCCGGGCAAATCAGGCCTTCCTCGCGGCCATTGGCGCCGATCGCGGCCGGCAGCACGCCGGCGACGGGCGCGATCGAGCCGTCGAGGCCGAGCTCGCCGAGCACGGTGAATCCGCTGAGCGCATCGGGCGGGATGGCGCCGATCGCGGCCATCAGGCCGAGCGCGATCGGCAGGTCGTAATGGCTGCCTTCCTTGGGCACGTCGGCCGGTGCCAGGTTCACGGTGATCCGCCGCGCCGGCAGCGCCCGCCCGGAGGCGATCAGCGCCGAGCGCACCCGCTCGCGCGCCTCCGACACCGCCTTGTCCGGCAGTCCGACGATCGCGAACGCCGGCAGTCCGGGCGCGACCTGGACCTGCACGTCGACCGCGCGGGCCTCGATCCCCTCGAAGGCAACGGTGGAAACGCGCTGGACCATGATGCCCCTCCCGCGAGAAGGCTAGCGGAAGCGGGTCCAGTTCGCAAGAACAATACAGGAACAAGCCGGTGCGCCAGACGCGCGCAATCCGTTAACGACGGTCGCATCGCGACCCAGGTCGGTCTGCTTGGCTTAACGCCCCTTTAGTCCGGCCTTCGCATTCTTCCGCAATCGACGATCGACCCGCGCCTCCGTCACGGCCGAGAGGCGCCCAACGAGGGACGTGTGATGCCTCCAGCGCCCGCGGCAGCTCCAACCGCCAAGACGCCCGCCGGTGATGCGCGGACGGTGTCCGAGCTCGCCACCGACATGCTGCGCCGGACCACCAGCCTGTTCCTGGCCGGTCCGCGGCCGGCGTCCGCCGAGCAGCTCGATCTCTACGATCAGATGTTCGCTAGGCTGATGCCGCAGGTCGCGACCGAACTGCTGGCCGAGCTGAGCATGGCGCTCGCCGGCGTCGAGCGCGCGCCTTACGCGACGGCGCGGATGCTCGCTGTTCACCCCGAATTGCGCGTCGCCGGGCCGATGCTGGCCAAGGCGGCGGTGTTGACCGAGCGCGACCTCGCCGAGTTCATCCGCACCGGCAGCCCGGCGCATCTCGTCGCGCTCGCCAGCCGCAGGGGCATCGGCGACAACCTCACGACGCAGCTGATCGCGCGCGGCTTTCCGGCGGTCCGCATGGCGCTGGCGCAGAACCTCACAGCAAAGCTGTCCGAGGATGGCTATCGCAGCCTGTTCAAGATCGCCGAGCGCGATGAGGATCTCGCCGAGAAGCTCGCGCTGCGCACCGACCTGCCGGCCAAGCTGTCGCGGGCCTTCGTCGCCGCGGCCAGCGAGGGCGCCCGCGCCCGCTTCATCAAGGCCGCACCGCCGGCGACCCGCGCGACCCTTCAGGCGACGCCGACCCGCTCGCCCGGCGCGGCGATGCGCGCGATCTGGGACTATCAGCAGGTCAAGGCTGAGGTCGCCGCCCTCAGCCGCACCGGCAAGCTCGGCGACTCCGCCGTCAACCGCTTCTGTGCCACCGGCGATTTCCCTGCCGTGATCGCGGCGCTGGCGCTGCTCTGCGTCGTCACCATCGAGACGATCGAAACGCTGCTGGAGGAGGATCGCCTCACGGATCTGCTGCTGGCCTGCAAGGCGGCACGGCTGAGCTGGGCGACGACGTCGATGATCCTGCGCGACCGGCCCGGCTGCGACGCGCTTCCAGCCGATGACCTCGAGGAGGCGCGCAAGCGCTTCGAGAAGCTTGCGCTGTCCGAAGCGCAGTGGAAGGTGCGCGGGCTCGAATCGCGCTGAGCGAGCGCGGGAGGCGGCGTCAGCCCGGCGGGGTCGACGGGTAGGCCGTGAAGTCGATCTTGAACATCGCCGGGTCGAGCTTCTTGGTCGTATCGAGATTGTAGACGGCAATCGTGGTGTCGTAGCCCTGCGGATCGGTCACGGTCCACTGCTTGAGCTGGCCGTCCTTGGCGCCGAGCATCAGCATCAGCCGGCTGGTGCCGATCAGGGCCTGCTTCTCCTCGATCGTGATCGTGACGTAGAGGTCGTCGGCGGCGACCGCGATCACGTTGGTGTCCTTCAACAGGTCGATGCGGTCGGACAAGAGATAGCGCAGCGGCGTCTGCGACAGCGGATAGACGTCCTGGGTGGCGAGCTTGCGGTCGCGCACCACCAGCGAGGAGCCGTCGGCGATGATGTCGATCGGGGTCGGCGGGTCATATTCGAAGCGGACCTTGCCGGGCTTCTGGATGTAGAAATCACCCTTGGTCTTGCTGCCGTCCGGGCCGACCTGAACGAAATTCCCGACCAGCGTCTGCAGCGACGACAGATAGGCGCTGACCTTGGCCGCCTGCGCCTTCTGGTTGGCGTCGAACGAGGTGAAGATGCTGGCCGGCACGTTGCGCCGGGGATCGGGAATGACCGGATTGGGCGGGGCCGTCTGGGTGGTCGAGGGGCTCTGGCCGGCCCGCTGCTGGTCGGAGGCGCTGAGCTGGGAGCCGCTCTTCGGGCCTGATTTCGGAGCCGGCGTGCCTTGCGCGGCGGCGTGACCGGACGCTCCGGCGATGGAGCATGTCGTCACGGCGCAGGCGACCAGCCAGGCGCCGATCCGGCGCCCGCGCCAAGCTGCGTGATACGAAAACGTGCTGTTCAACAAGGAGCTTTTCAAAACGACGTCCTGAGGTTTTACGCGTTCTATCCCGGTTCGGCCGGGCAGCGTGATCGTAATCGCGTGAAGATCGGGCACCGAAGCGGCGTTTCTGCGGCCATCGGGCCGTCAGAACCCGCCTTCCTCCTCGGGCACCAGGATCTCGCGCTTGCCGGCGTGGTTGGCCTGGCCGACGATGCCTTCCTGTTCCATCCGCTCCATCAGCGAAGCGGCCTTGTTATAGCCGATCTGCAGCCGCCGTTGAATGTAGCTGGTGGAGGCCTTGCGGTCGCGCTTGACCACGGCGACCGCCTGCGAGAACAGGTCGTCGCCGCCGCCACCGCCGCCCATGCCGGTGGCGTCGAACACGGCGCCATCCTCCTCGCTCGGCTCCTCGGCGGTGACCGCCTCGAGATATTCCGGCGAGCCCTGGGCCTTGAGATGCTTGACGACCTTCTCGACCTCCTCGTCGGAGCAGAACGGGCCGTGCACGCGGCTGATGCGGCCGCCGCCGGCCATGTAGAGCATGTCGCCCTGGCCGAGCAGCTGCTCGGCGCCCATCTCGCCCAGGATGGTGCGGCTGTCGATCTTCGACGTCACCTGGAAGGAGATGCGGGTCGGGAAGTTGGCCTTGATGGTGCCGGTGATGACGTCGACCGACGGACGCTGCGTCGCCAGGATGACGTGCAGGCCGGCGGCGCGCGCCATCTGGGCGAGGCGCTGCACCGTGCCCTCGATGTCCTTGCCGGCGACCATCATCAGGTCGGCCATCTCGTCGACGATGATGACGATGTAGGGCAGGGGATCGAGGTCGAGCTTCTCTTCCTCGTAGATCGCCTTGCCGCTCTCCTTGTCGAAGCCGGTATGGACGGTGCGGGTCAGCTCCTCGCCCTTGGCGCGCGCTTCGCCGAGACGGGCGTTGTAGCCGTCGATGTTGCGCACGCCGAGCTTGGCCATCTTCTTGTAGCGCTCCTCCATCTCGCGCACGGCCCATTTCAGCGCGACCACGGCCTTCTTCGGGTCGGTCACGACGGGCGTGAGGAGATGCGGGATGCCGTCATAGACGGAAAGCTCGAGCATCTTCGGGTCGACCATGATGAGGCGGCACTGATCGGGCCGGAGCCGATACACCAGGCTCAGGATCATGGTGTTGATCGCGACCGACTTGCCCGAGCCGGTGGTGCCGGCGATCAGCATGTGCGGGGTGCGGGCGAGATCGATGATGATGGATTCGCCGCCGATGTTCTTGCCGAGGCACAGCGGCAGCTTGGCGACGCTCTCGGTCGCCTCCTTGGCGACGAGCAGCTCGCGCAAATAGACCTTCTCGCGATGCACGTTGGGCAGCTCGATGCCGATGGCGTTGCGGCCGGGCACGACGGCGACGCGCGCCGACAGCGCGCTCATCGAGCGGGCGATGTCGTCGGCGAGGCCGATCACGCGCGAGGACTTGATGCCCGGCGCCGGCTCCAGCTCGTACAGCGTGACGACCGGGCCGGGATGCGCCTTGACGATCTCGCCGCGCACCCCGAAATCCTGCAGCACGCCTTCGAGCGCGCGCGAATTGGCCTCCAGCTCGCTCTTCGACAGCGGCTGGCGGTCGGAGGATTTCGGCGCCGCCAGCATCGAGACCGAGGGCAGATCGTATTTGTCGTTGGACTTTTTCGCAGGAGTCTTCGGCGCCGGCTTCTTGCGCGACTTCGGAGCGGGCTCCTCCTCCTCTTCTTCGTCCTCGCCCTCCTCGGCTTCTTCCTCGTCGCCGCCGTCCTCGTCCATCTCGGGCGCGAGCGTCGGCTTGCCCTGGCCGCGGCCGAGGCTCGGCTCCTGCCGGCCTGCGGCGGCGGCGCGCGGCTGCGGTCCTGACGACACCAGCGCGCGGTAGGCCGTGCTCAGGAACCAGACGACTTGGGCCTTGGCGCTCATGATGGCATGGAACACCCAGCCGAGCCGGATCGCCTTGCGGTCGTCGTCATCCTCCGGGTCGGCCAGCGGCGTGTCGTCGTCCTCGTCGGCGAGCAGGCTCGGGTCGGCTTCCTTCGCGCCCATGCCGCCGGCCACCAGCAGGCAGCCGATCATCGCCACCAGAAGAAGGGCGCCGAGCACCAGCCGATAGATCACGCCGGGCGGTCCGAACACCACGGCCGGTGCGCGCACCAGGGCATCGCCGACGACACCGCCGAGACCGGTCGGCAGCGGCCAGGCATGCGAGCGCGGCCAGCAGCTGGCAAAGCCGGCGGCGATGACGGCGCCGAGAATCCAGGCGCCGAAGCGCAGCGCCTCGCGGTCGAACGGCCGGTGCGTCATCATCCGCCAGCCGCGGATCGAAAGCGGCAGGATCGCCATGATCGAGCCGAGACCGAGGATCTGCATCAGCAGATCGGCACTGATCGCGCCGGGATAGCCGACGATGTTGCGGATCGCGCGCGAGGTGGCGTGGCTCAGGCTGGGGTCCTGCACCGACCACGTCATCAGCGCCGCCGCGGCCACGCCGCACAGCGCGATCAGGCAGAGGCCCGCGAGCTCGCGCAGCCGCCGCACCAGCGCGTCGCGCAGCGACGTCGGCAGGTGGTTGACCAGGGGAATGACTCGTTCGATCGCCGGCATCTGCATCAGCCCCGCGATTATCCCAGGACCTCGACCAGCCGGTGCAACGCCTCACCGGTGGATTCGGCATCGGCCACCAGCGCCAGCCTGATGTAGCCGAGGCCCGGATTGAAGCCGTCGGCCTGCGGCCGCGCCAGGTAGCTGCCGGGCACCACGCGCACGCCGGCGTCGCGATACAGCCGCAACGTCACCTCCTCGTCGCCGCCGCGCTCAGTGACGTCGAGCCAGACGCAGAAGCCGCCATCGGGCCGCCTGTAGCCATAGCGGTTGCCGATGATCTGGTCGGCGAGGTCGAACTTGGCGCGGTACAGCCGCCGGTTCTCCTCGACATGGGCCTCGTCGGCATAGGCGGCGACCGCCACGTGCTGCAGCGGCACCGGCACCTGCGGCGCCGCGACGTTGCGCAGCTCGTGAAAGCCCGCGAGGAATCGGCGGTCGCCGGCGGCGAAGCCGATCCGCATGCCCGGTACGTTGGAGCGCTTCGACAGTGACTGGAACGCGACCACATTGGTGTAGTCGGGCCCGGCATGCTCCAGCATGCTGCCGGGCGCCGCCTTCGTGTAGATCTCCGAATAGCATTCGTCGCTGAAGATCAGGAAGCCGTAGGCGTTGGCGAGCCGGACCAGCTTGCGCATGTAGTCCGCTGATGCCACCGAGCCCTGCGGGTTGGCCGGGGTCGCGAGGTAGAACGCGATCGTGCGCGACAGCGTCACCTCGTCGATCGCGTCGAGGTCGGGCAGAAAGCCGTTCTCGCGCGTCGTCGGCAGATAGATGGAGTCGCAGCCGGCGGTGCGCGCGCCGACGCCATACACCGGATAGAACGGGTTCGGCATCAGGATCGCGGGCTTGCCGCGGCGCGGCCCGACATGGCGGAGCGCGGCGTGGGCGGCGAAGAACAGGCCCTCGCGGCTGCCGTTGAGGACCAGGATCTCGTGCTCGGGATCAACAGCGCGCGGCAGCGCGAATCGGCGCGACAGCCAGCCGGCGGCCGCCTTGCGGAACGGCTCGATGCCCTTGGCGGCCGGGTAGCGGCCGAACTCGGCGATGTGCTGGGCCAATACGGGCCCGACGAAGCCCGGCACCGGATGCTGCGGCTCGCCGACGGCGAGCGTGATCATCGGCTTGCCCGGCTTGTAGGGGGCGAGCAGCTCGTTCAGCCGCGCAAACGGCGAGCGTTCGCTCTCCGAATGGCTGGCGCCAGCGGGCGCGGGGGATGAAGCGGTCATTGCCATACGTAAAACGCGCGCCAAACCAGTGGAAGCCGCCGATCGCCCATGAACCGGTGCCTTTAGCGGTCACCATAGGTGGGGCGAGGTTAAGACGCGATTAACCATCGGCGCTGCCGCCCGTTTTGATCGGTTTTCCTGCCCCGATCCAGAGGCAATTTCGCAACAGCGGCGGACATTGTGGTGATTCGGGGAGGCGGAGGGGAACCGTCTCATTTGGCTAGGCCCAAGCCGCCGCCAGCGCGCTGCCCGATACAGCGCCCTCGCCCCTTGTGGGAGAGGGCATCGCTGGCCCATCCGCGAGCGCGGTTGGGTGAGGGGTTCTCTCCGCGGGCTGAACTTGTGAAGAGATACCCCTCACTCAACCGCGCCTGCCGCACGCTCGTACATGCCCTCTCCCACAAGGGGAGAGGGCGCATTCATAAGCACCGCCGCAGATGACAAAAACGGGCGGCCCGGTGCGCCGGAATATCAATGGGAATCTGCGCGCACCGGGCCTTGGCCGAACTACTTGGGGGCTTAGTTCGGGTGATGGTCAATTAGCACCCTGGTTTTTCCCTTGTATTGCCAACTTCCGAAGATTTGTAGAATTTGATTTCGGAAGCCACCGAGTGCGGCGTGGATGGACCAATTGCTTAACGGAGATGTCCGCCTCCGCCGTGGCTTTCCGGTCGCAGCGCGGCCGACGCACTTATTATCGTGTCGCACGCTTTGTCGACCCGCCGGGCCGAGAATCTTGTCTGGCCGGACATAATCAGCCACATCCAGAATCATCAGACATTTCGCGAAACGAGATCGGCGCATCGCGACCATGATTGGCGGGCATCAGCGATTCCCGTGGCGTGCCGGCGAATGCGTGCGCGCCGAGGACTCTGACTTTCGAAAGAGCGTCGATGATGCGTCTGAGACTGCCGGGCGTGTTTGCCCTGATCATGCTGGCCCTGCCAATGACCGCGCCGCCCCGCATCGCCATGGCAGCGCCGGCCGCGGTTGCTACTTTGATTACCGTCGAGGGCAACCGGCGCGTCGAATCCGACACCATCCGCTCCTACTTCAAGCCCGGCCCGTCCGGCACGCTGGATGCCGGCCAGGTCGACGACGGTCTCAAGGCGCTGGTCGAGACCGGCCTGTTCGCCGACGTGAAGATCGACCGGCAGGGCGGCCGGCTGATCGTGCGCGTTGTCGAGAATCCCGTGATCGGCCGCGTCGCCTTCGAGGGCAACAAGAAGGTCAAGGACGAGCAGCTCACGGCGGAAGTGCAGTCGAAGCCGCGCGGCACGCTGTCCCGTCCGATGGTGCAGTCCGACGCGCAGCGCATCGCCGAGATCTATCGCCGCTCCGGCCGCTACGACGTCCGCGTCACGCCCGAGATCATCGAGCAGCCCAACAACCGCGTCGATCTCGTCTTCACCATCGAAGAGGGCGTCAAGACCGGCGTGAAGTCGATCAGCTTCGTCGGCAACAACGCCTATTCCGCCGCGCGCCTGCGCGACGTGATCAAGACCCACGAATCGAACTGGCTCAGCTTTCTCGGCAACAACGACGTCTACGACCCCGATCGCGTCGAGGCCGATCGAGACCTGATTCGCCGGTTCTATCTGAAGAACGGCTATGCCGACGTTCAGGTCGTCGCGGCGCTGAGCGAATACGACCCTGGGCAGAAGGGCTTCCTGGTCACGTTCCAGATCGAGGAAGGCCAGCAATACCGCGTCAGCTCGGTGCAGTTCCAGTCGAGCGTCGCGGCGCTCGACGCCAACACGCTGCGCGGCTATTCGCGCGTCAATGTCGGCGCGCTCTACAACGTCGAGCAGCTCGAGAAGTCGGTCGAGGAGATGCAGATCGAGGCGTCGCGCCGCGGCTTCGCCTTTGCCGTCGTGCGTCCGCGCGGCGACCGCAATCTGGAAGCCCATACGGTGGCGATCGTGTTCCAGGTCGACGAGGGCCCGCGCACCTATATCGAGCGCATCACCATCCGCGGCAACACCCGCACCCGCGACTACGTGATCCGGCGCGAGTTCGATCTGTCCGAGGGCGACGCCTACAACCGCGCGCTGGTCGACCGTGCCGAGCGCCGGCTGAAGAACCTGGATTTCTTCAAAGACGTGAAGATCACCGCAGAGCCGGGCTCGTCGAGCGATCGCGTCATCCTCGTGGTCAATCTGGAGGAAAAGTCGACCGGCGATTTCTCGATCTCGGGCGGCTATTCCACCACCGACGGCGCCCTGGCCGAGGTCTCGATCTCCGAGCGCAATTTCCTCGGCCGCGGCCTGTACGCCAAGGCGGCGGTCACCTACGGACAATATACCCGCGGCGTGTCGCTGTCCTTTGTCGAGCCCTATCTGCTGGACTACCGCGTGGCGCTCGGGCTGGACGTCTCCTATCGTCAGCAGCTCGCCAACAGCTATACGAGCTACGGCACGCGCACGATCGGCTTCAGCCCGCGGCTCGGCTTCCAGCTGCGCGAGGACCTGTCGCTGCAGCTGCGCTACTCGCTGTACCGGCAGGAGATCACGCTGCCGTCCTATCTGGCGAACTGCAACAACAACAACGCCAACGGCCTGCTCGCCTTCAATCCGACCCCGGCCTATATCCAGAGCGTGCTCGGCGGCGTCGATCCGACCAACGCGACCAGCTCCGGCGTCTATGGCTATGGCTGCTACGGCGACGGCGAATCCAGCCTGGCGGTGCGCAAGGAGCTGAATGACGGCGCCGCGCTGACCTCGGCGCTCGGCTACACTCTTACCTACAACACGCTCGACAACACCAAGAACCCGACCGACGGCCTGCTGATCGACTGGCGGCAGGATTTCGCCGGCGTCGGCGGCAATGTCAGCTATCTGAAGTCGGCGGTGGACGCGAAATATTACACCCCGCTGGTCGCCGATATCGTCAGTGTCATCCATCTGCAGGGCGGCATGCTGAACAAGATCGGCGACAAGGACCTGCGCATGCTCGACCACTACCAGATGGGCCCGACGCTGGTGCGCGGCTTCGCGTCCAACGGCATCGGGCCGCGCGACATCACCTATCGCAGCCTCGGCGCCACCGGCGATTCGCTGGGCGGCACCAAATATTGGGGCGCCTCCGCCGAGCTGCAGATGCCGTTCTGGTTCCTGCCCAAGGAAGTCGGCCTCAAGGGCGCCGTCTATGCCGACGCCGGCTCGCTGTGGGGCTATCAGGGCCCGACCTCCTGGGCCGCCACCGGCGAGGTCAACTCGGCCGCCTGCAAATGCGGCATGCTGTATGACGACAGCAAGGTCGTGCGCTCCTCCGTCGGCGTCGGCCTGATCTGGGCCTCCCCGTTCGGCCCGCTCCGCTTCGACTACGCGGTGCCGCTGTCCAAGGGCAAATACGACGTCACCCAGGAATTCCGGTTCGGCGGCGGCACGTCGTTCTGAGGGCGGGCGTGACGAACTCTGGGCAGTTATGACGTCGCTTTCCGTCGGTGACGCCGCCCTTGCCGCAACGACGGTGCGCTCCCCTCCCCCTTGCGGGGAGGGTTCGGGGGTGGGGGTCCACAAATCCCGCTGTTCATGAGAGTCGAGGCTCACAACGGACATCAGCGATGGTCCGTCGCTTCGCTACTCGGACCGCATTTACGCCGCTAACGTCATCGCCCGCGGACCCCCACCCCCAACCCCTCCCCGCAAGGGGGAGGGAAGCCGACCGTCCGGGCGGCACAGTCTTCGGCTACATGATCGCTCATGCGAGATCGCCTGACGTCGCTCGCATCCCTCCCATGCGCAAACTGCCCGTCGTGTTAGTTTGTCGCGATATTCGGCCTTGTGCCGTCGGGCAAATCACCTGCACATTTCCGCGCGTCCCTGCTGCCGCATGAGGGGCGTGTCGCGACCGTCACGAGACGTTGGCAGTGGGATGCGATGGGCGTGTGTGGCTGCAGCGTGGATCCGTCTGCGCGGACGAACGGCGATGCACGCACGGTCAAGTCGCGCGGTCCTGATATCCCGACGCTGATATCAAGCGGGTGGCGATGCCCTGGCGTGTCGCGCTCGTGATGGTGGCCAGCAAGCCGGCGCACCAGGGAGAACGCGAAGCAGCCGTTAAAACCGTTGCGCAGGGAGGGCCGGGTGTGTTCGGCCAGACCTGTGGTACCTGCCGCCTGCATTTTCTTTCGCAGGCGGGCCACGGGCGCGGCCAGCGCCCGGCCTTCCCTGCGCCCTCTGTTTGTTTGAGGGCGATGAGTTTCAGCACAGCTCGGGCGCACCGTGTCGCGAGGATGAGACCGCACGATTTCAATCTGCTTTTCGGAGGCGGCGCTCGATGCGCCAACCTCCACTGTCGTCCCGGACAAGCGCGAAGCGCGCAGATCCGGGACCCATAACCACAGGGCTAAGTTGTCGTGCTCGATACCGGCCGCCTGCCTGTTTCAGACATCACGCGGTATGGGTCCCCGTGTTCGCGGGGACGACACCGGTGGGGTCGCGCGTGATAGGCCCGCCCGACAGTGGTTATCCCGTGAGACCAGGCCCGAGGTCCTCTATCGTTGTGCGAGCGTTCGGCGTGTTTGAGATGCACCCCCTCTCAATCCCTGTTCCCCGGCGTCTGGATGAATCCCCGATTCCATGTCGGGCTGATCAGGATCTCGTTGACGCACACGCGCGGCGGCATGTTCGCGACGAAAGCAATGGTGCGGCCGAGATCCTCCGGCTGCAGCATCCGCGCCTGCTCCTCCGCGCTCGGCACCACAGGGCGCTGCTCCAGGATCGGCGTCGCGACTTCGCCCGGCATCAGGCAGCACGCGCGCAAGCCATTCACGCATTCCTCCATGTTGAAGGAGTGCGTCAGCGCGAGCACCGCGTGCTTGGTCGAGGTGTAGGCCGGCCCCGGCATCTTCGAGACGTGGCGCCCGGCCCAGGACGAGACGTTGATGATGGTGCCGTCCGCTTGCGCGCGCATCGCCGGCAGCACTGCCTTCATGCAATACAGCACGCCGTTGAGATTGATCTCGACCAGCTGGTTCCAGCCGTCGAGCGTCATGTCGTCCCAGCGCCGCCTCGGCACGTTGACGCCGGCGGAGTTCACCAGGAGATCGATGCGGCCGTGCCGCATCAGGATGGCATCGGCGGCGGCCTGCACGTCCGCCGCCTTGGCGACGTCCAGCACTGCAGCTTCGGCCGTGCCGCCGCTCGCCGCGATCCGCGCCACCACGGAGTCGAGCGCCGCCTTGCGACGGCCCGACACCACGACCGTCCAGCCATCGGACGCCAGCGCCAGCGCGCCGGCCTCGCCGATCCCCGTGCCGCCGCCCGTGATCCACGCGATCCGTTTCCCTTTGGTCATATCTTGGCGTCTCCCGTTGCCTTTGAAAGGGCGTTTTTGCTAAGGCAGCCTCGATCAGAGACGGCAACCCTGGCGACATCGCCGGTGCCATCCGCCGTCCCAGCCCTTTTCGTCTTCGTCGAGCATCATGTTCCGCAGGCTGGCACTGCCGGCGGGCCACCGCTCCAGGGGAATGTCGCATGAACCAAGCCGCCAACGCCAACCTGTTCTCCCGCCTGTTCGACGGTCTCGACGATCCCAGCCGTCTCGCGATCGAGACCCATGACGGCCAGCGCATCACCTACGGCGATCTGATCGCGCGCGCGGGCCAGATGGCGAACGTGCTGGTGGCCCGTGGCGTCAAGCCCGGAGATCGCGTGGCGGCGCAGACCGAGAAGTCGGTGTCCGGCCTGGTGCTCTATCTCGCCACGGTCCGCGCCGGCGGCGTCTATCTGCCGCTCAACACCGCCTACACGCTCAACGAGCTCGACTATTTCATCGGCGATGCCGAGCCGACCGTGGTGGTCTGCGATCCTGCCAAGGCCGAGGGCATCGGTGCGCTCGCGGCCAAGGTCGGCGCCAAGGTGGAGACACTGGATGCCTCCGGCAGGGGCTCGCTGACCGAGGCCGCCGACAAGGCGGAGACCGCGTTCACCACCGTGCCGCGCGGTGCCGATGATCTGGCGGCGATCCTCTATACGTCGGGCACGACCGGCCGCTCGAAGGGCGCGATGCTGTCTCACGACAATCTCGCCTCGAACTCGCTGACCCTGATCGACTACTGGCGCTTCACCAAGGACGACGTGCTGATCCACGCGCTGCCGATCTATCACACCCACGGCCTGTTCGTGGCCAGCAACGTGACGCTGTTCGCGCGGGCCTCGATGATCTTCCTGCCCAAGCTCGATCCCGACCTGATCATCAATCTGATGGCGCGCGCCACCGTGCTGATGGGCGTTCCGACCTTCTACACGCGGCTGTTGCAGAACCCGCGGCTGTCGAAGGAGACGACCAGTCACATGCGTCTCTTCGTCTCCGGCTCGGCGCCGCTGCTCGCCGACACGCACCGCGAATGGTTCGCGCGCACCGGCCATGCCGTGCTCGAGCGCTACGGCATGACCGAGACCAACATGAACACGTCGAACCCGTATGAGGGCGAGCGCGTGCCCGGCGCGGTCGGCTTCCCGCTGCCCGGAGTCTCGGTGCGCGTCACCGATCCGGAGACCGCGAAGGAGCTGGCGCGCGACGAGATCGGCATGATCGAGGTGAAGGGCCCGAACGTGTTCAAGGGCTATTGGCGCATGCCGGAGAAGACCAAGTCGGAATTCCGCGACGACGGTTTCTTCATCACCGGCGATCTCGGCAAGATCGACAAACAGGGCTACGTCCACATCGTCGGACGCGGCAAGGACCTCGTGATCTCCGGCGGATTCAACGTCTATCCGAAGGAGATCGAGAGCGAGATCGACGCCATGCCGGGCGTGGTCGAGTCCGCCGTCATCGGCGTGCCGCATCCCGATTTTGGCGAAGGTGTCACGGCGGTCGTGGTGCGCCATCCCGGCGCTGATGTCAGCGAGGCCGGCGTGCTCAAGGGTCTCGACGGCCGACTGGCGAAATTCAAGATGCCCAAGCGCGTGTTCGTGGTCGACGAGCTGCCGCGCAATGCGATGAGCAAGGTGCAGAAGAACGTGCTGCGTGATCAGTACAAGGACATCTATACGAAGTGACGGCGGCCTAGCGCCGTCGTCCGATCGCGAGGCCGGCGAGCGCGGCCAGCGGCGGCGCGGCGCAGATCAGCACGAATTCGAGCACGGCGAGCGAGGCAATCTCATGCTGGATGGCCAGCGCGAGACAGGCGGCGAACAGGCCGGCGGCGGCGAAGCCGAGCACGCAGGTCAGGGGCTCCTCGACGGGCTCGTGCGACGACACCTTGCGCGCCGGCAGTTCCGCCGGGCGTTCAGTGGCTGTCGGTCGCACCGTCGGCAGCGGCATCGAGGCTCCCTGCACCGCGTCTGTTGCACCTCGTTGAGACTAGGCTGCTTCGCCGGGTGGCGACATGCGGCAAAATCGACCGGCGGAGGGCCATGTGCGCGGCGAGGAACGCGGGAGATCGAGGCGCTTTTGCTGCCGCGCGGGCCGGCGCCGAGACAGGTTGTTGCTCCGCGTATCGCTCCGGGCAGGTTTGCAGAATCATCAGATGACGCTGGCTGTTGTCGCGAAACCGCTCGCTCAGGACCATCGTTAAGCGGTGAATCAGTGCTCGGCGATCGGCGCTATTCAGCTGTTCCGCCACGTTGGCAACGGCCTGGGAGAGGAGGTAGCAATGAATAGTGGTTCGCTGCATCCAGTCGCGACCGGTTTCTGGTATACCACGGCGGCGATTGATCCTTTTCCTTCGGGCCGCCTAGTACTGAATCCGCGTTCTATTTTGAGCGATTTGTTCGTTGCAACGCCTGTTCCTTCTCCGTAAATAAAGGCCGCCTTGCCGATCCACACGGCCGCAAGCCCCCCGCGTTCACGGCCCACAAGAAATCATCAAAGCAACCAATGACAGCCAGGATCGAACGACCGCTTTCGCCGCATCTGCAAACCTACCGCTGGACGCTGACGATGATCCTCTCGATCGTCCATCGCGCCACCGGGGTTGCACTATATTTCGGGACGCTGCTGCTGGCCTGGTGGTTGATCGCCGCCGCATCTGGTCCCAGCGCCTACTCCTACGTCCAGGGCTTCATGGGCAGCTTCCTCGGCCGCCTGATCGTGTTCGGCTACACCTGGGCGCTGCTGCACCACCTGCTGTCCGGCATCCGCCACTTCGTCTGGGACCTCGGCTACGGCTTCAAGCCCAATGAGCGCGAGGCGCTGACCTGGGGTGCCCTGATCGGCGGCATCACCTTGACCGTCCTGGTGTGGATCGTGGCTTACGCGGTGGGAGGCGGCCGATGAGCAACGCACGCGCGAAATCGATGCGGACCCCGCTCGGCCGCGTCCGCAACCTCGGCGCAGCGCATTCCGGCACCGGCGACTTCTGGCGCCAGCGCATCACCGCCGTCGCCATGACCCTGCTGATCGTGCCGGTCGTCGTGGTCGTGATCATGCTGCTCGGCCGCAACCAGGCCGGCGCGGTCCAGATCCTGGGCTCGATTCCGATCGCCGTGATCATGCTGCTGTTCGTGATCGCGAGCTGCTGGCACATGAAGATCGGCATGCAGGTCGTGATCGAGGACTACGTCCACAGCGAGCCGCTCAAGCTCGTTGCGATCATGGCCAATAACTTCTTTGCGGTGACCGTGGCGCTCGCCTCGATCTACGCCCTCATCAAACTGTCCACTGGAGTCTAGCCCATGGCCGGCGGAGCAAATGGCAGCGCGAACGGCGCGCCCGCGACGAACGGAAAAGCCTATCCGATCGAGGACCACACCTACGACGTCGTCGTGGTCGGTGCCGGTGGCGCGGGCCTGCGCGCCGTCGTCGGCTGCAGCGAGGCGGGCCTGCGCACCGCCTGCATCACCAAGGTGTTTCCGACCCGCTCGCACACCGTGGCGGCGCAGGGCGGCATCTCGGCCTCGCTCGGCAACATGCACCAGGACGACTGGCGCTGGCACATGTACGACACCGTCAAGGGGTCGGATTGGCTCGGCGACCAGGACGCGATCGAATACATGGTGCGCAACGCGCCCGAGGCCGTCTATGAGCTCGAGCATTGGGGCGTGCCGTTCTCGCGCACCGAGGACGGCAAGATCTACCAGCGGCCGTTCGGCGGCATGACCCTGGACTACGGCAAGGGCCAGGCGCAGCGCACCTGCGCCGCCGCCGACCGCACCGGCCACGCGATGCTCCACACGATGTACGGCCAGTCGCTGCGGCACGCCGCGGAGTTCTTCATCGAGTTCTTCGCCATCGACCTGATCATGGACGACCAGGGCGTCTGCCGTGGCGTCATCGCGCTGAAGCTCGACGACGGCACGCTGCACCGCTTCCGCGCACAGACCACGATCCTGGCGACGGGCGGCTATGGACGCGCCTTTGCCTCCTGCACCTCGGCGCACACCTGCACCGGTGACGGTGGCGGCATGGCGCTGCGCGCCGGCCTGCCGCTGCAGGACATGGAGTTCGTGCAGTTCCACCCGACCGGCATCTACGGCTCCGGCTGTCTGGTCACCGAAGGCGCGCGCGGCGAAGGCGGCTATCTCGTCAACGCCGAGGGCGAACGCTTCATGGAGCGCTACGCGCCATCCGCCAAGGACCTCGCCTCGCGCGACGTGGTCTCCCGCGCGATGACCATCGAGATCCGCGAAGGCCGCGGCGTCGGCCGGAAGAAGGACCACATCTTCCTGCATCTCGACCATCTCGATCCGAAGGTGCTGGCCGAGCGTCTGCCCGGCATCTCCGAATCGGCCAAGATCTTCGCCAATGTCGACGTGACGCGCGAGCCGATCCCGATCGTGCCGACCGTGCACTACAACATGGGCGGCATCCCGACCAACTATCACGCCGAGGTGCTGACCAAGAAGGACGGCGACGACAACGCGATCGTCCCCGGCCTGATGGCGGTGGGAGAGGCGGCCTGCGTCTCCGTGCACGGCGCCAACCGGCTCGGCTCGAACTCCCTGATCGACCTCGTGGTGTTCGGCCGCGCGGCGGCGCTGCGACTGGCGGAGAAGCTGACGCCGAACGGCAAGCAGCCGGACCTGCCGAAGGACTCCGCCGACAAGGCGCTCGGCCGGCTCGACCATTATCGCCATGCCTCCGGCGGCACGCCGACCGCGAAGCTGCGCGAGAGCATGCAGAACGTGATGCAGACCAACTGCGCCGTGTTCCGCACCGGCGAGGTGCTGCAGGAAGGCCATAACCTGATCCACAAGGTGTATGGCGGCATCGGCGACATCGCCGTGTCTGACCGCTCGCTGGTGTGGAATTCCGACCTGATCGAGACGCTCGAGTTCGACAATCTGATCGCGCAGGCGGTCGTGACGATGGACTCGGCCGTCAATCGCACCGAGAGCCGCGGCGCCCATGCGCGCGAGGATTTTCCCGATCGCGACGACACGAACTGGATGAAGCACACGCTGGCGTGGATCGACAGCAAGGACGGCAAGACGACGATCGATTACCGCCCGGTGCACAACTACACCATGACCAACGACGTGCAGTACATTCCGCCGAAGGCGCGCGTGTACTGATCGCGTGTGACCTGAGCCCGACCGTCAAACCCAAGAAGGCCTTCCGAAATGGCTGAGTTCGCACTTCCAAAGAATTCTCAGATCACCGGTGGCAAGACCTGGCCCAAGCCGGCCGGTGCCACCGAGGTTCGCGAGTTCAAGGTCTATCGCTGGAATCCGGACGACGGCAAGAATCCGAGCGTCGACACCTACTACGTCGACGTCAACGATTGCGGCCCGATGGTGCTCGACGGCCTCATCTGGATCAAGAACCACATCGATCCGTCGCTGACCTTCCGCCGCTCCTGCCGCGAGGGCGTGTGCGGCTCCTGCGCGATGAACATCGACGGCCAGAACACCCTGGCCTGCACCCGCTCGATGCACGACGTGAAGGACGGCGCGGTCAAGATCAATCCGCTGCCGCATCAGCCCGTCGTGAAGGACCTGGTGCCCGACCTCACCAATTTCTACGCGCAATACGCCTCGATCGAGCCCTGGCTGAAGACGACCTCGCCGACGCCGCAGAAGGAATGGCGGCAGAGCCACGAGGATCGCGAGAAGCTCGACGGCCTTTACGAGTGCATCCTGTGCGCCTGCTGCTCGACCTCGTGCCCGAGCTACTGGTGGAACAGCGAGCGTTATCTCGGACCCGCCGCGCTGCTGCAGGCGACGCGCTGGGTCAAGGACAGCCGCGACGAAGCCACCGGCGAGCGGCTCGACAATCTCGAGGACCCGTTCCGGCTGTACCGCTGCCACACCATCATGAACTGCGCCAAGGCCTGCCCGAAGGGGCTGAACCCCGCCGAGGCGATCGCGGAACTCAAGTTCAAGCTGGTCGAGCGGCAGATCTAGCCGGGCGGACAGCTTTACCGATCATGCGCCCGGAACCGGCACAAGTTCCGGGCGCAGCGAGTTTGTAGCCGCCGTCGATTGCGTTAAGCTCGTGGCCCTTTGAGGCCGGAGCGACCGTGCAGACCGCACAACGCAAATCGCTGACGATGCTGCGCTGGATGATGGTCGCGTCACTTGCGCTTCCTGTCGCTCTGTTCGTGATCGCGGCCTACGTCTCCCACGGCACGACATATGAGGAGGCCGATCGCGAGATCAGCCGCTCGCTCGAAATCGTCCACGAGCACGCGCTGAAGGTGTTCGAGACCATCGAGCGCAGCCTCTCGGAGATCGACGAGGTCGTCCGCGACCTGTCGGATGCCGACATCAAGGCGCGCGAGCAGGCGCTGCACGCCCGGTTGCGACAATTGTCGGACGCGCTGCCGCAGATGAAGTCCGCCTGGGTGTTCGACGCCAATGGCCGGCCGCTGGTCAACAGCATGATCTATCCGGCGCCGGACATGACGTTCCTCGACCGCGACTACTTCAGCGCCCACGTCAAGGACAGCATCGGCACCTTCATCGGCGCGCGGTTGACGCCGCGGCCGCCCTATCAGGGCGCGCCGTTCTTCAGCATCAGCCGCCGCCGCCAGAGCGACGACGGCAGCTTCACCGGTATCATCCAGGCCTCGGTGCTGCCGGATTATTTCGAGCACTTCTACGCCCGGATCGGCCGGGCACCCGGCAGCTACTTCGCGCTGCGCCGCTTCGATGGTCTCATCCTGGCGCGCTTCCCGGGCGGCGGGAGAGGCGCGGCTGCAGGGCCCAGCGACATTCCCGCCGGGGCCGCAGATGCGGAGCAGCTCGTCACCGAGATCTCGCCGGTCGATGGCGTCGAGCGTCTCGTCGGGTATCAGCGGCTCGGCGGCTATCCGGTCTACGTCTCGGCGGGGCTGGCGACGTCGATCATCCGCAACCGCTGGCTCGGCACGATCGGCCGGCACCTCATCTTCGGCATCCCGGCCACCGCGCTGCTCATCGTCTTCCTGACCCTTGCCCAGCGGCGGACCGAGCGCCTGCATGTCGAGGCCGCCCGCCGCCTCGAGGCCGAGGATGCGCTCAAGCACGGTCAGCGCATGGAGGCGCTGGGACAACTGACCGGCGGCGTCGCGCACGACTTCAACAATCTGCTGACCGTGATCCGGGCCTCGGCCGACCTGTTGCGCCGGCCGGATCTGGCTGACGAACGGCGGCAGCGCTATATCGACGCGATCTCGGATACGGTGGCGCGCGCATCGAAGCTCACGTCGCAGCTCCTCGCGTTCGCCCGGCGCCAGACGCTGAAGCCCGAGGTGTTCGACATCGGCCGCAGCGTCATCGCCCTGCGCGACATGACCAAGACCCTGGTCGGGTCACGCGTCGAGGTCGTGATCTCCGTTCCCGACGAGCCGTGCTACGTCAATTCCGACGCTGGCCAGTTCGAGACGGCGCTGATCAACCTGGCCGTCAATGCCCGCGACGCAATGGCCGGCCAGGGACGTCTCAGCATCACCGTCGCCCCCGCAGCGGCGCTGCCGACTCCGGCGGCGCCGCACGACCGTCCGCCGCTGGGCTATGTCGCCATCAACGTCCAGGACACCGGCGTCGGCATCCCGTCGGAGCATTTCGGACGCATCTTCGAGCCGTTCTTCACGACCAAGACCATCGGCCAGGGCACCGGCCTCGGCCTCTCGCAGGTGTTCGGCTTCGCCAAGCAGTCTGGCGGCGAAGTCGGGGTCACGAGCGAGAAGGGCCGCGGCGCGACGTTCACGCTCTATCTGCCGCGCGTCGCTCCAGCCCAGGTGCAGCGCGGCGAGGACGGTAGCCATGCCGAGCCGATCGGCGGTCGAGGCATGTCGGTGCTGGTGGTCGAGGACAACATCGACGTCGGCAGGTCGGCGACCGAAGCGCTGGCCGAGCTCGGCTATCGGACCACGCTGGTCGACAACGCCCGGGACGCGCTGGAGGAGCTGATCGGCGGCACCAGCCGATTCGACGTCGTCTTCACCGATGTCGTGATGCCCGGCATGACCGGGCTGGAACTTGCCGAGGAAATCAGGCGGCTCGAGCTCAACGTGCCGGTCGTGCTCGCGAGCGGTTACAGCCATGTGCTGGTGCAGCAGGGCACGCATGGCTTCGAGCTGTTGCGCAAGCCCTATTCGATCGAGGAATTGTCGCGCGTGCTGCACAAGGTCGTTCCGGTGCCGCTGTATCGCGCCCCACCCATGGCGCCGAACACGCAGGTGCCGTGAGACCGGCACGCATTGCGCGGGAACCCGGACGGGAACCTTCTGGTTGCGTTGCTGTTATCGCGCCATGGGACAGGTTCAGGACATCGCGCGGCCGGGGGCACAGGCGCCCGAGAAGGCGCCGATCATCGAGATCGCGGCCGAGAATGGCGCTGAGGTCGAGCCGCCGCCGCCCGAATTGGTGGAGCCTGATCCGGAGCTGTCGCCCGAAGAGGCCGAGCAACTGCGCAAGCGCTATCTGCTGACCCGGTTCTGGATCAGCGCCCGCGGTTATTGGGGCCGGAGCGGCGAACGTCTGGCGTGGGCGTTCACGATCGGGCTGCTGGTCCTGATCGTTGCGACTGTCGGATTTCAGTACGGCATCAACGTCTGGAATCGGTCGATCTTCGACGCGATCGAGAAACGCGATTCCGCGACCGTCTTTCATCTCACCGCGATCTTCTTTCCGCTCGCGATCGGCAGCGTCATCCTCGGCGTCGCCCAGGTCTATGCGCGGATGGCGATCCAGCGGCGTTGGCGCGCGTGGCTGACCAACAGCGTCATCACCCGCTGGCTGACCAGCGGGCGCTACTATCAGCTCAATCTCGTCAGCGGCGACCACAAGAATCCGGAATACCGGATCGCCGAGGACCTGCGCGTCGCAACCGATTCGCCGGTCGACTTCATCGCCGGCGTGACCTCTGCGCTGCTGTCGGCCGCGACGTTCATCGTCGTGCTCTGGACCATCGGCGGCGCGCTGACGTTGCATCTCGGCGCGACCGAGATCACCATTCCCGGTTTTCTGGTCATTGCTGCGATCGTGTACGCCGCCATCGCCTCGGGCTCGATCATGACGATCGGCCGCCGCTTCGTGCAGGTGTCCGAGGACAAGAACCAGGCCGAGGCCGATTTCCGTTATACCCTGACCCGCGTCCGCGAAAACGGCGAGAGCATCGCCCTGCTCGGCGGCGAGACCGAGGAGCGCGCCGGCATCGACCGGACGTTCGGTAACGTGCTGCAGCAATGGGCGCGGCTCGCCGGCCAGCATATGCGCACCACGCTGGTGTCACAGGGATCCAGCCTCATCGCTCCGGTCGTGCCGCTGTTGTTGTGCGCGCCGAAATTTCTCGACGGCAGCATGACGCTTGGGCAGGTGATGCAGGCCGCGAGCGCGTTCACGATCGTGCAGACTGCGTTCGGCTGGCTGGTCGACAACTATCCGCGACTGGCGGATTGGAACGCCTGTGCCCGCCGCATTGCCTCGCTGATGATGTCGCTCGACGCGCTGGAACGTGCTGAGCGGGGAGACGGCATTGGCCGCATCAAGCGCGGCGAGACGGCCGGCGAGGCGATGCTCAGTCTGAATGATCTGCAGGTGACGCTCGACGACGGCACCGCCGTGGTCGGCGAAACCGAGGTCGTCGTCGATCCCGGCGAGCGACTCCTGGTCGCCGGCGAATCCGGCACCGGCAAGAGCACGCTGGTGCGCGCCATTGCCGGCCTGTGGCCGTGGGGCGGCGGCAGCATCGACTTCCATCCCGACCGGCGGCTGTTCATGCTGCCGCAGCGCCCCTACGTGCCCTCGGGCAGCCTGCGCCGGGCCGTCGCCTATCCCGGCGCCGCCGAGGACTGGAGCGTGGCGCAGGTCGGCGAAGCCCTGCACAAGGTCGGGCTCGATCATCTCAAGGACAAGATCGAGGAGGAGGCGCCGTGGGACCAGACGCTCTCGGGCGGCGAGAAGCAGCGCCTCGCCTTCGCGCGCCTGCTGCTGCACAGTCCCGACATCGTCGTGCTCGATGAGGCGACGTCCGCGCTCGACGAGAAGAGCCAGGACAAGATGATGGAGATGGTGACGAGCGAGCTGCCGAAGGCGACCATCGTGAGCGTTGCGCACCGGGTGGAGCTGGAGGCCTTCCACAGCCGCAAGATCGTGCTCGAGCGGCGCAAGGGCGGCGCCAAGCTCGTCAGCGACATCGACCTCATTCCGCGCAAGGGGAAGCGTCGCCTCATCGGACGTTTCCTGCGCCAGCGCAAGGCAGCCTGAGCGCCTCGCGCCCCTGCCGCAGCGCTGTCCCGGTGACGACACAATGCGGACACGCCGCCTGCATTGGAGATCGCAGCGAAACCGGCTATCACACGTCGCCTTCAGCCCAGGACGCGACCTTGACGCCCGACAACGATCCTTCTCCGCCTCCCTTTGGTGCCTTCGCTCCCAACGCCGCCCAGGCGCTGGTGATCCGGCTGGCGCACGGCTCCGGGCTCAAGCGCGGCGCGTTCCGGCCGATGTTGACGCGCGTCGTCAATGTGCTCGGGGCGGGCCCCGTTGACGTCGGCTATCAGGGCGCCAGTTTCCGCTTCTACCATCAGCTCAGTGCGACCGAGCGCGGCGCGCTGTTCAATCCCGACTACAATCGCGAGGAGCTGGATTTCCTGCGCAGCCACGTTCCGCAGGGCGGCGTGGTGGTGGATATCGGCGCCAATGTCGGAACGTTCGCCTTGCCGCTGGCCCGTCACGTCGGGCCCGACGGCCTCGTGATCGCGGTGGAGCCGCATCCGGTCACGCATGCGCGGCTGAACTTCAACCGTGCTGCGTCCGCGCTGTCCCAGGTCAGGCTGGTGGCAGCGGCCGCAGGCGACAGCGACGGCGAGGTGATGATCGAGACGGACGGTGACAATCTCGGCGCCAGCCATATCGTGATCGGCGAGGCCGGAGCGGAGGCATTCAAGGTCCCATCGTTGCGGCTGCAGACCATCCTCGAACAGGCCGGAGCGACCAAGGTCGACGTGCTGAAGATCGACGTGGAAGGTTTCGAGGACCGCGTGCTGACCTGCTTCTTCCGTGACGCGCCTGCCGCCTTGTGGCCGCGGGCGGTGGTCATCGAACATCTGTCGCGCGACGAATGGCAGAACGACTGCCTCGCCGACATGCTCGGCCGCGGTTACCGCGAGAGCGGCCGCACCCGCAGCAACACGCTGCTGCTGCGCGGCTGAACCGCGCATCCGTCCGCTTTCCCTGCTACGTCCGGAACGCGGCGCCCCACGCTGCGTTGTCGGCCCTGACATCAAGGGAGCCGGCCATGAGCAATGACGACGCGCGCGATCAGGATCGCGTTTGGGACCTGATGAAGAAGATCGGATTTGCGATGCTGGTCACCCGCGACGGTGACAGGCTGCGAGCACGGCCGATGAGCGCCTATCTCGCGCGCGACGAGAACATGATCTATTTCCTCACCGACGCGCGGCGTCACAAGGACGAGGAGATCGCGCGGTCGCCGCAGATCAATCTGTCGTTTGCGGACGCCGGAGCCCAGAAATACGTCTCGCTGACGGGCACGGCAGCCGTCTCCAACGATCGCGGCAAGATCCGGGAGCTCTTCTCGACGCCGGCCAAGGCCTGGTGGGACAGCGCCGAGGATCCGAACATCCGCCTGTTGAAGATCACGCCTGATGACGCCGAGTTCTGGGATGCGCCCGGCACGGTCGTGAGCTACGTCAAGATGGCGGCGGCCGCGGTGACCGGCACGCGTCCCGACCTCGGCGACAACCGCAAGGTCGCGATGTGATGCCGATCGAACCGCCAGAGATTCCGCCGGCGACGCCGGGCCATCCGGTCGAGCCGCCGCAGGAAGACCCGGTCGGCAATCCGCAGCCCGACATTCCGCCGCCGGTGTACGAGCCTGATGCGCCGGCGCCGCCGCGCGAGCTGCCAGGGCCGACGCCGGACGAAATCCCCGGCCGAGGGCCGCTCGGTCCCACCACACCGAATCCGGCCACGGATTGACCGCGATTGGACGGTCATGATGATCGCCTGCCGAGGGCTTGGCCGCGAGCCGGTCCGCATCTCTGCGGTTACGCCAAGCCCTTGAAAATCAAGGCTGAATGAAACCTGAATGGCGGCCCTGCGGTGGTGGCTTCGCGTCGAAATAAATCCGCCTGCGGATTTGAACTGCGCCACAATCCGGCCTAACCCATACTCGTTGATCTCTCCGTGCTTGAAAAAGATCGTTCCGGGAAAACAAGACACATGAGCAAACTTCGCGTCCTGCTGCTGGCGACGACTGCGCTGTCGGCGATGCAACTGATGAGCTCCGGCTCCCACGCGCAGAGCGCGCCGATGATCATGGCGCAAGGTCCAGGCGGCCCCGGCGGCGAGGTCGGCCCGGACGGTCGGCCCAAGCAGCCGCCGCATGGTCAACCGCCAGGCCCGCCGCAGCGGCCGGCTGGCCCGCCGCCGGCCGCTGCACCGCCCCATCAGGCACCGCCTGCGCCGCCGCCCGCGGCGGCTCCGCCGCGTCCCGCTCCCCCACCGCCTCCCCCGGCTGCGGCACCGCGTCCCGCGCCGCCACCTCCCCCGCCGCCACCCCGTGCGGAGCCACCGCGCCCCGCGCCCCCGCCGCCGGCGGCTCCCCCGCGTCCGACACCGCCGCCGCCCCCGGTCGCAGCGCCTCCGGCGCATCCGCCGGCCCCGCCGCCCGTGGTGCGCGAGCCTCCGCGTCCAGCAACTCCGCCCGCTCCGCCGCCGCCCGCGGCGGCACCATCGCGGCCAACGCCGCCTGCGCCGCCCGTGGTAGCTCCGCCCCCGCCGCCGAGTGCTGCGCCGAATCAGCGGCCAGGAACCCCGCCGCCTCCGGCTGGCGCAACACCGCCCCATTCGCCGCCACCCGCCGCGGGCCCGTCGCCGCAACCCTCGGCCGCGCCTACTCCACCGTCCGGTGGACCAGGAGGCCGTCCGGGCGCCGGCGGCCCGCCGCCCGGTTCCCCGCAAGGCGGACCCCCGCCGCGAGGGGCTCCGATCCCGCCCGCCGGCACCGTCGCGCCTGCTCCGGGAACTCCGCCGGCGCCACCCGCGCCTCCGGCCGCCCAGACGCCAACACAGCAAGGCACGCCGCCCGTCGCTGGCAGCCCGCCCGGCGGACGTCCGGGAACGGCCCCAGGTGCCCCGGGGGCGGCGCCCCCGGCGGCAGGTCCCGGTGCTGCTGGACCCGGACCGGGACCCGCCGGCGCGCCGCAGGCCGGGCCGGGCGCCGTGCCGCCTGCCGGTCCCCCGGCCATGTCCAATCGGCCGCCGCCGCAGGTCGCAGCGCCAATTCCGGCGCCGCCCCCGCCGACGCCCCAGCAACTCACGCCGATCGCACCGGGCGCCCCGATGCCCGGGCCGCAGCGGCTGGAAGACTTCCGCGGCCAGCGCCGCGAGGTCCAGGAGGGCGGCCGCACGGTGATCTACGAGCCGGGCCGCGTCATCGTCCGCGATCCGAGCGGACAGGCCTTCGTGCGTCACGACGAGCTCGAGCGCTTCCGCTACGGCGCCCGTGACATCCGCGTGCAGCAGGAGCGGGGCGAGACGCGCACCGTGGTGATCCGTCCCGACGGCAGCCAGATCGTCACGATCACGGCGCCCGATGGACGGCTGCTGCGCCGCATCCGTCGCGACGTCGGCGGCCGCGAGATCATCATCATCGACAACACCTTCCGCGATCCTCAGGCGGTCGGCGGCTTCTATGTCGACCTGCCGCCGCCGGAGATCCGCATCCCCTACAACCGCTACATCGTCGACGCCGAGGAGGCGCCGCCGGATGTCATCTACGACACGCTGATGGCCCCGCCTGTCGAGCGCGTGCAGCGCCGCTACTCGCTCGACGAGGTCCGCTACTCGCCGTCGGTGCGCCAGCTGATGCCGTCGATCGATCTCAACACGATCACTTTCGATACCGGATCGTGGGAGATCGGACCGGAGCAGGCGGCGAAGCTGCAGGTCATCGCCGACGGCCTCAACCAGGCGATCCAGCGCAATCCGCGCGAGGTCTACCTGATCGAGGGCCACACCGACGCGGTCGGCAACGAGACCGACAATCTGTCGCTGTCGGATCGCCGCGCCGAGTCGGTGGCGACGCTGCTGACGCAGCAGTTCGGCGTGCCGGCCGAGAACCTGACCTCGCAGGGCTATGGCGAGCAGTACCTGAAGGAGCAGACGCAGGGGCCGAGCCGCATCAACCGGCGCGTCACGGTCCGCCGCATCACGCCGCTGCTGAATGGCGGCCAGGCCGCGCTGCCGCCGCCGCCTCCGGGCGTCGCGCCGCCGCGCTGAGGCGCTGCGACTCAGTAAAGAAAATGGCCGGGAGCAATCCCGGCCATTTTTCGTTGGAGGCAATCTGTCGCGGCCAACTCGATGTCTTCCCGCGAACGCGGGGACCCATACTCCCAGGATCCAGTTTTGCGATGGTTGGAGCTACAGCCAGCTCTCACCACGTCAGCCGGTGGTTATGGCTCCTGCGTTCGCAGGGACGACGCCGGTGGAGACGGCGCCGTATCTTGTTTGAGACGTCGCTCAACCCTTGTCGTGGCCGAGCTGGAAGATCTCCGCGCCGTCCGAACCCGACAGCAGCCCGGTGTCCGAATAGAGCTTCAGCTTGGAGCGGGTGTCGGTGATGTCGAGATTGCGCATCGTCAGCTGGCCGATGCGGTCGGCCGGCGTGAAGGCGGCGTCCTCGACCTTCTCCATGCTCAGCCGCTCCGGCTGGTAGGTCAGGTTGGGGCTCTCGGTGTTGAGGATCGAGTAGTCGTTGCCGCGGCGCAGCTCCAGCGTCACCTCGCCGGTGACGGCGCGCGCCACCCAGCGCTGCGCCGTCTCGCGCAGCATCAAAGCCTGCGAATCGAACCATCGGCCCTGGTAGAGCAGGCGTCCCAGGCGCATGCCGCTGATGCGGTACTGTTCGATCGTATCCTCGTTGTGGATGCCGGTGACGAGCCGCTCATAGGCGATGTGCAGCAGCGCCATGCCCGGCGCCTCGTAGATGCCGCGGCTCTTGGCCTCGATGATGCGGTTCTCGATCTGGTCGCTCATCCCGAGACCATGGCGACCGCCGATCGCGTTCGCCTCCAGGAACAGCGCCACGGCGTCGCCGAAAGTCTGGCCGTTCAGCGCGACCGGCTGGCCCTCCTCAAAGCGGACGACGACGGTTTCCGGCTTGACCACACAGTCCTCGCGCCAGAACGGCACGCCCATGATCGGGTTGACGATGCGGATGCCGCTGTCGAGGCTCTCGAGATCTTTGGCCTCGTGGGTGGCGCCGAGCAGGTTGCTGTCGGTCGAGTACGCCTTCTCGGCGCTCATCTTGTAATTGAAGCCGTTGGCGGTCAGGAACGCCGACATCTCGGCGCGGCCGCCGAGCTCGTCGATGAACTGCTGGTCGAGCCAGGGCTTGTAGATCTTGAGGTTTGGATTGGTCAGCAGGCCGTAGCGATAGAACCGCTCGATGTCGTTGCCCTTGTAGGTCGACCCGTCGCCCCAGATGTTGACGCCGTCCTCCTTCATCGCGGCGACCAGCATGGTGCCGGTGACGGCGCGGCCGAGCGGGGTGGTGTTGAAATAGGTGATGCCGCCGGTCGAGATGTGGAAGGCGCCGGACTGGATCGCGGCGATGCCCTCATGCACCAGCTGGGTGCGGCAATCGACCAAGCGCGCCTTCTCGGCGCCGAAGCTCAGCGCCTTGCGCGGGATCTCGGCATAGTCGGACTCGTCGGGCTGGCCGAGATTGGCGGTGTAGGCGAAGCAGCGCGCGCCCTTCTGCTTCATCCAGAGCAGCGCGGCGCTGGTGTCGAGGCCGCCGGAAAAGGCGATGCCGACTTTCTCGCCCTTGGGCAGGCTTTTCAGGATCGTGGTCATGGGGAGTCCAACCGGTGTTGATGGCCGTATCGTTCAGAAATTCGGGCGCGGATAGCAGATTTCGCCCCGATCGGCACGCGATTAATCGGCTTCCGGCCGCGCTCAGGCCGCGGGGCTGGTGCCGGGCTGGCGGCGGCCGAACAGCCGGCGCATCAGCCGGAAGCCCGGCCAGGCGAAGCGGGTCAGGGCGGCGTCGATGCCGGCGTCGGTGAGCCGGGTGGACGGCCAGCGGTAGATGTAGCCGTGCAGCAGCCAGATCACGATGAAGGTGACGAGGCCGGCCGCGGCGATGTCGGTGAAGAAATGTCCGCCGAACGCCATCCGGAGCACCGAGGTGGCGATGCCGAACAGGACGGCGGCGCCGTAGGCGACGGGCCGGATGGCGGGCGGCGTCAGCGCGGCCGGCGCCAGGGTCCAGAACGCGGTCGCGCCCTCGCCGGAGAAGAACGAGCAGTTGCGGCCGCAGCCGCCGCGCGGATCCCACCACGGCACGAACTGCATGTCGCCGCCGAACTCGGTCACGACGACCGGACGCGGCCGGCCCCAATAGGATTTGAAGGTGAAATTGGTGAGCACGCCGGCCGACAGCGACAAGGTCAGCAGCAGGAACGCCATGGTGCGGCCCTTCACCAGCAGCGGCCGGTCGGGACGGATGAGCTTCACCACCAGCGCAACGATGGACGGCAGCGCGATGCCCCAGGCAACCCACATCGCGGCATCGCGCGCGAAGGCGGCATAGCCGTCGAGCTTCACGGGGAAGCTGCGCGTGTGGGAATCGTAGAACAGCGCGGCGAGCTTGAGGTCGAGCTCGGGATAGACGCCGAACAGCACGCCGATGACGAGCGCGAGCGACAATGCGATGAAGAGTCCAGTGCGGTTCATGGCGCGCGGTTTAGCGAAAGCGGGTGGCGATGGAAAGGCCGCGCGCTCACCGCGGCGACCCCGACGGAAGCGGAGGGGGCGGCGGCAGAGGCGGCGACGGCTCGCGCCAGCGGCCGGCGTTGCGACCGGCGATCAGCCAATAGGCCAGCCCTCCGACGATGCCGGCGCCGGTCAGTATCTCGAGATGGCGGCGCACGATGCCCTCGAACCGGAAGGTCTCGGGATCGAACGGGACCAGGCCAAGATAGCAGGCGGCGCCGACCACGCCGCCGCCGATCGCATAGGCGAGCACGCTGCGGATCGAGAACGCCTCGGTGATCAGCGCGATCAGCAGCGCCGGGATCAGCGCGAACCCCGACACGAAGATGAAGCCGAAGCCGATGATGACCTCGAACGCGCCCTGGTCGATCGGGCCGTTGCCGAGATCGGAGAACTCCGGGAACAGGATCGCGGTCACGACGATCAGCCCGGCCAGGAAGCACGCGGCGAGAAAGGCGAACGCGATCACGACGAGACGGCCGATCAGCGCCATGGCGAAAAACCCATATTAAGCAATGGAGGCCCCGCTCTCTCCACTCGTCATGCCCGGGCTCGACCCGGGCATCCACGTCTTTCGTCTCGGAACAACTACATGGATGGCCGGATCAAGCCCGGCCATGACGACGTCATCGATAACAATGCTCAAAAACAGGACTCAATCCGTCATTGCCATCGCACGCAGCGCCTGGCGCTCCCGCGCGGACAGCTTCTCCGTCTCCGACTTCAACTGGCCGCAGGCGGCGAGGATGTCGCGGCCGCGCGGCGTGCGCACCGGTGAGGAGTAGCCGGCGTTGAAGACGTATTCGGAGAACTTCTCGATCTGCTCCCAATCCGAGCATTCATATGCCGAGCCGGGCCAGGGATTGAACGGAATCAGGTTGATCTTGGCCGGGATTCCTTTCAGCAGCTTCACCAGCAGCCGGGCGTCATCGAGCGAATCGTTGACGCCCTTGAGCATCACATATTCGAAGGTGATGCGGCGCGCGTTGGAGGCGCCGGGATAGTCGCGGCAGGCCTGCAGCAGCTCGGCAATCGGATATTTGCGATTGAGCGGCACCAGCTCGTTGCGCAGCTCGTCGCGCACGGCGTGCAGCGAGATCGCCAGCATCACGCCGATCTCCTCGCCGGCGCGCTTGATGTTCGGCACCACGCCCGAGGTGGACAGCGTGATGCGGCGGCGGGAGATGCCGATGCCCTCGTTGTCCGAGACGATCAGCAGCGCGTCGCGCACCGCGTCGAAATTGTACAGCGGCTCGCCCATCCCCATCATGACGATGTTGGTGATGAGCCGGTTGCCGAGCGGGGTCTCGCGGTCGGCCCAGTCGTTCAACCGGTCGCGCGCCACCATGAACTGGCCCACGATCTCGCCCGCGGTGAGGTTGCGCACCAGCCGCTGCGTGCCGGTGTGGCAGAACGAACAGTTCAGCGTGCAGCCGACCTGCGACGAGACGCACAAGGTGCCGCGATCGGTCTCGGGGATGTAGACGCACTCGACCTCGTGGGCCTTCTGCAGATTGTCGCCGCTCGGCAGCCGCAGCAGCCATTTGCGGGTGCCGTCGTTGGAGATCTGCTCGGCCACGACCTCGGGACGGTCGACGGTGAAATGCTCGGCCAGCGCGGTGCGTGTGTCCTTCGACACCGACGTCATCTCGTCGAACGAGCTGGCGCCGCGGAAATAGATCCAGTGCCACAACTGCTGCACCCGCATCTTCTGCTGGCGCTCGGGTACTCCGACCTCGCCCAGTCTCGCGGCCAGCTCCGCGCGCGACAGGCCGATCAGCGAGGGCTTCGCCGGCGGGACGTAGGTTTCGAGCGGAGTCTTTTCGAGGGGCGCAGATGAGTCGCGCAGCCCGGCAGTCGTTGCCATGTCGAGGAGCCCAAAGTGCTGCCCGGCCGCGGCGGCCGAAGGCGTTCAGCGGGTTTATATAACGATCCGGCCGGCAAATGCGACCCGCCTGACGAGCGGTACCGGCGGCCGCCGTCTACCGGCGGCAATCCTGCGCGATGCGGTCGAGCGCCTGGGCGAGCCCCTTCAGCGAGAACACGTCGGTGGTCTCCGTGCCCTTGGCCGAAACGCCCTTGACCACCGCCTCGGGCGCCTTGCGCATGGCCTCGACCATCCGCTCTTCCTCGGCGGCGTTCTTGATCCAGAGCCCGTCACCCTGGGTATACATGGCATAGGAGGCACCGCCGACCTCCACCGCGGCGTCGGATCCGGGCTTCAGCGCATAGCCGATCATGATCGAAACCTCGTTGAAGACCTTCTCGGAGGGCCGGGTCGACACGAAGGCATAGGCGGGATCGCGCGGACGGTTGGGCGGATTGGTCTTGGAGGTTGTCGGCTTGGCCAGCGCGAAGCAGACCTTCTTGCCGCCGGGCATCGCGGTGTAGGCGCCCCAGCCGCCGAACTGTCCGATCAGCGTCGGTTCCGCGCCGCCGATGCTGGGAACGGCCGGCTTCGATTCCGATTTCGGTGCGGCCTTCGGATGCGGAGCTGCGGCCTTTGGCGCGGCGCTCTGTGCCACGACGAGGCTCGGAGCTCCGAACAGCAGCACGCCGCCGACCAGCGTTGTCAACAATCGCCCGAACAACATGATACGTTGAGTTCCCCCGCGACTTCGTTCCACCAATATTGTGACTGGAAAATGGCCCGGAATCGCTGACCGTGGTCGCGATGGATAGCGGCTAAATGCACCGCTTGCAAAGGCCGCAGAGCCGGATTGTCCGGCGCTTCGCGTCCTCGGGCCGGCGCCGCGGCCCATGCCGCGGCCCGATGATGATTGTGGCGCGGCGGCAAATCCGGCATGACGTTCCCAAAGCCGGACCTCGATCCGGCGGCAACGACCAAGGAGCGCCCATGAAAGCCATTCTCTGCTCGCAATTCTGTCAGCCCGACGATCTCGTCCTCACCGAGGTGCCAGATCCGGTGGCCGGTCCCGGCGAGGCCGTGATTGCGATCAAGGCGGCGGCGCTGAACTTCTTCGACATCCTGATGATCCAGGGTAAGTACCAGATCAAGCCGCCGTTCCCGTTCTCGCCGGGCGCAGAGGTCGCAGGTGTCATCGAGAGCGTTGGCGATGGCGTCACCGACCTGAAGGTCGGCGACCGTGTCGTCGCCTCCTGCGGCCACAACGGCGCGCGCGAAAAGATCGCGCTGCCGGCTGCGTCGATCGTCAAGATTCCGGACAATCTCGATTTCGATCGCGCCGCCGGCATCATCATCATCTACGGCACCGCGCTGCATGCGCTGGAGGATCGTGCCAGTCCGAAGCCGGGCGAGACGCTGGCCGTGCTTGGTGCCGCCGGCGGCACCGGCCTTGCCGCTTGCGAGCTGGGCAAGCTGATGGGGCTGAAGGTCATCGCCTGTGCCTCTTCGGACGAGAAGCTCGAATTCGCCAGGCAGCACGGCGCGACGCTGACGTTGAACTACGCCAAGGAGGATCTCAAGGAGGGGCTGCGGCGGCTCACCGACGGCAAGGGCGCCGACATCATCTTCGATCCCGTCGGTGGCACCTACGCCGAGGCTGCGCTGCGCTCCATCGCTTGGGAGGGCCGGTTCCTGGTGATCGGCTTCGCCGCCGGCGACATCCCGAAGATGCCGCTGAACCTCGCGCTGCTGAAGGGCTGTGATATCCGCGGCGTGTTCTGGGGCGCCTGGACCCGACTCAACCCCGCCAAGAACCGCGCGAACCTCGAAAAGCTCGTGCAGTGGACCGCGGAGGGCAAGCTGTCGTCGCATGTCGACCGCACCTTCCCGCTGGCGCAGACCGCCGATGCCTTGAAGGTGCTGGCCGGCCGCCAGGCGATGGGCAAGGTGATCCTGCACCCCTGAGGACGTCGCGCAATGAAGGCCCCCGGGGTTGCTGTATTCCCCCGGGGTAGCCTCGCCCTGATCCGCGCAACCAAACCGGGCAGAGCCCTGTCTGTTCTGCGGGCGCAAGGCTCGAGCCGAGCCGGCCCGAGGTCGCTGTGACATCCGCGCGATGCGCGGCGGGTCGCAAATTTGTTCGGCGGGCTGCCGCGCCGGCGTCACGGATTCGCAACCGGAAGCAGAAAATCCGAAAACGAGCGTTTCTTGGTTAACGCAACTGCGCCACATTATGGCATGGTTAATTGTAGGGCTTTGCCGTTGTTATCTCGACGTTTCTGGATTTGGTGCCGTGCGATGTCGCACGTGCGTCGCCACAATCAGATCAAAATATTTCCAGAATCATGCCGGCTCTCGTCCACTTTTAGTCGGATTCAATTAGTCAATTAGTTGTCGGCAGTGGGGTGCCTCTGGCAATCGTGACGTGTCTCGAGCTTCTGACGGGCTTGGGACCAAAAGTATGTTGCGTGAAGTTGAGATGGGGATGAAGGCCATGGCTGAGCGGACGACGCGCGGACGTTTCAACAACAGAACTCCTTCGGAGCCTGACTTCAGGCCTTTCCCCGACGAACTCCCTCAGGAGCGCCCACCGAACTATCGTTTCGGCCGGTCGACCCAGGACAACTATCCAAACGACGAATCGATGCCGATGTTCCTCTCTGAGTATGAGAGCGGCAATCAGATCGACAGCACGCATTTCGAGGACCAGTGGCCGGCGCGGACCCGCCGCGTCTCGATCTCGTCCCGGATCCTTCTCGCCGTGGTGGCTGCGGCCGGCGTCGCGGTGCTCTTCGCGCTTGTCACCTCGGATGCGACGCGCGACCTGATCGCCAGTGCCAAGGCTTCCATCATCGGCGCCACGCCGGATCCGACGGCCCCGCCGCAGGCCACCAACACGCAGCTCACCGCGCGCGACATGCAGCTGAACGAGCCGGCGCGACTGCCGCCCGAGCCGCCGGCTGCCGCTGCGGCGCCGGTGCAGACGGCAGCCGTCGCCCCGACGCGTGACGACATCGCCAACGCCTACCAGACAGCGCTGCAGAATCGCAGCGTGACGCAGCCTGCGCCGGTTGCAGCGCCGCCGAGCTTCGCCACGGCACCGGCCGCGCCGGCCCCGAGCGCGATGGAGCCGTCCTCGATCAATTCGCCTGGCGCGGGATCGGCAATCGTCGCACCCGGCCTCGGCGCCGTGACCGCCGCTCCGCCGCCCGCGCAGGTCCGCCGGCTCGATCCCGACGAACTCGCTGGCATCATGAAACGCGCCAAGAGTCTGCTGGCCGCGGGTGACATCCCGCCGGCGCGACTGCTGCTGGAGCGCGCCGCCGAGGCGCAAGAACCGGCCGCGGCGCTGATGCTGGCGCAGACCTACGATCCCCACGTGCTGGGAACGAAGGACATCCGCAATATCAATGCCGATCCGGCTGCGGCTCGCAACTGGTACCGCCGCGCCGCGCAACTCGGCTCGTCAGAGGCGCAGCGCAGGCTCGATCAGCTGCAGAACTGAACGCTCGTGACGGCAGCGATGCCGCCCCGTTTCATTTTTTTGTTTCACGCATGATTTTCGGGTCCGTTCAGGGGCGACGCCAGCCGAGACTTGGCGCTGCCCGCGTCCGGCTCGCAACCATGTGCCAGCCTTACATCAAGGGGGACAGATGCGACGTCTTGTTGGAGCGGCCCTAGCCGCAATGATGATAGCGTGCGGTTTTGCTGCCCACGCCGAGGAAGGCGAGTTCGACCCGGCCAAGGTGAGCGACAGCCTCAAGGCGATCTTCCAGTTCGGCTCGGTGCAGACCAAGCAGGCGCTGAACGCCAACACGGTGACGCTCATCACCGGCACGATCGGCGGCACCTATGTGCAGTTCGGCGCCGACCTGGCCTCGCTGCTCGACGACGGCAACAATCTGCGCGTCCTGCCGATCGTCGGCCGCGGCTCGGTGCAGAGCGTGGCCGACATTCTGTTCCTGCAGGGCGTCGATCTCGGCATCGTCCGCGCCGATACGCTCGACTATCTCGAGCGCAAGGGTTTCGCCAAGGACATCAAGCGGCAGTTCACCTACGTCACCAAGCTCTACAATGAAGAGATGCAGGTGATCGCGCCGCGCGCGGTGCGCAACCTGCGTGACCTCGAGGGCCGCCGCGTCAGCGTCGACCTGCCGAATGGCGGCACCTTCGTCACGGCGCTGACGGTGTTCGAGCGGCTTGGCCTGCGCGCCAACTTCGCCTACATCGAGCAGCGCATCGCGATGGAGAAGCTGAAGCGCGGCGAGCTCGATGCCGTCATCGTGGTCGGCGGCAAGCCCTACAAGTCGGTCTCGACCTTCGTGAACGACGGCCGCTTCCATCTCGTCAACGTCGATTACGATCGACCGCTGCAGACCGACTATCTGCCCGCGACCCTGACGGCGAAGGACTACCCGAACCTGATCGCCGAGGGCGAGAAGGTCGACACGATCGCGGTGCCGGCCGTGCTCGCCGCCTACAATTGGGCGCCGAACACCGACCGCTATCGCAAGCTCGCAACCTTCGTCGACGCCTTCTTCACCAAATTCCCGGCATTCCAGAATCCGCCGTTCCATCCGAAGTGGAAGGAGGTTTCGCTGTCGGCCCCGCTCGCCGGCTGGCAGCGGCTGCCGTCCGCCAGCAAATGGCTGGAGAGCCATGCCATGGAAGGCGCGCAACGCGACCGCTTCGACGACTTCCTGAAGCAGAGCAGCGCCGGCAGGGCGATGCCCAGCCAGGCCGACCGCGAGGCGCTGTTCAAGCAGTACCAGGCCTGGGAGGCCGAGAAGACCGGCAGCGCCCGCGCCCAGGCGCGCGGCCAGCGCTGAGCTCGGAGCGTTCGACGACGTCCCATCAAGAGAAAAGCCCCGCGGATGCGGGGCTTTTTGCTTTTGCGCCCTTCCGAGGCGCTGACTGCGGGCGCCCGGCTTGCCCGGCCGGAGCCGTCGTCAGCCGATCGTCTCGCCGTCCTTCGCGACGTCAGCGTTCTTGTCTGCCGCCAGCCGCGCGAGTACGGCGCGGGCGGCGGCATGATGGTCGGGCGTGATGTTCGAGGCGACCATGCGGATGGCGGTGGCGAGCACCGCCGCGTCGTCGGTGAAGCCGAGGATGGGCAGCACGTCAGGCATGAAGTCGAACGGCACGACGAAGTAGGCGATGGCGCCGAGCAGGGCGACCTGTACGTGCCGGGGTGTCTCCTTGTCGAAGGCGCAGTAATACGCCGCAAGCAGCTCCTCGGCGAATGGCAACCGCGCGACAACCTTCTTGAACTTGATCCAGAAACGACGGCGAAGGGTCTCGCGATCCCGGGCCAGCCGCTCCGCGGGCTCGAAGCCAACGCTGTAGTCGGTCGCATCCGACATGATGTCCGATCTCCGGTTCCAGACGGCGCCGGGGGCGCGGTCCTCGTCCTCGGATGTGGTGATGGCGACGCCGGCCGCAAGGCGCGTGCCGTCGTCGCCAAGGCCTCAGCCGCGCATCGTCGCGGCGATCGCGTTCATCGCCTTGGCGAGCTCGATGTCGCGCAGGGTCACGCCGCCGGCGTCATGGGTCGTGAGGACCACCTCGACGGTGCGGTAGACGTTGCGCCACTCGGGATGATGGTCAGCCTTTTCGGCGACCAGGGCGACGCGGGTCATGAAGCCGAAGGCTTCGTTGAAGTCTGTGAATGTGAACGTGCGGGCGATGGCATCACGGCCCACCGCCTCGGACCAGCCGGGAAGCTCCCGCAAGGCAGTGGCGCGTGCCTCCGCCGACAATCGTTGCGGCATCTCGATCTCCTCTCGTGGTGCAATCGACCGGACACGTGGCAACATCCGGGCGATTGCGGGGTCTACCTCCAGCCGGATCGCGCCGGGGTCCGGTTGCGCAGACTAGCCGAAAACGCATCCCGATCAGAGCCTTGTCACAGGCCGTTGCCGGAGGGGCTCGGACCTGTCCCGATCCTCCGGTGGCTGGTGCGATGGTAACCATGACGCAGATGTCACCCCGGGCGGACAAGAAATTTGCTACAGTTCAGCTCTATCAAAGGACGACGTGGCCAGACGAAGCCGCCTGTGGCATCGCCCGGGACCAGGACCACCGGAGGACAGAATCTGGTAGATGCTCAGACCACGCCAGCGCAGCGCTCACGGATGCGCCCTGCCGTGTTCATCGTCATCGCCGGGATCCTTGCGGTCGTCGGCGCTTTGACGGGTGCCTACTATTTTGCGATGCGTCCCGTGGTGCTCAAGATCGCGGTCGGTCCGCCCAACAGCGACGACCTGAAGGTCGTCCAGGCCCTGACCCAGGCCTTTTCCCAGTCGCACGCCTCCGTCAGGCTGCGGCCGGTTCCGACCGAGGGCGCCGCCGAGAGCGCGCAGGCGCTGGCCGCCGCCAAGGTGGATCTTGCGATCGTGCGGGGTGACCTCGAGGTCCCAAAGAACGCACAGGCGGTGGCGACGCTGCGCAAGAACGTCGTCATCCTCTGGGTGCCCTCGTCCGGCAAGGGCAAGAGCCGCAAAGGTGGCGCCAAGATCACGAAGATCTCGCAGCTCGCGGGCCACAAAGTCGGCATCATCGGCCGGACGCCGGCGAACGCGAACCTGCTGAAGGTCATCCTGCGCCAATATGGCGTCGACCCCAGCAAGGTCGAGATCGTCCAATTCCCGATCACCGAGGCCGCCGAAGCGGTCCGAAGCCAGAGGGCCGATGTCTATCTGGCGGCCGGTCCCATCAACAGCAAGATCACGGCGGATGCGATCGCCGCCGCCACAAAGGAAAGCGGGCCTCCGACGTTCCTGGCCATCGATTCCGCCGCAGCCATCGCACAGAACCATCCCGAATACGAGGCCACCGAGATTCCGGCCGGCGCGTTCGGCGGGGCGCCCGATCGCCCCGAAGATGAAGTGAAGACGATCAGCTTCAATCACCACATCGTGGCACGCAAGGGCCTCACCGACTCGACGGTCTCGACGTTCACGCATCAGCTGTTCTCGGTGCGCCAGCAATTGCTGTCGGAATTTCCGCTTGCCGCCAAGATCGAGACGCCGGACACCGACAAGGACGCGGCGATCCCCGCTCATCCCGGCGCGGCGGCGTTCGTCGACGGCGAGGAGAAGACCTTCCTCGACCGCTACAGCGACTACATCTGGTGGAGCCTGATGGCGCTTTCGGCGATGGGTTCGGCCGGTGCGTGGTTCGCCGGCTATCTCAAGCGCGACGAACGCACCATCAACACCTCGCTGCGCGATCGTCTGCTGGAGATGATCACCATCGCGCGCAGGAGCGATTCGACCGAGGAGCTCGACCAATTGCAGAGCGAGGCCGACGAGATCCTGCGCAACACGCTGACCTTCTTCGAGGACGGTGCGATCGAGCACGCTGCGTTGACCGCGTTCAACATCGCGCTCGAGCAGTTCCACAACGCGGTGGCCGATCGCAAGCTCATCCTGATGAGCATGCCCGCCAATCTGCAGCGAACCGGCGCGCAGTTGCGTGCCGCCGGCACCTGAGGTCGGACCACGCTTGCGCTGCGGCCGTGTCACGCGGCGGCCGGGGCGCGATTGTAATTCCAGCGTCATCAATCTTTCCTAGGTCTGCCGGGCCGTGACTCGCGCCTGCTCCCGCGCGCGATCCGACCAGGAGATCCGCATGACGCTTCGCATTCCTCGACCGCACACAGCCCTGTCCCGCCGCCGCTTCCTGTCGACGGCCGCCGCAGCCGGCGTCACGACGCTGGCGATGCCCTATCTGAGCCGCGCCGCCGACCGGCCGCAGATCACGCATGGCGTGCAGTCCGGCGACGTCGGCATGGATGGCGGCGTGGTCTGGGCGCGTGCCGATCGGCCGTCGCAGATGCTGGTCGAGGTGGCGACCACCGAATCGTTCAAGGACGCGCGGGCGCTGCCACCGATCGCCGCGCTTCCGGAGAGCGACTTCACGGCCAAGATGCTGATCGAAGGCCTGCCGAGCGGCCAGGACATCTTCTACCGCGTCAAGTTCCGCGACCTGTCGCATACCGCGGTCGAAAGCGAGGCCGTGGCCGGCCGCTTCCGCACCGCGCCCGGCAACAAGCGCGACGTCTCGTTCGTCTGGGGCGGGGATGTGGCGGGGCAGGGCTGGGGTATCAATCCCGATGATGGCGGCATGTTCACCTTTGCGACGATGAAGAAGCACCGCCCGGATTTCTTCCTGCATTCCGGCGACACCATCTATGCCGACGGCCCGATCAAGTCCGAGGTAAAGCTGCCGGACAACAAGGTGTGGAAGAACCTCACCGTGGAAGAGAAGGCCAAGGTCGCCGAGACGCTCGACGAATTCCGAGCCGCCCACAAATACAATTTCCTCGACGAGAACGTTCGCGCCTTCAATGCCGAGGTGCCGATCTTCGTGCAGTGGGACGATCATGAGGTCACCAACAACTGGTCGGCTTCCAAGGAGCTGCCGGCGAGCTACAAGGAGCGCAACATCCAGCTGCTCGCGGCCCGCGCGGCGCGCGCCTTCCACGAGATGTATCCGATGCGCGAGAGCATCATCGAGCCGGGCCGCGTCTATCGCACCATCAACTACGGTCCGCATCTCGACGTGTTCGTGCTCGACGAGCGCAGCTACCGCGGCGCCAACGGTCCCAATCTCGAGGACAAATATGGCCCGGCGTCCTACTTCATCGGGCCGGAGCAGATGCGCTGGCTGAAGCAGGCGCTGCTCAATTCGCGCGCGACCTGGAAGGTGATCGCCTCCGACATGCCGCTCAGCATCATCGTCTATGACGACGCGGCCAACAAGAAGGGCTCGGAAGCCATCGCCCAGGGTGACGGCCCGGCGCGCGGCCGCGAGCTCGAGATTGCCGAGATCCTGCGCTTCATCAAGACGGCGCCGATCCAGAACACGGTGTGGCTGACGGCGGACGTGCACTACGCGGCCGCGCATTATTACGATCCGAACAAGGCGCAGTTCCAGGACTTCGAGCCGTTCTGGGAGTTCGTCTCCGGTCCGTTGCATGCCGGCACGTTCGGTCCGAACGAGCTCGACAACACCTTCGGCCCCGAGGTGCGCTTCATCAAGGCGCCCGGCCTCGACAAGCAGAACCTGCCGCCATCGGCCGGGATGCAGTTCTTCGGCCACGTCAAGATCGAAGGCGCAACGGGCCAGATGACCGTGACCCTGCGGGATCGCGCCGACGTCGCGCTGTGGTCGACCACGCTCGATCCGAAGCTCGGCTGAGGTCTTGTTGCTCGGCGGCAACACGATCGCGTGCTGCGACGGCAACTAATCGCGTCGCCGCAGCACGGCCTCCAGCGCCTCGGTCGGGCACGGCTTCGGCAGCCGCGGCCGGTCGGCGAATGCGGCCGGCACGCGGTCGGCGCCATAACCGGTCGAGAATGCGAAGGGAATGCCGAGCGCCGCCAGCCGCTCGGCAATCGCAAAGCTCTTCTCGCGGACCAGGCCGACATCGAGGAGTGCGAATTGCGGGACACGCTCGGCGATCATGGCGAGCGCGGTGGCGACGTCGGCTGCGATCCTGATGTCGGGAACGCCGAGGTCGGTGATCGTGTCTTCCAATCCGAGCGCAATGATGGGGTCGTCTTCGACGACCAGCACATGCTGATAGAACTCGGGCACGCCTGATTGCGAGCTGGTCATGGGATCTGCGGGTTCCAGGAGGAGGGACGGACCCCGCGGCCGGCGCCTCCTCTCGAGCGCGCTGGCGGGTTCCTGGAACCAAGGCAGCATATCAGAGTTCCTGTGTCGGTGCACTTGTGAACACAAGGAGCACGGATCACGCACATGCGTTGCGCACGGGGGATGACGATGCTGAGCCAGGGTGTGACCACGCTGAGCCGGGAACGGCCCTACAACAACCTGCTGCGGCGGCTCAGTCCGGCCGACTACGCGCTGATCTCGCCGAATCTGGTCGAGGACACGGCAACGCCGAACGAGCTGCTCTACAGTCCGGGCGACGACGTGCAGATCGTGCATTTTCCCTGCGGGCCGGCGCTGACGTCCTATCTCGTTCCCAATGAGGACGGTCGCGACGTCGAGACCATCCTGGTCGGCCGCGAGGGCGCCGTCGGCGGGATCGTCAGCGAGGGCTTCCTGCCCGCCTATACGCGGATCGTCGTCAAGTTCGGCGGCCCGTTCGCCCGGCTGCCGTTGTCCCGTTTGGCGGCCGCCAAGCTGCAATCCAAGACGCTGCGCAACGTGTTCGCGCGCTACGCCGATTGCATGCTGGCGCAGATGTTCCAGTCGACCGCCTGCAACGCGATCCATTCGATCGAGCAGCGCACGGCGAAGTGGATCGTGGCCGCGATGGACCGCACCGATGGCGAGCCGATCGTGCCGCTGACGCATGAGCAGCTGGCCACCCTGCTGGGCGTCGGCCGCAGCTACGTCAGCCGGGTTGTCCAGACCTTCAGGGCCGAGGGCATTCTCGAAACCCGCCGCGGCGCCTTCATGGTGCGGGACTTCGACGCGCTGAAGCGCCGTTCCTGCCTGTGCAACGAGGCCGTGAAGACCCATTTCGAGGAGGTCCTGCGCGGTGTCTATCCGACCGAGCAGGCCGAGGCGGGCTGAGCCCGCAGGCGCCATTTACTTTCCGCGCATGGGCGCAGCGGCCGCGTCGGCCGTCAGCGTTTTCTCTCGCGCGGCCGGAGGCGCGTGGCGGCGGAGGCATTAGCCAGCCGCCCGGAAACTGCTCCTCGCTCCTGAAAGCAGTCATTGTTTTTTGGCATTTTCTGCCTATATTGCGCCGCAACGCGCGAGGTCTGCCCGGTCGATTGGCCGGGCTTCCTATTTGGGGCTGCCGGCCCCTGCCGCCGAACGAGTTTCGCGAGCGCGCGTCGCAAAGCTAACAGCTTGATTCGACTATCATAAAGCGCGCGCCCCGCCGGGGACAGAGCACGGGCTCTTGAGAAAGCTTAGAAGACACCGACCATGAACCTCCGTAACATCGCTATCATCGCCCACGTTGACCACGGCAAGACGACCCTGGTCGACAAGCTGCTGCAGCAATCCGGTACCTATCGCGAAAACCAGCGTCAGGTTGAGCGCGCGATGGATTCGAACGATCTGGAACGCGAGCGCGGCATCACCATTCTGGCCAAGTGCACCTCGGTGCAGTGGAAAGACACCCAGATCAACATCGTCGACACCCCCGGCCACGCCGATTTCGGCGGCGAGGTCGAGCGCATCCTGTCGATGGTCGACGGCGTGATCGTGCTGGTCGATGCCGCCGAAGGCCCGATGCCGCAGACCAAGTTCGTGGTCGGCAAGGCGCTCAAGCTCGGCCTGAAGCCGATCGTTGCCATCAACAAGGTCGATCGGCCGGACGCGCGCATCACCGAGGTCGTCAACGAGGTGTTCGACCTGTTCGCAGCCCTCGATGCCACCGACGAGCAGCTCGATTTTCCGATCCTGTACGGGTCGGGCAAGAACGGCTGGATGGCCACCTCGCCCGACGCCTCCCACGAGGACGGCATGCAGCCGCTGTTCGATCTCGTCATCAAGCACGTGGCGCCTCCGGTGGTCGAGGAAGGCCCGTTCCGGCTGCTCGGCACCATTCTCGAGGCCAACCCCTATCTCGGTCGAATCATCACCGGACGTATCGCGTCCGGCACCGTGAAGCCGAACCAGGCGGTCAAGGTGCTGTCGCGTGAAGGCAAGCTGATCGAGACCGGTCGCATCACCAAGATCCTGGCGTTCCGGGGTCTCGAGCGGCAGCCGGTGGAGTTCGCCGAGGCCGGCGACATCGTCGCCATCGCGGGCCTGACCAAGGGCACCGTGGCCGATACGTTCTGCGATCCTGCCGTCGAGAGCCCGCTGCAGGCGCAGCCGATCGATCCGCCGACCGTGTCGATGTCGTTCATCGTCAACAATTCGCCGCTGGCCGGCACCGAAGGCGACAAGGTCACCAGCCGCCTGATCCGCGACCGCCTGCTGCGCGAGGCCGAGGGCAATGTCGCGCTGCGCGTGGTCGAGTCCCAGGACAAGGACGCGATGGAAGTGTCCGGCCGCGGCGAATTGCAGCTCGCGATCCTGATCGAGACCATGCGCCGCGAGGGCTTCGAGCTCTCCGTGTCCCGTCCGCGCGTCGTGTTCGAGAAGGACCCGACAACCGGCCAGACGCTGGAGCCGATCGAGGAAGTCGTGATCGACGTCGACGAGGAGCATTCCGGCGTCGTCGTGCAGAAGATGAGCGAGCGCAAGGCCGAGCTGATCGAGATGCGTCCGTCCGGCGGCAACCGTCTGCGGCTGGTGTTCTACGCGCCGACCCGCGGCCTGATCGGCTATCAGGGCGAGCTGATGACCGACACCAAGGGCACGGCGATCATGAACCGCCTGTTCCACAACTACCTGCCCTACAAGGGCGCGATCCAGGGCCGCCGCAACGGCGTCCTGATCTCGAACGATCAGGGCGAGGCCGTCGCCTACGCGATGTTCAAGCTGGAGGACCGCGGCCCGATGATGATCGAGCCGGGCTGGAAGGTCTACAAGGGCATGATCGTCGGCGAGCACACCCGCGACAACGATCTCGAGATCAACGTCCTCAAGGGCAAGCAGCTCACCAACATCCGCACCACCTCGAAGGACGAGGCCGTCCGCCTGACCCCGCCGATCCGGATGACCCTGGAAAAGGCGCTGGCTTATATCGAGGACGACGAGCTGGTGGAAATCACGCCGAAGTCGATCCGCCTGCGCAAGAAGCACCTCGATCCGAACGAGCGCAAGCGCGCCGAGAAGCAGAAGGAAGCGGTGGCGTAAGGCCAGCCTTTGCTCTCTCCTTCGTCATGCCCGGGTCAAGCCCGGGCATGACGACGGAGTTGGATGAGCCAATGTCCTTTCCACCCTCCACCGACATCGCCATCATCGGGGCCGGCGCGGCCGGCCTCGGCGCCGCACACGCGCTGAAGAACGCTGGCGTCTCCTTCATCGTGCTGGAGGCGCGCAACCGCATCGGCGGCCGCGCTCACACCATCACGGCGTCGCCCGAGGTGACGTTCGATCTCGGCTGCGGCTGGCTGCATTCGGCCGACCGCAATTCTTTCGTCGCCATCGCCGAGCAGCTTTCCTTCGCCATCGACAAGTCGCGCCCGCCGTGGCGCGACCAGGCCTACGAGGCGGCCTTCCCCCGCGCGGAGCGCGAGGATTTTGTTCGCGCGCTTGAAGCGTTCTTCACGCGTACCGCCGAGGCCGCCGAGAGCGGCCGCGATGCGCCTGCGAGCATCTGCCTGGAGCCCGGCAATCGCTGGAACGGCATGATCGATGCGATCTGCACCTATCTCAACGGCTGCGAGCTCGAGCAGATGTCGCTGCTCGACTTCGAGGCCTATGAGGACACCGAGCTGAACTGGCGGATCCGCCGCGGCTATGGCGCGCTGGTTGCCGCCTACGGTGCCGGCCTGCCAATCGCGCTGAACTGCGACGTCACGCGGATCGATCACAGCGACAAGCCTATCCGTCTGACGACATCACAGGGCACGCTGACCGCCGACAAGGTGATCGTCACCGTGCCGACCAATCTCATCGCGGACGAGGCGATCCGCTTTACGCCCGGATTGCCGGCCAAGGTCGAAGCCGCCGCCGGTCTGCCGCTCGGCCTCGACAACAAGGTGACGCTGGCGCTCGACGGCTGGGAGCACCTGCCAAAAGATTCCGGGATGCGCGGCCGCAGCAGCACCGCGCGGGTCGGCAGCTTCCAGCTGCGCCCGTTCGACCAGCCTTGCATCGAAGGCTTCTACGGCGGCAGCTTCGCCCGCGACATCGAAGCGGCCGGCGAGGGCGCGCTCGCGGCCCAGGCGATCGATGACGTCGTCGCGCTGCTCGGCGGCGACATCCGCAAAAGTCTCAAGCCGCTCGCCGAGTCGCGCTGGGGTGCCGACCCGTTCGCGCGCGGCGCCTATTCGCATGCGCTGCCGGGCCATGCAGACAAGCGCGCGGTGCTCGCCGCGCCGGTCGATGACCGCCTGTTCTTCGCTGGGGAAGCGACGCCATCGGACTTCTTCTCCACCGCCCATGGCGCGCGAGACTCGGGCGAGCGGGCGGCGCGGGAAGCGTTGGCATCGTTACGTAAGCCCTAGTCCTTCCTTCGTCATTGCGAGCGCAGTGTTCAGCCCGGGGACATGGCTGACAGGTGTTCGGAGACATGGTTGACACCTCAAAATTGGCTCGATTCGTCAAGCAAAGGGGCGAGCGATGCCGTGGCGAGAGGTGTCTGTCATGGACCAGCGACGAGAGTTTGTGATGCTTGCCAAGCAGGAGGGAGCCAACCGGCGGCAGCTGTGTCGGCGGTTCGGCATCAGCCCCCAGACCGGCTACAAATGGATCGAGCGGTCTGACGCCGGCGATACGACGCTGGCGGACCGGTCGCGGCGGCCGCATCGAAGTCCGGAGCGCACCGCAGCTGCGACTGAGCAGCAGATTGTCGCGTTGCGCGATGCTCACCCGGCCTGGGGCGCGCGCAAGCTCGCGCATCGTCTCGATCGCGATGGGCAAGCTGTCCCGGCGATCTCCACCGTGCATAACATCCTGCGCCGCTACGATCGGGTGACGGAGCCTGGCGGCACGCCCGGGCAGCCCTACACGCGGTTCGAGAAGGATGCGCCCAATCAGCTGTGGCAGATGGACTTCAAGGGACACAGTGCGCTGGAGAACGGTGTGTCTTGTCATCCGCTCACCGCGCTGGACGATCACTCGCGCTTTTCCTTGTGCCTGGCGGCCTGCGACAATGAGCGCGGCTCTACGGTCAAAGGACATTTGGAGACGACGTTCCGCCGCTATGGACTGCCGGATGCGATGTTCGTCGACAACGGTGGCCCCTGGGGCTTTACTCTCGAAGACCCCTGGACCGCGTTGACGGTCTGGCTGCTGAAGCTCGGCGTTCGAACGATCCATAGCCGGCCCTATCATCCCCAGAGCCGCGGCAAGAACGAACGCTTCCACCGCAGCCTGAAGGCCGAGGTCTTTGCCTTCAAGCGTTACAGGGACCTTCCCGATGTCCAGCGGGCACTCGACGAATGGCGAGCCGTCTACAATCTCGACCGCCCCCATGAGGCTCTCGACTTCAATGTGCCGGCAAGCCGCTATCGGCCCAGCCAACGCACCATGCCGGATCGCCTTCCGACGGTGGACTACGACGAGGGGGAGATCGTCCGTTCCGTGTCGAGCACGAAGGCCTATGTCAGTTTCGAGGGACGGCTCTGGAAAGTCCCTCAAGCCTTTCGCGGTGAGCGACTCGCTATTCGTCCACTCAGCCAAGACGGAAAATTCGGAGTTTTCTTTGCCGCTCATCAGATCGCAGCGATCGATTTGCGTGACCCCAAAAGTGTCAACCATGTCCCCGAACAGGTGTAAGCTATGTCTCCGGGCTAAACAGCAGCGAAGCAATCCAGGGTCACGCAGGTGGTCGCAGTTCTGGATCGCTTCGCTGCGCTCGCGATGACGGAATTCGTTGATCCAGATTCGATTCTCTCTGTGATTTTCGCGGTTCAGCCGTCACCGATGAGTGTCGACAGCCGCGGTCTCCCCTGCGATTCGCAAGAACTCCCGCGCAGCCTGGGTCTGATGGTGCTCCTTGTGGCGCAGGCTGTAGAAGCGGCGCTTGGGCAGTTCGATATTGGCGACAGCAAGCAGGCCCGCCTTGACCGCGCGCATCACGACGAGGCGCGACAGCACCGTGACGCCGGCGCCGGCTTCGACGGCGCCGCGCACGGCTTCGTTGGACGGCAGATCGAACGCCACGTCGAGCCCGGCTGGCGCGATCCCAAACCCGCCGAGCGCTGATTCGAGCACGGCGCGCGTGCCGGAGCCCTGCTCGCGCAGCACCCAGCGTGCCGTCTTCAGGTCTCTGGTTGTGACAGACGCGCCGCGGCACAGGGGATGATCGATCGGCCCGACCAGCACCATCTCGTCCTCGGCGACCGGCTGGGCCGCGAGCGCGGGATCGTCGACGTCGCCCTCGACGAAGCCGAGATCGGCGGAGCCTTCGCGCACCCGGTCCGCCACCTGCTCGGTATTGCCGATCGACAGTTGCAGCTTGATGGCGGGATGCGCCGTCTTGAAACGGTGAATGAAGGCCGGCAGCCAATAGCCGGCGATGGTCTGGCTCGCGGCCAGCGCCAGCTGCCCCCGCTTCAGGCCGGCGAGATCGTTCAGCACGGTCTCGGCTGCGGCCGCGCGCGCCAGCACCGCCTTTGCTTCGACGAGAAACGCCTTCCCGGTCGCCGTGAGCACGATGCGGCGTCCGACACGATCGAACAGCTTGGTCTCGTAGCGGGCTTCGAGCGCGGCCACGGCCGCCGATGTCGCCGACTGGGTCAGATTGAGGTCGCGGGCCGCCTGGGTGACGTGCTCGCGGGTCGCGACCGCAACGAAAATCCTGAGCTGTTCGAGCGTCACATGCGTCCTACGTGGTCAGCTTCACCAGGGCCAGGCTGAAGCCTGCGATGAACAGGAAGGCGAGCAGGCCCAGCGCCAGCGGCCGCAGGCCCTTTGCCTTGAGCTTGGCGAAATCGGTCTCCAGTCCCATCGCGGCCAGCGCCATCGATAGCAGGAACGTGGTCGCCGTCACGATCACCGTCTTCATCTCGGCCGGAATGCTGATGAGGCTGTTGAGGCCGACGAGCGCGATGAAGCCGAACACGAACCAGGGCAGTGGCGGCTGCGCATTGCCCCGGGTCTCGCCGCCATGGCGCACACGCCGCGTTGCCAGCAGGCCGAGCGTGAGCACGACCGGCGCCAGCAGCATCACGCGGGCCAGCTTGGCGATGGTGCCGAACTCGCCGGCCTGCTGGCCCTGCTGAAACGCGGCCGCGACCACCTGGGCGATCTCGTGAATGGAGGCGCCACTCCACAGGCCGAAGGCGTGCGCGTCGAGATGCAGCAGCGCCGGAAGCAGCGGATAGATGAACATCGCGATCGAGCCGAACACCGTGACGCAGGCCACCGCATAGGCGACGTCCTCGTCATGGGCGCGCGTGACCGTGTTGGTCGCGATCACGGCGGAGGCGCCGCAGATCGAGGTCCCCGCGGCGATCAGCTCCGCCAGCTTGCGGTTGACGCCGAGCAGCCGCCCCATCCACACCGTGAACAGGAAGGTGCCGGTGAGGCTCAGCGCGATCACGGCGAGACCACGCGCGCCGACCTCGACGATCTGGGCCGCCGTCAGCTGCAGGCCGAGCAGGATGATCGCCAGCCGCAGGACGCGGCGCATCGAAAAGGCGACGCCGGGCTTGGCGCGCGCCGGCGTGCCGACCACGTTGTGCAGCGCCATCCCTGCCACGATCGCCAGGATCATCGGGCTGAACAGGCCGAGGCCCGGCAGCAGGCGCAGCCCGAAGGCGCCGGCCGCGAGCGCGGCGGACAGCGCAAGCCCGGGCAGCAGCGTCGATGCTGCCGGCGCGTGCGCAGGTCGATGATGAACGGCAATGGGCGCATCGGCGATCAGATCATGCGAAGGGGCAGTCATGGAAATCTCTCCCAAACCAAGTCTGGGGAGAAGAATTTCATGCTGTTATCAATCGATCCAACAGATTATATTGTATGTATCATTCGTTTCAATCGATTAATTGGCTCGCTGCCGCATCTCTCCGCCGACCCGATCACGACTCCAGCACCCGATTGCGCAGCTCGGCATCTGGCACGAAGCAGGATTCGTATTTACCGAAGATGTGGTAGCGGTTGCGCGCGACCACGCTGTAGACCGCATCGCGCAGCGGCTTCGGAATGGCGAGCAGCGCGCGCGTCCAGCTCCAGCCCGGCAGGTTCGACAAGACGGTCAGCGCAGCATCGGATTTCAAATGCGCCGTGCCGCCATGCACGACGGCGTTGGTGTCGGGATTCCGGGGATCGATGCCGAAGGCCTGCGCCAGCCGGGTGCCGTATGGCGACTGGATCGGCGTGAACCGGAAGCGCTTGGCGGCGTCGCGCGCGATCACGAACTGCACCCAGCGGGAGCAGAACACACAGACGCCGTCGTAGAGAATCACGTCGTCGTCGGGCCAGTTGGTCATCAGCGATTGTCCATCATGAGCAGCGCGACCAGCATCAGCACGATCGCCGGTCCCGTCTTCACCAATGCGCCGAGCGGTTCGAGCCAGAGATCAGGCGTCAGCACCGCGCAGCCCACCATGTAGCCGAGCGAGACGAAGATGCCGGTAGCGAGGCCGAAAGTCGCCGTTTTGCGGAACGCGATCAACACGCCGACCGAGATGTCCATCATGCTGGTGATCGCCGCGAACGGAACGGCGAACCAGTCGGGCCAGCCGCGCGTGGTTAGGATCGCGGTGGTCGCGGGAAACGAGATGAACAGCGCAATCGACCCCGATGCGACCCAGAACAGCACGAGGCTCGCGATCACCAGCGCCTTGATCAGAAACAGCCGCGCGAACCATTTGTCCTGAATCGTGGCGCCGTGTGCTCCGACGGCGCGGTCCAGCGTCGTGGGTGTGATGCGGGTTGCCGCGATCCATGGCGCGGGATCGCCTTGCACACCGCGGCGAAGCTCGGCGATCGCGGTGGTGCGCATCGGCGGCATCCAGCCGAGCCTGCTGCAGAGGTCACCGGCGAAAGCGCCGAGATCGATCAGGATCGTGGGCACGGCAACGCGTGGCCAATCCATTGTGCCCAGACTGCGCCGAAACGCGCCGATGACGTCGCCGAGCGTCACCGCCTCCGGCTGCATCAGGTCCCAGATCACCGCGCGCGTCGCCTCGTCATCGGTCGGCTGCATTGCGAGCCAGGCGATGGTCGTGGCGATGTCCGCCACCGCCACCGGCTGGAACGGCGTCGCCGCATCCTTCGCCGGCAGGTCGACCGGCAGCGCTGCCAGCGCGCGGACCATCGCGCTGCCGCCATAGGCCGACGGTGCGATCACGAAGCCCGGGCGCAGGATGGCGTGGGCAATGCCTGAGGATGCAATCAGCCGCTCCGCCTCGCGCTTGGTGGTGGCGAAGGCGGTGTGATCCTCGTCGGCCATGCCGGGGATCGAGATGTGGATGAAGCGCACGCGACGGCCGCAGGCCGTGATCGCCGCGAGCAGGCGCGCGACGAAGTCGCGATGCACGGCAGCGGTATCGCTCCCCGGACCATCCTGCAGCACGCCGAGGCAATTGACGACGACGTCGCTCTCGTGAGCGCGGATCAGGCTCGCCAAGGCCGGCGCATCGAGCGCCATGATCGGCAGCTCGATGTCGAACGGCGACGCGCGTTGCGAGGGCGAGAACGCGCGCGCGACACCGACCGTCGTACAGCCACGCTGGCGCAGATCGTCGGTGATGAAGCGTCCGATCAGGCCGGAGGCGCCGAGCACGAGGATGCGGGAGTTGACCGAACGGATCATGCGCCTGTCCTCAGAACGGCTTTGCGATCATCAGCCACAGGATGGCCATGACCGCGCCGAAACCGGGGATGCCACACAGGAACCAGCGGCGGAAGACCATGAAATAGCGCGGCGGCAGCTTCTCGGCGCCGATGTCCGCGAGGCGCGCCAGGTCGCGCAGCTCGATCTGCATGAAGATCACCGGCACCCAGAACAGGCCGGCAACGGCGTAGAGCGCGAGCGAGGTGAGCAGCCAGCCGTCGGTGACGGCCGTCGACGACAGCCACATCAGCGTGCCGCCGGTGATCGGCTGCAGCAGCACGGCCGACAGCGTGAACAGCATGTCGGCGATCACCACGACGCCGGCGGTGCGCGCGATGAACGCGGCCTCGCCGCTGAGATGCGCCATCAGCATGAAGAATGCGATCCCCGTGCCGGTGCCGAGAATGACGATGGCGCCGAGCACGTGGAGATATTTGACCAGGAAATACAGCGTCATCGTGTCCTGCTAGTTCGGCGGCATCGGATGCGTCGACCGACGAGTCGTTGTCAGCGCCTTCAACAACAAATTCGCCGCCAGTGCCACGCCGTCGTCGTGCTCGATCATCCAATGCCCCTCCGCGCCGGAAGCTGGCAACAGCTTGAAGCCCGCCCGGCCTCCGGCCGAATTGAAGGCCTCCGCGAGCCGACGCGAAAGCGCTGGTGGAAAGTAGCTGTCATTGGTCGCAACCAGCCACGTGACCGGAGCACGCGCGCCGAGTCCGAACACGCGGGCCGTATCGAGCAGGCGCGCCTCTGCACAGACGCGCCCTGGCACGTCGTCGGCATGGCCGCCACGGCCGGGTGCGAACACGATGATTGCCGAGACGATCTGCGGCGGCTGATCGGCGAGTGCCAGTGCGCCCCAGCCGCCGGCCGAATGGCCGATGACGACGGCGCCGCCCTTCGCCGCGAACGGCTGCTCGCGCATGTAGGCGAGCGCGCGCGAAATCTGCGCCGCCGTCGCGCGTCCTGCCTTCTCGTAGTCCGCGTCGGCGCAGCCGCCCTGGTCTTCGACATAGGGACCGCCGGTGCGGCCGTGCCCGAGCCGCTCCGGGACCAGCACGGCATAGCCCCGGCCGACCAGGAGACGCGCCAGCGCCGTGTAGGTGGGCTGCGGCAGCTGTGCCCGCCACAGCGGATTCTGCGTCGAGGCATGCGCGATCACCGCCAGCGGAAACGGTCCATCGCCAGCAGGCCGATAGAGGATCGCATGCGCGGGAATTTCTGGCTCGATCGACGGAATCAGCCATTGCTGCCGGCGCGCCGGCTCGGTTTCGGGCGACGCGGGACCGAACGGCTGTGCCGTTGCGCCGGCTGCTACTGACAGGACGACCAGCGCGAGCAACCATGAGACGCAGCGAAGCAGCACCATTCAGCCGAACGGGAAGATGTTGAGCCCGCGCCACACTAGCCGAGGCCGCGGCCCGTCGGATGCGATTTCTCGTTCGACGTATGAACGCGCGGTGACAGGGCACCGCCGACCCTCAACAATGTTGCGAAATTGTCCCTTTTCGGCACAGCTTTCCGCCACGGTGATGCCGAAAGTCCACAGGTTAACCGATCTTTAACGTGGCACCTTGAAGGCGGACCGCCGACTTGCTTTGATCCACTCATGAGCACAACCCTGATCGAAGTCCGTCCGGCCAAGGCTGCAGATGCGGCTGCGGTGGCGTCAGCCCATGATGAAGCCTGGCGTTCCGCCTACCAGGGGATCATCCCTGGCGCAGAGCTGGAGAAGCTGATCAACCGGCGCGGCCCCCAATGGTGGGACAGCGCGATCCGCAAAGGCAGCCGCGTCAGCGTGCTGGTGTTCAACGACAAGGTCGCAGGCTACGCGAATTACGGCCGCAATCGCGCCCGCAGCCTGCATTTTGACGGCGAAGTCTACGAGCTTTATCTGCGACCGGAATTTCAGGGGCTGGGGTTCGGTCGCCGGCTCTTTCAGTCCGCCAAGCGCGACCTCGCGCAGAGCGGCCTGAAGAGCATGGTGGTGTGGGCGTTGTCCGACAACGATCCCGCCACCGAGTTCTACCGCGCCTTGGGCGGCCGGATGGTCGCGCGGTCGTCGGAGCGCTTCGGGCCGAAGTCGCTCGACAAGGTTGCCTTTGCCTGGACCAACTGAGCCTGGACCGGCTGTGCTCTGGGCGCGTTAAGCGTTAACGCGCCGGTGAATTGAACTGAAAGTGTTGGCTTGAGGTAGCTGTTGCGCAGCCGCGTTTTTTTTGCGACTGCGAATGCCAGCGCTCATTCCTCGGGCGTCCGACCCTGAAACGTTCAAGTTCTACGGAGCATCCATGCGCATCGACGCCATCCCGATCGGGAAAGATCCGCCGCGCGAGGTCAACGTCGTCATCGAAGTGCCGGTCGGCGGCGAGCCGATCAAGTACGAGCTCGACAAGGAAGCCGGCACGCTGTTCGTCGACCGCTTCCTCTATACGGCGATGCGCTATCCCGGCAATTACGGCTTTATCCCGCACACGCTGTCCAATGACGGCGATCCCTGCGACGTGCTGGTCGCCAACACCCGCGCGATCGTGCCGGGCGCGGTGATGAGCGTGCGTCCGGTCGGCGTGCTGCTGATGGAGGACGAGGCCGGCGGCGACGAGAAGATCATCGCGGTGCCGTCCTCGAAGCTGACCCAGCGTTACGACAAGGTCCGCACCTACAGCGACCTGCCGGACATCACGCTGCAGCAGATCCAGCACTTCTACGAGCACTACAAGGATCTCGAGCCCGGCAAATGGGTGAAGGTGCTGCGCTGGGGCAATGCCGACGACGCCCACCAGCTGATCGCCGAGGGCATCGCGCGCGCCAAGGCGGCGAAGAAGTAAAATGATTGACGTCATCCCGGGGCAGCCGCGCAGCGGCTGAACCCGGAATCTCGAGATTCTCAGGTGCGCAACTGCGCACCTCAGCTCGATGCTGCGCATCGCCCCGGAATGACGGTGAGCTCAGACCGCCGGCTTCGGCAGCCCGGCAATGGCGCAGGCGGCGCGCAGCGTGTTCACCAGCAGGCAGGCCACGGTCATCTGGCCGACGCCGCCCGGCACCGGCGTGATCGCGCCGGCGACCTCCGACACCTCCGCATAGGCGACATCGCCGACCAGCCGCGTCTTGCCTTCGGCCGTCGGGATGCGGTTGATGCCGACGTCGATCACGGTCGCGCCCGGCTTGATCCAGTCGCGCTTCACCATCTCCGGGCGGCCGACGGCGGCGTAGACCAGATCGGCGCGCGCGGTCAGCGCCGGCAGGTCGCGCGAACGGGAATGCGCGATGGTCACCGTGGCGTTCTCGTTGAGCAGCAACTGCACCAGCGGACGGCCGACCAGGTTGGAGCGGCCGATCACGATCGCGTTCAGGCCCTCCAGCGAGGCGTGAATGGTCTTGCTGAGGATGATGCAGCCGAGCGGCGTGCATGGCGCCAGCGCCGGCTGCCCGCCCGCAAGGCGGCCGGCATTGTGCGGATGCAGCCCGTCGACGTCCTTGGCCGGATCGATGGCGTTGATCACGACCTCCGTCTCCAGCCCCTTCGGCAGCGGCAGTTGCACCAGGATGCCGTGCACGGCGGGATCGTGGTTGAGCTTGCCGATCAAGGCCAGCAGCGCGTCCTGCGACACGTCGGCCGGCAGTCTGTGCTCGAACGAGGCCATGCCGGCCGCCTGGGTCTGGGTGTGCTTGCTGCGGACATAGACCTCGGACGCCGGGTCGTTGCCGACCAGCACCACGGCCAGCCCTGGCGTCAGGCCATGTTCGCGCTTGACCCGCTCGACCTCACGGGCGACTTGCGCGCGCAGATCCGCCGCAATCACTTTTCCATCGATGATGCGCGCCGTCATGTCTGCTCTCTGCCTCGTCGTTCGCCGCTGGTCGCACGAGCGCGGCCCGCTCTAGGATTTCCCGGTCGGCTTATGGGCTGCAATGAGGTCGCGCAAGGCCTGATCGAGCCGGGCGGGATCGCCATCGATGGCAACCTGCTTCAGCCGCGAGGTGGTGCCCGAGGTGATTCGCACCGAGGCCTTGGTGACGCCGATCGCCTTGGCGAGCAGCTCGGTCACCGCGCGATTCGCCTCGCCGCCATCGGCGATGGCCCGGACGCGGACCTTGAGCACGCTGCGGCCGTCGGACAGCGTTTCGACGCCGTCAATCGCGTCGCGGCCGCCGCGCGGCGTGACGCGCAGCGCGACGGTGAGACCGTCAGCGGCGGCGCGCCAGGGAGGCGAGTCCATTCCTTGAGCCTACGGTACGAAAGGATAGACGTAGTCGGCCAGATACATCTGGAGGAGCATAAGCAAGAAGAACACGATGATCGGCGAAATATCGAGCCCCCCGAAATTCGGCAGGCGGCGTCTGATCGGGCCCAACACTGGCTCGGTGATTCGGTACAGGAATTCGGCGACACCCGCGACGAATTGATTGCGCGTGTTGACCACATTGAAGGCGATCAGCCACGACAGGATCGCCGAGGCAATCAACAGGTACATGTAAAGTGTGATGATCTGGATCAGAACGTAAATGATCGGCTTCATTCGGGGGACTTCTTGGGCCGGGGGGAGGGCTATTCGCTAGATATCGGTTCCCCCCGGCGCAAACAAGGGAAGCTGCCCGTCAAGGCTAACGGGCGATGTGACCGTTCTTGACTTGACCTCGGCACCCACTGTAAATGGCGCCCGATCTGCCGGCCGCCTTTTCCCAACATCGAAGCGGTCGTGTTACGGGGCCATAGCTCAGCTGGGAGAGCGCGTCGTTCGCAATGACGAGGTCGGCGGTTCGATCCCGCCTGGCTCCACCAACCTTCGCTCGCTTCGCGAGCTTCGGCTCGGCAAGCCGATTTCAACAATCCGATAGCGAAGCGAGCGAAGGTTGCCGCGCCATAGCCCGAAGGGCGGCGGCGGGCCGTCGTCCGCAGCCGCGCAAGTAGCCTGAAGGGCGAAGCGTGGTGCCCGGCGAAGCCCCTTGGCGAAGCCGGGCTGTTTCAGCATCGCCCAAGCCAATCCGCTCAAATCACCGGTCCTACTCCGCAGCCTCCGCCATCGCCGCCACCGGCTCGCGTGCCAGCCAGCCATCCAGAAAATGCGCCAGCCAGGCCCGCTCGGCGGCGTCATGCACGGCACGGCCCTCGAAATGATGGTGGCGCAGGCGGGCGCCGGGCGTGTCCAGCCGGGCATGGCCGCGGGTGGTCCAGCGGCACATCATCGCGTAGGTCACGTCGGGGTGGAACTGCAGCCCGGTGGCGTTCTGGTATTGATAGGCCTGGACCGGAAAATCGCCGCCCTCGGCGAGCAGCTCGGCGCCGTCGGGCAGGTCGAAGCCTTCGCGGTGCCAATGATAGACATGGTCGGGCCAATGCGGGCACAGCTTGCGTCCGGCCCGGGTCGGGCGGATCGGGTAATAGCCGATCTCGGCGCGCCCCTGCGGATGCGGCGCCACTGCGGCGCCGAGCTGGATCGCCAGCATCTGCGCGCCCAGGCAGATGCCCAGAAACGGACGCTGCTCCCGCAGCGGCACTTCGATCCAGTCGATCTCGCGGCGGACGAAATCATCCGGATCGTTCGCGCTCATCGGACCGCCGAAAATAACGGCACCCGAATGCCCATCGAGCGTCTCCGGCAGCGGATCGCCGAACCGCGGCCGGCGGATGTCGAGCGGATAGCCGCGGGCGCGCAGCGCATTGCCGACCCGGCCGGGGCTCGAGGTTTCCTGGTGCAGGATGATGAGGACCGGCCGATGCGGCGTAGCCGCCATGGCCGGCTTCGGATGGAGCTGCCGAACGTCCGCCTGGGGCCCGTTCGGATGGAACGAAGGGTCTTGCCTGAGCATCACCTGGCGATCATAGCTAAGCAAAGGTTAACGGCGCGTGAGCGAGCGCACATTGCAAAGCAAGGGCCGGGCCAGCGCGATCAGCTCCGCTTCAATTGCAGCCGCCCGACCGCATCGAGGATGAAGCCCCGCGGGAACCAGCGCAGCAGGAACGGCACGATCTTGATGCCGAGCCCGGGCAGCACCACGCGCTTGTCGGCCATCAGGCCGCGGTAGCCGGCCTCTGCCACCGCCTTGGGCGAGACGTTGAGGATCACCGAATCCACGCCCGGTTTGAACCCGGCGCGGTCCTGGAATTCCGACGGCACCGGACCGGGGCACAGCACGGTGACCCGGACGCCATGCGGTGCCATCTCCTTGCGCAGCGCCTCGGTGAACGAGATCACATAGGCCTTGGAGGCGTAATAGACCGCCATGCCGGGCCCCGGCAGGAACCCGGCCACCGAGCCCAGATTGAGAATGCCGCCCTTGTTGCGGATCAACTGCTCGGAAAAGCGCAGCGACAGCTCGGTCAGGGCGCGGACATTCACCGAGATCATGTCCAGCTGCTCGGCGCGGTCGAGCTGCACCGCCTTGCCGAACAGGCCGAAGCCGGCATTGTTGACCAGATATTCCAGCTCCACGCCGGCGGCGGCCAGCGCGGCCTCGATGGTCGCCCCGGCGTCGGCGGAGGTGAGATCACAGGGGATCACCAGCGGCGCCGGGCCGCCTTTGGCCGCGATCTCCTGCGCCAGCGCGGCGAGCCGGTCTTCGCGCCGGGCCGTCAATGCGAGCCGGTGCCCGTTCGCGGCAAACACGCGCGCCAATTCGCTGCCGATCCCGGCCGACGCACCCGTTACCAGCGTGACACGTTCACCCACAATCCTGCTCTTCGATCACAATCCACACATCATCCAATAGCGGCGGACGAGAGCATAGGCGGACGGGAACATGCAAGACGCTGCGATCGGCAGTCCTGCACCAGATTGCAGTAATAGTTTCGGATTCACATAGGTTTACATGCAGGGGCGAGGTCCGGAACAAAATTAAAGTTTGTTCATCTCCGGATCACGCCGGTTCCGGCCGAGACAGAGCGGTTCACGCGGGAGCGCCGGACTTGCGCGCCGCGACCCGGTGCTTGATGTCGATGCGGTCATGCGTGGAGATGCCGAGCAGCTCCGAGGCGCGCCAGACCACATTGTCCTCGAACTCGGTCACCTTGCCGTCGGCGAACACCAGCTCCCACATCATCTCGACGATGCGCAGGCGGCCGGCTTCATCGACCTCGCGCATGATCACGCTGGTGAAGCGATAGAGATCGACCGCTTCGCCCTCGGCCAGCATGGCCTGGGCGATCAGCCGGTCGGCGGAGCCGTGGTCGAGCCCGAAGCGCAGCTCGATCAGGCCGTGCAGCTTGCGCCGCTCGATCTCGCTCGGCTCGCCGTCCAGCGAGATCACGTGGATCAGCAGCGCGGTTGCCGCCAGCTGATAGCCGTTGTCGTCGAAGGCCGGGGTTTCGTGCGGCGAAACCACGTCGGCGATGAATTGGCGCAGTCCTTCGAGCATGGCGTCCTTCGCTGTTGGATCCCTTGGCGGCCGCAAGCCGGTCGGCAACTGCTCATTATATGCAAATGCCACGCGCCGCCGGCAATCCGCCGCGGCCTGCGCAGCGCATGACATTTCGGTAAGGCCTCAGGGGATTTCGTACACCATCATCCGGTCGGCGATGCCGCGCAGGGCCGCGTGCTTCTGGATCGGCGCGATCTTTGCGCTGCGCAGGATGTCGGCGACGCCCGGGCTCTCGATCACCGGCGCGGTGAGGTGGATCTCCTGCGCGGTCGACAGGCTCTGCACGCGGGCGGCGATGTTGACGGTCTGGCCGAAATAGTCCTGGCGGTCGTTCAGCATCACCGCGAGGCACGGCCCCTCATGGATGCCGATCTTGACCACGAGGTCCTCGGTGCCGCGCTCGGCATTCAGCCGCTGCATCGCCGCGCGCATGCGCAGGCCGGCGGTGAGCGCGTGTTCGGGCTTGATGAAGGTCGCCATCACGGCGTCGCCGATCGTCTTCACCACCGCGCCCTTCTCGGCGTTGATGATCTCCAGCAGCGCGCGGAAATGGGCGCGCACCAGGTCGAACGCCGCGAGATCGCCGACGCGTTCGTACAGCGCGGTCGAGCTCTTGAGGTCGGTGAACAGGAAGGTCAGCGAGGTGATCTTCAGCCGCTGGTCGATGTTGAGATTGTCGGCCTTGAACACGTCGCGGAAGGTCTGGTTGGACAGGATGCGCTTGGCGGTCAGGAACGGCCGGCGCTTGCCGAGGAGATGGTGGAGCGCATCGCCGGCGATGAACACCGTCGGCAGCGTCCGTACGCCGGCCTGATTGTCGAGCGCCAGCCGCAGCGGGCCTGGACGCAAGGTGACCGAACCGGTCGGAGGATGCGTCTTGTTGAACAGCAGCCCGAGTTGCTGGCGCTCCCTGGTCGGCTCGCCCTGAACGTCGATGAAATGCGCAGAATGCGTCACCGGCTCGAAGATGATGATGAAATCCGACGGGAGCTGCAGCGATAGCACCGCCTTCTCGCTGGCCGGCAGCTCGAGGGCATCGAGGGTCACTTGCTCGCTCAGCGAAGCAAAGGACTCCCGATCGAGGTCGATGCCGGAGCTCCAGAAGATCTGCTTGTAATACTCCCAGAGCGTCAGCGTGTTGGGATCGTGGGCTGCGATGCGCCTGACCTTGGAGGTCACGGTGAAGGCAACCTCGACCTGCTCGTCGACGGAGGGCTCGTAGCCGCACGCGCATAATCCGCAATGGTAATCGTCATGGCGGAGGGATTTCAGCGTGGCGTGCGCATCGAGCACGCCGCTGCAGCCGGGACACAGGACGTTCCAGGTGAGATCGAACAAGCCGATCCGTGCCGCATGGAGGAAGCCGGAGATGACCTGCTCCTCGTCGAGACCTGCGCGCGCGGAGAACTCGAGGGCGTTGATACGGTTGAGCTCGTGATCTTCGCCCGACTCGATCAGCCGTATGATCGCGTCGGCGACGGCCGGATGGGCGGTCTGCTTCAGAACCGAAAGCTGCGCCTGGATGTCGCTCATGCCCGGCTAAGATGGGACTTGGCAAACCCGCAAGCAAGTGCCGAGCGTGGCTGCCGCGTGGCGGTCAGACCTCCATCCTGGGCGTGATCTTGAACAGCGGCGACCGGTCCGGCTGCGTCGTCACCACGCCCACCGGCAGCACCGGCGCGCGGTCGACGAGCTCGATCCTGAAGGCGCCGACCAGCCGCGCCAGCGCCAGCACGGCTTCGACGAGCGCGAAATGCGCCCCGATGCAGACCCGCGCGCCGGCCCCGAACGGCAGATAGGCGAAGCGCTCCGGCGGCGGCGCGCCCGGCACGAATCGCTCGGGCTTGAAGGCGTTGGGGGCATCCCACAGCTTCTCGTGCCGGTGCAGCAGCCACGGCGAGATCAGCACGACGTCGCCGCGCTTCACGGGGAACGCGGCGATCCGGTCCGGGCCGCCGGCGGCGCGCGCGATCAGGAACGCGGGCGGATAGAGCCGCAATGTCTCGTCCAGCACGGCGCGCGTGAACGGTAGTTGATCGGGGTCGCTGAGATCGGTCGCGGCGCGCGCCTCCTGCGCCAGCCTGTCCTGATTGGCTGGATCCAGCGCGATCAGATACAGCGCCCAGAACAGTGCCGTTGCCGTGGTCTCATGGCCGGCGAGGATCATGGTCGCGACCTCGTCGGCGAGTTGTGCGTCGGTGAACGCCGCGCCGGTCTCGGGATCGCGTGCCGCGCCCATCAGGTCGAACAGGTCGCGCGGCGGTGCGTCCTCCAGCTTGCCGGCGGCGCGGCGCTCCGCCATCAGCATGGCGACGAAGGCGGTCCAGCGCTTGCGGAACCGCCGGCGCGCGACATCGCGCGGTGTCGGCCAGGACAGCGGCAGCACGATGTCGAGCAGATGCGGGCTGGCCAGCCGCGCGCCATATTCGTAGACGAAATCGCGCAGGGTGGCGCCGTGGCGGCCCATCTCGAACGAGAACATCGTGCGGCCGGCGATGTCGAGCGTCATGCGCTGCATGATCTCGCGCAGGTCGAGCGGCTGCCCGCACTGCTGCCTCAGCCTGGTGACGGTCTCGTCGCTCACCGCGACCATGTGCGGGATGAGGCCGGAAACGGCGCGCGGCGTGAAAGCCGGCGCGAGCGTCCGGCGCTGGTGCTTCCACGCCTTGCCTTCGGCGATCAGCAGCCCCTCGCCGAGCACCGGACGCAGCACGCGGATGGCGCCGACGGTGCGGCCGTAGTTCTCCCAATTGTCGACCAGCACGTGCTTGATCGTGTCGGGCGTATTGAGAATGTAGCTGGAGCTGCCGAAGAAGCGGCCGCGAATGATGTCGTCCTCATAGGCGCGCTGGCTCCAGGTCGCGATCGCGTTGTCGCCCATCATCAGCACGCGGCGCAGCGCGCCCATGCTGTCCGGCGCCCGCGGCGGTGTTGGCGGTATCAGCGGCAATCGTGCCTGCGGCAGATAATGGACGTCGGCGGTACTCATTCACGGCCTCTCGACGCTGTCACGAGCCTGGAACCATCGATCGGCTGCATTGCGACCAACCGAGCCCCCGGCTGCAGGCCGCGCCGGGCCGCCGCGCAGGGACGGTCTTCTGCCAGAGGTAACGCTGTCATCTCGCTCGCAATGCGAGAGGGAGAGCGCGATTCCGCGCTCTTCGAGGCTGTAACGTACCATCGTACTCCGATAACTAATTAGTCAGCTCGATCATCGCAATCCTGCTCTCAGATGCTGGCCAAAGACGGGCGGCGATGCGTTCCTCGTTGAACAGTCCAGTGACGCTGCGTCCGACGTCGCCCGCCGGCAGCCGCAATGTCGTTGCGGCATCGGTCGGTATTCCCTTCTGTATGTCGGCAGGTTCCTTGCCGTCGAGCAGCACGATGTCGCGGGGCAGGCCGAAATAGCCGCGCGGCCTGATCATGATGAGGATCGCTCCAGCGCCGGCATCGGCCTTGCCGAGCGGCCGCGCCGCGCGCAGATGCACGACGTCGGACGAACGCGGGAACGGCGAGCGGTAGAAATGCGTGATCGGCGCGCCCGGCGAAGTCAGCACGATCTCGAGATAGGACGTCGGATCGACCTCCGCGGGACCCCAGCGTCCGTCGGCGCCGGTCTGGCCGCGATACACCGGCTCGCCATTGCGTGCGCCGGTCTCGCTCGAGACGCGATAGACCTCCACGCTTGCGCCCGCCACCGGGCGATTGGTCGGCGCGCCGCCCGGCGTTGCCGTCACCAGGCCGCTGATCCGCACCTGCGGCTCCGGCTGGATCGCGATCTGCGTCGGCTCTCGGCCGGCGATGAACTTATAGATCTCCCGGAACGCGCGCGGATGGAACGCCACCTCGCGATGGTCGAGCGCGCCGATCACGAGATTGGTCGCGCCTTTCAGCGCCGGCCCCTCGGCGGTGATGCCGGTGGGCACGCCGGGCTTGCCGACCAGGCGGCCGTCGGCCTGGGCATATTTGTCGAGGCCGTCGCTGCGCAGCGTCAGGAAGGCGGTGCCCTCTGTCACCTCGCCGTCGCCGGCATTCAATCCGCGCAGGAACGGGCCGCGGCCGTTGAACTCGCTGCCGGGACTGTCCTCCCAATCGAACACGCCATGATTGGGCGTGCCGCACAGCACGGCATGGCTGACATCGGCGCCGCCGCCGTTCTTCACCACGTTGCGGATCGCGTTGCCGCCGCGCGAGCTGCCGACCAGCGCGATGCGCGCCGCCCCCGTGCGCTCCTTGAGGGCCTTGATCGCTTCGGTCAGCTCGCGGCGCTGATCCTCGGTCGACGAGCGGCTCGGCTGCGCCACGGAATCGTCGTTGCGCGCCAGCGGGTCGGTGAAGTCCAGCGCAGCGAGGCGCGTGCGCGGCACGCCGTCGGATTCCATCCGCCACAGCGTGGTCATCCATAGCGCCGCGTGATCGCCATTGCCGTGGACGAACAGCACCGGCGGCATCTCGCCGGCCGCGGCTGCCGCCGTTTGCGCGCGCGCTGGTAATGTCAGACCGCTCGTGAGCAGGGGCAAGGTTCCCACGCCCTTCAGAATGGTGCGGCGCGTCAGGTTCATCGGCGGTCTCCCTTTGGTCTTGTTGATGTCGTGTTCGTTGGCTGCGATCCATGATGCGAGCGCTCTGGGCACTGGACAGCGGCAGACATTCGCAGGCATCACATAGGTCCGGCCGGAATCAAGCGATAGTTCGATGCGACCTTATCGGAGGCGACCTGGCGACGTGGACGGACCCGCATGAATGCGCCGCAGAAACGTGAGTTGTTCGCGGCCGAGAGCATCGCCGCGCCGCTCCGGCACGCGGTGTTCCGCCGCATCTGGCTGGCGAGCCTGCTGTCGAACCTGGGCCTGCTGATCCAGGCGGTCGGCGCCGCCTGGGCGATGACGCAGATGACGTCGTCGGCCGACAAGGTGGCGCTGGTGCAGACCGCCTTGATGCTGCCGGTGATGTTCATCTCGATGCCCGCCGGCGCGATCGCCGACATGTACGACCGGCGCATCGTCGCGCTGGTCGCGCTCGCGGTGGCGCTCGGCGGCGCCACCACCCTGACGGTGCTGGCATGGTACGGGCTGGTGACGCCCGAGCGCCTGCTGGCGCTGTGCTTCGTCATCGGCAGCGGCATGGCGCTGATGGGGCCGGCCTGGCAATCCTCGGTCAGCGAGCAGGTGCCGCCGGAGACGCTGCCGGCCGCGGTCGCGCTGAACGGCATCAGCTACAACATCGCGCGCAGCTTCGGACCTGCGATCGGCGGCGTCGTGGTCGCGGCTGCCGGCGCGGTTGCGGCGTTCGCGGCCAATGCGCTGCTGTATCTGCCGCTGCTCGCGGCGCTGTTCCTGTGGCGGCGCGTGGTGGAGCCGAGCCGGCTGCCGCGCGAGCCGCTCAACCGTGCCATTGTCTCCGGCGTCCGCTACATCGTCCACTCGCCGTCGATCCGGATCGTGCTGATCCGCACGCTGGTCACTGGCATCATCGGCGGCTCGATCTCGGCGCTGATGCCGCTGGTCGCGCGCGACCTGCTGCATGGCGGCGCGCAGACCTACGGCATCATGCTCGGCGCCTTCGGCATGGGCGCGGTGGTCGGCGCGCTCAACATCGGCGAGATCAGGAAGCGGCTGTCGGGCGAGGCCGCGATCCGCACCTGCGCGCTCACCTTGGGCGCGGCCACCGCGGCCGTCGCGCTCAGCACCGCGCCGGTGCTGACGGCGGCGGCGCTCGTCATCGCCGGCGCGGTGTGGATGCTCGCGGTGGCGCTGTTCAACATCGGCGTGCAGTTGTCGGCGCCACGCTGGGTCGCGGGCCGCGCGCTGGCGGCATTCCAGGCGGCGATCTCCGGCGGCATCGCGATCGGCAGTTGGGGCTGGGGACGTCTCACCGACGCCGCCGGCGTCGAGGTCGCGCTGCTGGCGTCGGGAGCGCTGATGATGCTGTCGCCGCTGCTCGGCCTGTGGCTGCGGATGCCGCCGATCGGCGCCCGCAACGAGGACGGCGAGACCCTGGCCGATCCCGAGGTGCAGCTCGAGCTGACGCCGCGCTCGGGCCCGCTGGTGGTCGAGATCGAGTACCGCGTCGCCGAGGACAATGCCCGCGCCTTCCACGACCTGATGCAGGACGTGCAGCTCAGCCGCCAGCGCAACGGCGCCTATGGCTGGTCGATCGCGCGCGACATCGCCGATCCCGAATTGTGGACCGAGCGCTATCACTGTCCGACCTGGATCGACTATCTGCGTCAGCGCAACCGCTCGACGCGCGCCGAGCGCGAGCTGCACAAGCGCGCGATCGATTTCCACATCGGGGCCGACCCGGTGCGCATCCGCCGGATGCTCGAGCGTCCGTTCGGCTCGGTCCGCGCCAAGGAGGATATCGATCGCACCGCCGAGCAGGCGCCAGCCGTGGCGACCGGGGCTCGCAGCGGGCCTTAGTTGGGCGCTTACTGCCCGTGCTCGGTCAGCACCTTGTCGCAGGCCTTGGACAGCTTGGCGCGGTGTTCCTTGAGACAGGCCAGCACCGCCTGGTCGCCGTTGTTCATCACGGCGCGGCAATGCCGTGACACGTCGCGCGCGCACGCGTCCTGACCGGGCTGCTGCTGGGCCGAGGCGGTCGACGCGATCAGCACCAGGGGGATGATCAGTGTGAGTTTGTTCATGACTGGCGCCTCGCTCCCGGCATTGAAGGTTTGGCGGCGCTTTTAGTGCTCACAACCGGGCCTCGCAAGCGCCCCGGTCGCAGCCGGGGCGCGCAGGCGGGAGCCGGAAGCGTTCTCAATTGGCGTCGCCCGCCTCGGCGACCTTGCCGTTGCGCCTGGACAGCTCGCGGTCGAGCACGACGCGGCAGCCGGAGCTCAGCGACGAGCGGTTCTTGATCATGCAGGCGGTGATCGCCGGGATGTTAGGGATCTCGCTGCTGCACAGCCGGAAGGCGTCGCCGGTGCACATCTGCTGCGCCTCGGCGCTGAAGGCGAAGCTCGCGGTCGAGGACAAGGTCGAGACGGCGGCAAGGCCGACGACCGTCAGAACGGCCTTGCGCAGGAGATTGGTCGAATTCGTCATGGCTGGCTCCCATTGGCGCCGCATGTCGCGGGCCGCGTTTTCAATGCGCCCATCATGGTCCGATCCCGCTCGAGCAACCGTGATGCCGGTCACGCCAGATCCGGCGGCTCAACTCTGCCCGGCAGGTTCGGCAGGCCGATGGCCGCGGCGACATGTCGCTCCGGTCAACTGCCGGTCTCGCGCCGGCATCATCCTGGAAATCTTGGCTGATCCTGCCCGTGTTGGCACCGCGTTAAGGATTCGTTGGCACTAATGGAAGCTAATCGAAGCAGGCGGACAGCGTTGCGTCCGCCATCGAGTGTCTCGCGTTTTCGGGAAGAGTAACCATGCGTCATGCGTTAGGCTTGCTGCTGGCCACCGTCGTCGCGGCGTTGGCGATCACCGGTGTCTGGTACTACGTATCGAAGCCCAGCGCCGCCAAGGCCGCCGCGCAGAGCGCAGCGGCGAAGCCGTCCGAGCCGGCGCCGCCTCCGGCGCGCGTTGCCGCCAAGGCCAGCGCGAAGGATGATGTCGAGACCACCGGCACCATTCCCACGCGTACGGCCGCAAGCGTGCCGGCGCCGGTGCAGCCCAGATCGACCTGCGCCAATCCGGACGCGCTCGGCATCTCCCGCACCGTCATGGTCGACACGTCAGGTGGCCCCGGCTTCGGCCTCGACCACTTCAAGCAGTTCGACTTCCTCGCCGACCGCGAGGTGGTGCTGACCTTCGATGACGGCCCGTGGCCGGTCAACACGCCGGCGGTGCTGAAGGCGCTGGCCGACGAATGCACCACCGGCATCTTCTTCTCGATTGGCAAGCACGCGACCTATCATCCGGAGATCCTGCGTCAGGTGCTGGCCGCCGGTCACGTCGTCGGCGTGCATACCTGGTCGCACGCCAACCTGAACGGCAAGAAGATGACCGACGAGACCGCCAAGGAGGAGCTCGAGAAGGGTTTCAGCGCGGTCAAGTTCGCGCTCGGCACCAACCCGGCGCCGTTCTTCCGCTTCCCGCAGTTGCAGCACCGGCCGTCGGCGGTGGCCTATCTCGGCAGCCGCAACATCGCGATGTTCTCCTGCGACGTCGACAGCTTCGACTTCCGCTCCAAGGATCCCGACCAGGTCGTCAACACCGTGATGGCCGGGCTCGACAAGAAGGGCAAGGGCATCATCCTGATGCACGACTTCCAGAAGAACACCGCGCTCGCATTGCCGACCTTGCTGCGCCGGCTCAAGGCCGGCGGCTACAAGGTGGTCGCGATGAAGCCGAAGGGCACGCTCGACACGTTGCCGGAATATGACGCGATGATCGGCCAGGATCCGAAGCTGCCGACCACGATGACCAATGCGCGGCCGATCTCGAGCGTGATCCAGACCATCTCGCAGTGATCGCTGCATGACCTCTGCGCGCGAAAGGCCGGGCGTTCGCCCGGCCTTTTTCGTTTGTCTCTCTGTTGCCGGCCGCTCACCAATAGATGCCGTGGCGATGCAGCTCGCGGACGATGCGGGCTTCGGTCCAGCCCTTGCGGCGCGTCCGGTCCGAGCGCGCCGATGTCGATCGCCGCGATGATCGCTGCACCGAGCCCGGCTGCGGTGCCGGCGCCGCGGTGGCGGCGGGCTGCGGCGGCGACGGCACGGCGGCCGGGGCCGCTGGCGCAACCGGTGGCGCGGCGGGCGGGACGATGGGCTGGATTTGGGCCGCAACGGCCGGCACTGGCGCCGGGGTGACGGTGACCTCGCCGGCTTGCTGGACGTAGGTCGGACGCGGCGCCCGCGCGGCGGCGTCGTTCGACGACAGCGACAGGCTGCGTGTTCCCTCGGCCTGCGCGACGGTGGCGGAGGCGAGCACCATGGCTCCGATCAGGATCATCTTGCGCATCGAGTAAGCTCCCCTTTGTTGACTGCGGGAAGGTCTAGGCGCCGGCGTGGCCGCCCGATGTGACCGAGGTCACGCTCCGCGTTGCAGGCGCGAATGGAGCGCATGCCGGCACAGCGCAGTGCGGATCGGCGCAGCATCTTTCTCGAAACCTTTCCGGCGTCGCGGCGACGTCCGTTCAGGACGAGGGGAGCTCGGGACGAGCCCATCCGGAAATCCACCGGCCGCAGCCCTTGGACGGTGGGCACCGCGGCGATCCGGCACACCCGGCTGTGGCTACCAAATTACCGTCATGACGAGGTGCTCCCATGATGCCGGTGAGATGCTGGACTTGAGGTATGATTGTATGCCCATGTACTGTTCGTTGGTGCTGTTCAGAAGATTCGCCGAATCCGATAGGGAGAGCGATCGATTCGGAGGAAGGATGCGCGCATGCGCCGGGTGATCGTTGCAGTGTTCTTGGCGGCCGTGACCCTGCTGGCCGCCAGCGGGCAGGGCCGGGCGCAGTCCGGCGACGACAACGTCGAGGAGATCTACATCGCGCGGAGCGTGCGCCAGGGCCGTGTCGTGCCGTCGGATTTCTGCGCGCCGACCAAGACCGGCTTCGCGCCGGCGCTGGAGGATCAGCTATCGATCCGCTCCGTCGGGGTCCGGCCGGCTGACGGCCGCATGACCGAGACCGGCGACAAGAGCATTGGCGAGATGCGGGTCTGTATCGGTCAGGCGATGGATCCGACCCTGCTCGGCACCTACACCGAAGGCCAGCTCAACGGCATCGCATTCACCGGCATCGGCGACTGCCGGCTGGTGCGCGGCAATCTGCCGGAGGACGGCCTGCTCACCCACCGCTGCTTCCTGGCGCTGTCGGGCTTGCCGGAGCCGTATGTCGGCGGCTTCCTGGTCTCCAGCTCGCTGTATTCGAAGACGCCGTTCGGCACGGAAAGCTCGCCCCCGGGCTACGCCCAGGCCGGCATCCTGATCATCCGCCTCTGGAAGAAGCGGCTGCCCTGAGGCAGCCGCCTTCGATCGCCGTCCCGACCGGCGCTCAGGCCGGCGAGAAGGTCTGCACGAAGGCGCGCACGGTCGCGGACACCTTGTCCTCCGAGACGTGCCAGGCGGCGCCGTCGTCGGCGGCGAAGAAGCTCGACGCGTTCGAGCCGGCCCAGCGGAATACCTCGAACGACGGCCAGTACCAGATGTCCGCGAGGTTCGAATTGTTGACGACCTCGTGCGCGACCAGCCGCATCGTGCTCTTCGACAGGCAGTCGGCCTGCACCACCGATTCATATTCGAACGAGGTCAACAGCGGCACCGGCGACACGGTGACGATCACCTTGATGTCCGGCCGGATGCTGCGGATGAACTCGATCAGGTAGAGGACGTTGTCGACGTTCTCCTGCACGCTGGCGGTGCGGAACTTGTACTTCTCCGCCAGCGCCCGCGAGTTCAGCGCGGTCGGCCGCGGCAGCACGAAGGCGCCGGTCTCGCGGTCGAAGAACGCCGCGGCGACGCCGAGCGTCAGGATGAACACGTCGGCCTGCTTGATGACCGCCAGCGTATTCTCCGGGCTCGATCCCGGCGGCAGCAGCTCGACGATGCGCTCGCGGATCTCCGGATCGATCTTGGCGCCGCGCAGCCAGTCGACGAACACGCGGTTGGCGAAGGTCGTGTTGATGTACTCCGAGATCTCCATGTGGTGGCTGTTGTAGCCGCTGTCATTGAGGCTCTTGGAGAGGTTGCGCGCGAAGCACGAGCCCATGGTGAAGAAGCGCGTGCTCTTGTCGAGAAACTTTGGCGCGGCGGCGAGGTTCACGGCGATGTGGCTGGTGATCAGCGTCTGCAGGTCGCCGAGGAAGTCCTTGGTCTCCGGATAGCGGCCAACCTTGGCGCGGCCTGCCTTGGCGTCCTTGACCTTGCCCTTCTTGGCGTTGGTGCGCGAAAGCTCCAGCGTCTCGCGGTTGAGCGGGTTGTCGTAGGCCGGGTTCAGCTTGATCGCCTTTTCGAGCGCGGCGACAGCCTCCTCGAACTCGTTGTTCTGGGTCAGGATCTCGCTGAGCGAGAAATAGTCGGCGGCCTCGTTGGAGGCTGCCGCGAGCTTGCGGAACAGCTCCATCGAGCGCGTGAAGGGGCCGACATGGCTGCAGCGCACGGCCGCGCTGCGGATCAGGTGCAGATTGCCTTCGGTGGCCTGCTCGAAGATCTCGGGGTTCTCGTCGAGGATCGCCAGCATCATGTCGCGCGCCTCGGCGCGCTTCTTGTGCGAGCCGTCGTCGATCAGCTGCGCATAGATGAAGCGCGCGTTGATGTCCTTGGGGTCGAGCTCGAGCAGCTTCTGGAACGCGAGCTGCGCGCTGACGAAATCCTTGTCCTCGATATATTTGTAGGCGAGCGTCCGGATCTGGCCGACGATCGCTTGAAACTGGGTGTGGCTGTCGAGGGCAGTGGTGCTCATGTCGCGGGGTCGCCTTTGTCTCGCGTTGCGTCTTCGGCCGTTGGTCCGGTGCCGCTGCGGCTGCCAGAGCCGCGCGTCGTCGCGTCAGGCCGAATTGTCACGCGCGCACGCATCGCAGACCGCGAACGGGACATCTCGACCATGACTTTGGATACTGATCGCCACCGGCGGGGCCGCTGGCGTACGCCCGAGCGCAGCCGACATTTGCGGAATTCGAACGAACAAAACGCCGTATCGCCGCCTGCTGCCAGTGCGGGTATTTCTCCCGCGGCTCGCGCCTGACGATGGCGCGATTTGGGTTAAGCAATTCTTAACCGCGGTTTAGCGAGTTTGAACGTGGCGGAGACGAAGGACTAAACGCCGCCGGAGGTTCCTCCCGCGGCGTTATAGGTTGTTTAGGCCCAGTCAGTCGTTGCGGCGAACTTGGGCAAGGAGTTTCTGCGTTTCACGCCCGCTCAGATACGGGCCCGGCGGTGGCAAGGTCTCGCTCCGCGCGGCAGCAACGGTGTTGAACTTGGCCCCCGTGGCAATCTCCGCGACGCGCCCGCTGTTGACGCCAAACCAAGCAGCTACATCGTGCTGCCGGTCTCCACGTCTAAGCATCCCCTTGACGATGGCAGCATCTGCGGCGTTCAGGCTTATGCCACTGGCCCCTGCGCGGTGCCGCATCAGACCACCTCCACCTTCGGAAGAAGCTGACGGATCTTGGAGATCAGCACACGGCGACCGGCGCTGGAGCTATATGAGCCTGCGGCCCCCTTCGGGGCAGTTCGCCAGAAGTCGACGCCCAGGACCGGCGAACCAAGTCCGTCTTGCGCTTCGCCCTGAAGGGTTTGAATGGGCTCGGACATGATCTCGGCGTAGGTGGTCGCATCTACGACCGACTTCCCCTCATTCCTGGCAATCTCGATCACGTCAACAAGGATAGCGTGAAGAACGATCACGCCGACGCCCTTCTGAACAACGAACTCGTTTGGCTCGTCGAACGCCGGACGCATGACCTCGCGCAATCCTGTCCAATACGCTTCGATAAGCTGCTGCTGCTGCGCAAAGCTGAGGCGGCTAAAGAATGAGGAACTGAGCAACGGCTTCAGCGAGGTGACCATCGAAGCCGAGGGCATGGTGGTGTGCAGTTTCTCCATGGCTGCCAGCCTAATGCGCCCACGCCACACCGAGCTATTTTCGGCGAGAGCCTCCACCAACTTCTCGGCCAACACCTGCCAGTCCCTTCCCTTTTCTTCCAGCCGCTCCAGCATCTTGGGATCCTTATCCGAGAGCTTACGCAGCAGGGCGAACGCGAGATCGGTGCGTACCGACTTGGCACGCGAGTTCACCACGTAGAACTGCTCCATCTCCTCCTGTTCGGTAGCACCCACCATGCAGATGAACGGGATGAGAAAGTCAGCCCAATTACCCGTGGGATCCTCTTCCATCAGCTTTTTGAAGGCGGCCACGCGATGCTGCCCGTCCACAACGTGGAACAACTTGCTCGTCGCGGCGCTGTCGCGGAGAAAGGACAGGCGCAGAGTGTGGTCACGCAAAGCCTGCTTGGCCTCGCGGTTGCGGAGATTGAGGAGGATCGCCGTGGGCAGATCGACGCGCTTCTTCTTGAGGTCAAGAACCAACTCGTTGACGCGGTTTTCCTGTAAGGGGCGCTGATAGCCCTGACCCGACTTGGCGTTGTAGGTCGGAATGTCATAGTTGTTCGGGATCAGCGCTCCGGCAGGCATATAGCCCGCCACCACCGGAACACCGGTGCGGAGCTTCTGGCCTTCAACGATCGGAATTGCCGACGGCAGGTTGTACACGGGGGGCACTTCGGTAACCCTGCTCATGTTCGTGTATTCCTGTTCAAGCTGATTGGTGGTAAACATAATCAGTTCTCCTGCTCGCTCGCAGCGATGGGTTGGACGTTCGGGCTCCCCCGGTTGCCGCCGGGGGGGCCCGTTTGCTTTGTGCGGCGTTTCGCCACCACCTCATCCTGGACGAGTGCGGGTGTAGTGTCAAGGATCCTGATCTGAGATCCTGGAGATGGATCTTCACTCTCGACCTTTCTACTGGATCCTGCCCTAGAGCCGGCGGCGTGCCGCCGCAGTGGAGCAGCGCAGGCCAACAATTCTGATTACCAGAAATTTCGTTGACAGGTGCCCCAAATCAGTGGTTTGATCCCGCCATCCCGCCCGCACTGAGAGGGGCGTATCGCGATCGTCACGGGACGTTGCGGCGGGGAGCGGTGGCCGCGGGGCGACGCAGCATCTCCTGGAGGTGCGGACGAACGTCGTGCTGCGGACGGTCAAGCCGTGTGGTCCCGACACCCCGATGCTGGTGTCTTGGTCGGCGACGATGCCGATGACGGGGGCAAGCAAGCCCGGTCCCCTGGGAGAGCACGGAGCAGCCGTTCAAACCATTGCGCAGGGAAGGCCGGGTTGTTTCCGGCTGAGCCTGTGGTTCCTGCCCCGTGCATTTTCTTCGCACGGGGGCCGCGGGTGCCAGTCGGCACTCGGCCTTCCCTGCGCCCTCTCATTCAAGAGGACGCCAGATTGCAGCAGAGCTCGGGCCGAACTGGCCGCGAGGTTGCGGTGGCATGCGCGTGAGCAAGGCTGCTGATAGAGGCGGGCTGTTTGACAGGGTTGATCGGATCAGAACGCGGGGCTTAGGGCGAGCACCGGGGGTTCAAACGCCCGCCCGGCTTCGCCAAGGGGCTACGCCGGGCAAGAGGCTTCGCCGGGCACGCTTCGCCCTTCGAGCACTAGCGCGGCTGCGCCACGCGTAGCCCGAAGGGCGAAGCGTGGTGCCGCAAGAGGGACTCGAACCCCCGACCCCGTCATTACGAATGACGTGCTCTACCAGCTGAGCTATTGCGGCGAACCATAGCGGCGAGCGCCCGGCACGGACCGGACGACGCGGACGCGCTCCTGATATCGGGCGGACGGCCCGTTGGCAAGGACAACGCGCGCCGCCGCGGCCCGGAATCGAACCGGTGTGGCCGGGAACAGCCGGACGGCCTGACGGCCCTCAGCCGCCGAACCGCGACCAGAACCCGCGCCAGCCGCCGGCCTGGGCCTTGGGTGCGATCTGCTCGGCGAACTCGTCGCGGGGCTGGTCCTCGTCGTCGACGCCGGGATCGTCGGGTGGCCGGATGATCGGGACGATCGCCTGGATCGGCGTCTCCGCCGGCCTCGCGAGATCGTTGCGGGTGCGGAACAACGGCGTCGGCGCGCTCGCTGCGGTCTCGGCCGGCTTGGCGGCGACCGCGTCCGGCTCGGCCTCTGTTTCCGGCTCCGCTTCGGTCTCGGCGGGACCTGCCGCCTGCAACGGCGGCGCGGGCTCGGCGGCGACGGCCGAGGCCTCGATGAGTTTGCTGTCCTCAGCCGTGTCCACAGGGATATCCACCGGCTTGTCGACAGACTTGTCCACCGCCTCCTCGACCGGTTGGTCGGCCTGCTCGGGCTCTGCCGCCGCCGCCGGCCGCGGCGGCTCGTTGTCCTGAACGGCCGGCGTGATCACCACGGCCTCGCTCGAGGGCTCGGTTGGCCGTTCGACCGCGGCTTCGACCGGGGCCGGCCGAACCGGCGGGGCCAGCACGGCCTCGGCGAAGGCCGAGCTTTCGATCACGCTGTGGCGCTCCGAGGGCAGGCTCGCCACCGGCGTCTGCCACTGGAAAGCATCGAGCCGGCCGGTGACCGGCGAGATCGGCTGCCAGCGGTCGCTGACATAACCATCCGCGGTCCAGGCCGGGTCGTGGCGGGCCCGCACCGCGCGCAGCGCCCATTCCCGCGCCTTGCCGGCGTCGCCGTGCTCGGTGCGCTCCAGCTCGGCCATCAGCATCGCGACGCGCTGAGTCGGATCCTCCGTGAACGGCGCCAGCGCCTCGCGGGCGCGGCCGAACTCGGCGGCGTCGATCGCCGCACGCGCCACCGCCAGCGCGCCCTCGACATGGCCGGGCGTGCGCGCGGCCAGGTTCTCCACCCGCGTCAGCCGCTGGGTTGCGGAATCGCCGAGCCGCACATGGGCGTAGGCGTCGGCGAGCTCCGGATGCGGGCCGGCGGCCCAGGCCGCCTCGATGATCTTCATCGCGCGCCGCACCTGATGCGCCTCGCTCTCGAACTTCGCCGCCAGTACCGCGGCCGGCACCAGGGTGGGCGCCAGCTTCACCGCCTCCATCGCGCTCGTGCGCGACAGGTCGCGATCCGCGGTCTCCAGCGCCAGCGCGCGCGCCGTCAGCAGCACGCCGCGCTGGTGGCGGTAGGTCGGCTTGTCGATCATCCCCGCGGTGTAGTTGCTGTCGAGGATCGCCAGCGCACCGTCCCAGTCGGCCTCGGCGCAGCGGAAGCCGAGCACGGCATGCGAGGCCCAGGTGGCGTTGGGCGCCAGCTTGAGCGCCTCGTCGGCGATCATGACGGCGGCATAGGCGTCGTCGGCGCGCTGCGCCTCGATGAACAGGCCGCGCAGGCCGAGCAGGCGGGTATCGTGGCGTTCGGCCATGGCGCGGAAGGCGCGCCGGGCGCCGTCGCGGTCGCCTTCGAGCTGCGCCGCCTGGGCGTGCAGGAGAAGCGTCAGCGGATCATCGCCGGCGAGCCGCCTGGCGGTGTCGGCGTGCTGGCGCGCCGCGGTCGAATCGCCATGGCCGATCGCGAGCAGGCCGTGGGTGATGGCGTGCCGGCCGCGCTGATGCCGGCGGGCGCGATGCGCCTTGCGGATCCGGCCGGGCGCCCGCAGCAGCGCGCTGATCAGGTTCCAGACCAGCACGCAGGCGGCGATGGTCAGGCCGAGCGCAAGCACGAACACCGGCAAGGTCATGGCGATCCGCCACGGACCCCAATTCAAGACGACGTCGCCGGTCTGCTCGGCGACCCAGGCCGAGCCCGCCGCGGCGAGCCCGACCAGGATGAGGAAAATGACGATCCGGAACATGTGCGTCCTTGGGCGTCCTATTGCGCGGGTTTGGCGAGCGCGGTCATCGCGTCGTCGGCGAATTTGCGGGCGGTCGACAGCGCGGCGTCGCGGGCGTCGGCACGTGCGAGCCAGTCATTGGCGGGAGCGCGATCCTCCGGCGAGAGACCCTTCAGCTCGCGGCGCGCCTCGGCGAAATCGTTGCGCAGCGCCGCCGCGGTGATCCGTGCCACCACCGCGCCGCGATCGGTGCCGGCGCCGTCGGTGCGCTCGACCTTGACCAGGCTCGAGGCGCCGGCCGAGAGCTTGCTGAGGATCGAGGTTCCCGTGGTGCTCTCCGGCGCCGGCGGCGAGAGCTTCGGCACGATGGTGAGCAGCTCGCGGCTGAGCGCCGCGGGGCTCGGCACGCCGCTGGTGGCGAAGACCTCCAGCGGCTTCAGCGCGGCCGGATCGGGCGCCAGCGACTTCGCCGTCGACAGCGCCGGCCCGTAGGGATCGCCGTGACGCACGGCGACGTCGAGCAGGGTCGCGGCGACCACACGGCGCAGCGGCGCGTCGTCGGTGGGCTTGGCAGCCGCGGCCTCGGTGATCTTGCGGCTTTCCTGCGCCAGCGCCGCGCTCTGGCTCCTGCTCGCCTGCTCCAGCGCATCGATGCGGGCGGTCAGGCCGGAGAGATCGACCGGCTCGGGTGCGGGCGCCGGCGCGGCGCCGTCGCGCGGCTGCGCCCTGACATCGTTGAGCGCGGCCACCGTCTTGTCGGCCTGCGCGCGCAGGCCGGCGATATCGTTGCGCAGCGCTGCAATCGCCTTGTCGGCGGCATCGAGCCGCCCGGTCACGGCGCCATCCGGCTTGCCGATCCGCTGCTCCAGCCCGGCGACGCGGGTGGCGAGCGCGTCGACGGCGGACGCCTGCGGTGAGACGGCCGACGGCGATACGACCTGCGGCCAGCCCAGCATCCAGCCGACGCCGATCACCAGCGCGGCCGCGGCCGCGCCGGAGAATGGCGCGATGATCCAGGGCGAGACCGGGCGGGGCGGCGGGAGCGGAGGAAGCTCGGCGCGCGGCGGCTCGGCCGCGGCGACGGTCTCCTCGGGCGTCTCGCTGGCAGCAGATTCCGGTTCGGTGTCACCGGCGGCATGCGGATGCGACTGGCTCGCCGCGCCCGACGACCCCTCGGCCAAGGCTTCGGCCGGCGCGGACCATGGCGAGGCAGTCGGCCGCTCGGCCGCGCTCTCGCTGGCCGACGGGCGCTCCTCGCGCGAGGTCGGCTCCAGGTCGATGGTCGGCGGTGGCCGTTTCGGCCGCCCGGTGTCGGAGGCCGGTGCAGCGGTGTCGGGTTCATCGACCATGGTGGAAGTTCCCTGGCTGAGGCAAGATTGAGCAGGCCCTCTTACGCCATTCACGACCGTAGCGCACGGGTCAGGCCCTCCAGCATGTCGTTTTCATCCGGATGCGCCGCGATTGTGACCTGGGTCGCGCCAGCCTCTCGAAGAACCTCGGCGACATTGGCCGACAGGCAGGCATGCGGCACCGCCAGCGCCGAGATTTCGACGCCGTCGGCCCGGATCGCCGCCACGAACGCCGCCGCGCTCCGCCGCGAATAATGCAGCACCGCACGAATCGCGTTTGCCGCGAACGCGTCGCAGACCTCGCGTGGCAGGCTGGTCACCTGTGCCATCCGATAGACGGTCTGCGTGACCACGTCGTAGCCGCGCGCGGCGAGCTCGGAGGCGAGATCGCGCGAGATGTCGGCGCCCGCAAGATAGAGCAGGGTGGCCCCGGCGTCGACGCCGCCGCCATTGGCGATCAGGTCGCGCAACGCCGTCGCATCGCCCGCGGCCGAGATCACTTGCGTGAAGCCGGCGTCGCGTGCGGCCGCCGCGGTCTGGTCGCCGACCGCGAACAGCGGCAGGCGCAGCAAGGCGGACGCTCCGAGCTGCGGCGCGGCCGCGCGCAGCGCGTTCGATGACGTCACGATCAGTCCGGCGGCGTCGCGGCCGGCGTCAGGCGGCAGCGCGACCGGCTCGAAGCGCAGCATCGGCGCCAGCAGCACGTCGAAGCCGCGCGCGCGCAAAGCCGCGGCGGTGCGCTCATTGTCGGGGGCGGGACGGGTCACCAGCACGGCCATGTGCTATGCTCCCGTCGAATACGGATCGGCCGGGCTGCAACGGACGGGTGATTGCACCTGGCGACCTCGTGGTGTTAGGCGGTTCTGCGCACTCATAATGACCAAAAGGGTTGAGATTGGGTAACGAATCGCAAACGCTCGTGCTGGGCATCGAAACCACCTGCGACGAGACCGCCGCCGCCGTGGTGGCGCGTGATTCGGACGGCAAGGGGCAGATCCTGTCCAACGTCGTGCGCTCGCAGACCGACGAGCACGCCATCTATGGCGGCGTGGTTCCCGAGATCGCGGCGCGCGCCCATGTCGACATGCTCGACCATCTCATCGACGCAGCGATGCGCGAAGCCGGCATCGACTATGCCGCGCTCGGTGGCGTCGCCGCGGCGGCCGGCCCAGGACTGATCGGCGGCGTCATCGTCGGCCTCACCACCGCCAAGGCGATTGCTCTCGTCCACAATACCCCGCTGATCGCGGTCAACCATCTCGAGGCGCATGCGCTGACGCCGCGCCTCACCGATGCAATCGACTTCCCCTATTGCCTGTTCCTGGCCTCCGGCGGCCATACCCAGATCGTCGCGGTCGCCGGCGTCGGCGACTACATCAGGCTCGGCACCACCGTCGACGACGCCATGGGCGAGGCGTTCGACAAGGTCGCGAAGATGCTGGGCCTGCCCTATCCCGGCGGACCTGAAGTCGAGCAGGCCGCGCGCAACGGCGACGGTCAGCGCTTTGCGTTTCCGCGTCCGATGCTAGGCCGCCGCGATGCGAATTTCTCGCTGTCGGGATTGAAGACCGCGGTGCGCAACGAGATCGGCCGACTGGAGAGCATCGCCGACCAGGATGTCGCCGACCTCTGCGCCAGCTTCCAGGCGGCGGTGCTGGAGTCGACCGCCGACCGTCTGCGCGTCGGCCTCGATCTGTTCAAGCAGCGCTTCGGCGCGCCAACCGCGCTGGTCGCCGCCGGCGGCGTCGCCGCCAACCAGGCGATCCGTGGCGCGCTCGACGATGTCGCGCAAGCCGGCGGCACCCGCCTGATCATGCCGCCGCCGGCGCTGTGTACCGACAACGGTGCGATGATTGCCTGGGCCGGACTGGAGCGGCTCGCGCTCGGCATGGTCGACGGCATGGACGCCGCCCCGCGCGCCCGCTGGCTGCTGGATGCCAATGCCAGCGTGCCGGGCAAGTTCGCGAATACGCGCGCGGGGTTTTGACCGTGGCAGACTCGCTGGCTGCGCCGAGCACGCGCCATCCATTGGCTCGTTCTCTTGTACGCCATAGCGCAAGCTGGCGCGGCAAACTCGGTGCGCCCCCCTACCCCCGCGCGAAGCGGAGCTTCGCTAGGCGGGGAGGGGTCGGGGGTGGGCGTAGCCCCACGAACGCTCTCGCCCGTGGCACTCCCCTCCCCAGCCCTCCCCCACAAGGGGAGAGGGAGCGCAGCGACGGTTGCCGCGCATGATCAGTTTCCAAACCATCAGCATCATCGGCGCCGGGGCGTGGGGCACCGCGCTCGCCGCCGTCGCGGCACGCGCCGGCCGTGACGTCACGCTGTACGCCCGCGATGCCGACCACGCCGCGCGCATCGCCAGCGCGCGCGAGAATCCGCGCCTGCCCGGCATTCCGCTCGCCGACAGCATCTCCGTCACCGCCGATCTCGCCCGGGCCGCCCGCGCCGACGCCGTTCTCATCGTCGTTCCCGCGCAGCATCTGCGCGGCGCGGTCATGCACCTCGCGCCGCTGCTTCGGCCTGGCACACCGCTCATCGCCTGCGCCAAGGGCATCGAGCACGGCACCCACAAATTCATGACCGAGGTCATCGCCGAGGCGGCGCCGAATGCGATCCCCGCCATCCTGTCCGGCCCGAGCTTCGCCGACGATGTCGCGCGCGGCCTGCCCACGGCGGTGACGCTCGCCGCCCGCGACGAGCCGCTTGCGGCGGCGCTGGTGCAGGCACTGGGCTCGCCGACCTTCCGGCCCTATCACGCGACCGACGTGCGCGGCGTCGAGATCGGCGGCGCCGCCAAGAACGTGCTGGCGATCGCCGCCGGCATCGTCGCCGGACGGCAGCTCGGCGCCTCGGCCCTGGCGGCGCTGACCACGCGCGGTTTCGCCGAGCTGGTCCGGCTCGGCCGCGCCTATGGCGCGCGCAGCGAGACCTTGACCGGCCTGTCCGGCCTCGGCGACCTCATCCTCACCTGCGCCGGCCCGCAGTCGCGCAACTTCGCCGCCGGCCTCGCGCTCGGCCGCGGCGAGCCGCTGCCGGCGGGCAAGCTCGCCGAGGGACAATACACCGCGCCCGTGCTGGTCGAGCTCGCCACCTCGCGCGGCGTCGAGATGCCGGTCGCGCTGGCCGTGGCCGCCATTCTCGCCGGCAGCGTCACGATCGACGCTGCGATCGAGGCGCTGATGCTGCGCCCGTTCAAGGCGGAGGAGTGAGCGGTGTAGGCGCGGCGCTACCGGTCGCGCAGCCACCTCCGCCGTCATGCCCCCGCTTGTCGCGGGCATCCACGTCTAAGATAATAGAGCTGGCGGTGAGACGTGGATGGCCGGGGCCTTTGACAGACGTGCTTCGCACTTTTGCCCGGCCACGATGAATGGAAAGAGAAAAGAGAACTGCATCATGAACTACTGGCTGGTGAAATCCGAACCCTCGGTATGGTCGTGGGACCAGCAGGTGGAGAAGGGCGCGAAGGGGGAGGCCTGGACCGGCGTGCGCAACTACACGGCGCGGCAGAACCTGGTGGCGATGAAGAAGGGCGACCTCGCCTTCTACTATCATTCCAACGAGGGGAAGGAGATCGTCGGCATCGCCGAGATCATCAAGGAAGCCTATCCCGACCCGACCGACAAGACCGGCAAATTCGTCTGCGTCGACATCAAGGCGCACAAGGCGTTCAAGACCCCGGTGACGCTCGCCGCGATCAAGACCGACACGACGCTCAGTGAGATGGCCCTGGTCAAGCAGTCGCGCCTGTCGGTGCAGCCGGTGACGCCGGAGGAATGGAAGCACATCTGCAAGTTGGGCGGAGTATAACCGATCGAACGGCGTAAGATGCCGGCTCAGCAGCGCCCGGCCCTGGCGCGGCTCAGAGATCCAGACCTTTCTTGCGCGGCTCGTCGACCATCTGGTTGCGATCTCTTCGCCGAGTGCCTGCCCATGGCCCTCAGGTCGTCAGTCGAGAAGTTCCCGGCGTAGAGGGCCGCGATCGCATCTGAGAATAGGAAATCCTGCCCTGAAAGGCTGGGTGAACTTCGGGATCAATACTCTGCCGAGCGCTTCCCGTGTTGATGTCGTGATGCTACGCTCGGTTGTGGCATGAAGCTCCTGCTTCCTGCTTCATACCGAACAGGAGAACGACATGTCTGACAGCGTCTACAAAGTCATCGAGCTGATCGGTACCAGCGGTGAATCCTGGGAAAAGGCGGCCGCGAATGCGGTCGAACAGGCGGCGAAAACACTCCGAGACCTCCGCGTCGCGGAAGTCGTCAAGCTGGACATGCAGCTCGACGCGAAGGGGAAAGTGGAAGCCTATCGGGCCAAGCTCAACGTGTCGTTCAAGTTCGAAGGTGCATGAGCCGTCCATCGGCTTGCATTGCTCGCAGCGCCCATCGGCCAGAGCAACGGCGGACGTGCTATTCGGCGTCACGCCCGTCATCAGGGCGCGGTGATCGCGAACTAACTACTCCGTCATGCCCGGGCTTGTCCCGGGCATCCACGTCTTCCTTTTGAGCAAACAAGGACGGGGATGGCCGGGCTCACCGTAAAGCCGAGCGGGATGGACGTGACCGCAAGCCTGCCATGGGCAAACTGCCCGTCGTTTTAGTTTGCCGCAGCATTTCCCCTTGCAACGTCGGGCAAATAACATTTCCGCGCGTCCCTGCTGCCGCATGAGGGGCGTTTCGCGACCGTCACGGATCGTTGGCAGTGGGATGCGACGGGCGTGTGTCAACGCAGCGTGACTTAGTTGCGCGGACGAACGATCGATGCACGCACGGTCAAGTCGCGCGGTCCTGATATCCCGACGCTGATATCAAGCGGGTGGCGATGCCCTGGCGTGTCGCGCTCGTGATGGTGGCCAGACGGCCCGGCGCACCAGGGAGAACGCGAAGCAGCCGTTAAAATCGTTGCGCAGGGAGGGCCGGGTGTGTTCGGCCAGACCTGTGGTACCTGCCGCCTGCCCCTTACAAAGATCACGCGGTATGGGTCCGCGTTCGCGGGGACGACACCGGCGGTGTGGCACGCGATCGGCCTCTACGACCTGTCCGCAGCGCTGCGGCTGCCCATCTCGGACAAAAGACAAGCCCAGTCGAAAGGCCAAAAAAGAAAGGGGCCCCAGCTTGCGCTGGAGCCCCTCAACGGTCAGGGCATTGCCGGGTATTTGCCCGAACCGAAGTTGCGGACCTGGTCGCTTACGACCAAGTCCCGGGAGAACTCAGTAGTTGTAGGCGCGCTCGCCGTGGTCGGTGATGTCCAGACCCTCGCGCTCCTGCTCGACGGTCGGGCGCAGGCCGATGATCACGTCGACGACCTTGTAGAGGATCGCCGAGCCGACACCCGACCACACCAGCGTGGCGACGACAGCCTTGATCTGCGCCAGCATCTGCGTGGCGAAGTCGTAGGTGCCGGCGTTGTTGCCGGTGATGTTGGTGTAGTCGGTGATGCCGACGCCGCCCAGTGCCGGGTTGACCAGGATGCCGGTGGCGAGAGCGCCGACGATGCCGCCGATGCAGTGCACGCCGAACACGTCGAGGGCGTCGTCATAGCCCAGCGCGTTCTTCACGGTGGAGACGAAGAACAGGCAGATCGGGGAGACGATCAGGCCGAGCACCAGCGCGCCGATCGGGCCGGCGAAGCCGGAGGCCGGCGTGACGGCGACGAGGCCGGCGACCGCACCCGAGCAGATGCCGAGCAGCGAGGGCTTGCCCTTGACGGCCCATTCGCACAGCAGCCAGGACAGCGCCGCACCAGCGGTGGCAACCATGGTGTTGACGAAGGCCAGCGCGGTGACGCCGTTCGACTCCAGGTTGGAGCCGGCATTGAAGCCGAACCAGCCGACCCACAGCAGCGCGGCGCCGATCATGGTCATGGTCAGCGAGTGCGGAGCCATCAGCTCCTTGCCGTAGCCGGTGCGCTTGCCGATCAGAACCGCGCCCACCAGACCGGCGATGCCGGCATTGATGTGAACGACGGTGCCGCCCGCGAAGTCGAGGGCGCCAGCGCCGGCGAGCCAGCCGACCGCGCCGGTGACTTCGTCGAGCTTGGCCTGGGCGGCGGTCTTGGCAGCGGCGTCGCCGGCGGCGGCGAGAGCCTTGGCAGCGGCGGCGACGTCATCGGGAGCCGCGATGTACCAGACCCAGTGCGCGATCGGGAAGTAGATGAAGGTCACCCAGAGCAGGATGAACAGCATCACCGCCGAGAACTTGATGCGTTCGGCGAAGGCGCCGACGATCAGGGCCGGGGTGATCATCGCGAAGGTCATCTGGAACACGAAGTAGGCCAGCTCCGGGATCACCACGCCGTTCGAGAAGGTCGGAACGGTCGAGTTGGCGTCGACGCCGTGCAGGAAGGCCTTGGAGAAGCCGCCGACCCACGAGGTCATGCTGCCGCCGTCGGTGAAGGCCATCGAGTAGCCGTAGAGCGTCCAGATCACGCCGACCATGGCGACGATCGCGAACACCTGGGTGAGGACCGAGGCCATGTTCTTGGTGCGGACGAGACCGCCATAGAACAGCGCGAGGCCGGGGATGGACATCATCAGCACGAGGGCGCTGGACACGAGCATCCAGGCGACATCGCCCTTGTTGGGAACGGGGGCGGCTGCGGCAGCGGCGGCCGGCGCGTCCTCGGCGAACGCCACGTCGGCGAGGCCTGCGACGCAGAGCCCGGCGATGGCGAGCGTGATCCATCCCGCGCTGGTTGGACGTTTGAACGTCATTTTATTCTACTCCGTAAGTGTTCTGGTTTGAGCGCGAAATCAAAGGGCCGCAGCGTCCGCTTCGCCGGTGCGGATGCGCACGGCGTGGTCGAGGCTGATGACGAAGATCTTGCCGTCGCCGATCTGGCCGGTCTTGGCGGCCGAGGAGATGGCATCGATGGTCTTGTCGACCTGGTCGGAGGGGATCGCGACCTCGATCTTGATCTTGGGCAGGAAGCTCACCGCATATTCGGCGCCGCGGTAGATTTCCGTATGACCTTTCTGACGGCCGTACCCCTTCACTTCCGTCACCGTGAGACCATGAACGCCGATGGCGGTCAGGGCGTCCCGGACTTCTTCGAGCTTGAATGGCTTAATGATCGCCATAACAATTTTCATGGGTCCAATCCCCGCTTGGGCCCGGTACGGACATTACCGAGCGCTTCCTGTCGACTGAGGTTCACCACGCGGAGAAAATCTTCACGACGCGGGCACAGCCGGGGGCGATAGAATCAAATGCCGTGCCAGACGGCTGGTCAGGGCTAACGAGCGGTGAATCCTGACCTTTTCAGCCCTCAGGGGGGGCATCAGGGGCTGCGCCATTCCGCCGCGCTCAAGGAATGGGCAGGCATGCGCAAAAGTTGCGCATGTCAGGCTCAAGACACAATGCTGCCCACGGCGCGGGCAGAATCCCGCGACGCCGAACAGGTCAATTGGCGCCGTTTGCTGCAGCTATTGCAGCGCCTCGCCATGCTGGGAGATGTCGAGCCCTTCCAGCTCGTGCTCGCGCGACACCCGCAGCGGTACGAAGGCGCTGACCAGCTTCAGGAGACCCCAGGTCACGCCGCCCGACCACACCAGTGTGACGGCGACGCCGTAGAGCTGGGCCGCAAGCTGCTTTGGGTTGCCCTCGATCAGCCCGGTAGTGCCGCCGATCGCGGCCGTCGCGAACACGCCGGCCAGCAGGGTCCCGGTCAGGCCGCCGATGCCGTGGACGCCGAACACGTCGAGCGAATCGTCATAGTTGAAGCGGTGCTTCAGCGAGGTGCAGGCCCAGTAGCAGATGACACCGGCGAGCGCGCCGATCACCAGGCCGTGCCACGGCGCGACGAAGCCGGACGCGGGCGTGATGGTGCCGAGGCCGGCGACCGCGCCGGAGATCATGCCGAGCACCGAGGGCTTGCGCCGGGTCGACCATTCCAGCGCGCCCCAGGTGACGGCGCCGGCGCAGGCGGCGAGATGCGTGGTCAGGATCGCCATCACCGCATGTGCATTGGCCCCAAGCGCCGAGCCGCCATTGAAGCCGAACCAGCCGACCCAGAGCAGGCCGGTGCCGACCACCGCGAGCGACAGGTCGAACGGCGAGAGGTTCTCGCTGCCATAGCCCTGGCGCCGTCCCATCACCAGCGCGGCGACCAGCCCGGCAGTGCCGGCGGAGAGATGCACGACGAGGCCGCCGGCGAAATCGACCACGCCGGCCTGCGCAAGGAAGCCGCCGCCCCAGATCCAATGCGCCAGCGGGACATAGACGAAGATGAACCAGGCGATGCTGAACAGCAGATAGGCCGAGAATCGCATGCGGTCGGCGACCGAGCCCGCCACCAGCGCCACCGTGATGATCGCAAACGTCATCTGGTACAGCATGAACAGCGACTCGGGGATGGTCTTGGCGCCAGGATGGACGCTGTCCATGCCCATGCCGGCGAGGAACGCGCGGTCGAGCGAGCCGATCCAGGTGCCGTCGCCGACGAACGCCAGCGAATAGCCGAACGCGACCCACAGGATCGAGATCAGCATCACCGCCGCGAGGCTCTGCGCCATGGTCGCCAGCACGTTCTTCTTGCGCACCATGCCCGAGTAGAACAGCGCCAGACCGGGAATGGTCATCATCAGCACCAGCGCGGTGGCGACGATCATCCAGGCGGTGTCGGCCGGATCGATCGTGGACGGCGCTGCCGCCCGTGCGGGTGTAACGAAGATGATCGCGGCCGCCGCAGCCAAAGCAGCAGGCGCGCGCAGGCAACGAGACGCGCAGGTCCCCATGGCAGTCCCCCGGCATGTCGGATCAGGTTGAGAATGTTCGCTCCGCCGCGCCGTTGCGGCGGGCGTGCAGCCGTCGCGGCTGCTTGAACGGTTTACAGAGCGTCGGTGTCGGTCTCGCCGGTGCGGATGCGGCGGGCATGATCGATCGGCGTCACGAAGATCTTGCCGTCGCCGATCTGGCCGGTGCGCGCATGCGTGGTGATCACCTCGACCGCCTTGTCGGCCATCTCGGAGTTGACCGCGATCTCGATGCGCAGCTTGGGCAGGAAGTTCACGATATATTCGGCGCCCCGGTAGATCTCCGTGTGGCCCTTCTGGCGGCCGTAGCCCTTGACCTCGGTCACGGTCATGCCGTGGACGCCGATCGCGGTGAGGGCCTGGCGCACCTCGTCGAGCTTGAAGGGTTTGATGATCGCGACGACGAGCTTCATGGGCGGGCCTTGGTTTCCTCGGAGCGAAGCAGCCTGTTTCGGAGGCAGGCTTGGGACGGCCGTTTTGGCCTGTTCCTAGGCAAATGGCACAAAATCAGCGCAGCGTTAAGCGAAAACGTCAAGGAGTGACGGATATCACTGAACGGAACGCGACATCGCCCGACAGACTGAAGACGTGTTCCTGCCATCCTCTATTCAAGGACATCCCATGTCGAATCGTTCCTGGTATTACGCGGCGCAAGGCCAGCAACAGGGTCCCATTTCGGAAGACGAACTGCGCGACCTGATCGCCCGGGGCGTCGTGACCGCCGAGACGCTGCTGTGGAGCGACGGCATGGCCGGCTGGGAGAAGGCCGGGCGCATTCCCGGCCTGATGTCGGGCGTGCCGAGCATGTCGCCGGCCACGCCGCCCGCGTTCGACGCCGGCACCGCCGCGTCGGGCGGCGCGCTCTCGGTCAAGCTCGACATCTGGTCCTATCTCGGCTGGACGCTGCTGTATGTCGTCGGCCAGTTCCTGATCGTCATCACGCCCTGGACCGCTGTCTATCTCTACCGCTACGTGATCGAGCGGATGAGGGTGCCCGGCCGGCCGAACCTCACCTTCACCGGCCAGCCGCTCGACATCTGGTACGTCTTCGTCGCGATGGGCGTGCTGGCCTATGTCGGCCTCAGCGACCGGCCGATCCTCAACCTCATCTCGCTGGTTGCCCCGGCGTTCCTGGGCTGGATGGTGCTGCGCTGGCTGCTGAGCAACCTCGCCTCGAATGGCGAGCGGTTGCCGATCCATTTCGAAGGCAGCCCCGTCGTCTATGCCGGCTGGTACCTGCTGATGATCGTGTCGGGCATCACCGTCATCGGCTGGGCCTGGGTGCTGACCGCCTGGATGCGCTGGGTGTGCCGCAACATCCAGGGGACGCGGCGCGAGGTCGTGTTCACCGGCTCGGGCCTGCAGGTGCTGTGGCGCACCTTCGCGTTCGTGCTCGGCAGCTCGGTGATCATTCCGATCCCGTGGCTGCTGCGCTGGTACAGCGCCTGGTACGTGTCGCAATTCGCGGTCGTGCCGCGCACCGCGCAGCCGATGTGATGCGGCTAGGCCCGGCGCTCGCGGATCGATCCCTCCTGCGCGACGGAGGCGACCAGCGTGCCGTCGGGCTTGAAGATCGAGCCGCGGGTGAGCCCGCGGCCGCCCTGCGCGCTCGGCGAATCCTGCGCATAGAGCAGCCATTCGTCGGCGCGGAACGGGCGGTGAAACCACATCGCATGATCCAGCGAGGCCGGCATCATGCGCTTGTCGAACAAGGTGCGGCCGTAGCGCGCCATCACGGCGTCAAGCAGCGAGAAGTCCGACGCATAGGCCAGCGCGCACATGTGCAGCGCCGGATCATCGGGCAGCTTCGCCGCCGTCCTGATCCAGACATGGATGCGCCCGTCGTCGATCTTCTGGCCGAAATAGCGGCTGAGCTCGACCGGGCGCAATTCGATCGGACGATCGGATTCGTAATAGCGGCGGATGAAGTCCGGCATCCGCTGGAAGACCTCCTGGAACATCGGCTGCTTGGAGATCTCCTCGGCCGTCAGCTTCTCCGGCGGCGGCACGTCCGGCATCCTGTCCTGATGGTTGAACGCGCTCTCCTCGTCGCTGTGGAACGAGACCATGATGGAGAAGATAGCGTTGCCGTGCTGGATCGCGGTGACGCGGCGCGTCGCGTAGCTCTTGCCGTCGCGGAGGCGCTCCACCTGGTAGATGATCGGCACCTGCGGGTCGCCCGGCAGGATGAAATAGCAGTGCAGCGAATGCGGCAGCCGGCCCTCGACGGTGCGGCACGCCGCCATCATCGCCTGGCCGATCACCTGGCCGCCGAACACGCGCTGCCAGCTGGTCTTCGGGCTGTTGCCGCGGAACAGGTTCACCTCGATCGGCTCGAGATCGAGGATCGAGATCAGGTCGATCAGTCCCTTGGACATGGCGTGTTGCTTTCGCTGGCTCGGCCGTCCGCTCCGGCCCCGTTCGGGCGGGATCAGGCATCCGGAAATGACGGCCTGGGGTGGCAGCCCTTGGTTCACGCCCCTGTTTCGCCCAGCTATAATCGCCCCGCAAGAGTAACCGTGAGCAGGGTGCCATGACGACACAGCGAAGCATTGTCATTTGTGGCGGCGCCTTTGCCGGCCTGGCGCTTGCGCTGGCGCTCCGGCAGGGGCTCGGCCCCGAGGTGCCCGTCATCGTGGCCGATCCGGCGCTCGCCAACCGGCCAAGCCGCGATCCACGCGCCAGCGCCATCGTCGCGGCCTGCCGCAAGCTGTTCGACGCGATCGGCGTCTGGGCGGACGTGGCGCCGCAGGCGCAGCCGATCCTCGACATGGTCATCACCGATTCCAAGCTCGAGGATGCGACGCGGCCGTCGTTCCTGACCTTTGCGGGCCAGGTCGAGGCCGGCGAGCCGTTCGCGCACATGGTCGAGAACCGGCACCTGATCGACGCGCTGGTCAAGCATGCGGAGGCGGCGGGCGTCGAGCTCAAGGCGATGCCGGTGACCGGTTTTGAGACGCGCGGCGACAGCGTTGCAGTGACCCTGGGCGATGGCAGCCGCTGCGAAGCCAGCCTGCTGGTGGCCGCCGACGGCGCGCGTTCGAAGCTGCGCGAGCGTGCGGGCATCCAAACCCATGGCTGGGACTATGATCAGTCCGGCATCGTCGTCACCATCGGTCATGAGCGCGACCATGGCGGCCGCGCCGAAGAGCATTTCCTGCCGCCCGGCCCATTCGCGATCCTGCCGCTGACCGGCAAGCGCTCCTCGCTGGTGTGGACCGAGCGGCGCAAGGAAGCGAAGCGCCTTGTGGAGCTGGGCGCGGAGGAATTCCACGCCGAGCTGGAGAAGCGCGCCGGCCTGCATCTCGGCGAGCTCAAGGTGCTCGACCAGCCCCGGGCGTTTCCGCTGTCCTATTTCGTTGCCCGCTCCTTCATCGCGCCGCGGCTGGCGCTGGTCGGCGACGCCGCCCATGTGATCCATCCGATCGCGGGGCAGGGCCTCAACATGGGGCTGAAGGACGTCGCCGCGCTGGCCGAGGTCGTGGTCGATGCTGCGCGCATGGGGATCGATCCGGGGCAGGTCGATGTGCTCGAGCGCTACCAGCGCTGGCGCCGCTTCGACACGATGGCGATGGGCGTCGCCACCAACTCGCTGAACTTCCTGTTCTCGAACAAGTCGACCTTGCTGCGCGCCGTGCGCGACATCGGCCTTGGGATCGTCGATCGCGCGCCGCCGCTGAAGGAGCTGTTCATCAAGCAGGCCGCGGGCCTCACCGGGGAGATGCCGCGGCTGTTGAAGGGGGAAGCGTTATAAAGCATGATCCGGAAAAGTGGGGACCGGTTTTCCGAAAAGATCATGCTCAAACAAAGAGCTAGCGCGGGCCTGCGGCCGTGATGAAACCGGCGACGGCTTCGACCATGTCGGGGTCGAGCGGACGCTCCGTGTCGTTGTAGGAGGCGAGGTTCTCGTCCTCATTGGCGACGTCGACCAGGACGTGGTTCATGTCCGGCAGCCACAGCGACTTGGCGGCCGGTGCGGCGGCGGCGAGCGCGACCATGTCGAGGCGTGCGATCTGGTGATCGCGGGCGCCGCCGACGATCAGGATCGGGATCGTGAGCTGCTTCAGCGGATCGATCGGGTCCTCTGCGAAGGCGGAGCCGATGCTGGGCTGCATGCTCGGCGCGACCGGCAGCTCGGGCGGTGGCGGGTCCACGACCTGCCCGGCCATGATGGCGTCGATCGCCTTGGCGACCGGCTCCATCTTCGCCGCCGGCAGCTTCTTCTCGAGCTGCGCCTTGAGCAGATCGCCCTGCCGCCGCGCCGACGTCGTGAGCAGCACGAGGCGGTCGACCGGGGTGCGGCGGGCGGTGAGGATGGCGACCAGGCCGCCCTCGCTGTGGCCGACGAGAACGATGCGGGCGAACTTGCCGCGCAGGAAGTCGACCAGCGAAGCGGCGTCGTCGACATAGTCCTTGAAGCGGAAGTCCTCAGGCTTGCCGAATTCCGCCTTCCAGCCGCGCGCGCCGCGCTTGTCGTAGCGCAGGCTGGCAATGCCCTGGAGGGCGAGCTGCTCGGCGAGCTTCTTCAAGGTCGCCGGCTTGAGCTGCGGCCCGTTGCCGTCCCGGTCCGTCGACCCCGAGCCGGCGATCAACAGCGCCACCGGCGGGCGCGCGACACCCGCTGGCGTCGTCAAGACGGCGTCGAGTGGGCCAATGCGGACGGCGCTCTCCTCGGCCGAGACCGCCGAAGCGAGGGCCATCAGCGCCAAAGCGAGCGCGCAGCGGATCACGACGGACCGCATCGGTCAGTCGATCTTCCGCGCTTCCTCGGGCAGCATGATCGGGATGCCGTCGCGGATCGGGTAGGCGAGCTTCGCCGACCGGGAGATCAGCTCCTGCTTCGCCGCGTCGTATTCCAGCGGGCCCTTGGTCATCGGACAGACCAGGATCTCGAGCAGCTTGGGATCGACGGAATTGGCGGGGCGTTCGAGCGGGGCGTTCATGGCAAGGGTCTCCGGCGGGCGCCTCTGTAGCATATCGCGCGCCTGCTTGTCGTCCATCAAGGCCTGTGCAGGGCGATCCGGATCAGTTCGTCGATGACCGTGTCCAGTTGCTGGGCCGGCAACGGCCGATCCGACAGCGCATGGCCGAGAAAAGCCCAGTACAGCACCTGGGCGCGTGCGTGTGCGATCGCCGGCGTCAGTCCCTCGGCTGCAAGCAGGCTCTCGACATAGCCCAGCCGGCGCCTATCGATGGCCTGCACCGCCTGGCGCGCGGCGGGGTCGGATCCGGCCCAGTTGCGCACGGCGCGCTCCAGGACGAGCTTGACCGTGAACGTGCGCCGGAGGAGCACGGCAATCGCCGGCTGGTCGCCGGCGCTCGCCTCCACCCCGGTGATGATCTGCTCGGCCGCAATCTCCCGCCACCTCTTGAGGAGGGCGGCGTGAAACGCAGCCACGTCGGCGAAATGCCAGTAGAAGCTGCCGCGTGACACGCCCAGGGCTTTCGCCAGCGGTTCCGCCTTCAGCGCGGTGAAGCCTTGGCTGGCCAGCACCTTCAATCCCTGGTCCAGCCAATCGTCGGCCGAGAGCTGATCGGTCATGTCGTCTCCATGCGACGACCATACACAACTGTATTGACGGCCGCCAGGACGTCGTGCATTCTCCATACAGAACTGTATGGAGGGTGTGCCATGCGTGATGTGCTGCTGGTATGCGCGGGGCTGCTGGCGATCACCGTCGCCGTGATCCATGGCGTGCTCGGCGAGACGATGGTCTTCGCGCGTGCCGCCATCTCGCCGGAGCGGCTGCGAACCCTGCTGCGGCTGGTCTGGCAGACTGGCACGGTGGCGTGGATCGGCTGTGGCGTGCTGCTCGCCGTCGCCCCGCAAATGGCGTCGGAGCCGGCGCGGCATTGGACGGTGGCCACGGTCATCGTCGTGTTCGCTTTCGCTGGAGGCGCCAATGCGCTGGCGACGCGCGGGCGGCATTTCGGCTGGGTCATGCTCGCCGGCGTGGTCGGTCTCGCCATCGCCGGCTACTGATGCGGGGAATTCCGGTCGACCGCAGCGCCGCCACGTACCCGGCCAGAGGAAGGCACCGTGACGCTCCGTCACCGCCGCGTCGCCTCAACTGCCGTTCGGCCGCACTCCGTTCACCGCGAGGCCACTGCCGCGACACATTCGCCAAGAATGGTTCCAACTTAGAAGGAGTCTCTTTGCAGACACGGCGACGAGCCGCTTAGTTGTTCGTCGTCGCGAACGGGTGCCCGGTGTCGACATCGATCCGGGGCGCGCAACCGTTCTCCGATTTGCTTGTCTGGATAGGAGAGGGGACGGATCGATGTTGGTCGACGTGGTGCGGAAGTTGGTCGTCGTAGGTGGAAGCGTCGGCATGCTCGTGATGGCAGCGCAGGCGCACGCCGGCGGATCGAACGAGATCTGCCTCACCTATGCCAATGGTCAATTCGAGCCCAAGGAGCCGACCGTTCCTGCGGACGCGCCGCTGACCATCCGCGTCAGGAACATGGAGGGCAAGGCGATCGAGTTCGAGAGCGAGACCCTGAAGGTCGAGAAGGTGATCGCGGCCAACAGCGAGGCGGTTCTCAACGTCCGCGCGATGAAGTCCGGGCGCTACGAGTTCTATAACGACTTCAACGAAAAGGCCCGCGGCTTCGTCAACGTCCAATAGGTTCAGATCCCATGCTCGCCGCCCTGATCATCGTCTTCCGCGAAGTGTTCGAAGCCGGCCTGATCGTCGGCATCGTGCTTGCCGTCACCAGCGCGGTCCCGCATCGCCTGCGCTGGATCGGCGCGGGGCTGTTTGCCGGCCTGGTCGGCGCATGCATCGTCGCGGCGTTCGCGGGAACGCTGACTCAGCTCTTTGAAGGCATGGGACAGGAATTGTTCAATGCGGGGATCCTGTCGGCTGCCGTGATCATGCTGACCTGGCACAATGTCTGGATGGCCCGGCACGGCCGCGAGATGAGCAACGAGCTGCGGACGATGGGCCAGGCGGTGGCCGAAGGCGCCAAGCCGCTGGTCGCGCTGGCGACCGTGATCGCCATCGCCGTGTTGCGCGAGGGCAGTGAGGTCGCGCTGTTTCTGTATGGCGTGGCGGCCTCCGGCGACGGCGGCGGGCGGGCGCTGCTCGGTGGCGGCGTTCTTGGCCTGCTGCTCGGCGTCGCCGTCTGTCTCGCGACCTATCTCGGTCTGATGCGCATCCCGCCGCGCGCGCTGTTCAAGACCACCACCGTGCTGATCACCCTGTTGTCGGCGGGAATGGCCGCGCAGGCGGTGTTCTTTCTCGCCCGCGCCAACTGGCTGACGTCATTCGACCAGGTGGTGTGGGATTCGAGCGCGGTTCTGCCCGAGCGTGGCGTCGCCGGGCGGACGCTCAAGGCTCTGATCGGCTATACTGATCAGCCTACCGCGATGCAGCTTGCAGTCTACATCGGGGTGATCGTCGCCACCATCGCGCTGATGCGTCTGACGGCGGCTCCGCCAGCGCCGCGTGCGGCTCCCGCCGAATGATCATTGCAGCGGCGGATCGCCCGAGGTCCGCTTCTTGGCGAGATCCATCTCGGTCACGGCGATGAGGATTTCGGCGCGGGTCTTCAGGTCCGGCGCCTCGAGCATCGCCTGCTTCTCCGCCGGTCCGTAGGGCGACATCATCGCCAGCGCGTTCACGAGCGCCTCGTTCGGCGCCGCTTCGATGCCGGCCCAATCGACCTTCAGATTATTGGCCTTGAGGAAGTCGGTGAGCACCGCGAGCAGCGCCTCGCGGTCGACCGCGTCCTCACCCTTGCGCGCCGTGAAATCATCGACGAACGGGAAATAATCGACCTTGCACTGCCGATAGGGCGTCAGCACCGTCATTTCCTCGACCACCTTGAAGCGGGACACGCCGGTGAGCTCGAGGATGTAGCGGCCATCGCCGGACTCGGCGAGCTGCGTGATCCGGCCGACGCAGCCGACCTTGAACAGCACCGGGCGCTCCTCGCTGGAGGAATGGGTGACGTCGGGCTGGATCATGCCGATGAGCCGATGGCCGTCGCGAAGCGCATCGTCGACCATCGCGAGATAACGCGGCTCGAAGATGTTGAGCGGCATTTGGCCGCGCGGCAGCAGCAAGGCTCCCGCCAACGGAAACACCGGAACGATCTCCGGCAGCTCGGCGGGACCGCGATATTCGGCATTGATCGGCATGCGATACCTCGTGTCCGCTGGAACGAGCGCGCGTCCCGCCCAGCCGGGTTACGAAAACAGGATCGTCGACAGCCGCTTGCGGCCCTCGATGGTGGCCTCGTCGGCGCCGCCCCAGGCTTCGAAGAACTGCACGAGCTGCTTGCGCGCGCCGTCCTCGTTCCATTTGCGGTCACGCTTCACGATCTCGAGCAACTGGTCGGTGGCTTCCTTCCGCTTGCCCGCGGCGTTCAGCGCGGTCGCCAGGTCGAAACGCGCCTGGTGGTCGAGCGGATTGGCGGCGACCTTCTGTTCGAGCTCGCCGACCGGCCCGAGCGACTGGGCCTGCTCGGCCAGATCGATCGCGGCCTGCACGGCGGAGACCGCCGAATCGCTGCGCTTGGAGTCCGGGACCATCGCCAGCGTCTGCTTGGCCTCGTCGATCGCGCCGAGCTCGACCTGGCACTTGGCAAGCCCGGCGATCGCCGGGATGTTGGCGGCGTCGACCGCGAGCACCTCGGCATAGATCTCGGCCGCGCCGGCCGCATCGCCCTCGGCCAGCACGGCTTCGGCTTCCTTGAGGATCTCGGCGATGTCGGGCTCGCCGGCGCCGGGAACGCCCTTGGTGATCTTTTCGATGAAGGTGGCGACCTGGCTCTCGGGCACGGCACCCATGAAGCCATCGGCGGGCCGTCCGCCGACGAACGCGATCACGGCCGGAATCGACTGGATGCCCATCTGGCCCGGGATGGCCGGATGCTCGTCGATGTTCATCTTGACCAGCTTGACCTTGCCCTTGGCGGCCTTGACGGCCTTTTCCAGGATGGGCGTCAGCTGCTTGCACGGTCCGCACCACGGCGCCCAGAAGTCGATGAGGACCGGCTGCCGCTTCGATTCCTCGATGACGTCCTTCACGAAGCTCTGCGTCGTGGTGTCCTTGATCAGATCCGGCACCTGCGGCGCCGCTCCGCCGCCCTGTTCAACAATGGTCACGGGGTCCCTCGTCCGAAAAAATTCCGATGGACGGCGACCGGGAACCGGCCGCCGCCGCGCCTCAATACACGTTTTCTTTCACTTTAAGTGGCGGTCCAGCCGGAAATTTCAATCAGCGCCCATCGCGGTCCGGTGATGGGCAGGTTTTGGCCCGGTTCGGCCGGTCCCGACCGCTAAAATTTGAACGTCGCCGGCGTACGAAACCTGTCGCAGACCTGTTGCATTCGTCCGCGGCATTTGGCATAGGTCTGCCCGTCGCTGGCGGCCACGCCGCCAAGGCGTCACGGATGCGGGTGTAGCTCAGTGGTAGAGCACGACCTTGCCAAGGTCGGGGTCGAGGGTTCGAACCCCTTCGCCCGCTCCAAAAATTCCGCTCCGTTGCTCTCTCGCTTTATGCCTCATCGTTTCGTCGCCGGGGATTTGTCCCAGGCCGCGAGTGCGTCGGCAAATATCCGATCCCCACTTGGACCTTTGCCGATTGCGAGGATGCCCCGGCGCTGGTTCGCATAGACGACCGGGATGTCGAACCATTCGCGCCGCGCGAGAAGCTCCTCATTGCGTGTGCGATCGGCCTCGACGTTGGACAAGCCGACCAGGAACGAGCCTTCGGTGATCTTGACGGAGAGCCCGGCGAGCGGCGTCCCGCGCGACTTCTCATCCGTCTTCATCAGCATTCCCGGCACGTTGCTGACGCCGCCACCGACGAAATCGGCGGCGGGCCTGAAGGTGAGCTCGGCGACATGGCTGGCCGGCAGGCTGGGATCGTCGTTGCGGCGCAGCTGCAGGCTGACCTTCAGCTTGCGCTCGGGAATGTCGATCTCGCCACGGATCACCGGCGTGGGCCGCCCTGATTGTGCATTCTTGACCGTCTCGGTCCGCCAGGTCACCGAGCCAGAATACCGCTTGCCGTTGGGGTTGGAGAGATCCTCGTCATACAGCACCGCGAGTCCGGGCGTCCGCGCGTCCGGCGCGTCGGAGGATGCGGTCGGGCTGGGCAGGGGAGCGCTGCTATGTCCGGCGCCCAGGCCAGCGGGCTGCGCCGGCTTCGCCGCAGCGGCGCTCAGTTGGGCGCTGCCGTCGATCGACGTGAACATCACGAGCGGGCGCTGCGCTCCGCCGGTGGCGCGCTCCACCGCCGCGTTGGTCTGGTTGAAGGTCTCGATCAGGCGTTGGCCAGGCTGCTTGAGCGCTTCTGCAAGGGCGGCGGCGAACACGCCGTGACCGTCCGGACCGCGCTGTCCCGCCGTCCCGGCCTGTGCGGCAAAGGAGATCACGGTCTGTGCGGAAACGTCGACCGGGACGAGGCCGGCGGCAAGACCGGCGATGCCGCGCCCGGCGAACGGATTGGAGCGGAAGGCGTCGAGAATGATCACGTTTTGCCGGGAGCTCGATCCGCTCAGCTCGCGCAGAATGCCAGTCAGGTCGCGCAGCTCGGTGGTCAGGTCCGCGGGCGTCGCCGGCGCCGCGTCGACCGGGACGAGATAATCGGCGCCGCCAAGGTTGAGTCCGTAGCCGGCGTAGTAGACCAGCGCGACGTCGGCGTCGGCGATCCGGCCCTTGAACTCGGCCAGCGCGCGATCGAAGCCGCGTCGGTCGAGGTCGATCTGCGCAGCACCACCGCTCAGGGTGAAGCCCAGCCGCGACAGGCTGTCGGCGATCAGCCGGGCGTCCGCCGCCGGCTCGTCCAGCAGCGGCGCGCGCTCGTGGATGGAGTTGCCGATCACCAACGCCACCCGCTTGTCAGCGGCAGCCGGCCCCGTGGTGATCAGGATCACGCCGACGACAAGGATGATTGCAGACAGCAGCTGCCCAACTCGGCCGATCACCCGACGCATGCCAACGATCTCCTGCCATCCGATCCGAACGCTCGCGGTGGTAATACCGCAAGTCGAACAAAACCGGAACAAGAATCGTGGCAGAAAAGAGAAAATTGCCGCCGGGTGTTGGCCGCCTAGACGACCACCGGCGTGCGCACTCGCCCGGCGTCGCCGAACACCCGCAGGTAACGGGCGATCTCGGCGGGGTCGCCGGTCGCCTTCTCCGGGTTGTCGGACAGCTTCACGGCGGGATGGCCGTCCGCCGACGTCACCTTGCAGACCAGCGAGATCGGATCGAGGTCGACCGAGCCGTCCGGCGAGCAGCCGACGAAATCGTTGGTCAGGTTGGTGCCCCAGCCGAACGACAGCCGCACCTGGTCGGAGAAGCGATGATGGATCTGCTCGATGGATTCGACGTCCATCGCGTCGGAGAACACCAGGAGCTTCTGCTTGGGATCGCGTCCCTTCGATTTCCACCAGGCGATGATCTCCTCGCCGGCCTGGATCGGCGGCGCGCTGTCGGGCCGGAAGCCGGTCCAGTCGGCGACCCAATCGGGTGCGTCGCGCAGGAAGGCCTTGGTGCCGAATGCGTCGGGCAGCGCGATCAGGAGGTTGCCGGCATAGGTCTGCCGCCACTGGTCGAGAATGCGATAGGGCGCGAAGCGAAGCTCGTCATCGTCCTTGGCAAGCGCCGCCGCGACCATCGGCAGCTCATGCGCGTTGGTGCCGATGGCTTCGAGATCATTGTCCATCGCCAGCAGCACGTTGGAAGTGCCGGTGAACGACGAGCCGAGACCTTCCTTCACGGCCTCGACGCACCAGCGCTGCCACAGGAAGCCGTGACGGCGGCGGGTGCCGAAATCCGACAGCCGCAGGCCGTCCAGCTTGCGCAGCCGCTCCACCTTGGCCCACAGCTTGGCCTTGGCGCGAGCGAACAGTACGTCGAGCGCGAACCGGCCCTGGCCCTTCATCGCTTGGCGCGAGCGCAGCTCGTTGACGATGGCGAGCGCCGGGATCTCCCACATCGTGGTGTGCGTCCATGGCCCATGGAAATGCAGCTCGTACTGGCCCTCGGACTTGTGCAGCTCGTATTCGGGCAGGCGGAAATTGGCGAGCCAGGCGATGAAGTCCGGCGAGAACATGTGGGTCTTGCCGTAGAAGGTGTTGCCGGCCAGCCAGATCAGTTCCTTCTTGGAGAAGCGGATGGTCCTGGCGTGATCGAGCTGGGCGCGCAATTCGCCTTCGTCGATGACGTCGCCGAGCCGCACGCGCTTCGTCCGGTTGATCACCGAGAAGGTCACCTGCTGATTCGGGTAGAACTCCCGAATCATCTGCAGCATCAACAGCTTGTAAAAATCAGTGTCGAGCAGGCTGCGCACGATCGGATCGAGGCGCCAACCGTGATTATAGGTCCTGCTCGCGATGTCTGTGACTGTCATATGATCGTTCTACAGCGCCGGTCGCAAACCCGCCACTGGGCTTGTCGCAGGTGAACCTTGCGGCGCGGCGGCATCCTGGCTCGCGCTTGTGAGCGCTATTTGCGCGCCAGCAGCGGCACGCCGGGGTCGAACGTCAGCACCGCCTCGGCCCATTTCGCGACGCGGAGCACGTGGAGGTCGTTGCGATAGGGGCCGGCGATCTGCACGCCCAGCGGCAGGCCGTGATTGCCGAACCCCGCCGGCAGGGAGACGGCTGGCGCTCCGACGAAGGTCCAGGGCGCGCAATATTCGGCATCGCCGGTCCAATCGAGGCCGCGCGGCGCTTCCCCGAAGGCCGGCAAGGTGAGCACCGCATCGAAGCCGTCGAGCTCGGTTGCGAGCGCCCTCTGCCGATGCGCCTGCGCGGCCTTGGCGGCGAGATATTCCATGGCGGTCTTGCTGCGGCCGCTCTCGACATGGTCCTTCATGACTGCGCTGACGCGATCCGGATAGCGCGCGATCAGGTCGGAGAAGATCGTGGTCGCCTCGCTGAGCATGATGGTGGTGACCGCCTTCCCGTTTGCCGTATCGAGCTCTCTCAGTTCGATCTCGGTGATCGCCGCGCCGGCGTTGCGCAACGTGTCGACGACCGACTCGAACACCGCCTTCTGGTCCGCCTCCGCGCGCTCCCATTTGGCGAAGCGTACCACCGCGAGCCGCGGCCTGGAGAGCGGCGCGACGCCCTGCGCAACATCCACCGTGAAGCCCGGCAGCGGCCGGCCGTGGCGATCGTCGGCGCTGCTGCCGGCCAGCAGCGAGAGGGCGAAGGCGACGTCGTCGACGCGGCGGGCGAAAAAGCCGACATGGTCGAGCGACGGGCTGAGCGGATGCACGCCGACGCGGGGAATCGCGCCGAAGCTCGGCTTGAAGCCGACGACGCCGTTGAACGCCGCCGGCCGGATCACCGAGCCGAGCGTCTGCGTGCCCAGCGCCAGCGGCACCAGGCCCGCCGCAACCGCCGCGGCTGATCCGGACGATGAGCCGCCCGGCGTGTGCTCGGGGTTCCATGGGTTGACTGTCGGGCCTGGATGACGCCACGCGAACTCGGTCGAGACCGTCTTGCCGAAGATCGTCGCGCCGAGATTGCGCAGCCGCTCGACCACCCAGGCGTCCGCCTCCGGGACGTGATCGCGATAGATCTGCGAGCCGTTGGTGGTCGGCATGTCCGAGGTGGCGATGATGTCCTTGATGGCGACGGGAATTCCGCCCAGCGGTCCGGCCTTCGCCGTGACGTCGCGCGGCAGATATTCGAACGCCTTCAACTGCGGCTCGATCGCTCGTGTCCTCGTCAGACATTCTTCACCATAGCCCGCCGCCGCGGCCGGGTCGGCGGCGAACCGGCGCAGCAGCTCGAGAACACCTGCACCGGCCTTCGGCGTCTGAAGTTCGGACTGTCGCGACATCGGGCATCCTGTTTGGCACGAGTTTTGTTCGGCACGAGTCTTGGAGGTTCTCGCACGGCCCGCGCCCGCTCGTGCTGCCGCAGAGTAGCGACTGGCGATGCGGCCGCCAGTCGCGCCTGCGATCAGTGCGTATGAATACAGCGCATGGCCGTGCTTGCCGTCAGCGCAAAAGCGATCGATGGGTTGCAAGAGCGCGCACATCAAGCGCGCATTTGGCATGCTTTGAGTGCAGAGGCGGCTCGTGAGTGCCGCGCAAACTTCGCCGCAATCCGCTTCTCACCCGCTCAGGATGTGCTACCATTTTCGCGCAGGACCACTCGACGTGGCCGGCCAAAGGACGTCCTCAGATACGTTCCGAAAAGTAGACGCAGCCAGACGAGCTGCCTCATGGGAGTGAAGCGATGACATCGGCTTTCCACCGAAGCATTCTTGCGCTTGCAACAATCGGTCTTCTCGCCGGCACCAGCATTGCCGGCGCGCAGCAGAAATCCGACGCGGGTAAGCCGCTCAAGAAGTACGAATCGGGCACCAAGGAATTCTGGACGCATCCGCCGGACGACTGGTTCCTCGGCGACGAGACCGAGGCGCAGAAGGGGTTGGCGCCGCCATCGGGCCCGCCGACCGGCGCCTCCGATGCCGAGCTCGCCAAGATCGTCAAGCAGGTGAAGCTGCCCGACGGCTTCAAGATGGAAGTCTGGGCCTCGGGCGTGCTTGCCGCGCGGCAGATGGCCTGGGGCGACAAGGGCACGCTGTTCGTCGGCTCGTTCGGGCTCGGCAACGTCTATGCGATCAGCGACAAGGGCGGCAAGCGCGAGGTCAAGACGGTCCTCAAGGGCCTGAACATGCCGACCGGCCTCGCCTTCCAGGACGGCAATCTGTACGTCATCGCCGTCGACAAGCTGATCAAATATGAGAACGCCGAGGCCAATCTCGACAATCTCGGCCAGGGCAAGGTCGTCTATGACGACATGCCGTCCTATGCGGCGCATGGCTGGAAATACATCGCGGTCGACAAGGACGGCTGGTTCTATATTCCCTTCGGACCGCCCTTCAACATCGGCATTCCGCCGACATCGGTGTCGCAGATCCGCCGCGTCGATCCGCGCACCGGCAATGCCGAGATCTATGCGCTCGGCGTGCGCAACAGCGTCGGCGGCGACGTCGATCCGCGCACCGGCAAATACTGGTTCACGGAGAATGCGCGCGACTGGGTCAGCGACGATCTGCCGAGCGACAAACTCAACATGATCTCGAAGCTCGGCGAGCATTTCGGCTATCCCTATTGCCACCAGGGCGACCTGCCGGATCCGAAGTTCGCGATGGGCCACAAATGCTCGGAGTTCACGCCTCCGGTGCTGAACCTCGGGGCTCACGTCGCGCCCCTGGGCATGAAGTTCTATACCGGCGACCAGTTCCCGGCGGAGTACAAGAACAACATCCTGATCGCCGAGCACGGCTCCTGGAACCGGCACAAGTACCAGGGCGCCCGGATCATGCGCGTCATCGTCGGTCCCGACGGCAAGGACGCCAAGCAAGAGGTGTTCGCTTCCGGCTTCATCGAGGGCGACCAGGGCTACCTCGGCCGTCCCGACGACATCATCCTCGCCAAGGACGGTTCGATCTTGGTGGCGGACGACTGGGCCGGCGCGATCTATCGCATCAGCTACGAGAAGAAGTGATCTCGTCGTGAAAGCGGGGCTGCGCGCTGCCTTATGGCGGCCGCAGCCCCAACTATTTTCGGGGCTGCGCGTTGATCTGAGCGTGGCGATCCCGGCCGCGCAGGCGAAGCCGGGCATTCGGAGGATTTGACATGCGTCATGGAGTTGCCGCTGCGGCATGCGTGCTGGCGCTGGTGTTGATGAGCCCCTCCGCGCAGGCGGCTGATGTCGAAGCCGGCAAGGCAAAGGCCGAGCTCTGCGTCGGCTGCCATGGCGAGAACGGCATCTCGCAGACCGAGAACATTCCTTCGCTGGCCGGCCAGCAGGACCAGTTCATCCAGTGGCAGCTGGTGTTCTTCCGGGCCGGCACCCGCAAGAACGAGGCGATGAAGCCGATCATCGATCAGCTGAACAACGAGGACATCCGCAACCTCGGCGCCTATTTCGCTTCGCTGCAGCCGGCGAAGTCACCGCCCGACGATAATCCGGAGCTGTCGAAGAAGGGCGCCGAAGCCGCCGCCGGTCGCCGCTGTGCCTCATGCCATCTCGACAGCTATGCCGGCACCAAGGGCGTGGCGCGGCTCGCCGGCCAGCGCGAGGAATATCTCGTCAAGGCGCTGCACGACTACAAGAGCGGACAGCGCGTCGGCGGCAGCCAGGCCGCGATGACGGATGTTGCCTATCCGCTGAGCGCGGAGGAGATCACGGCGCTCGCGCATTATCTCGCGCATGTGCAGTGACGGGTGATCGACTGGAGGCCTCGCGCCACCCACAGCCGTCGTCCCGGACAAGCCCGCCGACGCGAAGCGTCGGTGGGTGCCGATCCGGGACCCATACCGCGGAGTCTATCGAGGAAGTTCGCTGGCAGTCGCCTGCCTCACCACGGCCGCGGCGTATGGGTCCCGGCTCAAGGCCGGGACGACGGCGGAGTGTGTGGTGGCGCCGGAGCTGACTTACGCGTCCGCCCTTGAGGCCACGCAACGTCAGGGACTACTTGCCCCGCTGCGCCTCGTACACCTTCAGCTGAGTATATGAAATCCGCAGCCGCGGCACCGGGACCTTGGCGGCATCGGCGCGGGCGACGAGATCGCCGATGACGTGATCGGCCTCGACCGGCAGGCCGGCGCGCAGATCGCGGAACATCGAGGCGGTCATGGGGGAACCCTCCGCCGTGAGCATGCCGGAAACGCGCTGGAAGAAGGCGCCGGCCGGCGCGTAGCCTGCAGCCGCAGCGGTGGCGCTGCATTCGTCGAGCATGCCGAGCAGGAAATCCTTGCCGCCCGGCGCGGTCAGGATCACGCCGACCGGCCCGCGCATCAAGGTGGTCGACGCCGCGAGCGAGGACAGGAAAACCCACTTCTCCCACATGTCCTGCATGATGTTCTCGCTGGCCGACGCATTGAAATTGCCGCGCTGGAAAATCTCGAAGATCGCGCGGACGCGCTCCGACGATCCGCCGTCGCGTTCGCCGAAGCTCAGCGACTGCATCGGCTGCAGCTGCACCACCTCGCGGCTCTCGTTCAAGGTCGCGGCGATGGCGCAGAGCCCGCCGAGCACGCGCGCGCGACCGAACCTGGCGTCGAGCACGTCGAGGTGCCTCATGCCGTTCAGCATCGGAATGATCGCGGTGTCAGGTCCCACCGCGGGTGCAAACGAGTCGATCGCGTCGTCGAGATCAAACGCCTTGCAGCTCAGCAGTACGACGTCGAAGTGCTGCTTCAAACCGTCCGCCTGCACCGTCTTCGGATTGGGCAAGGTGACGTCACCGGTCGGACTGCGGATCACGAGGCCGGCACTGGCGAGCTCAGCCGCGCGGCGCGGGCGGACCAGGAAGGTGACATCGGCACCGGACTGCCGCAGCCGGCCGCCGAAATAGCCGCCGATGGCACCGGCGCCGACGACGAGAATACGCATGGGTGGATCCCTCTGTGAGCGGGCCGCATCATGCAGAAGCGAGTGACGAATGGCGAGCAGCGAATGGGAATAGGCTCCATTCCCTATTCGCTACTCCCTATTCGCCATTCGCCTCTACCATTTCTCGCCGAACGGCCGGATCTCCATTTCGAAGGTCCAGGCGCTCTTCGGCTGCTGGTAGAGCTGCCAATAGGCACCGGCGACCGACGCCGGCGGCATCAGCAGGTCCGGATTGTCCAGCGCCTCCTGACCCCAGAGCTGGGCGCGGCGCTCGCGGACCCAGGCGGTATCGACGCCGGAATCGATGATGAGATGGGCGACATGGATGTTCTGCGGCATCAGTTCGCGCGCCATCGCCTGCGCCACGGCGCGCAGTCCGAACTTGGCCGAAGCGAAGGCGGCATAGCCGGAGCCGCCGCGCAGCGACGCGGTCGCGCCGGTGAAGAAGATCTTGCCGCCGCCGCGGGGCAGCATCAGCCGGGCGGCCTCGCGCCCGGTGACGAAGCCGGCCCAGCACGCCATCTCCCAGACCTTGCGGAACACCCGGTCCGTCGTCTCTAGGATCGGGAAGTTCACGTTGGCGCCGACGTTGAAGATCACGACCTCGAGCGGCGCATGCCTGTCGGCGTCGTTGAGGAAGGCGGTGGTCTCGTCCTCCTTGCGGGCATCGAGCGAGCGCGCCACGATCCGCCCGCCGGCGGCCTCGACCTCCGCGACCAGCGGCGCGAGCTTGTCGCCATTGCGGCGGCCGGCGAACACCGTGAAGCCTTCCGACGCGAACTTCTTGACGATCTCGGCGCCGATGTAGTCGCCGGCCCCGACGACCGCGACGGTGGCGTTGCGCTGTTGCATGCTTTGTCTCCCGATCTCACTTCAGCGTCATTGCGAGGAGCCCCGGGTCTCGCCTATGGCGAGCCCGTCGGGCCGTGCTTCGCGCGGACCCGTCGGCTCGCGATGATGGCGATCACTTGCCCAGGATATATTCCTCGACGTCGCGCAACTGCTCCTTGCCGAAGAACATCTCGTTGCCGACGAAGAAGGTGGGCGAACCGAATGCGCCGCGCTCGACGGCGGCTTGCGTGTTCTCCACGAGCTTCGCCTTGACCTCGGGCTCCTGGGCGCGCGCGAACAGCTTGGCCCCGTCGAGCCCGGAGGATGTGATCGCAGCGATCGCGATCTCGGGATCGTCCATCTTCTTCGGCTCGCGCCACATGTGGTGGAACGCCGCGTCGACATAGGCCTCGAACACGCCTTCGAGCTGGGCGGCGATGGCCGCGCGCATCAGGTTCAGCGTATTCACCGGGAAGTATGGATTCCAGACCCAGGGCTGCACGTGGTAGCGCTTGAGGAAACGCTGCGTCTCGACCTCGTGGAACTCACGCTTGTTCCTGACGCCGGCGAGCGACTCGGCGGGCGACTTGTTGTTGGTCGCCTTGAAGATGCCGCCGAGCAGCACCGGGACATAGTAGAACTGGACGCCGATCCGCTGCACGATCGCCGGAATCGCCTCGTGGCTCAGATAGGCGTTGGGACTGCCGAAGTCGAACATGAATTCTGGCGCTGGACGGCTCATGGGCGGTCTCCTCGGTTTTTCACATTGTGGTCCAGCGCAGCAGCCCCGTCCAGGGTTTTATGACGGTCATCATATTCCAGCGGCCGGGAGGCATCGGAGTGCATCAGATCATCCTGTGCACCGTCCGCTTGCGCCAGACCACGAGATAATAGCTCATCTGCAGCAGCATCATCGCGGCGAATGTGATGGGATAGGCGAGCCAGACGCCGTCGAGTCCGATGCTGTGGCTAAGCCAGGTGGCAGCCGGCACCTCGATCGCGGCGATCGCAAACGCCGAGATCGCCAGCGGCATCCACACCGTTCCAGACGCGCGCATCGCCGACGAGAACGTGATGGATATGCCGAACAGCACCGAGCTCCACAGCACGATGTGCAGCGAATGCTGCGCCACCTCGATGACGGCTGGGTCGGTGATGAAGAAGCCCATCAGCACCCGTGAGAACAGATAGCCGATCGCGACGAGGCCGCCGGTCAGCACGACATTCATCTCGATGCCGGTCCGCACGATGTCGCCGATCTGCTTGGCCTGGCCGCGGCCGATTGCCTGGGCGCCGAAGATCGAGACCGAGATCGCGATGGACAGCGCCGGAAACTGCACATAGCCGAGCACCTGGTTGACCGCGCCATAGGCCGCCGTCGCGTCCGAGCCGAAGCCGTTGACGAGGCCGATCAGCACCATCTCTGCCAAGGACATCACGATCATGCCGATCGCGGCGGGGATGCCGAGCCGCAGCACCGCCCGCAGCAGCTTCGCATCCGGCAGCATGCCGCGCAGGAAAGCCGCGTCGATCGCCAGCGGGTGCTTGCGCCGGCGCAGATGGAGATGGAGCCAGGCCAGCGTCGTCAGGGTCGAGATCGCCGAGGCCCAGGCCGCACTGGCGACGCCGAGAACGGGCGCGCCGAGCCAGCCGCGGATGAACACCGGCGTCAGCACCAGGCCGAGCGTGGTCGATGCGGCGAGCGAGGCCAGCGGCGTCACGGTGTCGCCGACGCCGCGCATCTGTGACGACAGCAGGATGTAGGCGAAGGTCAGCGGCATCGTGATCATCATGATGCGGGCATAGCCCGCGGCGGCATCGAGGATGTTGGCGGGCGTGGCGAGCGCGGTCAGCAATTCGCGGCTGAACACGCCGCCCAGCACCGCGATCAGGCCGCCGAGCAGCAGCGCGATGCTCAGGGTCGTGCCGGCGATCTGCTTCACCTTGGCCGGCTCGCCGGCGCCCCAGGCCTGTCCGATCAGCACGCCGGCGCCCGAGCCGAGGCCCATGACAAAGGAGACGAAGAAGAACATCGCCGGGAAGAACACCGAGACCGCGGCGAGCGCATCGACGCCGATCATCTGGCCGAGATAGACATTGTTGATGGTGCCGAACAGCGATTGCAGGATGTTGCTCAGCATCATCGGGACGACGAACATCAGGAACGGCTTGCGCAGCGAGGCGGTTGGCGGCGACACGGCATGGTTCTCCGTCGACCGCTCGTCGTTCGACGCGCGGTCGCGTTGCGAGGAATGAAGGCGAGAGCGAACGGCCGCTCTCGCTGACTGTCGAAATCAGCCGATCTCAATCGGCCCTGTGGCGATGCGCGAGCGCCACGGCATGGTCGCGGATGTCGGCCGGCCAGTCCGCGATCAAGCCGGCGAAGCGGGCGAGATCGCCGGCGAACAGCGCGCGGGACGCCTCCTCGAACTGTGGCAGGTTGCTGCCGATCCCCGACATGAAATGATAGGCCGCGTCGCGCGCCTCGCGGGCGCGGTCGCTGTCGCCGTTGGCGCGGCGGGCTTCGTGGACCAGCTTGCGCAGGGCGACCGAGGCGCCGCCCGGCTGCGCATTGAGCCATTCCCAGTGCTGCGGCAGCAACGTGACCTCGCGGGCCACGACCCCGAGCTTTGGCCGGCCGCGGCCGCGCGGCCCGGTCGGCGGCTGGTCTGCGACCGCGCCGGCGTCGACCGGCAGGCGCGCCAGGATCTCCCGGTCGCTGCCGCGCAGATCGATGTCGATCGGCTGCCCGGTGCGGTCGTTGAAGATCACGATCGGCTCGGTGTTCGGCGCGGCGTGTTTCAGCACCAGCGCCACCTTGGGCAGGGGCCCGGCGGCGATCCGGGTCTGGCCGGCAAATGCGGTGAAAGTGTCCATGGCTTGGTCCCTTTGATGCGCTTAATAAGACCCGGATGAAATTAAAGTCAATATTACCCGGATAATTATTGTGGCCCTGCTCCGGTGCCGAGGACGCCTCGCCGAACCCGTCCCGTCCTGCTACGGAACGGCGCCCGCCACCCGATCCGTCCCTGGGAACCCCATGCTGACCGTTCACCACCTCAACAATTCCCGCTCGCAACGCGTGCTCTGGCTGCTCGAGGAGCTCGGCGTCCCCTACGAGATCATCCGCTACGAGCGCCAGCCCGACATGCGCGCGCCCAAGGAGCTGCGCGCCATTCATCCGCTCGGCAAGTCGCCCGTGATCACCGACAACGGCAACACGGTCGCCGAGTCCGGCGCGATCGTCGAATATCTCGTCGAGACCTATGGCGAGGGACGGCTGATCCCGCCGCCGAAGACGCCGGAGCGGCTGCGCTATTCGTACTGGCTGCATTATGCCGAGGGCTCGGCGATGCCGCTGCTGCTGCTGAAGCTGCTGTTCAACATCATGCCGAAGCGTGCGCCGGCGCTGCTCCGTCCGATCGTGCGCAAGGTGTCGAACCAGGCGCTGACCACGCTGGTCAATCCGCAGCTCAAGCAGCACATGGCGTTCTGGGAAAGCGAGCTGCAGAAGAGCGAGTGGTTTGCCGGCGAGGCCTTCACCGCGGCCGACATCCAGATGAGCTTTCCGCTGCAGGCGGCGGCATCGCGCGGCGGTCTGGAGCAGGGCCATCCGCGGGCGATGGATTTCCTCGCCCGCATCGAGGCACGGCCGGCCTACAAGATCGCGCTGGAGAAGGGCGGGCCCTACGAGGTCGGCCGCTGAAGCCGGCGTCTATTTCGATTGCGCGGCGGTGGCTTCCGTCGCCGCGATCACCTCGCGCACCAGGCGCGCGACGCCCTTGATGTCGCCGTCGGGGTCGATGGAATCACCGAGCCTGGCCACCACCATGCGCTGGCTCGGCATGATCACGAGCCGCTGGCCGAGCAGGCCAAAGGCGAAGAATGCATCCGCCGGAATGCCGGCGCGCGCCCGTCCCTGCGCGTGAACGTGCTGGCTGCGGTTGGTCCACAATCCCGCGCCATAGTCGGTGTCCGGCGTCGCGGTCGCCGACATCGCCACCCAGCCCTCGGGCAGGATGCGCTTGTCCCCGGCGACGCCGTCGCCGAGATAGAGCAGCCCCAGCTTCGCCCAGTCCCGCGCGCTCGCCAGCATGTTGCCGTAACCTTGCAGCGTGCCGGTGCCGTCGAACTGCAGCGTCGCGCTGCGCATGCCGAGCGGATGGAACAGCTCGCGCCACGCGAATTCGATCGCCTGCTCGGGACCGCCGGCGGCGTCGCGGATGATGCGCGCCAGGATCTGGGTGCTCGCGCTCGAATAGGCCCAGCGCTGTCCCGGCGGCGCAATCAGCGGCGCATGCACCGCGAACGCCGCCATGTCGCGGTGGATGTCCATCTGGCTCGACGGATCGAAGCCGGAATTGGTTTCGTCCAGCGCCAGGCCTGACGTCATGCGCATCAACTGCTCGATGGTGATGTCGTGGCGCGGATCCCTCGGCTCGCGCCATTCCGCGACCGGCGCCGGGATCGACGGGCTCAGTCTGCCCTGCCGGGTGAGGATGCCCAGCAGCGCATTGGTGACCGTCTTGGTCATCGAGAACCCCATGAGCGGGGTATCGACGCCGATGTTCGGCGCATAGCGTTCCGCGATCAGGCGACCGTCCTTGACGACGACGATCGCCTTGGTGCGGCGGAATGGCGGGCTGGCCGGCTCCTCGAAGGCGTGATCGAGCGCCGCCTTCAGCGCGGGATCGCTGGGCTCCACCGCAGCGTCTTCGGCGAAGTCGGGCAAGGCGGGAGCAGGCGCAGCGGCGCGCAGCGCAGCGACGTCGGTGTGGGGCACGTAAGGCGGCTTCTGACCCTGAAGCGCCACGCAACCGAAACCATCGTGATACGAGGCCCGGGTGGCGTGCAGGCCGAGCAGCGACACCTCCACCATGCGCATGTCGGGCTCCACCCGGTAGCGCATCACGGCCCGCAACCGGCGCAGACCGGGCCGTTCCATGGTCTCCGCAAACACCGTCTGCGGATCGAGGCCGGAGACGTAGGTCTTGGCGCAGATCATCTCGGCGACCACGGTGGTCGCGACGCGCAGCGCCCGGTCAGGCCGATAGGTGAGCCATCCCGCCACCAGCAGGGCCGCAAACACCAACAGACCGACCACGAATCTTCGCAAATGCACCAGAACGTCCGACGCCGTCTCGCGGGCGAGCCTCGCTGCGCCCTGGTATGCTTCTAACGCGCCTCGGTCACCACGCCAACGGAGGGAAGCTGGTGCAGGGCCCCGCCGGGCGGCGGCAAATCGTCATCCGGGCCACGATCTCCTCCTATCGGCCAGGAACCGGGCGCCTCAGCGCCCGGCTGCGGTGGCGCCCTTGCTGCGCGGATCCGGCGCTCCGACGAATCCATCCGGCGTCACCAGGATGGAGTTGGCCGAGGTCCGTCCCATCGGCTCCTCGATCTTGTGGCCGCGGGCGCGCAGACCGGCGAGCACGTCATCGGCAAAGCCTTTCTCGATTCTAACCTCGTCGGGCATCCATTGGTGATGCAGGCGAGGCGCGGTGACGGCCTGGCGGACGTCCATCCGATAGTCGAGCACGTTGACGATCACCTGCAGCACGGTCGAGATGATGCGGCTGCCGCCGGGCGAGCCGGTGACGAGCACGGGCTTGCCGTCCTTCAGCACGATGGTCGGCGACATCGACGACAGCGGCCGCTTGCCGGGGCCCGGCAGATTGGCCTCGAAGCCGACCAGTCCGAAGGCGTTGGAGGCGCCGGGCGCGGCGGTGAAATCGTCGAGCTCGTTGTTGAGCAGCACGCCGGTGCCGTCGGCGACGAGGCCGACGCCATAGGGGAAGTTCAGCGTGTAGGTGTTGCTGACGGCGTTTCCGTCATTGTCGACCACCGAAAAATGCGTGGTGTTGCTGCCCTCGCGCAGCGGCTTGGTGTTGAGCACGTCGCCGGCGCTGGTGGCGTGCGCGGGATCGATGCCAGCGCGCTGGCGCGCGGCATAGTCCTTCGACAGCATCGCGCGCACCGGCGCGTCGACGAAGGCGGGGTCGCCGAGATAGCGCGCACGGTCGGCATAGGCGCGCTTCATCGCCTCGATCAGCAGATGCAGCGATTCGGGCGAGCCCTGCTTCAGCTCAGCGAGCGGAAAGCCCTCGAGGATGTTCAGCATCTCGACCAGCACGGTGCCGCCCGACGACGGCAGCGGCATCGACACGATGTCATAGCCGCGATAGGTGCCGCGCACCGGCGTGCGCAGCACCGGCTGGTAGGATTTGAGATCGTCCGCCGTCATGATGCCGCCGGCATCCTGGATCGCCTTGGCGAGCTGGTTGGCGACCGGCCCTTCATAAAATCCGCGCGGTCCCTGCTCGGCGATGGCGGTGAGCGTCGCCGCCAGATCGCGCTGGATCAGCCGGTCTCCATCCTTCAGCACGGTGCCATCGGGCCGCATGAAGATCGCGGCCGATGATTTCCATTTCGCCAGCCGCGGCGCCATCATCGGCAGCGTCACGGCGACGTCGTCGGCGACGGGGATGCCGTCGCGTGCCAGCACGATCGCCGGCTGCAGCACCTGCGCCAGCGTGAATTTGCCCGAGCCGTATTTCTCCAGCGCCAGCGCGAGACCCGCCACCGATCCGGGGACGCCGATCGACAGCGCCGAATCGCGCGACTTGGCGTTGTCGGGCTTGCCGTCGGCGCCGAGGAAGATGTCGCGCGTGATCGCGGCGGGACCGGTCTCGCGATAGTCGATCGCGATATCCTCGTTGGACTTGGCGATGTGGATGACCATGAAGCCGCCGCCGCCGATGTTGCCGGCAACCGGATAGGTGACGGCCATCGCAAAGCCGGTGGCAACGGCGGCATCGACCGCGTTGCCGCCGAGCGCGAGAATGCGCTGGCCGACTTCGGCTGCGATCCTCTCCTGTGCCACCACCATGCCATGGGCAGGCGGCTGCGCCGGCGCGGTGATACCGGGTGGCTGCGGGATATCGAAGGTTTGCGAATCCAGCGCCCGCGCGGGCAGGCAGCCGGCCAGCAACAGCATGAAACCCGCAAGGAGCCGTCGTCGATCAATCGTGAACGTGGTCATCGCAATTCTGCCGTTGCTGACATCCGCCTGGGATCGTCAGATGTTATAGGGCCGGGTCGCCGGCGTAAAACGCAACGCCGTGATTGTCGCGAGACGCGACGCTGGGATTGCAGAGGATTTTCGAATGGCCGTCATCACGATCGAGACCTCTGGCACTGCCGACGGCCGAATCTATCCCGGGCGCGCGGCCGTCGTCAGCTGGATCTTGTTCGATTGGGCGGCGCAGCCCTATTTCACGCTGATCACGACCTTCGTCTTCGCGCCCTATTTCGCGGCGCATGTCGCGCCGGACGCGGCGAGCGGCCAGGCGCTGTGGGGCTTTGCGACCGCCGCGGCCGGCATCGTCATCGCGCTGCTGTCACCGGTGTTCGGCGCCATCGCCGATGCCACCGGGCGCCGCAAGCCGTGGATCGCGGCGTTCGGCGCGCTGCTCGTGATCGGCGCCTCGCTGATGTGGATCGGGCGTCCCGGCGCGCCCGAGCTGATCCCGCCGCTGCTCGCGGCCTATGTGATCGCCACCATCGGCGTCGAGTTCGCCACCGTGTTCAACAACGCGATGATGCCGACCCTGGTGCCGCCGGAACGCATCGGCCGGCTGTCCGGCACCGGATGGGCCACCGGTTATGTCGGCGGCATCCTCTCGCTCATCATCGTGCTCGGCTTTCTCGCCGCCAATCCCGACAGCGGCCGCACGCTGTTTGGATTCAAGCCGCTGTTCGGGCTCGATCCCGTGAGCCATGAAGGCGACCGCATCTCCGGTCCGCTCACGGGGCTCTGGTTCATCGTGTTCGTGCTGCCGATGTTCCTGTTCACACCGGACTTTCCGGCACGGCACCGGCTGGGCGCGGCCGTGCGCGAGGGGCTCGGTCAACTGAAGCAGACGCTGCGCAGCCTGCCGCAGCAGCGTGACGTTGCACTCTTTCTCCTCGCCAACATGATCTACACCGATGGGCTGGTGTCGCTGTTCGCTTTCGGCGGCATCTATGCCGCCGGCACATTCGGTTGGAACACGATCCAGATCGGCACCTTTGGCATCATCCTCGCCGCCGCCGGCACGTTCGGTGGCTGGCTCGGCGGCAAGCTGGATGATTTTCTCGGGCCGAAGCGTGTGATCGCCGGCAGCATGACGCTGCTGCTGCTCGCGATCGTCGCGATTCTCATGGTGAGCCGTGATTCGGTTCTGTTCATTCCGGTGACGCCGGCCGTGCCGGGCGGCCCGCTGTTCGCCTCGCTGCCGGAGCGCGCCTACCTCCTGCTCGGCTGCGTCATCGGCGCCTGCGGCGCGCCGCTGCAGGCGGCCTCGCGCTCGCTGCTGATCCGCATGGTGCCGAAGGAGCGCGTCGCGCAGTATTTCGGCCTGTTCGCGCTCACCGGCAAGGTGACGTCGTTCATCGGGCCATTGCTGATCGGCACCATCACCGCGGTCACTGCGAGTCAGAAGGCCGGCATGGCGGTGCTGGTGCTGTTCTTCGCGACCGGATTGCTGTTGCTGGCGCGCGTGAGTTCAGATCGTCCTGCGGAGCGGGCTGCCTGAACTCTCTCCGGGGGCATTCCGGGGCGTCGCGCAGCAACGAACCCGGAATCTCGCGCCTCGGCTCCGGATTCCGGGGTCGCGCTGCGCGCGCCCCGGAACGACGGTGAAGGCGCTCAGTGCCGGAAGTGCCGGACGCCGGTGAGCACCATGGCGATGCCGTGCTCGTCGGCGGCCTTGATGACCTCGTCGTCGCGCACCGATCCGCCCGGCTGGATCACGGCGGTGGCACCGGCCTCGATGCAGGCGAGCATGCCGTCGGCGAACGGGAAGAACGCGTCGGAGGCGACCACCGAGCCCTTGGTCAGCGGCTCGGCGAGCTTGAGCGCGCTGGCCGCATCCAGCGCCTTGCGTGCGGCGATGCGCGCCGAATCCACCCGGCTCATCTGTCCGGCGCCGATGCCGACGGTCGCCGAATCCTTGGCGTAGACGATCGTGTTCGACTTGACATGCTTGGCGACGCGGAAGGCGAAGCGCAGGTCGCGCAGCTCGGCGTCGGTGGGGGCGCGCTTGGTCACCACCTTCAGCTCCATGTCATCGACGACGGCATTGTCGCGGCTCTGCACCAGCAGGCCGCCGGCCACGGTCTTGGCGGTGAGGCCGGCTTCGCGCGGATCGGGCAGGGCGCCGGCGAGCAGCAGCCGCAGGTTCTTGCGCGCTGCGATGATCGAGATCGCCTCGTCGGTGGCGTCGGGCGCGATGATCACCTCGGTGAAGATGCCGGTGATGGCGCGCGCGGTGGCGGCGTCGAGCTTGCGGTTCATCGCGATGATGCCGCCGAACGCCGAGGTCGAATCGCAGGCCAGCGCCTTCTGATAGGCGGTGACGAGATCGGGGCCTTCGGCGACGCCGCAGGGATTGGCGTGCTTGACGATGACGCAGGCCGCGGTGCGCGCCGGGTCGAACTCGGCGATGCACTCATAGGCCGCATCGGTGTCGTTGATGTTGTTGTAGGACAGCTCCTTGCCTTGGAGCTGGCGCGCGGTGGCGACGCCGGGACGGCGGCCGGGCAGCGCGTAGAACGCCGCATGCTGGTGCGGGTTCTCGCCATAGCGCAGCGACTGGATCAGCTTGCCGCCGAAGGCCCGGTAGTCGGGCGCGTCGTTCTGGATGGTGGCGGCGAACCAGTTGGAGATCGCAGCATCATAGGCGGCGGTGCGCGCATAGGCCTTGGCGGCAAGCCGGCGGCGCAGCAGCAAGGTGGTCGAGCCCTCGTGGCGCGCGAGGTCCTCGAGCACGGCCTCGTAGTCGTTGACGTCGACGACGACCGCGACATCCTCGTGGTTCTTCGAGGCCGCGCGGATCATCGCCGGGCCGCCGATATCGATGTTCTCGATGCAGTCGCTGAACGACGCGCCGCGCTCGGCGGTGGCCTCGAACGGATAGAGATTGACGACGAGGAGATCGATCGGCGCGATGTTGTGCGCCTTCATCGCCTCGGTGTGCTCGTCATTGCCGCGGATGGCGAGCAGGCCGCCATGCACCTTGGGATGCAGCGTCTTGACGCGACCGTCCATCATCTCGGGAAAGCCGGTGAGGTCGGAGACGTCCTTCACCTTCAGGCCGGCCTCGGCAATGGCCTTGGCGGTGCCGCCGGTGGAGATCAGTTCGACGCCGCGCGCAGCGAGCGCCAGCGCGAAGTCGGCGAGGCGGGTCTTGTCGGAAACGGAGAGCAGAGCACGGCGAACGCGACGAAGCTGGTTTGTCATGGCAAAGAGTCCTGTTGCAGGAGTTCAATTTGCCCAGGCGCACGGCGGTCGATCCCGCGCTCCCCGATGGTGCTCCATCCAAAGTCGCCAGTCGCGCGAGAGCCGGCCTCATATCAGCTTTTGCCGATGGCGACAACGGGGAGGTGTGTGTGCTCGGGATCGATTGAGCGCTCATGTTGGCTCGAACGCGCGTCGCAGGCGGTGCCCTTACCTCGCCCCGCTTGCGGGGAGAGGTCGGATTGCATCGCCAGATGCAATCCGGGTGAAGGGGTACAGGTCTCGCCACGTGCACTTCCCGTGCGTCTGCCCCTCACCCCGACCCTCTCCCCGTAAGTAAGGGGAGAGGGAGCCTACTGTCCGTGCAGATATAGCGTGCATCTCGCAGCACGATTCGTCGGCTCATTCCTTGGCGCTGTACCGCTCACAGCGGCAGTTCCGGCTCTTTCCGCGCGTTGCGGCGCCCGTTGGTCTCGGTCGGCGACACCGACGAGCGGACGAAGCTCCAGCGGATCGACGGGACCTGCTGCGCGTCCTGCCGGATCACCAGTTGGGTGGTGCGGCGCGGACCGTCATTGCCGGCGAGAAACACGCTGTCCTCGAGATCGACGCGGTCGTCGAACGTCTCGAACGTCCAGACCTCGCGATTGGGCAGTACCAGCATGGCGCCGCGGCCGTCGCTGAGCCGGCTGGCCTTGACCGCGGGATGCAGATGGAAGCGCAACGCGTAGTCCGAGCCGCCGCCACGCAGCCGCGCGCCCTGCGCCGGCGTCACGGTGTCCTCGCCGTCGAGCCGCGAGCCGTCCTCGGCGGCCACCAGCACGCGGCGATGGATCAGGCCGAATTTGGCCGCGTAACCGTTATGCGAGGTCGACAGCACGGTGCCGTCGGGCACGATCTCGCGGAAGTTCTCCACCCGCGTCGGGCCCGACACGATCGGCGCGCCGTGCAGCAGGCGCTTCATCGCCGACATCTCGACGAAGGTGCAGGACGAGGTGTTGTGATAGGTCAGCGTCGAATGCGCCACCGTGCTGCGCGCGAAGGCACGCCAATTGTCGCGACCGGTCGACGGCATGCCGCAATTGATCACGATGCGGCACGGTCCGGAGGACATCTCGAAGGCGAGGCAGCCGGCATGGGCCTCATGGCTCAGATGCGGCGGTGGCGGCGGACCGGTGTCGACGATGACCGTCATCGGTCCGGCGTCGAGCCGCTGGAAACCGGAATGCGGCATGCTCGCCATCGGCGTGCCGTGGGTGTCGTCATAGGCGAGCAGGGTCGCCAGCAGGTCGGACGGGGTGCCGCCCATGCCGTTGAACAGCGCCATGTTGCCGTCGCCGTGCCGGAAGAAGCGCAGCATCGGCATCATGCGGTCGATGGCATTGAGCAGCGCCGGCGGCGGCGCGATGTTGCGGGCCGCAAACGTCTGCCGCAGCGGCAGCAGGTCGATCAGCAATTCGATCAGCGCGCCCGGATTGCGCGAGACGTGGCCGCCATCGGGCAGGATCTGCCGCTGCAATTCGTCGGAGAGTTTCCGGGTCGCGCTGCGGATGTGCTTGGCCTGGTTGGCGAGGCACAGCGCGGCGTAACACAGTGCGATCAGCACCTGCAGCCGCGGCGCGCCGTCCGGGATGTCGATGGTCGAATAGCGCAGATAGCGGATCTCGCGGGTCAGGCCGCGCAGATACCGCCGGTAGAACTTGCCGTCGGAATCGGCCAGCACCAGCGGCGCCTGCGACAGCAGCGAGATCACCCGCCGCGCCAGCACGTCGGCGCGGCGGCTCAGCGGATGGCGGCCGATCTGGTTGGTGATCCAGTCGTCGACCAGGGCGCGGGCATTGGCGCGGGTCAGCGCAGTGTCGGCTGCGCGCAGATGTCGCAGCCAGCCGAAGCCGAGCAGGGCCACCTCCCAGTCCTCGGACGGCGGCTCCAGGTCGAAGATCGAACGGCCGTGGCAGGTCACGATCTTGCCGGCGAAGACGAAACGGCCGGCATAGATCTCGGCCGCCCGCGTGGCGTCCGATGTGCGCAGGTCATGCGGCGCAATGATGAGCCGGTCGGCGCGACCGGGCCACAACCCGGACACGGATACCGATACACCGCTGACGTTGGACATCAGGCTGCGCGCAAAGCGGCCCATCACCAGCGTCGATATGCGTCTGCGTTGAGCGGCGGACACGCCAAGCCTTGGATTCAGAGGGGGATTCGGTTGCGCATCCTTCATAGATCGCAACTGCCGCCGATACACCATTTTTGGCCCCGGTGCAGCACCATCGCGGGACCAGAATCTGGTGCAAAATCAGGATTTAACGGACTAACGCAACGCCGACGCCCTCAAAGCGCGGCCGCCGCCGGGCCGACGCAGAGCGCACACGATGACACGCTCACGGCCGCCGCTCCAGTCTCGCCGCATAAAAACCGTCGAGACCGCCAAGCCGGGGGTCCTGGTGCGGCAAATGGCAGGGCAGGGTGCGCAGGTCGCCGGCCGGGGTGACCAGCTCGGCCAGTCCCGCCACCTCGCCGGGGGTCACCGGGATGCGGCGCAGCTCGGCGGTTTCGGCTAGCACACGCTCGACCACCTGCTCGCCTTCCTCTGGCTCCAGCGAACAGGTGCAGTAGACCAGGGTTCCGCCCGGCTTCAGCAGGCCGGCCGCCCGGGTCAGCAGCCGCGCCTGCAGGCCTGACAAGGCGGTGATATCAGCTTCGCTGCGCAACCAGCCGACATCGGGATGGCGCCGGATCGTACCGGTCGAGGTGCAGGGCGCATCGAGCAGCAGGCCATCGAAGCCGCCGCTGTCGGCCGGCTGCCATTCGGCGGCATCGGCTACGACCGTCTCGGCCGCGAGCTGCAGCCGGGTCATGTTGTCCTTCAGCCGGTTCATCCGGGCCGGCGACCGGTCGACCGCGGTGACGCGGGCGCCGGCATGGGCGAGCTGGGCGGTCTTGCCGCCCGGCGCCGCGCAGAGGTCGGCGACGGCCTTGCCGCTGACATCGCCGAGCAGGCGCGCCGGCAGGGCGGCAGCGGCGTCCTGGACCCACCATTGTCCCTCGGCAAAGCCCGGCAGCACCGTCACCGAGCCATGCAGCACGGTGCGCACGGTGCCGGTCGGCAGCACCTCGCCGTGCAGCCGCGACGCCCATTGCGCCGGGTCCGACTTCACCGTGAGGTCGAGCGACGGCTCCTGGCCGAGCGCCGCGGCGATGTCCCTGGCGGTCGCTTCGCCGTAATGATCGATCCAGCGCTTGAGCAGCCAGGGCGCGATATCAAGCGGCTGACCGGTGGCATCGTCGAGCAGGCTGGCGCCCTCGCGGGCGCAGCGCCGCAGCACCGCGTTGACGAGTCCGGCATATTTCGCGGCGCGGCGGTCGGCCTGCACGAGGCGGACGGAAAGGTCGACGGCGGCGTGGTCGGGAACGTCCATCCAGAGGATCTGGGCGGCGCCGATCAGCAGCGCGCTTTGCGCCCGCGGCGCGTCGGTCGGCACGCCACGATCCAGCAGCCGCGACAGCACGTGGCCGAGCGTTCCGAGCCGCCGCAAGGTCGTGGCGACCAGCCGGCGCATCAGCGCGCGGTCGCGGTCGGCGAGATGCTTCAGTCCGGGATGCGCGCCGGTTCCGTCGAGCTGATCGTCGAGGGTGCGATGCTTGTGCAGCACGCCGTCGACCACGTCGGCGGCGATGCGTCGTGCCGCCAGGCCTGGGACTTCGGAAGGGGTCGCAAAACGCGGCGGAGGCATGCCTGGGAATTACTCGCGAAAGAAGAAAGGCAGTTCCGCGACCATCGGGTGCATGCCATCAGCTTGCGGGTCCTCTGTCACCGGAATATGCCAAATGTAAGAATCGGCTCCGCTTTTTTTAGACCTGTTTTCCCCGGCGTGCTCACACGATCTGATGATGTCGGGAAGGATCCGGTGCAACGGTGGAATGGTACGATGAGCAACGAACCCAACAACGAGCGCAAGCCCGCATTGTCGGTGGTCGCCAGCAACGACAATCCGCGCAAGCCGCTCACTCCGGCCGCGCAGCGTGCGCTCGCCGAGGCGGAGGAGCGGCGTCGTCTCGCGGCCGAGCAGGCGACGCCAATGCCGAGGGAGCTGCAGGGTCCGAAGGGACCGGAGCCGACCCGCTACGGCGACTGGGAGAAAAAGGGAATCATCTCGGACTTCTGATACATCCGCCGGGCGCGCGCCGTCAGGCATGGTGATGGCGCGGGGGACGGAGAATCAGTTCGGCCGCTTCGGCTTCAGCGGGTCACGACCACCGTGGTGCCGATCGACACGCGCTCGTAGAGGTCGGTGATATCGCTGTTCAGCATGCGGATGCAGCCGTAGGAGACGTAGCCGCCGACCGAGTTCGGCACATTGGTGCCGTGGATGGCATATTCGCCGCCCGCGAGCGTCATGGCGGCGACGCCCATCGGATTCTGCGGCGAGCCGCCGGGGATCACGTCGGGGATGTTGGGCTTGTCGCGCTTGACGTCGGCCGGCGGCGCCCAGGCCGGATTCCTGTACTTGCCGTCGATCTTGGTGGTGCCGGCCCATTGCCGGCCGGCCTTGCCGACGCCGACCGTGTAGCGCATGGCGTGGCTGCCATCGAGCACGAGGTAGAGCTTGCGCTCGCCGGTCTTCACCACGATCGTGCCGGGCGAATAGTCGCCGGCGATGCTGACCAGCTCGGGACGGGCGGACGCAGAGTCGGCCGTCGTGACCATGGCTCCGACCACCGACGCGGCCATCATCGCCGCCTTCACGGCCGGCCCGATCGCTCCATTCGGCCTCGCCATTCCTCTTCGCCCCATCGCTGCGACCTCCGCTCTTGCGGGAGCACTCGGATGGCTGGAGGAAATGAAAACTTCCTCTGCAAGTAAATGACCTGAAAACAACACTCGGCCGGAATCCGGCCCGCAACACGGATTCGCCGGCGGGGCCAGCGGAGCGAACCCGGCCGGGCACGTGCAATCTATTTGAGGCGGGTGATCGCCGACAGCGCCCGGACGGCGAATGTGCGCGGATGATCGTGGATGTAGTCGGACGTCGCCTGGCGGACGTAGTCGTGCTGGCGCACGTTCGATCCGATGGCCCACAGGGCTGCGGCCGCAACCACCATCCGGCCGCGCTGGGCCGCGTCGTAGCGCTGCTCCAGCGTGTCGTAGATGTCCTTCGGACCGCCGACCATGGCCACCGTGAGACGGGCGGTGTCGAGCGCGATGAGCTCGGACTGATTGGTGATGGAGGCGAAGAAGTCGAGGATCATGCGCACATAGCGGCCGTCGCCTTCAGCGAACGAGGCGCCCCACAGTAGGTCCAGGTCGGTGGGGGTCCTGATCGTGATGTCCTCGAGCCGGGCGGGAGCGCTGCCGAACTGATCCTCCAGCGTGGCGTCGAGGGCGCTGGCGCCGAAACGGCCGCGAAACCTGCCAGCCTCAGCGGCATGTCCCGAGAGCCGGACCGCGGCCAGGAAGGCCGAAGCCGCCTTGCCGTCTCCCTCCGGCGGCGCCAGCCGATCGATCCAGTCCGGATGCAGCGCGAAGGACCGCGCCAACAGCCCGGTCACCGGCGGGTAGGCGGTCCAATCCCGCCCTTCCGACTTCAGGGTCGCGAACACGTGGACCAGGCCCTCGATGCGCGGATCCCGGTAGAAGAACGCGACCGAGGTCTTCAGTTCCGGCGACTGCGGCATGAGCTGCGCCGTCGAAGGACCGATCCCGCCCGCCAAAGCGAGGAGAACGCAGCCCAGCCGGGCCGCGTTCTCCAACCGTCTCCTGAGAGGTCCAGCGGACATGCGCTAGGCCTGCTTCTCCTTGCGGTTCTGCCGGTGCTGGACGAGATCATCGACCACGCCGGGATCGGCAAGGGTCGAGGTGTCGCCGAGCGCGCCCGGCTCGTCCTCGGCGATCTTGCGCAGGATGCGGCGCATGATCTTGCCGGAGCGGGTCTTGGGCAGGCCGGGGGCGAACTGGATCTGGTCGGGCGAGGCGATCGGGCCGATCTCCTTGCGCACCCAGGCGACGAGCTCCTTGCGCAGCTCCTCGCTCGGCTGCTCGCCGGCCATCAGGGTGACATAGGCGTAGATGCCCTGGCCCTTGATGTCGTGCGGATAGCCGACCACGGCCGCTTCCGAGACCTTGGCGTGCGCGACCAGCGCGCTCTCCACCTCGGCGGTGCCCATGCGGTGGCCGGAGACGTTGATGACGTCATCGACGCGGCCGGTGATCCAGTAATAGCCATCGGCGTCGCGGCGGCAGCCGTCGCCGGTGAAGTACTTGCCCTTGTAGGTCGAGAAGTAGGTCATCTCGAACCGGGCGTGATCGCCATACACCGTGCGCATCTGGCCCGGCCAGGAGCGGGTGAGGCAGAGATTGCCCTCGGTCGCGCCTTCCAGCGTCTTGCCATCGGCATCGACGATCTCCGGCACGACGCCGAAGAACGGCCGCGTCGCCGAGCCCGGCTTGAGCTTGGTCGCGCCCGGCAGCGGCGTGATCAGGATGCCGCCGGTCTCGGTCTGCCACCAGGTGTCGACGATCGGGCAGCGGTCGTCGCCGACGACGCGGTGATACCACTCCCAGGCTTCCGGATTGATCGGCTCGCCGACGGAGCCGAGCAGGCGCAGAGACGCGCGCGAGGTCTTCTTCACCGGCGCGTCGCCGCCCTGCATGAGGGCGCGGATCGCGGTCGGCGCGGTGTAGAAGATGTTGACCTTGTGCTTGTCGATGACGTTCCAGAACCGCGAATTGTCCGGATAGTTCGGCACGCCTTCGAACATCAGCGAGATGGCGCCGTTGGCCAGCGGTCCATAGAGAATGTAGCTGTGGCCGGTGACCCAGCCGACGTCGGCGGTGCACCAGTAGACGTCGCCCTCGTGATAGTCGAACACGTATTGGTGCGTCATCGCGGCGTAGACGAGATAGCCGCCGGTGGTGTGCAGCACGCCCTTGGGCTGGCCGGTCGAGCCCGAGGTGTAGAGGATGAACAGCGGATCCTCCGCATGCATCGGCTCGCACGGGCATTCGGTCGTCACCATCTCCGCGGCCTCGTGGTACCAGAGGTCGCGGCTCGGATTCATCTCGATCTTGCCGCCGGTGCGCTTGACCACGACGACCCAGTCGACATTGTCGACCTTGTTCAGCGCCGCGTCGACATTGGCCTTGAGCGGCACCTTGCGGCCGCCGCGCAGGCCCTCGTCGGCGGTGATGATGATCTTGGAATCGCAGTCCTTGATGCGCTGGGCGAGCGAGTCCGGCGAGAAGCCGGCGAACACCACCGAGTGGATGGCGCCGATGCGGGCGCAGGCCAGCATCGCGTAAGCCGCCTCCGGGATCATCGGCAGGTAGATGGTGACGCGGTCGCCCTTCTTGACGTTGCGGTTGCGCAGGATGTTGGCCATCCGGCACACCTCGTCGTGCAGCTCGCGATAGGTGATGTGCTTGGACTGCGAGGGGTCGTCGCCCTCCCAGATGATCGCGGTCTGGTCGCCGCGGGTGGCGAGATGGCGGTCGACGCAGTTATAGGCGGCGTTGAGGACGCCGTCCTCGAACCATTTGATCGAGATGTTGCCGGGTGCGTAGGAGACGTTCTCGATCTTCGTCGGTGCCTTGACCCAGTCGACGCGCCTGGCCTGCTCGGCCCAGAAGCCGTTGGGGTCCTTGATCGAGCGCGCGTACATCTCCTGGTACTTCGCGTCGTCGACGAAGGCGCGTTTCGCCCATTCGGCCGGAACGTCGTAGATCTTCTCGGACATTTCACACCCTCCACATGCGGCCCGCCGTGGTCCGGCGCAGGCCATCGTTGTTCCCACTATGCGTCCGCGTAACCGGCGGCGACAAGGCAAGACAAGTAGGACCTTCGGCGGGGAGGCGGTCTGCGCAGGATCAAAGAATTGTGCGCGGAGGTTGAGCGCGCCGGTCACACTTCGGAGGTCGCTACAGTCTGCAGCATCAAGGTTACCCGGAATCGGGGCGCGCACCGGTATTTTGCAACCGTTCTGCCCGAAATTAGGGACTCGCTATCCGGCCCGTCACCCCCTAAATCGCCTTGAAGCTGTGGATAACCCGGCCGGAACCAAACCGGACTCCGGGGCATTGAGCGGATGAAAACGACGGCAGGGCGTCTAAAGCAATGATGGACCAGCAGAATTTCGAGAGCCCGCGGGTCGGCCCGGCCGATGCCGATGTCGCGCTCGCGAAGGCGCTGGGCCAGTGGCCGCCCAAGCCGCCGCGCCGCAAGCTGAGCTTGAAGGATCTCGCCCACGCCAAGACCGCCGACGCGCAAGGCAACGCCAAGACCTCGGTCGAGGAACTCGCCAGGCGCATTGGGCTGAAGCTCGGCGACCAGACCGCGCTGACCATCCGCCGCATCAGGCGGGGCAAGAGCTACACCTTCATCCGCGCCAACGGCACCCCGATCCGCCACGCCGGCACCATTCGCCGCCTGCATGCGATGGCGGTGCCGCCGGCCTATCGCGAGGTGCGCTACGCCCCCGATCCGAACCTGCATCTGCAGGCGGTGGGTGTCGACGCCGCCGGCCGGCTGCAATATCGCTATCACGCCGATTGGGAGAAGGTGCGCGAGCATCGCAAGGCGCATCGTCTCGCCAAGCTGGTCGGCGCGCTGCCGCGCATCCGCCGCGCGGTGTCGAAACATCTCGCCGGCGACGAGCCGACGCGCGAGTTCGCGCTGTCCGCCGTGATCGAGCTGATCGCGCGCACCGCGATCCGTCCCGGCAACGAGTCCTATGCGCGGCTGAACGGCACGCGCGGCGCCACCACATTGTTGAAGTCGAACGTCACGCTCGAGGATGACTCCCTGGTGCTGACCTTCAAGGCCAAGGGCGGCAAGGCGGTGCGCAAGGAATGCGACGCCGCCAAGCTGGTGCGGGCCGTCGGCATCCTGCGCGGCGTCCCCGGCCGCCGCATGTTCCAATACCGCGACGCCCAGCGCGTGGTGCGCGCGGTCTCGACCACGCAGGTCAACGCGTTCCTGCGCGAGATCGCCGGCATCAAGATCTCGCTGAAGGATTTCCGCACGCTGATGGCCTCGGCCGTCGCCCTGGAGACCTTGTCGCGAATCACGCCCGCGGCGAGCGCGCGCGGCCGCAAGAAGCAGATCCTGGAAGCGATCCGCGCCGCCGCCGACGAGCTCACCAACACGCCGGCGATCTGCCGCAAGAGCTACGTGCACGACACCATCGTCACGGCGTTCGAGGACGGCATCCTCGAACGCTTCGCCGCCACCATGAAGGGCCAGCGCTCGCAGACGCGGCGCGAGCAGTTGCTGGCGCAAGTGGTGACGGCGGTCTCCGCCTGACGCCTCAAACGATCAAGCCTGGCACCGCGGCCCGATCTTCGCCGAGGCGAGGAAGCGCGCGATCGGGTCGAGCTGCTTGCACGACGCCGCCGACGTCTTCACGGGCTGCGGATTGCGCTTGGCCGGCCGCAGCACAGCGGCTTTGCCGGACGCCTTCGCCCGGCGCGCCGGCGACCCGCTACGCCCTTCCGCCCGCACGGCCCGCGAGACCAGTGGCAGATAGACGTCCTCGTTGTACTCGATCGGCTGTGTCGCGAAGCTGCGATCCGTCTCGCTCAGCGTATCAACGCCCGGAATGGGCTCGCGGATCAGCGACGAGGTCGTGTCGCTCATGTCGCCGGGCGTCGCCGCGGCGAGCACCATCTTCGTTGCAAGCAAGCAGCAGATTATCACGAGGCAGAACCCCGCAATCCAGATCGTTCTGTTCACTGTAGGAAACCCCCGCCGATCGCGCCGGACAGTGCGGGACGTCCCCTTCCCGCAGCCGGCGCCGTGCCGACCAATCAACCTTAAGAAAGTCTTACTCGCAATATTTTCGGCAGGTTCGGCCGGGCTCGGCTCGCATTGTAGTTAATGGCGGCGGTGATCGGTCATCGGCCTCGGCCAATGACCGACAGAGAGCTGATCAGTTCGCAGCAGGCTGCGACATTGCGGCGCAGTTCTCGTTCAATGAGTCGGCGAGACGATCTCGATCGCCGCAGGTTTCACGGATCACGTTAAATTATGCGCCGAAACTCGCTTCCGGACGCGGCGTAGCTCGGCCCGACACGACGCGAGAGCAACAGCGCTCTCCAACGCATCGATGTCGCAGTCGAACTCATCGTGCGGCGCTGCCGCCGTCTTCATTAGGGAGCTACCCATGTCCAAGCGCATTGCCTTCCTCGCTGCCGCCGCCTTCAGCGCGCTGTCGCTGACCTCGATCGTCGTCGCGCCCGCGCACGCCGAGGAGAAGACCGTGATGGTCGGAGGCGCGGCGATGTACCCGTCGAAGAACATCATCCAGAACGCGGTCAACTCGAAGGATCATACGACGCTGGTCGCCGCGGTGAAGGCCGCGGGCCTCGTGCAGACGCTGGAAGGCAAGGGACCGTTCACGGTGTTCGCGCCGACCAACACCGCGTTCGGCAAGCTGCCGGCCGGCACCGTCGACAGCCTCGTCAAGCCGGAGAACAAGGCGACGCTGACCAAGATCCTCACCTATCACGTCGTGCCCGGCAAGCTCGAGGCGTCCGACCTGAAGGACGGCCAGATGCTGAAGACGGTCGAGGGCGAGCAGCTCACGGTCAAGCGCGAGGGCAAGAACGTCATGATCGTCGACGCCAAGGGCGGCACCTCGATGGTCACGATCCCCAACGTCAACCAGTCGAACGGCGTCATCCACGTGGTCGACACCGTGCTGATGCCGGCGTCGTGAGGCCCGGCGCGACACCGGACACATCCGTTTCTTCCTCCTCCTCGCGGATGTGACCAGGAGCGAGCCGGGCCCACCCCGGCTCGCTTTTTTGTGAACGCCATAGTTTTCACGTATCGATTTGATCGGTACCGGAGCGTAACGGGGCCCGCCGAGCCGGCGTATAATGACCGTGACGAATGCAAGCGACGGAGCCGACCGCCATGACGAGCGCCACCACCAGCGCCCCCTCGACCCTCGCGGCGACCGGGGGACCTGCAACTGGAGTCGCGACCAAGGTCATTCAGCCGGCCTGGGTGCGCGTCATGCATTGGATCAACGCCGTCGCGATGATCATGATGATCATGTCGGGCTGGCAGATCTACAACGCCTCGCCGCTGTTCGACTTCCGCTTCGACCGCAGCTTCACGCTCGGCGGCTGGCTCGGCGGCGCGCTGCTGTGGCACTTCGCGGCGATGTGGCTGCTGATGCTGAACGGGCTCGCTTATCTCGTCACCGGTCTCGCCACCGGCCGGTTCCGCCGCAAGCTGCTGCCGGTCTCGCCGGCGTCCGTCATCGCCGACCTCAAGGCCGCGCTGACCTTCAAGCTCGCCCATGACGACCTCACCGCCTACAACGCGGTGCAGAAGCTGCTCTATCTCGGCATCATCGGGATCGGCATCGTCGTCGTGCTCACCGGCCTGTCGATGTGGAAGCCGGTCCAGCTGCACTGGCTGGTCAGCCTGTTCGGCGACTATCCGGCGGCGCGCTACGTCCATTTCGTCTGCATGGCGCTGATCTGCGCCTTCCTGGTGATCCACATCCTGCTCGCGCTGCTGGTGCCGAAGAGCCTGCGCGCGATGATCATCGGTCGCTGAGAGGAGAGAGTATCATGGCCAAGCGTCCGTTCCTCATTCCCGGCGTCGACAAGCGGCTCCTGATCAAGGACTCGTTGAAGGTGATGCCCGACCTCACCCGGCGCCGCTTCCTCACCGGCGGCGCCAGCCTGGGCGCGCTGACCCTGCTCACCGGCTGCGACGTCGTCGACGGCGACACGGCGGAGGAGCTGCTCAAGAAGGTGTCGAAGTTCAACGACGCCGTGCAGGCCTGGATGTTCAATCCGGACGCGCTGGCGCCGACCTTCCCGGAGAGCGCGATCACCAAGCCGTTCCCGTTCAATGCCTACTACACGCTCGACGAGGCGCCGGAGATCGATGCCGCTGACTGGAAGCTCGAGGTGCGCGGCCTCGTCGACAACAAGAAGTCGTGGACGCTGGACGAGCTGCATGCGCTGCCGCAGGTGACGCAGATCACGCGTCATATCTGCGTCGAGGGCTGGAGCGCGATCGGCTCCTGGACCGGCACGCCCTTGCGCGACTTCCTCAAGCTGATCGGCGCGGATATCAGCGCGAAATATGTCTGGTTCAACTGCGCCGACAAGGACGGCTACAATTCGCCCTTGGACATGCGCACCGCGCTGCATCCGCAGACCCAGATGACCTTCAAGTTCGCCGACCAGATCCTGCCGCGCGCCTACGGCTACCCGATGAAGATCCGCGTCCCCACCAAGCTCGGCTTCAAGAACCCGAAATACGTCGTCGCGATGGAAATCACCAACGACTACAAGGGCGGCTATTGGGAGGATCAGGGGTACAATTCGTTCAGCGGGAGCTGATCGTCGGTCCGCTTGAGGCCGAGCTGCGCGCGACACACTCCGCTGTCGTCCCGGCGAACGCCGGGACCCATAACCACAGGGGGGTATGAGGCAGGCAACTGGCAGCCGCATCCCTCGATAGCTTCCGCGGTATGGGTCCCGGCGTTCGCCGGGACGACACCGTGAGCTAGGTGCGGTCGGAGCGCTTCAACTTGCCTTGCATCGCCGCCATCACCGCTCCCAGCAGCAACAAGGCCGCCGATACGTTCAGCGCATAGGTCAAACTCCCCATCGCATCGGTGATCGCGCCGACGGCGAAGGGTCCGAGCGTCTGGCCGACGCCGAACGAGATGGTCAGCGCGGCGATCGCGCCCGGCCAGGCGCTCTGCGGCAGGTTGAAGCGCACGAAGGCGGTGGTGGCCGTGGTCACGGTCGAAAAGGCGATGCCGAACACAGCGGCCGACAGCGTCAGCATGACAGGCGAATGGCTGAGCGAGGGCAGGGCGGCGCCGATCGCGTTGATGGTGAGGATGAGGGCGGTGGGCCAGCCGCCGCGGTCGAGCGCCAGCACGCGCCGCCACACCCAGGGCGTGGTGAAGCCGGCGAGGCCAATGAGACACCAGAAGCCTGATTGCGCCGCGGCGCCGCCGCCGAGATCGCGCACATACGCGATCATGAAGGTGAGATAGGCGATATAGCCGGCGCCGTAGAGGAAGTAGCCGAACAGATAGATCGCCATCGGCCGCAGCGAGACGCGGTCGGTGCGGGTCTCCGCCGTGGCGGCGTTCGCCGGGAGCCGCATCGCGAGCAGCGGCCCGATCAGCACCGCGCCGACCGCGGCGAGCACGGCCCATACGATCCACCATGAGCCGGGCCCGAAGGCCTGCAGCACGAAGGGGGCGATCAGGCCGGAGATGACGATGCCGAGCGGCGGCCCGGCATAGAACAGGCTCAGCACGAAGCTCGCCTGCGCCGGCCGCTCCAGGGCGACCCGCGCCGCCAGCGCGCCGCCGGCCACCAGCGCGACGCCGGCGCCGATGCCGGTCACGAGCCGCGCCAGGCTGAGCGCGATGAAGTCACCGGTCATGGCGCACACCACGAGCGAGGCCAGCGCCGCCAGCGTTCCGCCGCGCACTGCGGCCAGGCCGCCGTAGCGCCGGGCCAGCTGCGCGGCGATCAGCGCGCCGATGAGATAGCCGGCGGCGTTGACCGTGTTCATGAAGCCGGCCGCCGAGTATGACCAATGCAGGCTGTCCCGCATGTCCGGCAGCACCAGCGCGTAGGCGAAGCGGCCGATGCCGAGACCGATGATCGGACCCAGCGACAGCGTGAGGTTGGTCAACGCCGGGTGGGCCGGTGTCGGGTCGGATGGGGAGGCTGGCAAGACATGCTCCGGCGCGGCGATCGGCCGGCAATTCATGCTATTCGGCCGCGATTTTCGCGCACATTACCGCCCGCCTCGCCGCGACAGAAGTGGTGCGCCGGCAATGGTGGCTTGCCAACGGCGCAGGAGGGCTTTAGCACTCCGCCGTTTTGAGAGATCCCGTCATTGCCGGGCGCCTGCTTTCGATCCGCTCGAGGCAGACCGGCAATCCAGCCATCCCAAGGATGGATGCCCGCGCAATGCCCCGGCATGACAAGCCCCGTGAGGACAACGACCATGGCGACCCAGAAGCTCCTTTTGCTGCCCGGCGACGGCATCGGCCCCGAAGTGATGGCCGAGGTGAAGCGCCTGATCGGCTGGCTCAACGCCAAGGGACTGGCCTCGTTCGAGACCGAGGACGGCCTGGTCGGCGGCGCCGCCTATGACGCTCATGGCGCCTCGATCTCGGAAGCCGACATGGACAAGGCCAAGGCGGCCGACGCCATCATCTTCGGCGCCGTCGGCGGTCCGAAATGGGATGGCGTTCCCTACGAGGTGCGTCCCGAGGCGGGCCTGCTCCGCCTGCGCAAGGATCTCGGCCTGTTCGCCAATCTGCGTCCCGCCGTGTGCTATCCGGCGCTCGCCGATGCCTCCAGCCTGAAGCGCGAGATCGTCGAGGGCCTCGACATCATGATCGTGCGGGAGCTCACCGGCGGCGTGTATTTCGGCGAGCCAAAGACCATCACCGATCTCGGAAACGGCCAGAAGCGCGCGATCGATACTCAGGTCTACGACACCTATGAGATCGAGCGCATCGCCCGCGTCGCCTTCGACCTCGCGCGCAAGCGCAAGAACAAGGTGACGTCGATGGAGAAGCGCAACGTCATGAAGTCGGGCGTGCTCTGGAACGAGGTCGTCACCGCGGTCCACAATCGCGAGTACAAGGACGTCACGCTCGAGCACCAGCTCGCCGATTCCGGCGGCATGAACCTGGTGAAATACCCGAAGATGTTCGACGTCATCGTCACCGACAATCTGTTCGGCGACATGCTGTCGGACATCGCGGCGATGCTGACCGGATCGCTCGGCATGCTGCCGTCCGCCTCGCTCGGCGAGGTCGACGCCAAGACCCACAAGCGCCGCGCGCTGTACGAGCCGGTGCACGGCTCGGCGCCGGATATCGCCGGCAAGGGTCTCGCCAACCCGATCGCGATGCTGACCTCGTTCGGCATGGCGCTGCGCTACTCCTTCGACATGGGCGCGCTCGCCGACAAGCTCGACGCCGCCATCGCCGCCGTGCTGGCCTCGGGTCTGCGCACCGCCGACATCAAGGCCGAGGGCTCGACGCCCGCTTCGACTACGCAGATGGGCGAGGCGATCATCAAGGAGCTGGAGAAGCTCGCGGCATAGTTGGAGCGAGTGCTCATTTCAGCCGGGCTCTCGCCACGCTGACAGTCTGCTCCCCTCCCCCTCGCGGGGAGGGGAGGGCACCGTCGTTGCTGATATAGCTCGATCAACTCATCAGCGCGGGCTCGAATCGCCGTCGCACCCCGGCGTAGCCCGCCTGCTCGTCGGGCAAATCAGTTTGTCGTTCGCGCGATCGACGTGGCCTCTCACGCTTGAGCGCACATTTTTCAGCCCGGATTCGGCTGCGTCGAAAGACTCATTTCGCCAGCGTCGTCAGATGCATCGCAAGATCCGTCCGCCGCGCGCCAAAGATTTCGATTTCGTTTTTCCAGAATACATGTTTTCTCATCTCCATCCCGCTTCGCTTGCAAGGGGCGTTTCGCGATCGTCACGAGGCGTGAGGCGGGGATGCGGTGGCCGCGAGGGCTCGCAGCATGTCCTTGGGCATGCGGACGAACGAGGCTCTTGCGGACGTGAAGCTGCGTGGTCCTGGCGTCCCGATGCTGGCGCCAAGTCGGAAGGGCGATGATCCCGACGACGACGGTGGCTAACAGGCCGGACACCGGGGAGAGCGCAGAGTAAACGTGAAAACCATCGCGCAGGGAAGGCCGGGTCGGTCCGGCTGTACCTGTGGTTCCTGCCCCGTGCATTCTTTCCGCACGGGGGCCACGGGCCTCAGCCGAGGCTCGGCCTTCCCTGCGCCCTCGCTTCCGATGAGGGCGGACATCGACGCATCACTCGGACGCATCAGCGCCGCGAGAAGGTGGCTGCATGTTTCCTGATCGCCATGTCCCGCGCCCCGGGGCATCCAGCACGCTCCGGCGTCTTGGCACCTCCTCACAAGCAAAAGGCCGGGCGGGGCCCGGCCTTGATCATCGGATGATGCTGCCGTCCTCAGTAGGGGATCGGAATCCGGGTCGGGTAGCCACCCAGATCGGACGGCGCCATCAGCGGCTGGCGGTCGATCGGGCGGTTCAGGTTCTCGCGGGCGAACGACGGATAGCCGACGGCCGGTGGGAAGGCGTAATCCGAGAACTTGCGGTCGCCGGGGAGAACCTCGGTGCCGCCGTCGAGGAAGGAGCGGCGGGTGATGTAGATGCGGGTGCGCGGGCCGGACTGGTAGGAGTAGTTCGGATTGCCGCTGCTATAGGTGGTCGTGACGCGGCGCTTGGCGGGAGCGGCATCGGCCGAGGCGACGGCAAGAGACGTGACGGCAAGGCCGGTCGCGGCGATCACCGCCAAGGCCTTGACCCGGGTCGCAGCAGAAAATTCGATCATCACGTCCTCTTCCTCGCGCCAAAAGGGGCGGGCGCTCGCCATGCGCATGATTTGGCCCGCACAATATCTGGGTCGGCTGTGGCATCACAAGGTCATTCCCGCGGCCGTAGCGAAGATAAATTCCCGCTGTGGCGGGAAAGTTGCATCAAAATCCGTCACTTGGCTGCCGATGCGGACGCTCGAATGGGGCGCGGTCAGGCCCAGCAACATCCGGACGCAGGCGGACATTCACAGCGCGCCGCGCAGCCTCGGATTGGCGGTCGATGTCACCCAATCGACGCTGCCGGTGGCGACGGCGGGTTCGTCGCAGCCGCCGCGCCGCGGATCGGACCCCGTGAACAGCTGACTCAGGGCGCGGTGCCGGTCGGGCGCCAGCAGGGTCAGCCGGTTGAGCATGCACCCGACCATGGCGCGGCGCGCCGGCATGGTCACGCCCTGGCACGACCAGCCGGAGATCCGCAAGCTCGGCTCGGCGATGGTCTTGAGAAAGCCGAGGCAGGCCCCGGCGCCCTCGGGCGCCCCGGCCCGGCGCACCAGGCCGACTGGGCCGAACCGGCTGTCGATCACGCCCGCGGTCTCGAGTTCGGAGGCGGTGCTGCGCCCCATCCGGACCGCGAGATCGGCCCGCGGATCACGCCTGGCATCGCGCTCCGATCCGAACCGGTAGACCTCGAGCTCGGCAGTCGGCCGATCGGCGGGCTCGCCCCAGCGCAGCACGTCCTTGCGGCCGCCTTCGGGGTGGGTGAGCACGGTATAGGTGGCGGTCCTGTCGGGCTGGTCGGTGAGGCGGAGCGAGAACGCCGGCACTGCGGCGTCGGCCAAGGTCCAGCCGGCGCGGCCGGGCGTGTCATCGCCGCGGTCGAGATGGTTCCAGCCGGCCACGCCGAGCATGGCGATCAGCGCCAGAGCCCCCACATAGGCGAACAGGCGCGCAAACGTGCCGCAGACCTCGTCCGCGAAGCTCTTGAGCCCTTGCAGGACGGACCCGGATCGGGGCGCTGCGGCTGTTCTGGCCGAATTGGACTGCATCGAATGCGAGACGTCGTGGTAACGTTGTGTCAGGGACGTTTCTCGCATAGAAGCGCTGCCGCTTCGGTTTCCGCTGAGATGCGCGGCCGGCCTTATTTCTTCGGAGAGTGAACGATGGGTTACAAAGTCGCAGTGGTCGGCGCGACCGGCAATGTCGGACGGGAAATGCTCAATATTCTCGACGAGCGCCAATTCCCCGCCGACGAGGTCGTGGCGCTGGCCTCACGCCGCAGCGTCGGCGTCGAGGTGTCCTATGGCGACCGCACGCTGAAGGTCAAAGCGCTCGAGCACTACGATTTTGCCGATGTCGACATCTGCCTGATGTCGGCCGGTGGCTCGGTGTCGAAGGAGTGGTCGCCCAAGATCGGCGCCGCCGGCGCGGTCGTCATCGACAACTCGTCGGCCTGGCGCATGGATCCCGACGTGCCGCTGATCGTGCCGGAGGTGAATGCCGACGCCGCCGCCGGCTTCAACAAGAAGAACATCATCGCCAATCCGAACTGCTCGACCGCCCAGCTCGTGGTCGCGTTGAAGCCGCTGCATGACAAGGCGAAGATCACGCGCGTCGTGGTGTCGACCTATCAGTCGGTGTCCGGCGCCGGCAAGGATGCGATGGACGAATTGTTCTCGCAGACCAAGGCCGTCTACACCAACGACGAGCTGATCAACAACAAGTTCCCCAAGCGCATCGCCTTCAACGTCATTCCGCAGATCGACGTCTTCATGGAAGACGGCTTCACCAAGGAAGAGTGGAAGATGATGGCGGAGACCAAGAAGATCCTGGATCCGAAGATCAAGCTGACCGCGACCTGCGTGCGCGTGCCGGTGTTCGTCGGCCACTCCGAAGCCGTCAACGTCGAGTTCGAGAATCCGATCACGGCGGACGAGGCCCGCAACATCCTGCGCAACGCGCCGGGCTGTCTCGTGATCGACAAGCACGAGCCGGGCGGCTACGTGACGCCTTATGAGGCGGCCGGCGAGGACGCGACCTATATCAGCCGCATCCGCGAGGACGGCACGGTCGAGAACGGCCTCGCCTTCTGGTGCGTGTCCGACAATCTGCGCAAGGGCGCGGCGCTGAACGCGATCCAGATCGCGGAAGTGCTGATCAACCGCAAGCTGATCACCGCCAAGAAGAAGGCGGCCTAATAGACGCACGGTGCGCCGTCGCCCCGGTAAGCGTCATGGCCGTCGCATATGACAATGGAAGTCTGGGGATCGTCTGTCTCTAAGTCGTCATGGCCGGGCTTGTCCCGGCCATCCACGTCGTTCGGCATGTTGAGGACCACGTGGATGCCCGGGACAAGCCCGGGCATGACGGAGTCACTAATCAGAAGGGTCGTTCGCGGGCGAGACCTGGTGGGATGACCGAGCGGATTCGGGGTGGGGTCGAAATTGGCTGAGAGCAGCAAGACCGAGTCAGCGGCGCAAGCGCCCGTGCCTGCCAAGCACGCGCCGGGTCCGCTCGAGCGCGGGCTTGAAGGCTTCCTGTTCAAGAGCCGCTGGCTGATGGCGCCGTTCTATGTCGGCCTCGTCGTCAGCCTCGTCGTGCTGCTGTTCAAGTTCGTGCTGCTGCTGTGGGAGAATATCGTTCATCTGCCCTACGCCAAGGAGAGCGACATCATCCTCGGCGTGCTCAGCCTGATCGACGTCTGCCTGACCGGCAATCTGGTGCTGATCGTGGTGTTCTCCGGCTATGAGAACTTCGTCTCGCGCATCGATCCCGGCGGCCATCCCGACTGGCCGGAATGGATGACCAAGGTCGACTTCGCCGGCCTGAAGCAGAAGCTGCTCGCCTCGATCGTCGCGATCTCGGCGATCCAGCTCTTGAAGGCGTTCATGAATCTCGACGCCGGCTACGACTCGACCAAGCTCGCCTGGCTGGTCGGCGTGCACATGACCTTCGTGGTCTCGACCCTGATGCTGGCGCTGTCGGACCGCTGGTCGGGCGACCATTGATGGGCGGCGAATAGCGAGGCGCGAATGGCGAATAGGGCAGGTGAACTACTCGCTTCCCATTCGCTATTCGCCAGCGCGCGCGCTCTTGAATTCCTTGGCCGCCCTGTCGAGCACGAACAGCGAGCCCTCGGCGACGCCGAAATAGGCGCCGTGGAGCTGAAGGTCTCCCGCCTCGACGCGGCTGCGCACGAACGGGAAGGTCATCAGGTTCTCGAGGCTGCGGAACACCGCGGCCTTCTCGATCCGGGTGACGAAGTCCTGGAAACTCTCATGCGTGCGCTGCTCGACGACCTCGCCGGGCTTGATGAACATCGACATCCAGCGGCCGATGAAGTCGCCGGGCGACAGCGGCGCGGCCTTGTCGACGAAGGCGCGGATGCCGCCGCACTGGGCATGCCCCAGGATGACGATGTGCTTCACCTTCAGCACGGTGACGGCATATTCCAGCGCCGCCGAGACGCCGTGCGCGTTGGCGTCCGGCTGATAGATCGGCACCAGGTTGGCGATGTTGCGCAGCACGAACAATTCGCCGGGACCGACGTCGAAGATCACCTCGGGCGAGACGCGCGAGTCGCAGCAGCCGATCACCATCACCTCGGGCGACTGGCCGCGCTCCGAGAGCTCGAGGTAACGGCTCTGTTCGGTCGGCAGGCGTTGGGTGGTGAAGGCGCGGTAGCCTTCGAGCAGGCGTTGCGGAAACGAGATCATGGACCCTGCCTAAACACATGCGGCTTCCGGGAACAAGCCTTTCGGGCCGGCTCCCGAAATGGTATCGCGGGCCGCGCCGATAAACCAAGGGAAACGCCGCAATGATCCGCCCGCGCCGCAGTCTTCTGTTCATGCCCGGCTCCAATGCACGCGCGCTGGAGAAGGGGCGGAACCTGCCGGCCGACGGGCTGATCCTCGATCTCGAGGATTCGGTGGCGCCGGACGCCAAGGCGGCCGCCCGCGACCAGATCGCCAAGGCGGTTGCGGCCGACGGCTACGGCAAGCGGGAGCTGCTGATCCGGATCAACAGCCTGGATACGGCGTGGTGGAGCGACGACGTCGCCATGGCCGGGCAAGCGGCGACCGACGGCATCCTGGTTCCCAAGGTCTCGACCGTCGAGGACCTCCGCCTGGTCACGGATCGTCTGGCCGAGGTCGGGGCCGATCCGGCGCTGAAGGTATGGGCGATGATCGAGACGGCGCGTGCCGTGCTCGATGCCGATCTGCTCGCGGCCACCGTGCACGAGGACGGCTCGCGACTCGCCGGCTTCGTATTCGGGCCCAACGACATCTCGCGTGAGACCCGCATCCGCATGCTGCCGGGCCGCTCCACGATGCTGCCGATGATCAGCCATTGCATCCTGGCGACGCGCGCCCATGGGCTGGAGATCCTGGACGGGCCTTACAGCGATTTCGCCAACACCGACGGATTCGCGCAGGAATGCATCCAGGCCCGCGATCTCGGCTTCGACGGCAAGACACTGATCCATCCCGGCCAGATCGACGCCTGCAACGCGATCTTCACCCCGCCGGCCGACGAGGTCGCTGCGGCACGCAAGATCATCGCCGCGTTCGAGTTGCCGGAGAATGCCTCGCGCGGCGCGATCCAGATCGAGGGCCGCATGGTCGAGCGGCTGCATGCCGAGATGGCGCGGCGCACGATCGCGATCGCCGACGCGATCGCGGCGGCGGCGAAGTGAGGCGTCAGATGCGGCGGAGGCTGAGGATGTAGTTGACGAGGTCGCCGCGCTGCTCGGCTGTCAGGATGACGTTCGGCATCGTCGGGTGGCTGCTCTGCAGGAACACCTTGAGCGACAGCTCGGTCGTCGATGGCATGTTGGCGACCGCCACGAAATCGGGAGCGGTCGTGGTCTGGGCTCTCGCCCCGCTGGCGTCGATGGCGTGGCAGGTGCTGCACCAGGCCTCCGCCAGCTTGCGTCCCGCCTGCACGCTGTCGGCGGCCGGCGTCACGCCGCCGGCATTGTGCAGCCGGATCAGCAGCATCGCGCCGAGCGCGAGCAGGATCGCGGCGCCGACATGGAGCCAGATGTTGCGGTGCAGATTCGGCAGGCTCATCGCATTGCTCCGCTGGATGGGAGGGAGACGGCGATCAGTGCTTGACCGCGGCGCTGCCCAGGCGGTCGATGGTCGGGGCGTTGAGGCAGTATTCCTCGTAGTGCTCGGCGCTCGTGCCGGCGGCGAGATCGCGATGGCAGCGCGGCTTGTCCTTGCACATGGCGCAGACGCGCTCCATGTCGCGCAGCACCAGCGGCTCGGCGCGCCCCAGCGCGGCCTCGTCGATGCCGAGCGCCTTCAGCATCTGCGGCAGCTCGTCGGCGGCATGCTCGCCTTGGCGGACCAGCTCGTCGAGATCGGCCGGCGTGACCTGCAGGTCCATCGCGATGCGCTCGAAATCGTCGCGGTCGAGCTGCCGGAGCTCGCTCAGCTCTCGCCGGTGCCGGAGCCATTGCGCGAACGTATCGATCAGGAACTGAACCCGCGGATAGGGCTTGGCGTCTACGGTCATGACACGTCTCCGATGATTGACCGCAATCAATCACCGGGTTGCCGCGTGGACGTTGCGGTAGATCAAGCAGCAAATCGGCCCTGCGCCGGCCGCAAAGCTGCGCGGCGACGGTCAGCGCGGGGCAAATCGCTCGGCTGCCCACGCATACAGGCTGCCGGGGATCGGCGCCTCGCCGCCGCGGCCCTTCGGCGAGATGTGCAGGCCGATGATCTGGGGATCGGCGATCAACCCGGAGAAGTCGGACGGATCGAAGAACGCCTTCGGCTCGGCATGCACCGCGTAGAAGCTGCGCTTCGGCAGCGCATGGCGCAGCGAGCCATGGCGGCGGGCCAGCGCCGTCAGCGCGGCCGGGCCGAAGATGGCGACGCGGATGTCCGACAGGCGGTCGGAGCCGCCGCGCAGGCGGCGCAGCGCATAGGTGAGGCGGTGACGCAGCGACAGCCAGTTCGGCGTCAGCTCGTCCTGCGCCATCAGCGCGGTGAATTCGGCGACGATCGGATCCTCCGGCGGCAGGTAGAGCACGGAGTTGCCGAGCTGCCGCGGCCGCTCCCAGGCGAAGTAGGGCAGAGCCGGATCGATCTCGACCGGCCTGAGCAGCAGCACGTCGGCATCGAGCCAGAGGCCGGCGCGCTGTGCCATCAGCCGCATCCGGAAGAAGTCGCTGAACTGCAAGGTGGTCCAATCGCGCCAGCTGCCGTCGGGCTGCGGCGGCCTGAGACGTTCGGAGAATGCGTAAGGAAGGATCGCCTCGGCCTCGGCATTGCCGACCCCGTCGGGCAGGCCGGGCAGCGGATCGAAGCTGTAGACCGTGACCTTGTGGCCGGCCGCGAGCTGCGACCGCAGGCAGGTCTGGCGCAGCCGGTCGAGCGGCCCCCGCCAGAAGGTCACGACCTCGGGCACTACACGCGTCAACGGCGGACCTGCTGGGCTGCTCTCGAAACAAGGCCCCGGACGAGGTCCGGGGCCCGTGAACTCACCATCCCTCAGCGGGCCTCAGGCCCAGGCGCGCTCGGCCAGCTTGGCCTCATAGCTGTCGATCGAGGCCTTCTTTTCCAGCGTCAGGCCGATGTCGTCGAGCCCGTTGAGCAGGCAATGCTTGCGGAACGGGTCGATGTCAAACTTGACGGTGCCGCCGTCGGGGCCGCGGATCTCCTGCTTGGCGAGGTCGACCGTCAGGGTCGCGTTGGCACCACGCTCGGCGTCGTCGAACAGCTTGTCGAGATCGGCCTGCGACACGCGGATCGGCAGGATGCCGTTCTTGAAGCAGTTATTGTAGAAGATGTCGCCGAACGAGGTCGAGATCACGCAGCGGATGCCGAAATCGAGCAGCGCCCAGGGGGCGTGCTCGCGGCTCGAGCCGCAGCCGAAATTGTCGCCGGCGACCAGGATCTTGGCGTTGCGGTACGCCGGCTGGTTGAGCACGAAATCCGGGTTCTCGCTGCCGTCGTCCTTGTAGCGCTGCTCCGAGAACAGGCCCTTGCCGAGGCCGGTGCGCTTGATGGTCTTCAGGTATTGCTTGGGGATGATCATGTCGGTGTCGACATTGATGATCTTCAGCGGCGCGGCGACGCCTTCCAGCGTGGTGAACTTGTACATCGGGGCACCTTCGATAATACGGGCAGGCAGCTGTTTAGCCCGAACGGCAGGGCGGATAAAGTCAAAATCCCGGTGCTATCGGCCGGGTGGTCAGTCGACGGACGCCTCGATCGCCTCCATGTCGTCGTCTGACATTCCGAAATGATGGCCGATCTCGTGGATCAGCACATGGCGGACGATGTGGCCGAGGCTCTCGTCATGCTCGGCCCAGTAGTCGAGGATCGGTCGGCGATAGAGCCAGATCATGTTGGGCAGGCGCGGCAGGTCGTCATTGCTGCGAAACGGCAGCCCCGTGCCCTGGAACAGGCCGAGCAGGTCGAACTCGCTTTCGGCCTGCATTTCGTCGAGCACCTCCTCGGTCGGAAAGTCGTCGACCCGGATGACGATGCCCTCGCACATCCTGCGAAAATGCTCGGGCAGACGCTCGAACATCTCGTGCGCCATGACTTCCATCTCGGCGAGCGAGGGGGCTTTCAGATCTGTCCACATTGCCGCCTTCTAGCCCGGCTTTGATCATCTTGCATCTTGGTTCTATGACATGTGTGGCGGAGCTGGTTGACGCAGGGGATGAAACCGGCGACCGTGACGCGCGAACTGGGGGTTGGGGGACAGATGAGGCAGATGTCGATGGTGCTGGCCGGAGCGGCGCTGGCTGCGGCGGTCGTGGTCTCGATCTCGGCGGCAGCGCGAGCGGAGCAGGCCGCCGGCGCGCGCGGCGCCGTGCAGAGTGAGGTGAGCACCGATCTCTCCGCGCAGCGCCGGCAACGACGAATCCAGATCTATCCGCGCTACGAGGGTCATTGGCAGCCCGACGTGGTGCCGCGCTTCAATCCGGGGCCGAACGCAGTTCGGGTATGCGATGCCACCTATGTTCCGGAGCATCGGCCGAGCGGCACCGTGATCGTCCCGCATATGAGTTGCATCTGGCGACGCGGCTGACTCCTGGGTCCCCCGCACTGATCGGCTCGGCAGGCGCGCACATGATCTGGTCGCGATCGATCGCGACGTTGCCCTGATGTTACCGTCCGGACACAGTGCCGATATGTCGCGCACTGCGGCGGAACCACGCGCGACATTCGGCATTCTGCTCCTGCGCAGGTCTTCATGTCCCATTCACGTCGCTCGTTCGAGACTGATCTGCGTCGCGCTGCTGCGGCCGCCATTCAGGCAACTGACAAGGCGGAATGTACGGAGCCGGACGTGATGTCAGGCGATCGAGGGAGAAGTTCATGACTGTGATGAAACTGTTGGGCATCGCGGCGGTTGGCGCCGTTCTCGTGATGGCTGCCCCCGCCGAACGCGCGCAGGCGCTGTCGCTGATCAATCCGGGCGCCGCGACCGCGGTGCAGCAGGGCACGGCGCAGGAGACCACTCAGGCGCATTGGCACGGCCGCCGGCATTGGCATCCCCGGCGCCACTATTATCCTCGGCATTACTACCATCCGCGTCATCACTGGCGGCCGCATCACTACGGACATCGCCATCACGGCCGCTGGTAAGTCGCGCTTTCCGTCCGATCGAGACAATGACCGAAATCATGCAGGCCCGCTTTGCGGGCCTGCATGTTGATGGGGGCTGGCAACGAGATTCGCCGTGAAACCATCAGTCGACAGAACCTGGTTCGGGATCGGCATTGTCACGGTGGCGATGCTGCTCGCAAGTTCCGCCGCCACCTCTCCTGTCGCCGCAGCTCCCGCCGTTACGCAGGCGCGTCAGACCGTCACGGATGCTGGCCCGCGCCGGCAGGGTCGCCGATCGAAGCCCGTGGTGGCGACGGCAGAGGTGCCGCATTATCTCGACCGTCCCACGGACTACACGCCAGCCTATCCGCCGGGACCCTTGGTTCTGTTCACGCCGTTCTACGATTGAGGCCGTGTCCGCAAGGCGCGTTGCGTTTCCTGCGTGTGGTTAGTTGCGAAGTCCCCGCACGAGTAGCACGTGAGCCGTTGTGCCGTCATCCGTGATCCTGAGTTGCAGGACGACGTAGAGGCTCCCGTGCATCTCCTTCGCCGCGACGCCACGCCGCAGATGCGCGTGCAACGTGCATCATTCATGCCGCATTCACGTCGCTATCTCTACGTTCATGATGGGGGTGCGCGAATCCACCGATCGGACGACCAGCATCGGCGCTGCATGGGTCCATCGTTGCACAGCATTCAGGGAGAAGGGACCATGATGAGGATGAAGGACCAGCGTGCTGGTCTTGCTCGTCGCCTCAGTCTTGCGGCGGCCACACTGTTTGTCTTGGCGGGCGCGTCCGGACGGCCTGCGCTTGCGATGTCGCCGGTGAGTCCCGGTGCCGGCTCCGTCACGCAGACACCTTCGGACGTGTTGGCCGTTCAGGTCCGAGGCCCCGGTGGCGGTGGCGGCGGGCATCCCGGCGGTGGTGGATTCCACGGTGGGGGCGGTGGCGGCTTCCACGGCGGTCCGGCGTTCCACGGCGGAGGCGGTGGCCCGGCGTTCCATGGCGGCGGCGCCATGTTCAGGGGTGGCGGCGGCAGTCCCGCGTTTCATGGGGGAGGACATGCCTTCGGCGGTGGTGGCCCGCGTCCGGCCTTCCACGGTGGTGGCCCGGCATTCCATGGCGGATTCGGTCCGCGGCCGGTGTTCCATGGCGGTGGCTATCATTATCGCCCGCACTACGCCTACCGGCCGTACTTCCACCATCACCGCCGCCATTTCTACGGCTACCGCAGCTACTACACGCCGATTTATACGACGGGCTACTATTATCCCTACCGTCGCTGCCGCGTCGTCTGGACCCATTACGGGCCACGCCGCATCTGCCACTACCGGCATTGGCGGGGTCATCACTGGCGCCATTATCACCGGTGGCATCATCGCCACCGCCACCACTGGCGCTACTACTGATCGTGCTCGAAGTTCGACAAAACAGGAAGGGCGCCCAACGGCGCCCTTCTCTCATTTCAAGGGGATGGAATGGTGCGCGGCAGTCAGAGCCAGTCCTTGAACTGCCAGTTCCTCACGCTCAGCTTCCACGGCACCAGCGTCTCGATGCGCCATTTGGCAAAGCGGCCGGGCGGCCAGTTCGACAACCGCCGCTCCTCCTTCGGAGCCTCCGGCTGGGCGACGATCTTGGCGGGCGGTGTCTTGCGGCGCTGGCGCGTCGCATCGCGGATGAGGTCGACGTATTCCGGCTTGTCGGCCATGTCAGGCTCCTCGGCACGTTCCTCTGCAGACGCGGCGCGTCCGGTGGTAGGATTTTGCGCTCGCGGTCCTAAGAAAGTATTGCCGAACTGCCAAGACTTCACTGAAGATTCGTACCGATCATCACGTCGTGCGCCAGGAGCGGATCGTCAGATGCAACCGACCTGACGATCACTGCGAATGTCAGGACTTTGCTTTCTTCGAGGCCAGTTGCATCCGGCTGGTCAGATCGGCTTTCTCCATCAGCTGCTTCTTGGCTTCCAATTGAGTCTTGCTCGCGAGCGCTGCCTTCTCGCTGAGTTGGCGCTTGGCTTCCAACTGATGTTTCGCAACGGCTTCGGCTTTGCTCGCAAGCTGCTTCTTGGCCTCAAGTTGCATTGATGCGGGATCAGACATTGTCGTGCTCCTTCGCAAGTCCGGGGATATGAATTTTTACGAAGTCGACTTGTTCATCCGTAAGCCCATCGAAAAGACGTTCGGCGGTCAGGTCTTCGGCTGTGAGTTGGCAATCCTTGGTAAGGCTGGGGTCCTTGCCTTGTGCAGCAAGGTCGACTTGATGTTCAAAGCCAGCCTGGCAGAGCTTGGAAAGCGCGCAGGTGATGCAATCGCTGCGATCCCGTCGCGCGCTCAAATAGCTCTTCTCTGCGATGCAGAACTCGTCGAAGTCAGGGCCGTCGTAAGGATTTTGAGGATCGACATTGAATGGATGAATCATACGATTCTCCCGCCCGACGGCGCCTGACCCATCAAATCATAAGAGACCTGTCTTCGAATTGCAACCTTGAAGAGTACAATCAGTAAACCGCTCGCGCTGCAGCAGGTCGATGATCAGTTCGAAATAAATGGCCGGACATCCCGACGTTTCCGGCGCAAAGTTGAAGGCGTCGGCAGGCATAACAAAGGCGACGTTCGTTGACACGAACGTCGCCTTTTGAAGTCGAGCAACGCAGAAAGCGATGACCGGGCGGCTTGATCAGCGCCAGTCGCGCACGTCGACGAAGTGTCCGGCGATCGCAGCCGCCGCGGCCATCGCGGGTGACACCAGGTGGGTGCGGCCCTTGAAGCCCTGGCGGCCTTCGAAGTTGCGGTTCGAGGTCGAGGCGCAGCGCTCTTCCGGCGCCAGCTTGTCCGGGTTCATGGCAAGGCACATCGAGCAGCCCGGCTCGCGCCATTCGAAGCCGGCCTTGATGAAGATCTTGTCGAGGCCCTCGGCCTCGGCCTGCTCCTTGACGATGCCCGAGCCCGGGACGACCATCGCGTTGACGTGGCCGCTGACGGTCTTGCCTTCGGCGATCTTGGCTGCGGCGCGGAGATCCTCGATGCGGCCGTTGGTGCAGGAGCCGATGAAAACGCGGTCGAGCTTGATGTCGGTGATCTTCGTGCCCGCGGTCAGGCCCATGTACTTCAGCGCGCGATGCTTGGAGATGCGCTTGGCCTCGTCTGCGATCTTGTCCGGATCGGGCACCACGCCGGTCACCGAGATCACGTCCTCGGGCGAGGTGCCCCAGGTCACGATCGGCGGCAGCTTGGCGGCGTCGAGCCGGAGCTCGTGGTCGAAATGCGCGCCGTCGTCGGAGCGCAGGGTCTCCCAGTAGCGCATCGCTGCGTCCCAGGCGGCGCCCTGCGGCGCCTTGGGACGGCCGCGCAGGAAGTCGAACGCCTTCTGGTCGGGCGCGACCAGACCGGCGCGCGCGCCGCCCTCGATCGACATGTTGCAGACGGTCATGCGGCCTTCCATCGACAGCGCGCGGATCGCCTCGCCAGCGTATTCCAGCACGTAGCCGGTACCTCCCGCGGTGCCGATCTCGCCGATGATGGCGAGGATGATGTCCTTGCCCGTCACGCCGTCCGGCAGCACGCCGTCGACCGTGACGCGCATGTTCTTCGCCTTCTTCTGGATCAGCGTCTGTGTCGCCAGCACGTGCTCGACCTCGGAGGTGCCGATGCCGTGCGCCAGCGCGCCGAACGCGCCATGCGTCGAGGTGTGGCTGTCACCGCAGACGATCGTGGTGCCGGGCAGCGTAAAACCCTGCTCGGGGCCGATGACGTGGACGATGCCCTGGCGGCGGTCGAATTCGTTGTAATATTCGATGCCGAATTCCTTGGCGTTCTCCGCCAGCGCCTTGATCTGCTCGATGCTCTCCGGATCCGGATTCGGCTTGGAACGGTCGGTGGTCGGCACGTTGTGATCAACCACGGCCAGCGTCTTCTCCGGCGCATGCACCTTGCGCCCGGTGGCGCGCAGGCCTTCGAACGCTTGCGGCGACGTCACCTCGTGCACCAGGTGGCGGTCGATGTAGAGCAGGCAGGTGCCGTCCTCGGCTTCGTGCACCAGATGGTCGTTCCAGATCTTGTCGTACAGGGTGGTCGGCTTCGACATGAGCGAATGCTCCCGGGAATTTAAGGTTTGAGACACGACGCGTGACGGGCACGCGCGAACAATCAGGAAGAGGCGCTGCGGCTTACAGCGCGCGCCTAAGCTCGGACGTCGCAGACGTCGCGAACCTTCCGAAGAACCGCCCGGGCAGCCGGCTATGATCGTCGATGACGACGCGGCGGCAGGCCATGCTGGTGCGATCTAGAACCATTTCAGGGCGATATATAGCACGCGGGCAAGGGAGTGCGAGATGCGTTTGCGCCCGCCGTCATTGCGAGCGAAGCGAAGCAATCCAGGGCTGAGCGAGGACTCTGGATTGCTTCGTCGCTCCGCTCCTCGCAATGACGGTGCCCAAAACAAAAAAGCGCGGGACCAGCCCGCGCTCTTCGTCAATCCATGGGAAGCAACGATTACTCGTTCACCGCGGCCTGCTGGCGGTCCTGCTTCTCGACGATGCGGGCCGACTTGCCGCGCAGCTGGCGCAGGTAATACAGCTTGGCGCGACGCACCTTGCCGCGGCGCACGACCTTGATCGAGTCGATCATCGGGGAGAGGATCGGGAACACGCGCTCCACGCCCTCGCCGTAGGAGATCTTGCGGACGGTGAAGCTCTCGTTGATGCCGCCGCCGGACCGGCCGATGCAGACGCCTTCATAGGCCTGCACGCGCGTGCGCTCGCCTTCGACCACCTTCACGTTGACGATCACGGTGTCGCCCGGGCCGAACTCCGGAATGGTCTTGTTGGCGGACAGCTTGTCGAACTGCTCTTTTTCGAGCTGCTGAATCAGGTTCACGGGTAAATCTCCATCGGCGGCGCGCCCAGCCGGGTCACGCGGGGGCTGCGCTTGTTCCTGCCGTCACTTGCGGAATTGGGCGCTCCTATAAGCCAAAGCGCGAGGCTTGTCACCCGTCTGTCGTGCTTTTTGGCGCTTTTTGGCTGGTCCTGCTTTGTTCCAGGGTCTGGCGCACCTGCCATTCGGCCCACAGATCCGGCCGCCGCGCTTGCGTGAGCGCCTCGGCCTGCGCGCGCCGCCACGCCGCGACCTTGGCGTGATCGCCCGAGGTGAGCACATCCGGAATCGGACGGCCCTCGAACAGCTGCGGGCGAGTGTATTGCGGGTACTCCAGTAGGCCGTCGGAGAAGCTCTCGTCAGTGGCGGATTCGAGCTTGCCCATCACACCGGGCAGCAGTCGCACGCAGGCGTCGATCAGCACCAGCGCGGCGATCTCGCCGCCCGACAGCACATAATCTCCGATCGAGACCTCGATCAGCTCGCGCGCGTCGATGACGCGCTGGTCGATGCCTTCGAAACGGCCGCAAACGATCAGCGGGCCGGGACCGTCGGCAAGCTCGCGGACGAAGGCCTGGGTCAAGGGCCGACCGCGCGGGCTCATCAGCAGCTTCGGCCGTTCGGGTGCAACGGCGGCGGCATCGATCGCGGCGGCCAGCACGTCCGCGCGCAGCACCATTCCCGGGCCGCCTCCAGCCGGCGTATCATCGACACTCCGGTGCTTGTCGGTCGCCGAGGCCCGGATGTCGCGCGCCTCCAGCGTCCAAATGCCGCCAGCCAAGGCTCGGCCGGCCAGGCTCACGCCCAGCGGCCCGGGAAACATCTCCGGAAACAGCGTCAGCACAGTCGCGCGCCAGGGCGCGGTCGGAGAGGGCGAAGTGGTCATGGCGCTCTGTTACGGCAGCGGCGAAGCAAGATCGAGCCCCGATCGCTCAATGCGGCGCCGTCATCTCGCGGCTGATGCTCCACCACCGGTGTCGTCCCGGACAAGCCGTGACGCGCATCAGCGCGTCGCGGCGCCGATCCGGGACCCATACCGCGTGATGTTGGAAAGTGGCACGCGGCCAGTTCCGCGCAAGCCAATCGGCTGCGGTGGCTATGGATCCCCGCTTTCGCGGGGATGACGAGCTGAGTTTTGGGCGGCAGCATCGTCCTCAGCCGACGCCGTTTCATCGGCCGAAGCTCGATCCTCGCCGTCAATCTCGGCCGGCAACTCGATGATCACCCGGCCGCCTGCCAGATCGACCGTCGGCACCACGGCATTGGTGAACGGCAGCATCAAGGTGCTGCCGGAGGGCGGGGCGATCTCGATGATGTCGCCGGCGCCGAAATTATGGACGGCGAGCACGCGGCCGAGCGGGGCGCCTGAGGTGGTCTCGGCGGCCAAGCCGATCAGGTCGGCGTGGTAGTATTCGTCGTCATCGGTCTCGGGCAGGCGCTCACGCGGCACATAGAGCTCGAGCCCGTTGAGCCGTTCGGCCGCATTGCGGTCCGTGACGCCCTTGATCGCGGCGACCAGATGATCCTTGGCCTCGCGCGCCTTCGCGACCTCGAACGATCGGCTGCCGTCCTTGGTCGTGAGCGGACCGAAATGCAGCACGGCCAGCGGATCCTCGGTGAAGGTCCATAAGCGGACCTCGCCGCGCACGCCGTGCGCGGCGCCGATCCTGGCGACGCAGATGAGCTTGGACATCAGCGGGCCTCGTCCTTCGAGACGCGCGCAACGGCGCGCTCCTCAGGACGAGGAGCGATCACCTCATGCTGAAGAGCACGGCGAAAGCCGTGCGTCTCGAAGCATGAGGCCTCGCGCAGCAAGAGGCTTAGCCCTTTGCGGCGGCTTCGGCCTGGGCCTTGCGCTCCTTGCGCGGCACGGCCTTGATCGGGTTCTGGCGGGCTTCGCGCTTCTTGACGCCGGCGGCATCGAGGAAGCGGGCGACGCGGTCGGACGGCTGCGCGCCCTTGGCGAGCCAGCCCTTCACCTTCTCCATGTCGAGCTTGAGGCGCGCCTCGTTGTCCTTCGGCATCAGCGGATTGAAGTAGCCGAGACGCTCGATGAAACGGCCGTCACGCGGGAAGCGCGAGTCGGCGACGACGACGTGATAGACCGGGCGCTTCTTGGTGCCGGCACGGGCGAGACGAATGACGACGGACATGAAAGTTCTCCTTAGGTGTCGATGTCTTGATACGAAGTTGGATGGGTCGTCATTGCGAGCGAAGCGAAGCAATCCAGAGCGGCGTGCGCGACTCTGGATTGCTTCGTCGCTTCGCTCCTCGCAATGACGAGAGTGAGCTCATTTCTTCTTCCCCGGAGGCAGCCCGAGGCCGGGCAGGGTCGGCTTGCCGCTGAGACCGGTGAGGCCCGGAAGATTGGGCAAGCCGCCGCGCAGGCCGGCGGGAAGATCCTTCGGCAAATTCGGCAGGCCGCCGGGCATGCCGCCCGGCATCTTCTCGGCCATCGCCTTGAGCTGCTCCGGCGAGGGCATGCCGCCACCGCCGCCAAAACCCATCGCCTGGGCGATGCCGGCCAGCGGGCCACGCTTGCCGGAGCCCATCGCCTTCATCACGTCGGCCATGTTCCGGTGCATCTTCAAGAGCTTGTTGACGTGCTCGACGCTCTGGCCGGAGCCCGCGGCGATGCGCTTCTTGCGGCTCGCCTTCAGCAGGTCGGGATGCTTGCGCTCCTCGCGGGTCATCGAATCGATGATCGCAACCTGGCGCTTGAGAATCTTGTCGTCGATCCCGGCGGCCGCGATCTGGTTCTTCATCTTGGAGATGCCGGGCATCATGCCCATGAGCCCGCTGATGCCGCCCATCTGCGACATCTGCAGCAACTGCTCGCGCATGTCGTTGAGGTCGAACTGACCCTTGCGCATCTTCTCGGCGGCGCGCGCGGCCTTCTCGGCGTCGATGTTCGCCGCGGCCTTCTCGACCAGCGAGACGATGTCGCCCATGCCGAGGATGCGGCCGGCGATGCGCGAGGGATAGAAGTCCTCCAGCGCGTCGGTCTTCTCGCCGGTGCCGAGCAGCTTGATCGGCTTGCCGGTGACCGCGCGCATCGACAGCGCGGCGCCGCCGCGGCCGTCGCCGTCGATACGGGTCAGCGCGATGCCGGTGAGGCCGACGCGCTGGTCGAACGAGCGGGCGAGATTGACGGCGTCCTGGCCGGTCAGCGAATCCGCGACCAGCAGGATCTCGTGCGGGTTGGCGACCGCCTTGATCTCGGCGGCCTCCTTCATCATGTCCTCGTCCAGCGTGGTGCGGCCGGCGGTGTCGAGCAGCACCACGTCATAGCCGCCGAGCTTGGCGGCCTCGATGGCGCGGCGTGCGATCTGCGGCGGCATCTGGCCGGCGACGATCGGCAGGGTCGGAATGTCCAAGTCGCGGCCGAGCACCGCGAGCTGCTCCATGGCGGCCGGACGGTAGACGTCGAGCGAGGCCATCAGCACCTTGCGCTTGTCGCGCTGAACCATGCGCCGGGCGAGCTTGGCAGTGGTGGTGGTCTTGCCCGAGCCCTGCAGGCCGACCATCATGATCGGCACCGGCGGCACGGCATTGAGGTCGATGGTCTGGCTGTCGTCGCCGAGCGTCTTGACCAACTCGTCATGGACGATCTTCACGACCATCTGGCCGGGGGTGACCGACTTGACCACGGTGGCGCCGATCGCCTGCTCGCGCACGCGCTCGGTGAAGCTGCGGACAACCTCCAGTGCGACGTCGGCCTCGAGCAGCGCCCGGCGGACCTCGCGCATCGCGGCGTCGACATCGGCTTCCGAGAGCGAACCACGCCCCGTCAGCCGATCGAGAATGCCGCCAAGCCTTTCCGACAGATTGTCGAACAATGCCGTATCCTTTGCCCTTGCCGGGCGCTCGCTTCATTGCCGCCCGTCATCGCCGCGTGCTGCGGCCTATGACGACCATATAGGCCTCGGCAGATCGGCCGAAACCGTCAGTCCAAACACGTTTGCGCCCGAGGGCGCACAGCGCTGTCGGGCGGTGACCTCCGGCCTCCAGGGCCGGGCGGTGGCTCGAAAAGACGAAACTTTCCGAAATTCGGCCGGGTTAAACCCTCCGCAGCCGCAAAAGTCAAGGAAACTTGCTTCGCGCCGTCCCGTTGCCGGACCCTGTGCGGCCGCTTACCTCTTCAGCCAGTTCAGCTTTGCCTTCGCGAGGACGACCTTGTTGCGCCGTTCCAGGACCTATTCCGGCCCCGTCACCGACCATTTCGACGGCAAGCGCTTCTACGATCCCGACGGCGTTCCGCCCAAATCCCTCTCCCAGGTGCTGCGCTGGCAGTTCGACCGCAACGGCAAGCGTTCCCGCTGGCCGGCCTGGGCGCCGAGCCCGCATGCCGACGCGCCGCCGCACCGGATCGACGGCGAGGCGGTGCGGCTGTCCTTCATCGGCCATGCCAGCTGGCTGGTCCAGACGGGCGGGCTCAATATCCTGGTCGATCCTGTCTGGTCGGAGCGGGTCTCGCCGTTGTCCTTCGCCGGCCCGCGACGCCACAATGATCCCGGCATCGCCTTCGAGGCGTTGCCGCACATCGATGTCGTGCTGGTCTCGCACGGGCACTACGACCATCTCGATATCCGGACCTTGTCGAAGCTGACCGCGCGATTTTCGCCGCGGGTGGTCACACCGCTCGGCAACGACCTCACGATGATCGACGCCGACTCCAAGATCCGCGCAGAGGCCTATGACTGGCACGATCGCGTGACCTTGAACGAGGAGGTCGCGGTGACGCTGGTGCCGACGCGGCACTGGACGGCGCGCGGCCTGTTCGACCGCAACAAGGCATTGTGGGCAAGCTTCGTGCTGGAGACGCCGCGCGGCCGGCTCTACATCGTCTGCGATTCCGGTTACGGCACGGGCAAGCATTTCCGCCGCGTTGCGGAGCAGCACGCGCCGATCAGGCTGGCGATCCTGCCGATCGGCGCCTACGAGCCGCGCTGGTTCATGCGCGACCAGCACATGAACCCGGAGGATGCCGTGCAGGCGCTGCAGGATTGCGGCGCGGAGGCCGCGCTGGCGCATCACCACGGCACGTTCCAGCTGACCGACGAGGCGATCGACGCGCCCGTCCACGCCCTGCACGCTGCGCTCGATTCGGCCGGCATCCCACGCGAGCGTTTTGGCGTGCTGAAGCCGGGGCAAGTGGTGGAGATTTAGTCCGCTGCCGCAACAACAATGGTGTCGTCCCGGCCTTGAGCCGGGACCCATAACCACCGAATCAAGTTTTGCGAAGGCCGGCAGCTCCATCTCGCGCGATAACATCCGCCGCGGCGTATGGGTCCCGGCTCAAGGCCGGGACGACACTGAGTTTGTCGTGGCCGCGTCGCGTCTCACAGTATGAGACAGACTTATACCTACTGCGCCGGCTTGATCGCCCAGGTCACGTTGACCGTGATCGACAGCGTCTCCTCGCCCTGTGCCACCGGTGTCGGCGTCGCGGCCATCGGCGCGGCGAAGGTCTTGGCGCGGAACACCGGCGCCGGAGCGCCGTCCTCGGCGATGTTGAGCGGCTGGCCGAGCGTCACGCCAGCGGCCTTGGCGTAGATCTCGGCCTTGCGGCGCGCGTCGGCGACGGCCTTCTCGCGCGCCTGGTCGAGCAGCTTGGACGGCTCGGCGACGCTGAAATAGATGTTGCCGACGTCGTTGGCGCCGGCGCCGACCAGCGTGTCGATGACGCTGGCGACCTTGCCGACATCGTGCACCTTGATGGTGACGCGGTTCGAGGCGCGATAGCCGGTCACGGCCGGCTGGCCCGGCCGGTTCTGCGCATATTGCGGCTGAATCGACAGCCGCGACGTCTGATAGTCCTTGTCGGCGATCCCCGCGCTCTTCAGCGCCTGGAGCACCTTGGCCATCGCGGCATTGTTGGCCTCGGCGGCCTCGCGCGCCGTCTTCGCATCCGACGCCACCCCGGCGTCGATCTGCGCCAGATCCGGCGGCGCCGTCACGCTGGCCTCGCCGCTGACGGTGATTGCCGGGGTGTCCTGGCGCGCGATGTCGTCCGCCAGCGCCGGCAGTGTCGTAGCGGCCGCCAGTGTGGCAACAAACATCGATCTGATCATCATGGTGCTCACTTCAGCGGCACGTAGACGTTGATGACGAGCTTGTCCTCGGCCGTCTTCAAGGGGTCGGTCAAATACTCCTCGATGAAGGTGTCCTTGGCCTCCAGCCGGCGCTCATCAAGGTGGTTGGTGATCGCCTCGTAGGTGTTGTCCATGTTGTCGTAGGAGCCGCGATGGACGAACTTCAGCGCCTTGCCCTCGGGCGACTGGCCGATGCTCATGCCCTTGCCGAGCGTCTTCGGCTCCTGCTCGATCGGCATCTCGGCCAGGAAGGTGAAGCCGGTGTCGTCGGTCGAGGTGTAGACGATCATGCCGTTGCCGGCGGGCTTGATGCCCTGCTTGTCCAGCGTGGCCGACAGCGACTTGAAGGAGTCGATCAGCGTATCGAATGCGTTGTCCCAATTGGCGGTGCCCTTGACGAGGACAACCTTCTTCGCCTCGAGCTTGATCTCGTCACCGAAGGCGTCGCCCGCCTGGGCCGGCGCCGCGGCCGGCGGCGGCGTGGCGGGGGACTGGGCCGCGGTCGGAGATGACGACGGCGCGGGGCTCGCGCTGGCGGCCGGCGTCGGGCTGGTCGCGGGCGCGGGACTGGCCGACGCGGCAGGTGCAGGAGAGGCCGGTGCCGAGGGAGCCGGTAGCACGCTCGGGGCTGGCGCAGGCGTGGCCGATGCCGCCGGAGCCGGCGAGGCCGACGGCGCCTGGGCCCGGGCGGGCGTGCCGCCGAGCAGGAGCGCGACCGAGCTCACGGCCAGAACGAGGCGGAAAGTGCTGAGATTCATTCGACTATTCTCCAGTGGCCGTGCTGCTTTGCCCGGTTCGTGCCGGCGAATGAACCGGTCCTAACATGCTCGGCGGCGCGGCGTCCCATGACAGATGCGTCATGTCGCTCTGCAGGCTGGTCAATGCCGCGCCATTCGCCATATAAGGCGGACACAATTTGGATATTTTCATGAGCGCGCTGGCCAACCACAGCTTCGTCAAGATGAACGGGATCGGCAACGAGATCGTCGTGGTCGATCTTCGCGACGTGAAGCATGTCGTCACGCCGGACGAGGCGCGGGCGGTGGCATCCCGGGTGCCGTACGATCAGCTGATGGTGCTGCAGCCGCCGCGGCTCGACGGCACCGAAGCGTTCATCCGCATCTACAACAATGACGGCTCGGAGTCCGGCGCCTGCGGCAACGGCATGCGCTGCGTGGTGCGCCAGGTGTTCGGCAAGACCGGCCAGACCAGCGCGACGTTCGAGACCCGCGCCGGACTGCTGAACTGCTGGCAGGGCCCGGCGCCCGACCTCTACACCGTCGACATGGGCGTGCCGAAGTTCGGCTGGCAGGAGATTCCTCTCGCCGAGGAATTCCGCGACACCCGCTACATCGAGCTGCAGATCGGCCCGATCGACGCCCCGATCCTGCATTCGCCGTCGGTCGTCAACATGGGCAACCCGCACGCGGTGTTCTGGGTCGAGGACATCAACGCCTATGATCTGGAGCGCTTCGGGCCGCTGCTGGAAAACCACCCGATCTTCCCCGAGCGTGCCAACATCACGCTGGCCCACATCGTCGACCGCGACCACATCACGATGCGGACCTGGGAGCGCGGCGCCGGGCTGACCAGGGCCTGCGGCTCGGCGGCGTGCGCGACCGCGGTCGCGGCGGCCCGTCTGAAGCGCGCCAACCGGATCGTGCAGATGACGCTGCCCGGCGGCGAGCTGACGATCGAGTGGCGCGAGCGCGACGATCACGTGCTGATGACCGGGACCGCGACCTTCGAATATGAGGGGCGGTTCGAGCCAGAGCTGTTCGCCAGCGTCGCATGAGCGTCGATGTCGTCACCTTCGGCTGCCGGCTCAACGCGTTCGAATCTGAGCTGATCGCGAAGCATGCCGAAGCGGCCGGCGCCGACGACACCATCGTCGTCAACAGCTGCGCCGTCACCAACGAAGCCGTGGCGCAGGCGCGACAATCGATCCGCAAGCTGAAGCGCGAGCGCCCCGCGGCGCGCATCGTCGTGACCGGCTGTGCGGCGCAGACGCAGGCTGGCATGTTCGCTGCCATGCCCGAGGTCGACCGCGTCATCGGCAATGACGACAAGCTGCGGCCCGATGCGTGGCGCGCGATGGCGCAGGCGCTGGCCTCGCCACGATTCGGCATCGAGGCTTTCGAGAAGGTCGCTGTCTCCGACATCATGGCGGTGACGGAGATGGCGCCGCATCTCGTCGACGGCTTCCAGCGCGGCCTGCCGCGGGTGTTCGTCCAGGTCCAGAACGGCTGCGACCATCGCTGCACCTTCTGCATCATCCCGTTCGGCCGTGGCAATTCGCGCTCGGTGCCGATGGGCGCCGTGGTCGACCAAGTGCGGACGCTCGTCGAGCGCGGCCATGCCGAGATCGTGTTGACCGGCGTCGACCTGACGAGCTACGGCGCGGATCTGCCGGCGACGCCGAAGCTCGGCAGATTGGTCAAGCAGATCTTGCGCCACGTGCCCGAGCTGCAGCGTCTACGCATCTCCTCGATCGATTCGATCGAGGCCGATGCCGACCTGCTCGATGCGCTCGCGGATGATGCCAGGCTGATGCCGCATCTGCATCTGTCGCTGCAGGCCGGCGACGATCTGCTCCTGAAGCGCATGAAGCGGCGACATTCGCGCGCCGACGCGATCGCGTTCTGTGACCAGGTGCGGCGGCTGCGTCCGGATATCTCGCTCGGCGCCGATCTGATTGCGGGATTTCCGACCGAGACCGAGGAGATGTTCTCGCGCTCGATCGACCTGGTCGAGGAATGCGGCCTGACGTTTCTGCACGTGTTTCCGTATTCGCTGCGCCCGGGCACGCCGGCGGCGCGCATGCCGCAGGTGGATGGCGCCGTCATCCGCGATCGCGCCAAGAGGCTGCGGGCCGCGGGAGAGGCGGCGTTGCTGCGGCGTCTGGATGCCGAGATCGGCAGCGAGCGCGAGGTGCTGATCGAGAGCGAGACGCTGGGGCGGACGGAGCACTATCTGCCGGCGGCCGTCCGCGGCGCTGTGCCGGGGACGGTGCAGCGGTTGATGATCGTCGGGCATGATGGCGCGAGGCTGTTAGTCCAGGACTCCGTCATGCCCGGGCTTGACCCGCCTGCGCGGCCGTAGCCGCTTCGGGGGCGGCGAAGGCCCGGACATCCACGGCCTTGGGCAACTGAGACGTGGATGGCCGGGACAAGCCCGGCCATGACGAGTGGAGAGAGACGGGCTCACTCCCCGTTCCACCCGCACAGCCGCAGCCGCTCATGCATGTGCAGCGGCGCTGGTGCGACGACCTGCACCGGGGGCTTGTTCTTCGACAGCGGGATCGAAATCTCCCGCGCATGCAGATGCAGCCGCGGCTCGCCGAAGCGCGGCCCGTTGCCGTAGATGTTGTCGCCGACGATCGGCCAGCCGGATGCGGCGGAGTGCACGCGCAGTTGATGCGTGCGGCCGGTGACCGGTTCCATGGCGAGCCAAGTGAGCTTGGGTGTCTTGGTGGATTGAGGTTCGCTCTCTCCCCCGGCACCCTGCGCTCCCTCCCCCCTTGTGGGGGAGGGTTGGGGAGGGGGGTGGCTCCGGGCGACACTGCCCGTGGGGACCCCCGCCCCCGCCCCCGACCCCTCCCCGCGAGGGGGAGGGGAGTCGGTGTCGCAAGTCGAGATCGAGATCTGAGGTGGGGGAGTGAGAGAATATGACCTCCCCAACACCCGCCATTTCGTCACCGCCGGCTGGCCCTGCGGGTCCGGTTTCTGCCACCAGCCGCGTTCGGCGTTGAGCTTGCCGAGCGGGAGCTCGATCACGCCCTCGTCAGCGTCGGGCCCGCCTTCGACGACAGCCCAATAGGTTTTCGAAATCTTGCCATGCTTGAACAAAAGCCCGAGCGACGCCGTTGCCTTGCGATGACGGCCGAGCACCAGACATCCGGAGGTTTCCTTGTCGAGCCGATGCGCGAGCACCGGCGGGCGCGGCAGGCCGAAGCGCAGCGCGTCGAACGAGGCTTCGAGGTTCGGCCCGCCCTTCGGCCCCTTGTGCACGGGAATGCCGGCCGGCTTGTCGATCACCAGCATCAGCCCGTCGCGGTGGAGCACGCGGGCGAGCATCTCCTCGTCGGTGGGTTGGTTAATGTCCATGGAAACCGTAACGCGGGTGTGAGCTTTCGTTTGCGAATGGAAAGGGCTAACACCACGCCATGAACGATACCACCTCCGAAACACCCAAGCTGTCGTGGTGGCGGCGTCTGTCGGCCGGCCTGAAGCGCACCTCCGGCGCGCTCGGCACCGCCGTCGCCGATCTCGTCACCAAGCGCAAGCTCGACCGCGCGATGCTCGACGACATCGAGGACGTGCTGCTGCGCGCCGATCTCGGCACCCAGGTGGCGGCGCGGATCGCCGAAGCCGTAGGCCACGGCCGCTACGACAAGGCGATCAGTGCCGACGAGGTCAAGGCGGTGGTCGCGACCGAGGTCGAGAAGGTGCTGTCGCCGGTGGCGAAGCCGCTCACGATCGACGCTGGCCACAAGCCGTTCGTCATTCTCGTCGTCGGCGTCAACGGCTCCGGCAAGACGACCACGATCGGCAAGCTGGCGCAGAAATTTGCCTCCGAAGGCAAGCAGGTGATGCTGGCCGCGGGCGATACCTTCCGCGCCGCCGCGATCGAGCAGCTCAAGGTGTGGGGCGAGCGCACCAGGGCGCCGGTCGTCGCCGGCGCGCAAGGCTCTGATTCCGCGAGCCTGGCGTTCAACGCCATCACCGCGGCCAAGGAGCAGGGCCGCGACATCCTGCTGATCGACACCGCCGGCCGGCTGCAGAACAAGGCCGAGCTGATGAACGAGCTCGAGAAGGTGGTGCGTGTCATTCGCAAGGTCGACACCTCGGCGCCGCATGCGGTGCTGCTCGTGCTCGACGCGACGGTGGGACAAAATGCGCTGTCGCAGGTCGAGGCGTTTCATCGTACGGCAGGCGTCACCGGCCTCGTGATGACCAAGCTCGACGGCACGGCGCGCGGCGGCATCCTCGTGGCGCTGTCGGAGAAGTTCAAGCTGCCGGTGCACTTCATCGGCGTCGGCGAGGGGGTCGAGGATCTCTCACCGTTCGCCGCGAGAGATTTTGCGCGGGCGATCGCCGGCATCGAGGATTGACGTCGCCACGCCCGGGCTCCGGCCCACCGCCAGATCGAGACGACCGGATCAACCGCTGCCGTGGCTGCAGCCAACAGGATATGGAATGGACAAGACCCAGCCGCACCCGCTGTTCAAGCTCGCGACCGAGCTCGGTCCGCTGATCATCTTCTTCGTGGTCAATGCCAAGTTCAACCTGTTCGCGGCGACCGGCGCGTTCATGGTCGCGATCATTGCCGCGCTGATCGCGTCCTACGTGGTGACGCGGCACGTCCCGCTGATGGCGCTGGTGACCGCCGTCGTCGTCATCGTGTTCGGCACGCTGACCCTGGTGCTGCACGACGAGACCTTCATCAAGGTCAAGCCGACCATCATCTACGGGCTGTTCGCGGCCGTGCTCGGTGGCGGGCTCTTGTTCAATCGCTCCTTCATCGCGATCATGTTCGATCAGATGTTCAATCTGACGCCCGCGGGCTGGCGCATCCTGACGTTTCGCTGGGCGCTGTTCTTCGCCGCGATGGCGGTGCTGAACGAGATCGTCTGGCGCACGCAGAGCACCGATTTCTGGGTCGGCTTCAAGGCGTTCGGCGTGGTGCCGCTGACCATGATCTTCGCCATCGCCCAGATGCCGCTGATCAAGCGCTACCACCTCGACCCGGCCTCGTTGGAAGCCAGCGACGCCGCGGAAGGGGATGTGAGCAAGGGGTAGTTGCGGCAAACTCTGCTGTCGTCCCGGCCTTGAGCCGGGACCCAGAACCACAGGCTTGAGTTTGGGGCAGGCGCGTCGTTAACATCTTGCCCACCACGACGGCCGCGGAGTATGGGTCCCGGCTCAAGGCCGGGACGACACCGTGGGTCGTTGCGCGAGCTCGGCAGTCACGTCCACTTGCAACGACGAGAAACTAACGACTTGCCGACCGCGAACTAACTCCCTGCCTTCAGCGCCTTCTCGATTTCCGGCTTCAGCACGGCGTCGATGTTCTGCGCCGTGATCGGGCCGACCAGCTTGTAGACGATGGTGCCTTCGCGGCCGACGACAAAGGTCTCGGGCACGCCGTAGACGCCCCATTCGATGCCGGCGCGGCCGTTGCCGTCGACGCCGACGACGTCGTAAGGGTTGCCGTAGCGGCCGAGGAAGCGGCGGGCGTTGTCGGCGCCGTCCTTGTAGTTGATGCCGATGATCTGGAAGCGCTTGTCGCGGCCGAGTTCGACCAGCAGCGGCGCCTCGTCGTGGCAGGGCACGCACCACGATGCCCAGACGTTGACGATGCTGACCTTGCCCTTGAGCGCAGCCGGGTCGAGGCCGGGCACCGGCGTGCCGTCCTTCGCCAGCTCTGGCAGCGCCGGCAGCGGTGTGGCCGGCGCAGGGCGGCCGATCAGCGCGGAGGGAATCTGCGACGGATCGCCGTTGCCGAGGCGCGACCAGAACAGCGCCGCCAGCCCGAGGAACACCGCCAGCGGCAGCAGCATGAGGAATGAGCGGCGCCGCGGCGCCGGCTCTGTCGGTTCGGTCATTGGATGTCCGTCGCGGCGCGGCCGGAACGGCGGCTGATGCCGCTGTCCTCGAGCGCGCGCAGGCGCGCCTTCTGGGTGCGGTAGTCGATGGCGATCCAGCCGATCAGCAGCATCACGACCAGCGCCGCCGCAAGATAGGAGGTGGCGATGAAGGAGGTATAGGGGCCAAGGTCCATGTCAAGCCGCTCCCGCGATCCGGCCTGCCGCATCGTCGGCTGGTGCGGTCGTTGTGTAGGTGCGGGCCTGCATCATCTGCAGGCTGCGGACACGCCGGCGCAGGATCTCGTTGCGCATCGCGGCGACGTGCAGCGTCACGAACAGGAAGGTGAAGCCGACGGCCATCACCAGCAGCGGGATCAGGAAGGCCTTGTCGAGCGCCGGACCGCCCATCCGCATCACCGACGCCGGTTGATGCAGCGTGTTCCACCAGTCGACTGAGAACTTGATGATCGGCAGGTTGATCGCGCCAACCAGCGTCAGCACCGCGGCGGCGCGTGCCGCGCGCGTGGGATCCTCGACCGCGCGCCACAGCGCCATCAGGCCGAGATACATCAAGAACAGGATCAGCACCGAGGTCAGCCGCGCATCCCACTCCCAATAGGTGCCCCACATCGGCCGGCCCCACAGCGAGCCGGTGAGGAGCGCGAGGAACGTGAAGCTGGCGCCGATCGGGGCGGCGGCCTTGGCGGCGACGTCAGCGAGCGGATGCCGCCACACCAGGGTGCCGAGCGAGGCGATGCTCATGATACTCCAAACGAACATCGACAGCCAGGCATTGGGCACGTGGATGAACATGATCTTGACGGTCGCGCCCTGCTGATAGTCGTCGGGCGCCACTGCGGAGAGGTACAGGCCGGCAGCCAGCAGCGCGGCCGTGACCAGCGCCAGCCACGGCAGCAGCCGCGCCGCCAGCGCAAGGAACCGGGTGGGATTGGCGAGGTCGATCAGCGACATGAGACCCTTGTTAACGGCGGACGCGGTTGCAGGCAATCAGCACGGCGTCGCTAGGTAAGAGTTGATCATGGTCAAACCCCGGCGGGCGGTGGGTCAATCCAGCCCGTTCCGCAAGCTTGTCGCAGCGGCGAACGGGCCGATCACGAAACTCACCAGCGACAATGCGCACAGGATCGAGAACGGCGCCCCGAACGGCAGCGGGCCGACGATGGCCGCCTGCGACGCCGCGACGCCGAAGATCAGCACCGGGATCGAAAGTGGCAGCACCAAGACGGCCAGCAGCAGCCCGCCGCGGTGCATGGTCACCGCCAGCGCGGCACCGATCATGCCGATGAAGGTCAGGGCAGGCGTGCCCGCCAATAACGTCAGCGCGACGGCGCCGGTCGCCGTGGCGTCGAGGTTGAGCAGCAGGCCGAGCACGGGCGTCGCGATCACCAGCGGCAGGCCGGCGGCGAGCCAGTGCGCCAGCGCCTTGGCGGCGCAGGCCAGCTCCAGCGGTGTCCGGCTCATCACGACCAGGTCGAGCGAGCCGTCCTCGTGGTCGGCGGTGAACAGCCGGTCCAGGGTGAGCAGGCTGGAGAGCAGGGCACCGAGCCAGAGGATGGCGGGGCCGAGCCGGGTCAGCAGCGCCAGGTCGGGCCCTACCGCGAACGGCATCAGCACCACGACGGTGAGAAAGAACAGCACGCCGATCAACGCGCCGCCGCCGATGCGCAGCGCAATCCGGATGTCGCGGCGGATGAGGGCACCGAGGGCGGTCATGCGGGGAGGGCCTGGGCTGATGGCGCATTGCGCGGGAGTGAGCCGTGCTCCGACCGCCGGCACACTTCGTTCCCTTCCTCCTTGTGGGGGAGGGCTGGGGAGGGGGGTGGCTCCGGGCGAGACCGCCGGTGGGGACTCCTACCCCCGACCCCTGCCCGCAAGGGGGAGGGGGGCGCGCATCGATAGGATGGGTGGAGCGATGGGGTTGCGCTCAGTTCGATAGGCCACGTCGTATGGCACCCCCCTCCCTGACCCTCCCCCACAAGGAGGGAGGGAATGGAGGGGCCGGCGGGCGTCGTGAAGAAGGGGGGCATCATCCGATCGTTCCGATCCGCAACTCGCGCGTGTCGATGCCGAGCGGGCCGTGCGTCGCCGCGACGATCAGCCCACCCCCGGCGAGATGCTCCCGCATCAGCCCGGCGAACATCGCCTGTCCGGCGACGTCGAGCGCGGCGGTCGGCTCGTCGAGCAGCCACAGCAGGCGGGGCACCGCGAGCAGGCGGGCCAGCGACAGACGGCGGCGCTGGCCGGCCGACAGATAGGCGGCGGGCAGGTCGATGGCGTGGGCGATGCCGACGGCCGCGAGGCAGTCGGAGATCGGCCGCGTGACCCCGCCGCCGAGGAAGTCGGCCCAGAAGGTCAGGTTTTCGCGCACGCTGAGCGCCGGCTTCAGCGCGTCGCGGTGGCCGAGATAATGCGCCTGCTCGGGCACCGTCAGCTCGCTCTCACCGCCCTCGATGGCGATGGAGCCGCCCGCCGGCAGCAGCAGGCCGGCAATCAACCGCAGCAGTGATGTCTTGCCCGCACCATTGTGTCCGGTCACTGCCAGCGCCTCGCCCGCGACTGCTTCGAAGGCCAGTCCTGCGAACACCTCGCGGCCGCCGCGCACGCATCTGACGTCGCGGCCGAACAGCTTCGGAGACAGTGTTGAAGTCGCCTGCATGGCCTGTCGTGAGCGCCCTTACGAAATTGATGGCTAGCGCGTGAGAATTTGTGGGTGATGCCACGTCGGGACTTGCTTGTCTCTGTGGCGGCGCAGTTAGAAAGCTTCTATAAGCCCGACCTTGATGCAGCACACAATCGTCCGCTGCAAGCCATCCGGCGCCTCGCGCTGACGGTTCTTAAATACCCCCTCCGGGTATGCAGATCAATTGGGATTTCCACGCATGACCTCGCTCGACAGCTTCAAGTGTCGCAAGACCCTCAAGGTCGGAACGAAGAGCTACATCTATTACAGCTTGCCCACAGCCGAGAAGAACGGTCTCAAGGACATCTCGAAGCTGCCGTACTCGATGAAGGTGCTGCTCGAGAATCTGCTGCGCAACGAGGATGGCCGTACCGTCACCAAGGACGACATCGTCGCGGTGTCGAAATGGCTGCGCAAGAAGTCGCTGGAGCACGAGATCGCTTTCCGCCCGGCACGCGTGCTGATGCAGGATTTCACCGGCGTCCCGGCTGTCGTCGACCTCGCGGCGATGCGCAACGCGATGCAGGCGCTCGGCGGCGATGCCGAGAAGATCAACCCGCTGGTGCCGGTCGATCTCGTCATCGACCATTCGGTGATCGTGAACTACTTCGGTGACAACAAGGCGTTCAGCAAGAACGTCGCCGAGGAGTACAAGCAGAACCAGGAGCGCTACGAATTCCTGAAGTGGGGCCAGAAGGCGTTCTCGAACTTCTCCGTCGTGCCGCCCGGCACCGGCATCTGCCACCAGGTCAATCTCGAGTATCTGGCGCAGACGGTCTGGACCAAGAAGGAGAAGATGACGATCGGCCGCACCAAGGGCACCTTCGAGGTCGCCTATCCGGATTCGCTGGTCGGCACCGATTCGCACACCACCATGGTCAACGGTCTGGCCGTGCTCGGCTGGGGCGTCGGCGGCATCGAGGCCGAGGCCTGCATGCTCGGCCAGCCGCTGTCGATGCTGCTGCCCGACGTCGTCGGCTTCAAGCTGACCGGCGCGCTGAAGGAAGGCGTCACCGCGACCGACCTCGTGCTGACCGTCACCCAGATGCTGCGCAAGCTCGGCGTGGTCGGCAAGTTCGTCGAGTTCTTCGGCCCCGGCCTCGACCATCTCTCGGTCGCCGACAAGTCGACCATCGCCAACATGGCTCCAGAATACGGCGCGACCTGCGGCTTCTTCCCGGTCGACACCGCGACGATCGATTATCTCAAGACCTCCGGCCGCAAGGCGCCGCGCGTCGCGCTGGTCGAGGCCTATGCCAAGGCGCAGGGCCTGTTCCGCACCGCCAAGTCGGCCGACCCGGTGTTCACGCAGACGCTGACCCTCGATCTCGCCGACGTCGTGCCGTCGATGGCCGGTCCGAAGCGTCCCGAGGGCCGCATCGCGCTCCCCGCAGTCGCCGAAGGCTTCGCGACCGCGCTGGCCGGCGAGTACAAGAAGCCCGATGCGGCCGAGCAGCGCTTCCCGGTCGAGGGCAAGGACTTCGATATCGGCCATGGCGACGTCGTCATCGCCGCCATCACCTCCTGCACCAACACCTCGAACCCGAGCGTGCTGATCGGCGCCGGCCTCTTGGCCCGCAACGCCGCCGCCAAGGGCCTCAAGGCCAAGCCGTGGGTGAAGACCTCGCTCGCCCCGGGCAGTCAGGTGGTTGCTGAATACCTCGCGAACTCCGGCCTGCAGAAGGATCTCGACAAGGTCGGCTTCAACCTGGTCGGCTTCGGCTGCACCACCTGCATCGGCAACTCAGGCCCGCTGCCGGAAGAGATCTCGAAGTCGATCAACGACAATGGCGTCGTCGCGGCGGCGGTGCTGTCGGGCAACCGCAACTTCGAAGGCCGCGTCTCGCCGGACGTGCAGGCCAACTACCTGGCCTCGCCGCCGCTGGTCGTCGCCTATGCGCTCGCCGGCACTGTGACCAAGGACCTCGCCGTCGAGCCGATCGGTATCGGCAAGGACAAGAAGCCGGTCTACCTGAAGGACATCTGGCCGACGACGAAGGAGGTCAACGACTTCGTCAAGAAGTTCGTCAAGGCGTCGATCTTCAAGAAGCGCTATGCCGACGTGTTCAAGGGCGACACCAACTGGCGCAAGATCAAGACCGTCGAGAGCGAAACCTATCGCTGGAACATGTCGTCGACCTACGTGCAGAACCCGCCGTATTTCGAAGGCATGAAGAAGGAGCCGGAGCCGATCAAGGACATCGTCGAGGCCCGCGTGCTGGCGCTGTTCGGCGACAAGATCACGACCGATCACATCTCGCCGGCCGGTTCGATCAAGCTGACCTCGCCCGCCGGCAAGTTCCTCAGCGAGCACCAGGTTCGCCCGGCCGACTTCAACCAGTACGGCACCCGCCGCGGCAATCACGAGATCATGATGCGCGGCACCTTCGCCAACATCCGCATCAAGAACTTCATGCTCAAGGGCGCCGACGGCAACATCCCAGAGGGCGGTCTGACCAAGCACTGGCCCGACGGCGAGCAGATGTCGATCTACGACGCCGCGATGAAGTATCAGGAAGAGGGTGTGCCGCTGGTGGTGTTCGCCGGCGCCGAATACGGCAACGGCTCATCGCGCGACTGGGCCGCCAAAGGTACCCGGCTGCTCGGCGTCCGCGCCGTGATCTGCCAGAGCTTCGAGCGCATCCATCGCTCCAACCTGGTCGGTATGGGCGTGCTGCCGCTCACCTTCCAGGAAGGCACGTCCTGGTCCTCGCTCGGCCTCAAGGGCGACGAGAAGGTTACCATCAAGGGCCTGCAGGGCGACCTGAAGCCGCGCCAAACCCTGACCGCCGAGATCGTCTCGGCCGACGGTGCGGCGCAGCAGGTGCCGCTGCTCTGCCGGATCGATACGCTCGACGAGCTCGACTACTACCGCAACGGCGGCATCCTGCACTACGTGCTGCGCAAGCTCGCCGCTTAACCAAAGCGCGATGCGACAGTTTGGCTCACTCTGAAGTGAGTAGCGGGTGATGAAGGAGGCGGCCTATGACAAGGGTCGCCTCCTTTGCATTTTCGGTTTGTTAACTACGAGGACGGCATCGCGGATGCAGTGATGCGCAGGGCGCAGCGGACGGTGGTCCAGACGGGACAGTGGCGATGAGTGGACAGATGTCGTGGTGGTCGCGCGCAGCGCTGAGTGTCTGTGCGGTCATCGCTTTCGTCCGGCCAGCCGCATCCGATCCCCGTGCGGTGATCGAACTCTTCACCTCTCAAGGCTGTTCGTCCTGCCCGCCGGCTGACAAGATCCTCGGCGAGCTCGCCAGAGATCCTTCGGTCATCGCGTTGTCGCTGCCGATCGACTACTGGGACTATCTCGGCTGGAAGGACACGCTGGCCGACTCCCGCTTCACGGCCCGGCAGCGGGCCTATTCTCGTGCGCGCGGGGACCGCGAGGTCTATACGCCGCAGGCGGTGATCAACGGCTCTGTGCATGTGATCGGCAGCGACCGCGAGGCGATCGAAGGCGCGATCGAGGAAACCGTCCAGGGCGGCGCGGTGATGTCGGTGCCGGTGAGGCTGTCGGTCGACGGCCAGGAGCTCGCCGTCTCGGTCGCCGCGGCCAGCGAGCATGCGCCGCGCCGGCACGGCGAGGTCTGGGTCTGCTCGATCTCGCGGGTGGTCCCGATCTCGGTCGGGCGCGGCGAGAACAGCGGCCGCGACCTGACCTATTACAACGTCGTTCGCGGTCTCCAGAAGCTGGGTGACTGGAACGGGTCGCCGGTCAGCTGGAGCGTGCCGCTGGAGAAGATCGCCCGCGAGGGCGTCGATGGCACCGTCGTCTATGTGCAGGACGGCAGTCGCGACCGCCCTGGGCCGATGCTCGGCGCCGCCTTTTCCGAGTTGCCGTTGGGCGGACGGGCTTCAGCAACGGCGCGTGGTCCCGAGCGCTGATCTTCCGTCGTCCCGATCTTCGTTTTCGCTGACCTGCGTGAGGCGCGTCACGTCCGTGCGACGGCGCGCCGCGACATCTTCCGGCAGCTCACGCCAGAAAAGCAAAAGGACCAACTTGCGTTGGCCCTTTGCCTTACTTGTGAATAGACCCGATCCTGACGACCCCGGGGGGCTGGGGGCTGAGGAATCCGGAACCGAAAGGACCGGGCCAACGCACACGAATCTTATGCCGAAGGTCGGGGGCGGTCGGTGGGCGGAAAGACGGCGCGATTATGATTCCGCTAACGATCCCGTGACGCTTGCGTGTTCGCGGAACTGATGACCTCGCAGGCTCGGTCGAACTTCAACAACGAAAACGGCCCCTTGCGGCTTCTGCCGGATGGCGCGATCATGTCACACAGATGACAGGAGGACGCCAATGAACCTCACGCCGGAGGACGCCGACCCCAGCGAGAACCGCGCGGCGGCGCGCAGTGCGGCCGCAGCGCCGAACCGGGTGACGTTCGACCGCCTGGAGCTGAACCGCATCCTGAACCTCTACGGTCGCATGGTCGCCGACGGTGAGTGGCGCGACTATTCGATCGACTTTCTGCGCGACCGGGCCGTCTTCTCCGTGTTTCGCCGGGCGTCCGAGGTGCCGATCTACCGCATCGAGAAGGATCCGCGTCTCGCACGCAAGCAGGGCATGTACAGCGTGATCTCGGCCACCGGGCTGATCCTGCGCCGCGGCCACGAGCTTGAGCGCGTGTTGCTGGCGATCGCGCCGAAGCCGGCGCTGGTCTGATCCGACCCGCCGGGTGATCACGACATTTCGACCGGCGTCGCTTACGCCGGGACGTCGCTGCTCCCGGCCCCGAGCGGGCGCTGCATCATCACAGTATCGAGCCAGCGGCCGAATTTCAGGCCGACGCTCGGGTGGGTGCCGATCATCTGGAAGCCGCAGGCGGTATGCAGCCCGACCGAGCCGGCATTGGCGGAGTCGCCGATGACGGCGATCATCTGGCGAAAGCCTCCCTCCTCACAGGCGTCGATCAGCCGCCGCATTAGTCGCATCCCGATGCCGCGACGCTGGCTGGCGGGAGCGAGATAGACCGAGTTCTCCACCGTGAAGCGATAGGCAGGGCGGGGCCGGTAGGGCCCGGCATAGGCATAGCCCACCACCTCTCCGTCCAGCAGGGCGGCGAAATAGGGGAAGCCGCCGTCGCGGAGCGCCCGGAAGCGGCGCGTCATCTCCGCCAGATCCGGAGGGTCGAGCTCGAAGGTGGCCGTGCCCTCGCGGACGGCCTGGCCGTAGATGGCGGTGATGGCCGGGAGGTCGGCCTCCTGGGTGGGCCGGATTTCAATGTTCGACATGGGGTGCAAGCATACCCATGCGGACGCGGCGATCAATCCGGCCTCGCGGCATGGCTGTCGCTGCCGCTTTGCGCCGGTCGCAATCGGGTTTGTGCAAACGAAAAGCCCCGGCGGTGAGGCCGGGGCTTCGAAGGTCGCTCGTTCGAGCGGTTGGATCAGTCGCGCTGTCCGAGCAGCTGCAGCAGCAGCGTGAACAGGTTGATGAAGTTCAGGTACAGTGACAGCGCGCCGGTGATCGCTGCGCGCTCGGCGATGTCGCCGCCCGCGGAGGCGTAGCCGTAGATGTACTCGTTCTTCAGGCGCTGCGTATCCCAGGCGGTCAGGCCGGCGAACACGAACACGCCGATCACCGAGACGATGAACTGCAGCATCGAGCTCGCCAGGAACAGGTTCACCAGGCTCGCCAGCACGATGCCGATCAGGCCCATGAACAGGAACGAGCCCATGCCCGTCATGTCACGCTTGGTCGTGTAGCCGTACAGGCTGAGCGCGCCGAACGTCGCCGCGGTGATGAAGAACACCCGCACGATCGAGGTGTGGGTGTACACCAGAAAGATCGACGACAGCGAGATGCCCATCAAGGCCGAAAACACCCAGAACAGGAGTTGCGCGGTCGACGGCGCGAGGCGGTTGATGCCGGCCGAGATCGCGAACACCATGACCAGAGGGGCAAGGATGAACAGCCACTTCAGCGGGCTCACGAACATCGCGTAGCCGAACTGCGTCAGATAGGCGTTGCCGAACTTGAACACGCCGGCCGCCGGATCGCCGGTCACCGACGCCATGTAGACGCCGAGCGCCGCGAGGCCGGTGATGGCCAGGCCGATGCTCATGTAATTGTAGATGCGCAGCATGTAGGCGCGCAGACCGGCGTCGACGGTCGCGGCATCGGCGCGCCCGGCCACCCGGCCAAAGGGTGAAGCATAGTTGCGGTTGAGGTCCGACATGGTCGAATTCCCGTTGGTTGCCCGGCAGCCCGATCCTGGCAGGACCTTCAGCCGGTTCTCGAAAAACCCTATCTCATACCCGCTGCCATCGATATTAAATTTGCGTCATCGGCAAATTCGCCATCTTTGGCAGGTCTCTGAGCCCATTCCCTAGATGGGAAACTAGCATATCCGCCGCAAGCTTCCACGCGCGGCTGAATGTCGCTCCGAACGCGTCTCAGCCGTATAAATCGCGTTAACCGTGCGGCATGAGCGCGCAAGCGCTCGATCAAGCCGCTAGAGATTCCGAAGAACCGTCGCCGGCTTCTGGTTCAGCGCGAGCAGGGTGCCGGCCAGTCCGAGGCCGACGGTCACGATCAGCGCCGCCAAGACGACCAGCGCGGCGCTGCCCGCCTGCCAGGCGAAGCTCAAGGTCATCAGCCGGGTCACGATCAGCCAAGCGGAGACCGAGCCGGCGATGACGCCGAACGCGGCGGTGGCAAACCCGATCATCAGATATTCGAGCGCGTAGGCGCCGAGCAGCCGCAGCCGCGTCGCGCCCAGGGTCTTCAGGATGACCGCGTCGTAGACCCGGTGGCGGTGGCCGGCGGCCAGCGCGCCGCCGAGCACCAGGATGGCCGAGATCAAGGTCACCGCGCTGGCGCCGCGGATGGCGAGCGCGAGGTTGGAGACCACCGAGCCCACGGTCTCCATCACCTCTCGGACCCGCACGCTGGTCACCATCGGGAAGGCGTCGGCCACCTTGCGGATGACACGGGCATCCTCGGCGGCATCGGAGCGCGCTTCGGTCAGGGTCGCGACATGGGTGTGCGGCGCGCCCTTGAAGGCATTCGGGGAGAACACCAGCACGAAGTTGATGCCGAGCCCCTGCCAGTCGATGGTGCGCATGTTGCCGATCCGCGCCGTGATATCGCGTCCGAGCACGTTGACGACGATGTCGTCACCGAGCTTGAGGCCGAGGCCGTCGGCGATGCGCTTCTCGATCGAGACCAGCGGCGGTCCGCTGTAGGTCTCGCTCCACCACTCGCCCTCGACCACCTTCGAGCCCTTGGGAATCTCGGCGGTATAGGTCAGGCCGCGATCGCTCTGCAGCACCCATTCGGTGTCCGTCGTCGCCTTGAGGTCCTCGGCGCGGACGCCGCGGGCGGAGACGATGCGCCCGCGCAGCATCGGCACGTCTTCGACAGCGGATTGAGGGGCGAGGTCCTTGAGGAAGCCGCGGAAGCGGTCGGCCTCGCCGGAGGGGACGTCGATGAAGAAAAACGACGGCGCCTGCTCCGGCAGTTGCGCCAGGAATTGGCGCCGCAGATTGCCGTCGATCTGGGTGATTGTGACCAGCACCGCGAGACCCAGTCCGAGCGACAGCACCACGGACGGTGTCAGCGCGCCCGGGCGGTAGATGTTGCTGACCGCCAGCCGCAGCATCGGGAAGCGGCTGCGCGGCAGGGCGCGCGCAATTGCCATCACCGCGGCGGCAATGCCGCGCAACAGCACGAACACCAGCGCGGCGGCGACGACGAACACCGCGGCGATGCGCTTGTCGTAGGACAAGCCGATCACGACCGCGATCAGCAGCGCGACGGTGCCCGCGATCAGCACCAGATAGCTCCAGCGCGGCCGGTGCCATTCGGCGATGACCGCCTCGCGGAACAACGCCGCCACCGGCACGTCGCGCACGCGCCCGAGCGGCCACAGACCGAACGCCAGTGCGGTGAGCAGGCCATAGACGAAGGACAGCGCCAGCTCGTCGGAATGAATAGCCGGGATCACGGGCAGCGGCAGGATGTTGCCGAACAGCCCGACGATGGCGAAGGGCAGGGCCGCGCCGGCGCAGAGGCCGATGATCGAACCGATCGTGGCGAGCACCATCACCTGCACGAGGTAGATGCCGAACACGTCGCGGCTGGTGGCGCCGAGGGCCTTGAACGCCGCGATCACCTCGGTGCGGCGGTCGACATGGCTCTTGACCGCGTTGGCGACGCCGACGCCGCCGACCAGCAGCGCGGCGAGACCGACCAGGGTGAGGAACTGGGTGAAGCGGCCGATCGTCCGCTCGAGCTGCGGCGAGGCATTGCTGCGGCTGCGGATCTCCCACCCGGCCGACGGCAAGGTCAGGCGGGTGTCGGCGATGAAGGACGCTGCGGCGTGGTCGTCCTTGGCATTGTCGGGCAGCCGGACCCGGTAGGTCCAGCGCACCAGGCTGCCCGGCTGCAGCAGCGACGTGGCGCGCAAGCCGGCCTCGCTGATCAGGAAGCGCGGCCCAAGGCCGATGCCGCCGGACAATTTGTCCGGCTCGGCCTGGAGCGCGCTGCGGATCTGGAAGCGGACCGTGTCGATGCTGACGGTGTCGCCGACCTTGAGATCGAGCCGCGCCAGCAGTGCCGGATCGGCCGCCGCGCCGAACACGCCGTCGCGTTCGGCGAGAATGTCCGGTAGCGGCAGGTCGGGCTGCAGCTCGGCCTTGCCCAGCAGCGGATAGGCGCCGTCGACCGCCTTGAGCTCGACCAAGGCCAGCTTGGCGTCACCGGCGCGCACCATCGCCCGCAAGGTTGCCGCCAGCGAGACCTGGCCGCGCGTCCGCAGGAAGGCGATCTCCTCGGGCTTGGCCTCGCGCTGAAACAGCGAGAAAGCGACGTCGCCGCCGAGCAAGGTCCGGCCCTCGCGGACCAGCCCGTCATTGAGGCTGGCCGCCACCGAGCCGACACCGGCGATGGCGAGCACGCCGAGCGCGATGCAGGCGATGAAGACGTAGAAGCCGCGCAAGCCGCCGCGCAGCTCGCGCAGCGCGTAGCGCACCGGCAACGCGGCCATGCGGCCGCCCGCGATCGGTTCGGATACCGTGCTCATGCGTCGGCTTGCTCGTGTGCGTCGCTCTCGGCTTCGATCCGTCCCGAGCGCAGCCGCACCACCCGGTCGCACCGATGCGCGAGGCCGCTGTCATGGGTCACCAGCACCAGCGTCATGCCGCGCTCGGCATGCTTGGTGAACAGCAGGTCGACGATCTGCTGGCCGGTGGTCTCGTCGAGATTGCCGGTCGGCTCGTCGGCCACGAGAATTGCGGGGTCGGGAGCGAGAGCGCGGGCCAATGCCACGCGCTGCTGCTCACCGCCGGAGAGCTGCGTCGGATAGTGATGCAGACGGTGGCCGAGCCCGACCTGCTCGAGCTCGCGGGCGGCACGCTCCGCGGCGCCGGCATGGCCGGCCAGCTCGAGCGGCACTGCCACATTCTCCAGCGCGGTCATGGTCGGGATCAGGTGGAAGGACTGGAAGACGATGCCGACCTGGCGACCCCGGAACCGGGCCAGGGCGTCCTCGTCCAGGGCATTGAAAGCGGTGCCGCCGACCACCACCTCACCACTGTCAGGACGTTCCAACCCCGCCATCACCATCAGCAGCGTGGACTTCCCCGATCCCGAGGGGCCGATCAGGCCGATCGTCTCGCCCTGTCCCACCCGCAGGCTGATGTCCTTGAGGATATGAACACGTGCCGCTCCGGTGCCGAGCGAGAGGTTGACGTTGGAGATGGTAATGGTGTCCGGCGCAAGGCCGGCCAAACGCGAGGTTTCGATGAGACTGTCCATGGCTCGGTCATATGGCAACTCCGCAAGCCGGGTCGAGAGGCGCGGACATATCTTCGTGCACATACTCGTGTTGATGCTCGCCTTGATGACAGTCGGGCCCGCGTTTGCGGGCGCTGACGACGTCAAGCCGATCAAGCTGGTCGTGCTCGGCGATTCCTTGAGCGCGGGTCTTGGCCTGTCCGCCTCGGATGCGTTTCCAGCCAAGCTGCAGAAGGCGTTGCAGGCCCAGGGCCTGCCGATCGACCTCACCAATGCCGGCGTATCCGGGGATACTTCGTCCGGCGGCCGCGATCGGCTCGACTGGTCGGTGCCTGACGGGACCGAGGCCGTCATCGTCGAGCTCGGCGCCAACGATGCGCTGCGCGGCATCGATCCCGCGGTGACGCGCAAGGCCTTGACCGAGATCGTGACCCGGCTGAAGGCGCGGGGCATCGCCGTCATGCTGTGCGGCATGCTGGCGCCGCCGAACTACGGCAGCGACTATGCCGCGAAATTCAACGCGATCTATCCCGATCTGGCCAAGGAATTCGGCGTCCCGCTGTATCCGTTCTTTCTCGACGGTGTCGCCGCCGACCCCAAGCTGAACCAGGCCGACGGCATCCACCCCACCGCAGCCGGCGTCGACATCATCGTGTCCCGGATGTTGCCTACGGCGGAAGCATTCCTGCGTCCACTTCGTGGGCAATGACGGAACGAAGCGCCGCGTCGATCATTTGCGATAACCTTAAGGGCCGGGTTTTCCGCAGCTTTTACCGGCGTTAACCCGCCTTCCGTCGCGGAGTCATATAAATTCGGTAGGAATGATGCATTGGCGATTCGTCGTCGATCATTTCTCGAAGGCATGATCTCGTCAATTTTCGAGATCAGCCTCCAGCATCGGGAGTCCTGAAACGATGCCGCGTCTGTTTACTGGACTGGAAATCCCGGCCGAGGTTGGCCACACGCTTTCCGGTTTGCGGGGTGGCCTCCCCGGCGCCCGCTGGATCGATCCCGAAAATTACCATGTGACGTTGCGCTTCATAGGTGACATCGACGGCGCCTCCGCCAACGAGATCGCCTCGATGCTGTGGCGGGTGAACCGCAAGCCGTTCGAAGTGACGGTGCAGGGTCTCTCCAGCTTCGGCGGCCGCAAGCCGCGCGCCGTCGTTGCCAACGTCGCGCCGAGCCGCCCCCTGATCGAGCTGCAGGCCGAGCTCGAGCGGCTCATGCAGCGGATCGGGCTCGATCCGGAAGGTCGTAAATTCGTGCCCCACGTCACGCTGGCGCGGCTGCACGATGCGTCGAGCCAGGACGTCGCCGACTATCTCTCCGTCCGCGGCTATTTCCCGAGCCGCGTGTTCACGGCCGAGCGCTTCGTGCTGTTCTCGTCGCGCGCCTCGACCGGCGGTGGCCCCTACGTGGTCGAGGACGCCTACGACCTTTCCCCGGGGTGAGGTCTGGAGCGCGGTCGTTCAAGCCAGCCGCTCGCTGAGGCCGGGAGCGAAGACTAACGTCGTTAGCCCCGGACTAACGGTCACGGCGGCGTTTGCGTGCCATATACCACGACCTCACGGCTCCGACGCATGGCGGCTTCCACCATTTGCGGATTGCATTTTCCGTAAGTCTCGTGACCTAGAGTGGGCTCATGCTGTCCACTCCGTCAGACGCGTTCCGCGCGCAATATCAGTCTTTGGTCGATACCGGTGCGATCGAGGCCGACCTCGCCCAGGCCGAGGTCGCCGACGCCCTGGCGGCGCTGGAGCGCCGCCTCTCGACCTACAAGCCGACGCGCAAGCAAGGCTTGTTCGGCCGCCTTTTTGCCGACAAGAGCGAGCCGCCGAACGGCCTCTATGTCCACGGCGAGGTCGGGCGCGGCAAGACCATGCTGATGGACCTGTTCTTCCAGAGCTGTCCCGTCGAGCACAAGCGCCGCGCCCATTTTCACGAATTCATGGCCGAGGTGCACGAGCGCATCTACGGCTACCGCCAGAACATCGCGCGCGGCGAGCTCGCCGATGCCGACGTGATCGGGCTCACGGCACAGGCGATCTTCGATCAGGCCTGGCTGCTCTGCTTCGACGAATTCCATGTCACCGACATCGCCGACGCGATGATCCTGGGACGTCTGTTCGCCAGGCTGTTCGAGCTCGGCACCGTGGTGGTGGCGACCTCGAACGTCGCGCCCGAAGACCTCTACAAAGGCGGCCTCAACCGCGCGCTGTTCCTGCCCTTCATCAAGCAGATCGCCGACCATATGGACGTGATGCGGCTGGATGCGCGCACCGATTTCCGGCTGGAGAAGCTGGCCGGCGTGAAGATGTGGCTGGTGCCGGCCGATGTCGACGCGCGAGCGGCGCTCGACAAGGCCTGGGCGCGGCTCACGGGGCATGCCAAGTGCAAGCCGCGCGACATGACGATCAAGGGGCGTATCCTGCATGTCCCGTGCTCCGCCAACGGCGTCGCCCGCTTCGGTTTTACCGATCTCTGCGAGAAGCCGCTGGCAGCCTCGGACTATCTGCGGCTCGCGCACGACTATCATACGATCCTGATCGATCACGTTCCGGTCATGGATCTGGCCGAGCGCAATGCCGCCAAGCGGTTCATCACCCTGATCGATACGCTCTACGACAACGCCGTGAAGCTGATCGCGTCCGCCGAAGCCGACCCGATTTCGCTCTACGTCGCGACCGAGGGCATCGAGGCCATGGAGTTCAAGCGGACCACCTCGCGCCTGATCGAGATGGGCTCGGACTCCTACCTGGCCCTGCCGCACGGGCGGAAGGACTCGGCGGCATCCGGGACTTCCACGGGGTTGGTCGAAACCTGACAAATACCGGAGTTTTGGCGAGCGCCTGCCGCCGGGCACACAGCCGCGAAAAGGCCACGCCAATCATGCTGAAAGGATCATCAGCAGCCGTCGCCCGGTCCTGATCGAAATCAAGGCACGCCCGCCAATTGGCCATAGCGTGACTTGAACGGCCCGGGCGAAAGGGATAACCACCCACTCGACTTTTCAACCTCCCTCACCCCTTCGGGTTCAAAGGAAAATTTGCCATGGCGCGCGACAAGATTGCTTTGATTGGCTCCGGTCAGATCGGCGGAACGCTGGCTCACCTCGTCGGCCTCAAGGAGCTCGGCGACGTCGTGATGTTCGACATTGCCGAAGGCGTTCCGCAGGGCAAGGCGCTCGACATCGCGCAGTCCTCGCCGGTCGATGGCTTCGACGCGCACTTCACCGGCGCCAACTCTTACGAGGCGCTCGACAACGCCAAGGTGTGCATCGTCACCGCCGGCGTGCCGCGCAAGCCGGGCATGAGCCGCGATGATCTGCTGTCGATCAACCTGAAGGTGATGGAGCAGGTCGGCGCCGGCATCAAGAAGTACGCCCCCGATGCGTTCGTCATCTGCATCACCAACCCGCTCGACGCGATGGTCTGGGCGCTGCAGAAGGCCTCGAACCTTCCGGCGAAGAAGGTCGTCGGCATGGCCGGCGTGCTCGACTCCGCGCGCTTCCGCTACTTCCTGGCTGATGAGTTCAACGTCTCGGTCGAGGACGTCACTGCCTTCGTGCTCGGCGGCCATGGCGACACCATGGTGCCGCTGACCAAGTACTCGACCGTCGCCGGCATTCCGCTGCCGGATCTCGTCAAGATGGGCTGGACCTCGCAGGCCCGCATCGACGAGATCGTCGACCGCACCCGCAATGGCGGCGCCGAGATCGTCAACCTGCTCAAGACCGGCTCGGCCTACTACGCCCCGGCGGCCTCGGCGATCGCGATGGCCGAGAGCTATCTGCGCGACAAGAAGCGCGTGCTGCCCTGCGCGGCGCATCTCAACGGCGAGTTCGGCGTCAAGGACATGTATGTCGGCGTGCCCGTCGTGATCGGCTCCAAGGGTGTCGAGCGCATCGTCGAGATCGAGCTGGCCGGGAAGGACCGCGAGGCGTTCGACAAGTCGGTCGCCGCCGTCCAGGGCCTGGTCGACGCCTGCAAGAAGATCGCGCCCGACCTGCTCGGCCGCTGATCAGGGGTCATTCACGGGGCGTAGTCTCGCCCACATCGAGTTGCAGGATGTTTGGTATATGGTATACCAGACATCCTAACAACAATTCTGGTCGTCACCCCATCGCGGGTTCGGGGAGCAAGCGCTTATGAACATTCACGAATATCAGGCCAAGGCACTGCTGCACGAGTTCGGCGTGCCGATTTCGAAGGGCGTGCCGGTTCTCCGTCCGGAGGACGCGGATGCGGCGGCGAAGACGCTCGGTGGCCCGGTCTGGGTCGTGAAGAGCCAGATCCACGCCGGCGGCCGCGGCAAGGGCAAGTTCAAGGAGGCCTCGGCCGGCGACAAGGGCGGCGTCCGCCTCGCCAAGTCGATCCAGGAGGTCAACGAGTTCGCCAAGCAAATGCTGGGCGCCACGCTGGTGACCGTGCAGACCGGTCCGGACGGCAAGCAGGTCAACCGCCTCTACATCGAGGACGGCTCGGACATCGACAAGGAATTCTATCTGTCGCTGCTGGTCGACCGGGAGACCTCGAGGGTCGCCTTCGTGGTGTCGACCGAAGGTGGCGTCAACATCGAGGACGTCGCCCACAGCACGCCTGAGAAGATCATCACCTTCTCGGTCGATCCGGCCACTGGCGTCATGGGCCATCACGGCCGCGCCGTCGCCAAGGCGCTGAAGCTCTCCGGCGACCTCGCCAAGCAGGCCGAGAAGCTGACCACCCAGCTCTACAACGCCTTCGTCGCCAAGGACATGGCGATGCTCGAGATCAACCCGCTGGTCGTCACCAAGCAGGGCCAGCTGCGCGTCCTGGACGCGAAGGTCTCGTTCGACTCCAATGCGCTGTTCAAGCACCCGGAAGTCGTCGCGCTGCGCGACGAGACCGAGGAGGACGCCAAGGAGATCGAGGCGTCGAAGTACGACCTCAACTACGTCGCGCTCGACGGCACCATCGGCTGCATGGTCAACGGCGCCGGCCTCGCCATGGCGACGATGGACATCATCAAGCTCTACGGCATGGAGCCCGCCAACTTCCTCGACGTCGGCGGCGGCGCCAGCAAGGAGAAGGTCGCGGCTGCCTTCAAGATCATCACCGCCGACCCGAACGTGAAGGGCATCCTGGTCAACATCTTCGGCGGCATCATGAAGTGCGATGTCATCGCCGAGGGCGTCGTGGCCGCGGTCAAGGAAGTGGGCCTGAAGGTGCCGCTGGTGGTGCGCCTCGAGGGCACCAATGTCGATCTCGGCAAGAAGATCATCAGCGAGTCCGGTCTGAACGTGCTGCCCGCCGACAATCTCGACGACGCCGCGCAGAAGATCGTCAAGGCCGTCAAGGGAGGCTGAGCGCCGTTTCAGGCGCTCGCTCATTCCTCACCGCAACGCTTTTAGAGAAAGCACGATGTCCATCCTCATCGACAAGAACACCAAGGTCATTTGCCAGGGCTTCACCGGCAAGAACGGCACCTTCCACTCCGAGGCGGCGATCGCTTACGGCACCAAGATGGTCGGCGGCACCTCGCCGGGCAAAGGCGGCTCGACCCATCTCGGCCTGCCGGTCTTCGACACCGTCAAGGAGGCCCGCGAGGCCACCGGCGCCGATGCATCCGTGATCTACGTGCCGCCGCCGGGCGCGGCCGACGCGATCTGCGAGGCGATCGACGCCGAGGTCCCGCTGATCGTCTGCATCACCGAGGGCATCCCGGTGCTCGACATGGTCCGGGTCAAACGCTCGCTTGTGGGATCCAAGTCGCGCCTGATCGGGCCGAACTGCCCGGGCGTCATGACCGCCGGCGAGTGCAAGATCGGCATCATGCCGGCCAACATCTTCAAGCCCGGCTCGGTCGGCATCGTGTCGCGCTCGGGCACGCTGACCTATGAAGCGGTGTTCCAGACGACGTCCGAGGGCCTGGGCCAGACCACGGCGGTCGGCATCGGCGGCGACCCGGTCAAGGGCACCGAGTTCATCGACATGCTCGAGATGTTCCTGGCCGACCCCAAGACGACCTCGATCATCATGATCGGTGAGATCGGCGGCTCGGCCGAGGAGGACGCGGCACAGTTCATCAAGGACGAGGCGAAGCGCGGCCGCAAGAAACCGATGGTCGGATTCATCGCCGGCGTCACCGCCCCTCCCGGCCGCCGTATGGGCCATGCCGGCGCGATCATCTCGGGCGGCAAGGGCGATGCCGGCTCGAAGACCGCTGCGATGGAAGCTGCTGGTATTACAGTCTCTCCGTCTCCGGCGCGGCTTGGCAAGACGCTTGTCGAAAAGTTGAAATCCTGATTCAGGACTTAGTGCTTTTCGGCGCGAATATTTACAATAAATAAGGTAAACGGTCCTAACCCGAGCCTGATCCGCGTCCCCCGCGGATCAGGCATTGCGCCGTTTTGATTGGGCGCATCGAAATTACCAGGACGCCACCATGTCTCGCCAAGATGCGAACGCCGCCTTCGCCCTGTCGTCTTTTCTGCAGGGCACCAATGCCACCTACATCGATGAGATCTACGCCCGCTACGAGAAGGACCCCGCTTCGGTCGACCCGGAGTGGCAGGAGTTCTTCAAGAGCCTGAAGGACGCGCCGGCCGACGTGCAGAAGAATGCGTCGGGCCCCTCCTGGGCGCGCAGCAACTGGCCGGTCTCCCCCCGCGACGAATTGACCTCGGCGCTGGACGGCAACTGGGCCGTCGTCGAGAAGAAGGTCGGCGAGAAGATCGCCGCCAAGGCCCAGACGAAGGGCGTCGAACTGTCGGTGGCCGACGTCAATCAGGCCACCCGCGACTCTGTCCGCGCGTTGATGCTGATCCGCGCCTACCGCATGCGCGGCCACTTCCACGCCAAGCTCGATCCCCTCGGCATCGAGGCGCCGCGCAACCGTGAGGAACTCGATCCGCGCTCCTACGGCTTCACCGAGGCCGACTACGACCGCAAGATCTTCCTCGATCACGTGCTCGGCCTCGAATACGGCAGCCTGCGTGAGATCGTCGCGATCTGCGAGCGCACCTACTGCCAGACGCTCGGCGTCGAGTTCATGCACATCACGAACGCCGCGCAGAAGGCCTGGATTCAGGAGCGCATCGAGGGACCGGACAAGGAAATCTCGTTCACCCGCGAGGGCCGTCGCGCCATCCTGACCAAGCTGATCGAGGCCGAGGGCTTCGAGAAGTTCTGCGACGTCAAGTTCACCGGTACCAAGCGCTTCGGCCTCGACGGCGGCGAGTCGCTGATTCCGGCGCTGGAGCAGATCATCAAGCGCGGCGGCAATCTCGGCGTGAAGGAGATCGTGCTGGGCATGCCGCATCGCGGCCGCCTCAACGTGCTGACCCAGGTGATGGGCAAGCCGCACCGCGCGCTGTTTCACGAGTTCAAGGGCGGCTCGGCCAATCCCGACGCGGTCGAAGGCTCCGGCGACGTCAAGTACCACCTCGGCGCCTCCTCGGACCGCGAGTTCGACGGCAACCGCATCCATCTGTCGCTGACTGCCAATCCGTCGCATCTGGAGATCGTCGATCCCGTGGTGCTCGGCAAGGTCCGCGCCAAGCAGGACCAGCATGGCGATCCGCCGGACATGCGCATCTCGGTGCTGCCGCTCTTGATGCATGGCGACGCTGCGTTCGCCGGCCAAGGCGTCGTGGCGGAGTGCTTCGCGCTGTCCGACCTGAAAGGCTACCGGACCGGTGGCTCGATTCATTTCATCGTCAACAACCAGATCGGTTTCACGACCTATCCGCGCTATTCGCGGTCGTCGCCCTATCCGTCCGACGTCGCCAAGATGATCGATGCGCCGATCTTCCACGTGAACGGCGACGATCCGGAAGCCGTGGTGTTCGCGGCCAAGGTCGCGATCGAGTTCCGGCAGAAATTCCACAAGCCGGTCGTGATCGACATGTTCTGCTACCGCAGGCATGGCCACAACGAAGGCGACGAGCCGGCCTTCACCCAGCCGGTGATGTACAAGAAGATCGGCGCCCATGCGTCGACCCTGGAGATCTACTCCAAGCGCCTGGTCGCCGAAGGCGTCATGACCGAGGGCGAGGTCGAGAAGGCCAAGGCCGACTGGCGCGCCCGTCTCGACGCCGAGTTCGAGGCCGGTACGTCCTATCGCCCGAACAAGGCCGACTGGCTCGACGGCAAGTGGGCAGGCTTCAAATCCGCCGACCAGGAGGAGGAGGCGCGCCGCGGCGTTACCGGCGTCGAGATCGACCGCCTCAAGGAGATCGGCCGCAAGATCACCAAGGTGCCGGACGGCTTCCGCGTGCACCGGACGATCCAGCGCTTCCTCGAGAACCGCGCCAAGGCGATCGACAGCGGCATCGGGCTCGACTGGGCGACCGGCGAAGCGCTGGCGTACTGCTCGCTGCTGCTCGAAGGCCACAAGGTTCGTCTCTCCGGTCAGGATAGCGAGCGCGGCACCTTCTCGCAGCGCCATTCGGTGCTGATCGACCAGGAGGACGAGAGCCGCTACACGCCGTTCAACCATCTGGCGCCGGAGCAGGGCCACTTCGAGGTCATCAACTCGCTGCTCTCGGAAGAAGCCGTGCTCGGCTTCGAATACGGCTACTCGCTCGCAGAGCCGACCGCGCTGACCCTCTGGGAGGCACAGTTCGGCGACTTCGCCAACGGCGCCCAGGTGTTGTTCGACCAGTTCATCTCGTCGGGTGAGCGTAAATGGTTGCGCATGTCCGGCTTGGTCTGCCTGCTGCCGCACGGCTACGAGGGCCAGGGCCCCGAGCATTCGTCGGCACGCCTCGAGCGCTATCTGCAGATGTGCGCCGAGGACAACATGCAGGTGGTCTATCCGACTACGCCGGCGAACTACTTCCACGTGCTGCGGCGACAGTTGCATCGCGAGATCCGCAAGCCGCTGATCGTAATGACGCCGAAATCGCTGCTGCGCCACAAGCGCGCGGTGTCGCGGCTCGAGGAGCTCGCCAAGGGCACGACGTTCCACCGCATCCTGTACGATGACGCGCAGATGCAGGCGGACGACAAGACCAGGCTGGTGCCGGACGAGCAGATCCGCCGCATCGTGCTGTGCTCGGGCAAGGTCTATTACGACCTCTATGACGAGCGCGAGAAGCGCGGGCTGAACGACGTCTACCTGATGCGGGTCGAGCAGCTCTATCCGGTGCCGCTCAAGGCGCTGGTCGCCGAGCTCGGCCGCTTCAAGAACGCCGAAGTGGTGTGGTGCCAGGAAGAGCCGCGCAACATGGGCGCCTGGCACTTCATCGAGCCCTATCTGGAATGGGTGATGAACCAGACCGGCGGCAAGAGCAAGCGTCCGCGCTATGCCGGCCGTGCCGCCTCTGCAGCGACCGCGACGGGCCTGATGTCGAAGCATCTCGCCCAGCTGAAGGCGCTGCTCGACGAAGCCTTGAACTGAACCTGCCTTTTTGACGCGCCCCGCAACCTGCGGGGCGCAAGTACATCGCGTTGATCGTCCGTCCCGCATCGCTTGCTCGCCGCAAGGCGATGGCGGACAGGCTTTATGACCGCACGGGTTATTGAGGACAAAGACCATGACTGAAATTCGCGTTCCGACGCTGGGTGAATCCGTCACCGAAGCCACCATCGGCCGCTGGTTCAAGAAGGCCGGCGACGCCGTGGCGGTCGACGAGCCCCTCGTCGAGCTCGAGACCGACAAGGTGACGATCGAGGTGCCCGCGCCGTCGGCCGGCACCTTGGGTGAGATCATCGCCAAGGATGGCGAGACCGTCGCCGTTGGCGCGCTGCTCGGCCAGATCACCGATGGCGCGGCCGCCGCGAAGTCGGCCGCTGCTGCTCCCGCCGCGGCTCCGGCGAAGCCCGCCGCGGCTGCCCCTGCTGCCGCTACAGCGCCGGCCAAGGCGCTGCCCGCCGATACGCCGCAGGCCCCGTCGGTGCGCAAGCTCTCCGCCGAGAGCGGCGTCGATGCCACCACCGTGCCGGGCTCTGGCAAGGATGGCCGCGTCACCAAGGGCGACATGCTGGCGGCGATCGAGCGCGCGGCCTCCGCCCCGACCCCGGTCAATCAGCCGGCGGCTTCCGTGCAAGTGCGTGCGCCGTCGCCGGCGGATGACGCCGCGCGCGAGGAGCGCGTGAAGATGACCCGGCTGCGCCAGACCATCGCGCGCCGCCTCAAGGACGTGCAGAACACCGCAGCGATGCTGACGACCTTCAACGAGGTCGACATGACCAACGTCATGGCGCTGCGCAGTCAGTACAAGGATGTGTTCGAGAAGAAGCACGGCTCGAAGCTCGGCTTCATGGGCTTCTTCACCAAGGCCGTCGTGCAGGCGCTGAAGGACATCCCGGCCGTGAACGCCGAGATCGACGGCAGCGATCTCATCTACAAGAACTACTACCACATCGGCGTCGCCGTCGGCACCGACAAGGGACTGGTCGTGCCGGTCGTGCGCGACTGCGACCACAAGTCGATCGCCGACATCGAGAAGGGCATCGCCGATTTCGGCCGCCGCGCCCGCGACGGTCAGCTCAAGATCGACGAGATGCAGGGCGGCACCTTCACGATCACCAATGGCGGCATCTACGGCTCGCTGATGTCGACCCCGATCCTGAACGCGCCGCAGTCCGGCATTCTCGGCATGCACAAGATCCAGGAACGGCCGGTGGTGGTCGGCGGCAAGATCGAGGTCCGGCCGATGATGTATCTGGCGCTGTCCTACGACCATCGTGTCATTGACGGCAAGGAAGCCGTGACCTTCCTGGTGCGCGTCAAGGAGAGCCTGGAAGATCCGGCGCGGCTGGTGCTGGATCTCTGAGGCGAACAACGACTTGACGAATTGAGGCGCGCCTGGCAGCGCGCCTCAGACCTAACGGGGGCCAGCATGACCGACAGGGTTGCAGTGATCACCGGCGGCAGCCGCGGCATCGGCCGCGCCACTGCCCTTGCCGCGGCGGCGCGCGGCTTCAAGATCGTGGTCGGCTACGCCTCGAACGAGGCGGCAGCGCAGAGCACGGTCGCCGCGATCGAGGCCAAGAACGGCAAGGCGATCGCGGTGAAATGCGACGTCGGCCGCGAGCACGACATCCTCGCGCTGTTCAAGGCCGCCGACAAGTTCGGCACGCTCGGCGCGCTCATCAACAATGCCGGCATCGTCGGCCCGACCTCGCGCGTCGACGAGATGAGCGCGGAGCGCATCGAGCGGCTGATGGCGGTCAACGTCACCGGCAGCATCCTCTGCGCCCGCGAGGCCGTGAAGCGGATGTCGACGCGGCATGGCGGCCAGGGTGGTGTCATCATCAACCTGTCGTCGGTCGCCGCCAAGCTCGGCTCGCCGAACACCTATGTCGACTACGCCGCCTCGAAGGGGGCGATCGATTCCTTCACCATCGGTCTGGCCCACGAGGTCGCGAGCGAGGGCATCCGCGTCGCCGCCATTCGCCCCGGCCTGATCGATACCGACATTCACGCCTCCGGCGGCGAGCCCGATCGCGCCCATCGCCTCGCGCCGATGGTGCCGATGAAGCGCGTCGGCACCGCGGAGGAAATCGCCAATGCCATCGTCTGGCTGCTGTCGGACGAGGCCTCCTATGTCACTTCGGCCATTCTCGACGTGTCGGGCGGACGCTGACGACCGTCATTTTTCTTTGACTTGCTAGCTTACGGAACATTCGACCATGGCTAACTACGATCTCGTCGTCATCGGCACCGGACCCGGTGGTTATGTCTGCGCCATCCGCGCGGCGCAGCTCGGCTTGAAGGTGGCCGTGGTCGAGAAGAACGCGACCCTCGGCGGCACCTGCCTCAATGTCGGCTGCATGCCATCGAAGGCGCTGCTGCACGCGTCTGAATTGTTCGAGGAGGCCGGGCACTCCTTCGCCAAGATGGGCATCAAGGTCCCGGCGCCGGAGATCGATCTGCCGGCGATGATGAACTTCAAGCAGCAGGGCATCGACGGCAACGTCAAGGGCGTCGAGTTCCTGATGAAGAAGAACAAGATCGACGTGCTCGTGGGCAAGGGCAAGATCCTCGGCACCGGCAAGCTGCAGGTCACCGGCAATGACGGTGCTGCGCAGACCGTCGAGACCAAGAACATCGTCATCGCCACCGGCTCGGACATCGCGCGCCTCAAGGGCATCGAGATCGACGAGAAGCGCATCGTGTCCTCGACCGGCGCGCTGTCGCTGGACAAGGTGCCGTCGAGCCTGCTCGTCGTCGGCGCCGGCGTGATCGGCCTTGAGCTCGGCTCGGTGTGGCGCCGCCTCGGCGCCAAGGTCACCGTGGTCGAATTCCTCGACCGCATCCTGCCCGGCATGGATGGCGAGATTGCCAAGCAGTTCCAGCGCATCCTCGAGAAGCAGGGCTTTGCGTTCAAGCTCGGCGCCAAGGTCACCGGCGTCGACACGTCGGGCGCGACGCTGTCGGCGACCATCGAGCCCGCAGCGGGCGGAGCGGCTGAAAAGATCGAAGCCGATGTCGTGCTGGTGGCGATCGGCCGCGTGCCCTACACCGAGGGACTCGGTCTGCAGGAAGCGGGCGTCATCCTCGATAATCGCGGCCGCGTCCAGATCGATCATCATTTCGCGACCAGCGTGCCCGGCGTCTACGCCATCGGCGACGTCGTCGCGGGCCCGATGCTCGCGCACAAGGCCGAAGACGAGGGCGTCGCTGTCGCGGAGATTCTCGCGGGCCAGGCCGGCCACGTGAACTACGACGTCATTCCGGGCGTGGTCTACACCACGCCCGAAGTGGCCTCCGTCGGCAAGACCGAAGACGAGTTGAAGCAGGCCGGCGTCGCCTACACCGTCGGCAAGTTTCCGTTTACCGCGAACGGCCGTTCCAAGGTCAACCAGACCACTGACGGTTTCGTGAAGATCCTCGCCGATGCGAAGACCGACCGCGTGCTCGGCGCCCATATCATCGGCCGCGAGGCCGGGGAAATAATTCACGAGGCCGCCGTATTGATGGAGTTCGGTGGCTCTGCCGAGGATCTTGCGCGCACCTGCCACGCGCATCCGACGCGCTCGGAGGCCGTCAAGGAAGCCGCGCTTGCGGTGGGTAAGCGGGCCATCCATATGTGATGGACGCCCGGAGGCGCCTTAGGTGGGTGCGACAAAACGCCCCGCTTATGACGCTGAACCGAACGGCAAGGCGCGAGGTCCTATCGTCATAGCGGCCTCAACCCTCGGGGCCCGGCGGAGATGGAGTCCGATGCTGCGCCGCCTGCTTCAGCCGTTCTGGGTTCTGCTTGCGATCATCTTCCTGATCGAGGCCTGGCTGTGGGACCATCTCGAGCCGGTCGTGGCGCGCATCGTCGCCGCGATTCCGCTGCGGAGCTTGAAGCACTGGCTTGCCGCGCGGATCGAAACGCTGTCTCCGGCGCTGACCTTGATCGTCTTCGTCGTGCCGGTCGTGCTGTTGTTTCCGCTCAAGCTGCTTGGCATGTGGCTGCTGATGCACCATCAGTGGAAGCTCGCGCTGGCCACGATCGTGTCCGGCAAGATCGTCGGTGTCGGTGTCACCGCATTCATCTTCGACGTCACGCGCAGCAAGCTGCTGCAGATGGGCTGGTTCGCCTGGCTGTATGAGGCCGTGCTCACGCTGCGCAGCAAAGCCTCGGCCCTCGTCGAGCCGATCAAGCAGCGTGTCCGTGAGGTCGTCGGCGAGTTGCTTCGGGGCAATGCCCGCGGCTGGTCGGCCCGCGTGGTTCGCCAGATCCTGCGCTTCCGTCGCAGCGTGCAGGCGCGCTGATCAAGAAGAGCCATTGGGCGGCTTCATTCGCCTGCTCACCACCCGCGTCATTCCGGGGCAATCCTCCGTGTGCGGCCGCAAAGCGGCAGCGTGCCGGCGATTGAGCCCGGAATCTCGAGATTGTTGAGAATGAACGCAAGCCAAGCTCGAGATTCCGGGTTCAAGGCCTGTGGCCTTGCCCCGGAATGACGGCTTTCGTGGCTAATGCAGATGCAAGAGATGCGGCTGAAACAGGCCGAGCAGCGTCATGACGATCCCGATCAGCGCGAGCCCACCGGAGGCCCAGGCCAGCACGATCATTCCCGTGATGATCGTCGCCGACGCCAGCACGATGCCGATCTGGAAAGCGGCTGACGCCAATTCGTAGTGGTGATATTTCGCCGTCGCCTCGTCGCGCTCGTGCTCGGCATGCTTGGCGCGTTCGGCCAATTGTTCGCTGCCTTCGCCGGTCTCCGGCTCCGAACGATAGCGCGCGGCATTCTTCTGCCAGTCATCGATCTGCTTCTGCAACGCCGCCTTGGCCGCCTCGTCCGGCAGCGCCGGCAGGTTCAGCTTGCCCTGCTCGGCCGCGGTCTGCACCACGGTGCGGCGCACGGTCTTGGCCTGGAAGAAGGCCCAGAGGTTGGATGCCTCGACGTTCTTGCTGATCGATTCGGTCTGCGCGCCCTTGCCGAGCGTTTCCGACAGCGCCAGGAACAGCGCGATGACGGCGATCAGCAGCGCGATCTTCTTGTTCTCGCCGGAGGCATGCTCGGCGTGCTCCGCATGCTCCATGCTCTCATGTGCGCTCATCTGTTCCCCTCCGGATCAAGCGAGGGAGACGATTGCCGGAACCACGGTGGTCGCGCAAGGGAAACGATGTGACGGAACGGTGTCAGCGCCGCGGATGCGCCGACGCGTAGACCTGCAGCAGCCGTTCAGAATCGATGCCGGTATAGATCTGCGTGGTCGACAACGAGGCGTGGCCGAGCAGCTCCTGGATCGCGCGCAGATCGCCGCCGCGCGACAGCAGGTGCGTGGCGAAGGAGTGGCGCAGCGCGTGCGGCGTGGCGCTGTCGGGCAGGCCGAGCGCGCCGCGCAGCCGCTCCATCGCGAGCTGAATGATGCGCGGGCTCAACGGACCGCCCTTGGCGCCGACGAACATCGGCCCAGCTCCCGGAAGCGGGTAGGGGCAGAGCCTGGCGTACTCGTCGATCAGCTGCAGCACGTTCTGCAGCACCGGCACCATGCGCGTCTTGTTGCCCTTGCCGGTCACGACCAGCACGTCGCCTTCGCCCGGCCGCGGCACCTCGCGGCGTTTCAATCCGAGCGCCTCTGAGATGCGCAGGCCGGAGCCATACAGCAGCGCCATGACCGCGGCGTCGCGCGCCAGCACCCAGGTCTCGCGGGTCTCGCCGGCACGCTCGTCGGCATCGGCGAGGCGCTTGGCGGCGTCCATCGGCAGCGGCTTCGGCAGGCTCTTGGCGATCTTTGGCGCGCGGATTCCCGAGAGGGCGCCGACCTTGCCTTTGCCCTCGCGCTCCAGGAAACGACCGAACGAGCGCAAGCCTGCCAGCGTCCGCATCAGGGAGCGTCCGGCGATGTCGTCGGCGCGCCGCATCGCCATGAAGGCCCGGACGTCGGCGGCTTCCAGCACCGCAAAGCGCGCCAATGTCACCGGCTCACCCCAATGGGTGCAGAGGAATTGCAGGCATTGCCGCAGGTCGCGGGCATAGGCCTCGACCGTCTTCGGGGACAGCCGGCGCTCGCTGCGCAGATGCGCCAGCCACTGCATCATCGCGCGCACCACGCCGTCATCGGCGCCGATCAGGTCGGAGAACTCCGGCGCATCGTCGGCATCCGTTTCAGGTGGTCGCGTCTGCTTTGCCATGCGTGCGTGCCCAGCGATGGGACGAGGTCCTGCGAGCTTGTCGGCCGCCGCGAATGCGGTCTGCGCCTCTCCCCGCCTGCGGGGGGAGGTCGGATTGCATCGTCAGATGCAATCCGGGTGAGGGGGTACAGGTCTCACGGCGAACACGTCCCGTGCGTCTGCCCCTCACCCCAGCCCTCTCCCCGCAAGAGTGGGGCGAGGGAGCGCAGCGGCGCTCGCGGCGAGAAGCTCGGTCTCAACCCGTCGGTTCATCTATATATATCGCATCCTCGTCCTTTACCGTTCGCTAACTTTGCCGGGCGGCTTTCGCTTCAGCCCGAGCAAGGCTATCTCCGCCCTCATGGACCGCCCGACCGATCTCTTTCCAGGTGCAGTCAGCACGGCCGGCGTGGTCGACGTGCTGGTTCCGGTCGCGCTCGACCAAACTTATTCCTACCGCGTGCCGCGCGGCATGGCGCTGAAGCCCGGCGATGTCGTCGGCGTGCCGCTGGGGCCGCGCGAGGTGCTGGCGGTGGTGTGGGCGGAGAACGCCAATCCCGATCCGCGACTGCACAACAGGCTGAAGGACGTCAGCGAGAAGCTCGACGTGCCGCCGCTCAAGCCGGAGCTGCGGTCGCTGGTCGACTGGGTCGCCAATTACACGCTGTCGCCGCGCGGCATGGTGCTGCGGATGTGCCTTCGCATGGGCGAGCATCTCGGGCCGGAGCGCGTTCGCCTCGGCGTCCGGCTGGTCGGCGAGCCGCCAAAGCGGCTGACGCCGGCGCGGCGGCGGGTGATCGAGGCGGTGTCGGATGGCCTGCTGCACGGAAAGTCCGACCTCGTCCGCGAGATCGGCGTCTCCGGCAGCGTGATCGACGGCCTGGTCGACGAGGGGACGCTGACGGTCGAGGCGATGCCGCGGGCCTTGCCGCCGCCGACGCCGGACCCGTCCTTCGCCCAGCCCGAGTTCTTCGATGCACAGTTGGCCGGCGTCGAGGCGATGCGGGCGCTGGCCGCCGATGGCGGCTTTCAGGTCGCGCTGCTCGATGGCGTCACCGGCTCCGGCAAGACCGAGGTGTATTTCGAGGCGGTGGCCGAGACCGTCCGCCGCGGCCGGCAGTCGCTGATCCTGATGCCGGAGATCGCGCTGACCGGGCAGTTCCTCGACCGCTTCTCGCGCCGTTTCGGCGTGCGCCCGCTGGAATGGCATTCCGAGCTGACGCCGCGCACGCGCCAGCGCAACTGGGCGGCCATCGCCGCCGGCGAGGCGCCGGTCGTGGTCGGCGCGCGCTCGGCGCTGTTTCTGCCCTACGCCGATCTCGGCCTGATCGTCGTCGATGAGGAGCACGACCAGGCCTACAAGCAGGACGAGGGCGCGCACTACCACGCCCGCGACATGGCGGTGGTGCGCGGCCACATCGCGAAATTCCCGGTCGTGCTGGCGTCAGCGACGCCCTCGGTCGAGACCGAGGTCAATGCGCGCAAGGGCCGCTACCAGCGCGTCGCGCTGCCGTCGCGCTTCGGCGGCCAGCACATGCCGCACATCGAGGCGATCGATCTCAGGCGCGAGCCGCCGCCGCGCGGCCGCTACATCTCGCCGCGGCTGGCGGGTGAGATCCGCACCGCGATCGAGCGCGGCGAGCAGGCGCTGCTGTTTCTCAATCGCCGCGGCTATGCGCCGCTGACCTTGTGCCGCGCCTGCGGCCACCGTTTTGCTTGCACCATCTGCGACGCTTGGCTGGTCGACCATCGTTTTCGCCAGCGCCTGGTCTGCCACCATTGCGGGTTCTCGATGGCCCGGCCGCCGGCCTGTCCGCATTGCGCCGCCGAGGAATCGCTGGTCGCGGTCGGCCCGGGCGTCGAGCGGCTGCAGGAGGAGGCGGCCGCGCTGTTTCCCGACGCGCGCAGCATGGTGCTGTCGAGCGACCTGATCACCTCGATCGAGACCATGCGCGCCGAACTCACGGAGATCGCGGAAGGCCGCGTCGACCTCATCATCGGCACCCAGCTCGTGGCCAAGGGCCACAACTTCCCTCGGCTCAATCTGGTCGGCGTGGTCGACGCCGATCTCGGCCTCGGCAACGGCGATCCGCGCGCCGCCGAGCGCACCTGGCAGCTCCTCAACCAGGTGATCGGTCGCGCCGGCCGCGAGCAGGGCAGGGGGAGGGGCTATCTGCAGACGCACCAGCCCGAGCATCCCGTCATGAAGGCGCTGATCGCCTGCGACCGCGAGGCCTTCTACACCAGCGAAATCGACGTTCGCGAGCGCACGGGTTACCCGCCGTTCGGCCGGCTGGCGAGCCTGATCATTTCGGCAGGGGACAGGCCGACCGCGGAGGGCTTCGCGCGCCGGCTGGTGGCGTCAGCGCCTTCAGAGGAGGGCGTGCTGCTGCTCGGACCGGCCGAGGCGCCGCTCGCCGTCATCAAGGGCCGCTACCGCTTCCGGCTGCTGCTCAAGTCGGCGCGCAATTTCGATCTGTCGGATTATCTGCGCCACTGGCTGGCGCATGCGGAGAAGCCCAGGGGCAATCTCAAGCTCGAGGTCGACGTCGACCCGCAGAGCTTCTTGTAGCACAAGGCACGCCATCACCGCCGTCATTGCGAGGAGCGAAGCGACGAAGCAATCCAGAGTCCCAAAGGAGCCCTGGATTGCTTCGCTGCGGTCGCAATGACGCGCGGATAGATGGGTGACTTACGACACGACCTCGGCGGTGACGCGGCCGACGCCGGCGCGGGTCAGGCCGATGGCGCGGGCGGCGCCCGTCGAAAGGTCGAGCACACGGCCGCGGATGAATGGGCCACGGTCGTTGACAGTGACGATGACGCTCTGGCCGCCATGAGTGACGCGCAGCTTGGTGCCGAACGGCAGCGAGCGGTGGGCGCAGGTCATGGCGTTGGCGTTCATGCGCTGGCCGGATGCGGTGCGGCTGCCGGACTCGTTGCCGTAGTACGATGCCATGCCGGAGAAGGTGCGGCCCGTTCCGGACGACGGCGCGACCGATGCGTTGGCATTCATCCAGGACGAGTTGTTCGACCAGCCGTTCGAAAACGAGTCTGCCGCGGGCTGGGCGGCCTGGCGCGCCATATGATGATGGTGGTGGCGCGCGTGGTGATGGTGGTGCCTGGACCGGGCCGAGGCTTCGGTGGCGCTGCCGCCGACGATCAGCGTCACGGCAACAGCGAGCGCGGTGCGCGAGCCGGCGATCTTGCCAGCCGAGAGGTTCTTCAGTTTCAGCATCTGGATCTGTCCCTCGAAACAGTATTGCTGCGTTCTGCAGCCAGTGGACCCCCGTCAGGTGTTGAGGCGCGCGCCGTTTGATGTCGCAATGAGGCACGAATGGGGCAGTAGAAATTGTTCCGCTCGGATCGGAATATCTTGGGACTGGTGATCTTCATCACCGAAAATTCCGTAATCCGCCCGCTTAACGCTTCATTAACTAATTAATACTTTCAAGTACTGTCGTGTTAAGTCGTCATTGAGGTTGTGAAGATGTTGCCAAGTAATTGATATCGATCCGGCCGATCGCCGCTGGAGCCGCCAAGGCGGCAGTCAAGGCCAAACGGACATAGCGGCCATGCAGCAACAGGCGGAACGAATACGCGGATCGTCGGTACTGGGTTCGGGGTGCACCGCCGGCGGCGATCGCGCCGCTTCCGGGTCCGTCCCGGGCTCCGACCGCAGCGCGGCAACAAGGTGCCGAATAGCGGGCCACCGCTTGTTGCGGCTGCGCGTACGCTATGTTAGCAAAGCGCCGCTTTTCGTGATCAAGCTGCTCTTGCGGCGATCGAAAATCAAAGTCCTGCTTGAATTCCAAGGGCTTAACTGGTTTGCGCCGCAGCGGCGCGCCGGTGTTCCTCTTGTGGGTTGGGCGCATATAAAAAGAGCACGTCTGTGGCTGCTGAAGATCCCTCCGTATCCGGTGTGTCCGGTCGTTACGCGACGGCCCTGTTTGAACTGGCCCGTGACGAAAAGTCCGTCGATGCGGTCAAGGCCGATCTCGACAAGTTCAATGCCCTTCTCGATGAGAGCGCCGACCTCAAGCGCCTGGTCCGCAGCCCGGTGTTCGGCGCGGACGTGCAGCTCAAGGCGCTCAATGCGGTGCTGGACAAGGCCGGCATCGCCGGCGTCGCCGCCAACGTGCTGCGTGTGCTGACCACCAACCGCCGCCTGTTCGCGGTCGCCGACGTGATCCGCGCCTTCAACGCGCTGGTCGCCAAGTATAAGGGAGAGGCCACGGCCGACGTCGTCGTCGCCGAGCCGCTCTCGGACAAGAATCTCGACGCCTTGAAGGCCTCACTGAAGACGGTGACCGGCAAGGACGTCGCGCTCAACGTGAAAGTCGATCCAGCGATTATCGGCGGGCTCGTCGTCAAGCTCGGCAGCCGCATGATCGATAGTTCGCTTCGCACCAAACTCAACTCGATCAAGCACGCGATGAAAGAGGCAGGCTGATGGACATCCGCGCCGCGGAAATTTCCGCGATCCTCAAGGACCAGATCAAGAATTTCGGGCAGGAAGCCGAAGTCACCGAAGTCGGACAGGTGCTGTCCGTCGGCGACGGTATCGCCCGCGTCTACGGTCTCGACAACGTCCAGGCCGGTGAGATGGTCGAGTTCGAGAACGGCACCCGCGGCATGGCGCTGAACCTCGAGACCGACAACGTCGGCGTCGTCATCTTCGGCGCCGACCGCGAGATCAAGGAAGGCCAGACCGTCAAGCGCACCCGCGCCATCGTGGACGCGCCGGTCGGCAAGGGCCTGCTCGGCCGTGTCGTCGACGCGCTCGGCAACCCGATCGACGGCAAGGGTCCGATCCAGTTCACCGAGCGCAAGCGCGTCGACGTCAAGGCGCCGGGCATCATTCCGCGCAAGTCGGTCAACGAGCCGATGGCCACCGGCCTGAAGGCGATCGACGCCCTGATCCCGGTCGGCCGCGGCCAGCGTGAGCTGATCATCGGTGACCGCCAGACAGGCAAGACTGCGATCGCGCTCGACACCATCCTGAACCAGAAGCCGCTGAACGTCGCCGGCGCTCCCGAGAGCCAGAAGCTGTACTGCGTCTACGTCGCCGTCGGCCAGAAGCGTTCGACCGTCGCCCAGTTCGTCAAGGTGCTCGAAGAGCAGGGCGCGCTGGAATACTCGATCGTCATCGCCGCGACCGCCTCCGATCCGGCGCCGATGCAGTATCTCGCGCCGTTCACCGGCTGCACCATGGGCGAGTACTTCCGCGACAACGGCATGCACGCCGTCATCATCTATGACGACCTGTCCAAGCAGGCCGTCGCCTACCGCCAGATGTCGCTGCTGCTGCGCCGCCCGCCGGGCCGCGAAGCCTATCCGGGCGACGTGTTCTACCTGCACTCCCGCCTGCTGGAGCGCGCTGCGAAGCTCGGCAAGGACCATGGTCTGGGCTCGCTGACCGCGCTGCCGGTCATCGAGACGCAGGCCAACGACGTGTCGGCCTACATTCCGACCAACGTCATCTCGATCACCGACGGCCAGATCTTCCTGGAGACCGATTTGTTCTTCCAGGGCATTCGTCCTGCGGTGAACGTCGGTCTGTCGGTGTCGCGCGTCGGCTCCTCGGCGCAGACCAAGGCGATGAAGAAGGTCGCCGGCAAGATCAAGGGCGAGCTGGCGCAGTACCGCGAGATGGCCGCGTTCGCGCAGTTCGGCTCCGACCTCGACGCCTCGACCCAGCGCCTGCTGAACCGTGGTTCGCGCCTGACCGAGCTCCTGAAGCAGCCGCAGTTCTCGCCGCTGAAGATGGAAGAGCAGGTCTGCGTGATCTGGGCCGGCACCAACGGCTATCTCGACGCGCTTCCGCTCGGCAAGGTGCGCGCCTTCGAGGACGGCCTCCTGTCGCTGCTGCGCGGCAAGAATGCCGACCTCCTGAACGCGATCCGCGACAGCAAGGATCTGTCCGACGACAGCGCCGCCAAGCTGAAGGCGGTGGTCGAAGGCTTCGCCAAGACCTTCGCCTGATCGCTAGAGGTCGTGGTCGGCTCCGGCCGGCCATCCACGCCTTCGGGGTGGACAACGTGACATCTCATGCCCAGCATCAGGCCGGGCATGACCAATCTCAGGGTTGAGCGGTCGGGTCTCCAGGGGATCGGCCGCCGGGGTGAGCTAGACGAACAATGGCGTCACTGAAAGACATGCGGGTCCGCATCGCCTCGACCAAGGCGACGCAGAAGATCACCAAGGCCATGCAGATGGTCGCCGCCTCCAAGCTGCGCCGCGCGCAGCAGGCGGCCGAAGCGGCGCGTCCCTATGCCGAGAAGATGGACGCCGTGATCTCCAACATCGCGAGCGCCACCATCGCCTCCGCCGGCGGCCCGAGCCTGCTCGCGGGCACCGGGCGCGACCAGGTGCATCTGCTGCTGGTCTGCACCGGCGAGCGCGGCCTGTCCGGCGCGTTCAACTCCTCGATCGTGCGTCTGGCGCGCGAGCGTGCGCTAGCCCTGATGAACCAGGGCAAGGAAGTGAAATTCTTCTGCGTCGGCCGCAAGGGCTACGAGCAACTGCGCCGTCAGTTCGACAAGCAGATCGTCGAGCACATGGATCTGCGCTCGGTTCGCCAGATCGGTTTTGCCAATGCCGACGAGATCGCCAAGAAGGTGATCGCCCGCTTCGAGGCCGGCGAGTTCGACGTCTGCACGCTGTTCTATTCGCGCTTCCGCTCGGTGATCGCGCAGATCCCGACGGCACAGCAGATCATTCCGCTGGTGGTCGAGGCGCGGCCTGCCAATGCTGCGCCGCTGGCGCCTTACGAATACGAGCCGGAGGAGGACGAGATCCTCGCCGGGCTGCTGCCGCGCAATCTCGCCGTGCAGATCTTCCGCGCGCTGCTCGAAAACAACGCCTCGTTCTACGGTGCGCAGATGTCGGCGATGGACAATGCCACGCGCAACGCCGGCGAGATGATCCGCAAGCAGACGCTGATCTACAACCGCACGCGTCAGGCGATGATCACCAAGGAACTGATCGAAATCATTTCGGGCGCCGAGGCGGTCTAGCCAGATCGCGTCGCGCCTCTTTGAAGCGCAACCCAGGAAAATATCCCGGTCGAGCCGACCGTGGTTTCGTATACGGATCGTAAGGAGAGACACTCAATGGCTACCGCAGCCAACCAGATCGGTCGCATCACCCAGGTCATCGGCGCCGTCGTCGACGTGCAGTTCGAAGGTCACCTGCCGGCCATTCTCAATTCGCTCGAAACCAAGAACGCCGGCAACCGCCTTGTGCTCGAGGTCGCCCAGCATCTCGGTGAATCCACCGTCCGCACGATCGCGATGGACACCACCGAAGGTCTGGTGCGCGGCCAGGAGGTGACCGACACCGGCTCGCCGATCCGGGTGCCGGTCGGCGAGGGCACGCTCGGCCGCATCATGAACGTGATCGGCGAGCCGATCGACGAAGCCGGCCCCGTCAAGGCGGAAGGCCTGCGCCCGATCCACGCGGACGCGCCGAGCTACACCGACCAGTCGACGGAAGCTGAAATTCTCGTCACCGGCATCAAGGTCGTCGACCTCCTGGCGCCCTATGCCAAGGGCGGCAAGATCGGCCTGTTCGGCGGCGCCGGCGTCGGCAAGACCGTGCTGATCCAGGAGCTGATCAACAACGTCGCCAAGGCGCACGGCGGTTACTCGGTGTTCGCCGGCGTCGGCGAGCGTACGCGAGAGGGCAACGACCTCTATCACGAGTTCATCGAGTCCAAGGTCAACGCCGATCCGCACAATCCGGATCCGAGCGTCAAGTCGAAGTGCGCGCTGGTGTTCGGTCAGATGAACGAGCCGCCCGGCGCCCGCGCCCGCGTCGGCCTGACCGGCCTCACCGTCGCCGAGCACTTCCGCGACCAGGGCCAGGACGTGCTGTTCTTCGTCGACAACATCTTCCGCTTCACGCAGGCGGGCTCGGAAGTGTCGGCGCTGCTCGGCCGTATCCCGTCGGCGGTGGGTTATCAGCCGACGCTCGCCACCGACATGGGCGCGCTGCAGGAGCGTATCACCACCACCAACAAGGGCTCGATCACCTCGGTGCAGGCGATCTACGTGCCGGCCGACGACTTGACCGACCCGGCGCCGGCGACGTCGTTCGCGCACTTGGACGCGACCACCGTGCTCAACCGCGCGATCTCGGAAAAGGGCATCTACCCGGCGGTGGACCCGCTCGACTCCACGTCGCGCATGCTGTCCCCGCTGGTCGTCGGCGAGGAGCACTATCAAACCGCGCGCATGGTCCAGCAGATCCTCCAGCGCTACAAGTCGCTGCAGGACATCATCGCCATCCTGGGCATGGACGAGCTCTCGGAAGAGGACAAGCTGACGGTGGCCCGCGCCCGCAAGATCGAGCGCTTCCTGTCGCAGCCGTTCCACGTCGCCGAAATCTTCACGGGATCGCCGGGCAAGTTCGTCGACCTCGCCGACACCATCAAGGGCTTCAAGGGCCTGTGTGAAGGCAAGTACGACCACCTGCCGGAGGCCGCCTTCTACATGGTCGGCAACATCGACGAGGCGGTCGAGAAGGGCAAGAAGCTGGCGGCGGAAGCCGCCTAAGGGCGAATGGCGAATAGGGAGTAGCGAATAGGGTTATCCGCTGCTCCCTTCTCCATTCACTACTCGCCATTCGCCATTCGCTATTCGCTACTCGCAGGTTTCCTCATGGCTACTTTCCATTTCGATCTCGTCTCGCCGGAAAAGATCGCCTTCTCGGGTGAGGTCGACCAGGTCGACGTTCCCGGCCAGGAGGGTGATTTCGGCGTGCTCGCGGGCCACGCGCCGTTCGTGGCGACGCTGCGGCCGGGCATCCTGACAGTGACATCAGGCGGATCGCAGCAGAAGATCATCGTGCTCGGCGGTCTTGCCGAGATCTCGGACAAAGGTCTGACGGTTCTCGCCGACGTCGCCACGTCGCTGAAGGAGCTCGACCAGACCGCCTTCGCGGCCGAGATCGCCGGCATGGAATCCAAGCTGAACGAGAAGCAGGGCAACGAGCTCGATCGCGCGATCGAGCGGCTCGATCACTTCAAGACGATCCAGCAGCAGCTCAATACGACCGCGCTGCATTGATCCAACCGCACGACGTATGAATGAACGTTCATGGCCGGGCTCTGCCCGGCCATTTTCGTTTGGGGCTCGAACGTCGTGCGCCGGTCGATGACTACTTCAAGGGGCCGGTTGCATGCTCACCGATCTGACGGCATGCTCCCGGCCGATCCAGCGGGCGCGGTGACATGGCAGGACAGATCGTCTTGAAACGCAAGATCGCGGCGATTTTCGCCGCCGATATCGCCGGCTATTCGCGCCTGGTCGCGGAGGATGAAGAAGAAACGCTACGGCGACTGGCGGCCTATCGCGAGGTCGTTGACGACTTCATCGCGCGCGCCGGCGGCCGCATCTTCAACACCGCCGGCGATGCGGTGCTCGCGGAATTCCCCAGCGCGGTCGAAGCGGTTCGTTGCGCGATCGACATCCAGGAGAGCCTGCGCACGCGCAACATGGCCTATCCGCCGAGCCGGCAGATGAGCTATCGCATCGGCATCACCATCGGCGACGTCGTCGAGCGCGACGGCGATCTGCTCGGCGACGGCGTCAACATTGCAGCGCGCCTCGAGGGCCTCGCCGACGTCGGCGGCATCTGCATCTCGCGCGCCGTCCATGAGCAGGTTGCCAACAAGCTGTCGGTGCAGTTCGCCGACATGGGCGCGCGGGAGGTCAAGAACATCCCCACCCCGGTGCACGCCTTTCGCGTGGCGATGCGCCGCGAGGACGGCACCTACGCGCCGCCGGAAGAAAAGAAAGCCGCCCGCGGCGGCGGGCTCCGCATGATCTGGCGAATTACGGCCGCCCTGGTTGCGCTCGGCGCGGTCGGGGTCGGGACCGAGCTCTACCTGGATTATCGCGATCCGCATCCCGCGCAGCGCGATGCCGCCAAGGCGGCGGCGGAAGCGTTGGCCCGGCTGTCGGCCACGCCGGCTTCGCCGTCCTCGGTCCCGTCTTCATCTCCATCCCCCGCGCCGACGCAGTCATCCGTCGCCATGCAGCCGGCCGACTCGCCGCAGCCGCAACAGTCGCCCTCGCCTTCATCCTCTGTCGCTGCCGAGAAGTTTGCACCTGAAGCCGTGCCGTTCGTGAGCGAGCGGACTCGCATTGCGCTGGCGCGCGACTACGTGCCGGCGCCCGAGCACAAGGCGTTCGCGACCACGATCAACGGCGTCAGCGCCTACGTCACCGGGCAGGCGAGCGACGACGCGGCGAAGTCGGCCGCGCTGGAGCAGTGCCAGCAGCGCGCGGACAACGCGAACGGACCGCGCAAATGCGAGCTCTACGCCGTTGGTGACAATGTCGTCTACGTGCACAGCAAGCCGCCGTTGCCGCCGCAGCCCTGGGTGCGCCACGACCCGCTGACCGAACGCGCCTTCAGCGCGGCCGAGATGCCGCTGGTGCGTGATACCGGCCGCGCCCGGCTCGAAGCGAACTACGGGACGGCGCGACGGACCAAGGCGATCGCGCTCGGGCCCGGTGGCCAGTTCTTCTACAGCGTCGGCGGCGACCTCGTCGACGACGTGGTTCGGCGCAATCTGGAAGCCTGCGGCGCTCAGGCGGGAACCGCCTGCATCATCGTTGCGCTCGACGATGCCTTCGTGGTGCCGATACCGACCGTGATGAAAGCCACCGGCTTCTTCCACGCGGCCATCCATCAGGCGATCGCCCCGGAGGCGCGCGAGGAGGTGGCGCGGCGCCTTGAGGCCGCGACGTCGGGCTGGAATGCAGTCGCGGTCGGAACGGCCGGCCACCCCGGCTTCAGCCTCAATGGCGACCGTGAGGAGACGGCGATCGGCGGCGCGCTGGCCGACTGCGCCACGCGCGACAGCGACTGCCGGGTGATTGCGATCGGGCCGTTCACGGTCGAGGACAATTGAGCCGGCGAACTCTCTCGACATCGCTGTTCCGAGGCGCGCTGAGCGCGAGATCGGAATGACGCAGAGCCTCACTCTTCGACGTGGATCAGTCGCCAGCTTCAGTGAGATGCGCAAAGGCCTCCGCCACCGCACGATAGACCTCGCGGCGGAACGGCACCACCAAGTCCGGCACGCGCGCGAGCTGCTCCCAGCGCCAGGCGTCGAACTCGGCCGGCTGGCCGTTGCGCGGCGTCACCGGATCGATGTCGGCCTCCCGGCCGGTGAAGCGCATCGCGAACCACTTCTGGCGCTGGCCGCGAAAGCGCGCGAGCCGGTGGTTGGGATCCTCGAATGGCGGAAATTCGTAGGTCAGCCAGTCGGTCTCGGCCAGGATATCGGCGTCGCGGATGCCGGTCTCCTCCCACAGCTCGCGCCGCGCCGCCGCCTGCAGATCCTCGCCGGGGTCGACGCCGCCCTGCGGCATTTGCCATTCGAGGCCGGGAAGGACGATCTCCGGTCCGTCGTCGCGGAATCGGCGCCCCAGGAACACGAGCCCTTCGGCATTGAGCAGGGCGATCCCGACGTTCGGACGATAGGGTCTGGTCTCGGTCATCCTCGAATCCATGAGCTGTCGTTCGCATAGCAGCGCACCATGGCGGCATCGTCGCGACGCATCTGCAGAGATTCCCTGCAGCCCGTGCGCAGATGCGGACTAGCGGATGTCGGGTATCGCGTCGAGGGCGCGGGTCGTGATTCAATCGCCGGCGAGCGGAGCGAATTCCTTGACCACGCGCTCATAGACCGGTCGCTTGAAGGGCACGATCAGCCCCGGCAGGTTCTTCATCGGCTCCCAGCGCCAGCTGACGAATTCCGCCTTGTGGTGGCCGCCGCCGGGCCGCTCGACGTCGATCTCGGCATCGGACCCGGTGAAGCGCAGCGCGAACCATTTCTGGCGCTGGCCGCGATAGCGCCCCTTCCAGGCGCGGCCCGCGACCGTGCGCGGAATGTCGTAGGTCAGCCAGTCGCCGACCTCGGCCAGCTTCTCGACGGAGCGCACGCTGGTCTCTTCATACAGCTCGCGCTTGGCCGCCTCCCAGGCATCCTCGCCGGGATCGACGCCGCCCTGCGGCATCTGCCAGACATGGGTGTCGTCGACATGCTCGATCCCGCCGGCGCGGCGACCGATGAAAACCAGCCCCTCCGAATTGATCAGCATAATGCCGACGCAGGTGCGGTAAGGCAGGTCCTCGTAGCGCGTCATTCCGGTCTCGGCCTTCCTGCGGGGACCCTGCGCCTCGCTGCGCAGGCCTCACGCTGTCACGTCGCCAGTCGGGCCGGCGCACGTTCGTTCAGTTCGATTTTGATTTCAGCATCGCGGTTGTCAATGGCACCAGCAGAATGCCCTTGCGGTCGAGCCCCTTGATCCAGGTGGCGATGCGGTCGATCGAGACTGGCAGCGCCGAGGCGGTCCCGACGGCGACGCCACGTTCCTTGGCCAGGCTTTCGAGCTTGGCGAGCGCATTGTCGATCTCGACCGGGGTCGGCACCGCGTCGATGGTGACGTCGCCCTTCGCGAACGGCATCGCGAGCCCCGTGGCGAGTGACGCCGCCACGCTGCGCGGGGCTGCGCCATCGTCGAACAGGGCCAGGCCGCGCTTGGCGGCCTCGTTCACGATCGGCTGCATCGCCGCTTCCGTTGCGACGAAGCGCGCACCCATGAAGTTGCCGATGCCGACGTAACCCTGCAGCCGGCTCATGTGCCAGAACAACCGGTCGATGTTCTGGTCCGGTCCGAGTGTGGCGAGCAGCGTCTGCGGACCCGGATCGTTGTCGGGATAGTCGTAGGGCTCCATCGGGACCTGCAGCAGGATCTCGTGGCGCTGCGCCCGGGCGCGCTCGGCGAGTTTGGTCGGATCGGAGCCATAGGGCGTGAAGGCCAGGGTGACCGCGGGCGGCAGCTTCATGATCGCGTCCGCCGTCTTGGCGGCGCCGACGCCGAGACCGCCGATCACGATCGCGACGGCCGGCATGCGCGCCGCCTTGGCGCGGTCGGCCTCGGCCGCATAGGCGGTGAACGGCTTCAGCCCGTCGGCCATCACTGGGATCATGCCGTAGCGCGACTTCTCCAGCAGCCGCGGGTCGACGCCGGGCATCTGGCTCGCAGCCGGCGTGGCCGATCCAGGCTCTGCCGTCTCGCCACCGGCACCGATCGCGACCTCCTGGCGGGCGCCGCTGGAGCCGTCGATGATGGTGACCGTCTTGCGCTCGCCGCCCTCCTGCTTGGCCGCGGGGGCCGCGCCGTGGTCGGCCTTTGCGTCTGGCTTGCCATCCGGCTTGGCGGCAGCCTTGTCGTCGGCGGGCTTTGCGCCCTCGTTGATCGCGACGCGGGCGACCGGCTCGCCACCGAGTGGATTGTCGTTGAACATCGCAAAGCCGGCAAACGCGACCAGGAACAGTCCCAGCAGCATCGCAAGGGCCTGCAGGGCCGTGAAGGGAAGCCGAACGCGGCGCCTGCGACGCTTTTCCGTCTGTCCGAGCGGGGCGCTCAGTTCGTCGGCCGTCTCTGTCATCGAAATTCCCGAATCAATCGGGTCGACGATACCACGGCAGGGATTCGGACGCAGGGCCAGTGTCCGAAAGCCCGTAGATCGGCGGAGCCGCAAACGAGAAGCCGTCCAAAAAACAAAGGGCGGCCTGGAGGCCGCCCTTCAAACCCACTTCGCGTCTGTCGGCCGCCGCTCCGGCGGCGGCCTCAGTTCGCCGCCTTGGCCGGCTTGTCGGCCGCGGCCTTTTCGGTCGGCGCCGGGGTGTTGGCGCTGTTCTTGATGCCATGGAGCAGGTCGGCAGCCATTTTGAGCGCCTTGTCGTCCTTGGTGTCCGGCGGCACGTAGGACTGCGAGCCGGTCTTCTCGTCGCCGTCGTTCTTGAGATGGCCGCGCAGCGACGCCTCGCCCTTGGTGTCGGTGCGCGATTTCAGCTCATCCGGCACGTCCTGCAGCACCTCGATGTCGGGCACGATGCCCTTGGCCTGGATCGATTTGCCCGACGGCGTGTAGTAGCGCGCGGTGGTCAGCCGCAGCGCGCCGTTGCCGGCGCCGAGCGGGATGATGGTCTGCACCGAGCCCTTGCCGAACGAGCGGGTGCCGACCAGCGTCGCGCGCTTGTGGTCCTGCAGCGCGCCGGCCACGATCTCCGACGCCGACGCCGAGCCGCCATTGATCAGCACGATGACCGGCTTGCCCTTGGTGAGGTCGCCGGCATGTGCCGCGCGGCGCTGCGTCTCCTCGGCATTGCGGCCGCGGGTCGAGACGATCTCGCCGCGCTCCAGGAACGCGTCGGAGACGGTGACCGCCTCCTCGAGCAGGCCGCCCGGGTTGTTGCGCAGGTCGATGATGTAGCCCTTCAGCTTGTCACCGATCTGGTTCTGCAGGTCGGCGATGCTCTTCTTCAGGCCCTCGGTGGTCTGCTCGTTGAAGGTGGTGATGCGGATATAGGCGATGTCGTCGCTCTCGGTGCGCGAGCGCACCGAACGGACGCGGATGTTGTCGCGGGTCAGCGTCACGTCCAGCGGATTGTCGGCGCCCTTGCGCACGACCTTCAGCTTGATCTTGGTGCCGACCGGGCCGCGCATCTTCTCGACCGCCTGGTTGAGGGTCAGGCCCTGCACGGCTTCGTCGTCGAGATTGGTGATGATGTCGTTGGCCTGGATGCCTGCCTTCGAGGCCGGCGTATCGTCGATCGGCGACACCACCTTGATCAGGCCGTCTTCCATCGTCACCTCGATGCCGAGGCCGCCGAACTCGCCGCGGGTCTGCACCTGCATGTCGCGGAAGCTCTTCGCATCCATGTAGCTCGAATGCGGATCGAGGCCCGAGAGCATGCCGCTGATCGCGGACTCGACCAGCTTCGAATCGTCGGGCTTCTCGACATAATCGCTGCGCACCCGCTCGAACACGTCGCCGAACAGGTTGAGCTGGCGATAGGTATCGGCGGTCGCGGCGCGCGCCGTCGATCCCATCAACACCGCGCGCGGTTGCGAGACGAACAGGGTCAATGCCGCACCGGTGGCCGCGCTCAGGAGAATTACCGAAGTCTTACGCATCATCCGCGTACCTTTTCGCCTTCATTTGCGGCCCACCATGGGCCTGGATCGATTGGAGTGCCGTCCTTACGGAACTCGACATAGAGCACTGGTTGACTCGCGTTGGTAGCGAGAATGGAGGCAACCTGGGAGCTGTTACCCATGATCGCGACCGGCTCTCCCGTCTGAACAAACTGCCCGATGTTGACGGAAATGCGCTCCATCCCGGCGATCAGGACATGATACCCGCCACCGGCGTTGAGGATCAAGAGTTGTCCGTAGCTACGGAAGGGACCCGCATACACAACCCAGCCATCACACGGGGTTGTGACCTGAGCCCCTGGCCGGGTTGCCAGAGAAATGCCTTTATCCGAGCCGCCGGCACCGTCCGATGCGCCAAATTCGCGGATCTTGGTGCCGTTGACCGGAAACGCCAGCATGCCCTTGGTCGAGGCGAACGCGATCGCGGGCGCCTTGCGGCCTGGGTTGCGCAGCGCATTCGCGTCCGGCTTGCTGTTGACCGGCACCCCCTGCAGGCTCGCCGTCGAGGCAGCCTTGGCCGCGCTCTTGAGGTCCAGCTCCATCGTCGTGATCAGCCCCTGCAGCGAGTCGATCTGCTGGGCCAGCACGGCGGCGCGCGCGCTTTCGGCTTCCATGTCCTTTTCGGCCGAGCTCTGCTTGCGCTGGCGTTCCTCCACCAGGGCCGCGAGACGGGTCTGATCGGTGCGCAGCCTGTCGCGGTCGCCGGCGAGCTTGTCGCGTTCGCTGGCGATCGTCTTGCGGATGGCGACGAGCTCGCCGAGATCGGTCGAGAGCTTTTCGGCTCGGCTTCGCATCTCGGGGATCACCGAGCCCAGCAGCATCGCGGTCCGCAGGGATTGCAGCGCATCCTCGGGACGGACGAGCAGGGCCGGCGGGGTGCGGCGGCCGGCGCGCTGCAGTGCGGCAAGAACCTCGATGATCTCGGTCCGCCGCGTTTCCAGCGACGTCCGCAGATCCTGCTCGCGGCCGTCGAGCCCGCGCAGCCGCGTTTCGGCCTCGCCAACGCGCACTTCGACGCTCCGCACCTGCGCCGCGACGTCGATCAGTTGCTGGTTGAGCTTGCCGCGATCCTCGCCGAGCGCGGCGATGTCGGCCTTCAGCCGCTCCTGGGCCTCAGCGGCGGCCTTCTGGGCCGCGCGGGCGGCCTCGAGCTCCTGTTCGCGCTGCTTCAACTGCTCCGGGGTGGCCGGCGTCGGTGATGCCGTACCGGGGATGGATGGCCGGAGTCCGCTCTGCGCCAGCGCCGGACATCCGGAGAACACCACAACGAGCGCGATGAGCGACGCACGGCAGGACTGGCCGCCGCGGACAGATCTTGGGGAGCAGGAGAGGGGCCGCGCAGCGAACATCGAGGTCCTTATTGTGCTCCCATCGTCCCTTGTTCAAGCGCGGTGATAGGGGTGACCGGCAAGGATCGTAGCAGTACGGTAAATCTGCTCGAGCAGCAGGACGCGGACGATCTGGTGCGGCCAGGTGGCGGCGCCAAACGCAACCCCGAGCTTGGCTCTGCGCCGCAAATCGGGCGAAAGTCCGTCGGCGCCGCCGATTGCGAAGACGGCAGCCGGAATGCCTTCGTCCCGCCAGCGCCCAAGATAACCCGCAAAGGTTGTGCTGTCGACATTCCGGCCACGCTCGTCGAGGCAGACGAGCACGGACTTGTCCGGGACCGCCGCCGATATCGCGGCGGCCTCCTCGGTCATGCGTGTCGCCGCATCGCGCGCGCGGCTTTCCGGGATTTCATGGATGTCGAGGCCGCGAAAGCCGAGCTTTCGGCCGATGTCGTCGAAACGCTCGCGGTAGCGCTCCGCGAGCTCCCGCTCGGGACCCTGCTTCAACCGGCCGATGGCGACCACGATCAGGCGCATGCGCACGGACTAGCACGTGCGCGCCACGATTCGCATCCGCCGCGGCGTGGGGCCGCCTAGACCGCCTTGGCCGGGTTCGGCCCTTGAGTCCACAATCGCTCGAGATTGTAGAACTCGCGAACCTCGGGTCGGAACACGTGCACGATCACGTCGCCGGAATCGATCAGCACCCAATCGCAATTGGGCAGGCCCTCGATGTGGAGTTTCTTGGTGCCGGCTTCCTTCAGGCCCTTGGCGACGTTTTCCGCGATCGACCCGACGTGCCGGTTCGAGCGGCCCGTGGTGATGACCATGTAGTCCGAATACGCCGATTTGCCGCGAAGATCGATCGTGATCGTCTCCTCCGCCTTCATGTCTTCGAGGCGGGAGAGGATCGTGCGCAGGGTCTTGTCGGCGCCGGGTTGCGCCTGCAAGGCCGCATCTTGGGTCGACGTCTTACGCGCTGACTTGGCTGTCGCCGACTTGGTAGTCGTTGCCTTCGTCTTGGGTAAGGCCGACTGGGACAATACAGATGTGGTCAGGGACCATTCCTTTCACTGTATCGCAGGCCGAATCCAACCCGGCCTGCTGACCATACTAGGCATGTGGGGTTAATGGTTTCAACAATCCAGTACCCCGGTCGTCCGGCCCGACAGCGTCGACGCCGTCCCGCTTCGGACCGTAGCGGGGGACGGAAAGTTCCATGCATATCCGGTGCCGCGCGCGACGGGAACGCGCGGCCATTCAGAACGACTTCCAACTGCCGTCCGGGTTCCTCAGCCCCGTCGAGGACAGGCTGAGCTTCAGCCCGGTGAGGTAGACCCAGGCTGGAGCGGCGCGGTCGGCCAGACGGCTGGCTTGCGCTTCGGGAATGCGATACCGCGCCAGGGCGCGTGCGGCGGGCGCGTTCAGGGCACGGAAGCTGCGGGGCGGACGATCGACCACGGCCATCGGCACCTGGGCCGCGATGTGCTGCCACTTCTGCCAGCGATGGAACTGCGCGAGATTGTCGGCGCCCATGATCCACACGAAGCGCAGGCGGGAGGCGCGCCGGCGCAGATAATCGATCGTGTCGGCAGTGTAGCGCGTGCCGATGACGGATTCGAGACAGCTGATCTCGATGCGCGGATCGGCGGCGACCTTGCGCGCCGCTTCGGCGCGTTCGGCCAGCGCATGCAGCCCGCCATTGTTCTTGAGCGGATTGCCCGGCGTGACCAGCCACCAGACACGGTCGAGCTGCAGCCGCTTCAGCGCGAACAGGCTGATCGCGCGGTGCGCCTGGTGCGGCGGGTTGAACGAGCCGCCGAGCAGGCCGATGCGCATGCCGTCACTGTAGGGCGGCAGCGCCTGGCGGATCGCAAGACGCATGGCTGTGGCGTCGGTCACGGCTGCCCCCGCCTGCTGCTCGAGCGACTCAACCACAGGATGCGGCCGTCATGGCCGCGTCTGTCCGGTGCCGTGGATCCGGTATTTGAAGCTGGTGAGCTGCTCGACGCCGACGGGGCCGCGCGCATGGAATTTGCCCGTGGCGATGCCGATCTCAGCGCCAAAACCGAATTCGCCGCCGTCCGCGAACTGGGTCGAGGCGTTGTGCAGTACGATCGCCGAGTCGACCTCGTTGAGGAACTTGTCGGCGGCCGCATTGTCGTCGGTGACGATCGCATCGGTATGATGCGAGCCATGCGCGTGGATGTGAGCGATCGCGCCATCGACGCCGTCGACGACCCTCGCGGCGATGATGGCGTCGAGATATTCGGTGTCCCAATCCTCGTTGCTGGCCGGCTTCACCCGCGCATCCGCCGCGCGCACGGCATCGTCGCCACGCACCTCGCAGCCGGCGCCGATCAGCAGGTCGACCAGCGGCTTGATCTTGTCCTGCGAGGCGCGATCGATCAGCAAGGTCTCGGCCGCGCCGCACACGCCGGTGCGGCGCATCTTGGCGTTCAGCACGATCGACTTGGCCATCTCCAGGTCGGCGGCGCCATCGACATAGACGTGGTTCACGCCTTCGAGATGCGCGAACACCGGCACGCGCGCCTCGGCCTCGACGCGCGCGACCAGGCTCTTGCCGCCACGCGGCACGATCACGTCGACACCGCCGTTCAGGCCCGACAGCAGCAGCCCGACGGCCGCGCGGTCGCGCGTCGGCACCAGCGTGATCGCGGCCTCCGGCAGGCCCGCCTCGCGCAGGCCCTCCACCAGGCATTCATGGATGGCGCGGCAGGAGCGGAACGAGTCCGAGCCGCCGCGCAGGATCACGGCATTGCCGGACTTCAGGCAGAGCACGCCGGCGTCGGCCGCGACGTTGGGGCGGCTCTCGAAGATCACGGCGATCACGCCCAGCGGCACCCGCACGCGTTCGATGGTCATGCCGTTCGGCCGCTGCCAGCTCTCGGTGACCACGCCGACCGGATCGGCGACGCCACGTACCACGGCGATGCCGTCGGCCATCGCGGCGACGCGGGCCGGGGTCAATGTCAGGCGATCAAGGAAGGACGAGGTCATGCCGGCCGCTTTGGCGTCGGCGACGTCCTCGGCATTGGCGGCGATGATGGCGTCGGCGCGGGCGCGGATCCGCCGCTCCATCGCCTCCAGCGCGCGGTTCTTCTGCTCGGCCGGCGCCAGCGACAGCACACGCGCCGCCGCACGGGCGCGCTTGGCGAGATCGTTCATCAGCTGGGGCAGATCGGCGCTGCCGTCGATAGCCTTGAGAGGCGCGGTCATGGGCGGTTCAACCTTGAATTAAGGCTCTCCAGTAGCACGGAAAGCGGCCATTTGCGAACGTCGGCGGCGGGGCTCTAGGCCGGCCCCACGCCCGCCGGGCCGATCACCAGATCGTCGCGATGGATCATCTCCGCTCGTCCCGACACGCCGAGAATGATTGCGACGTCAGGCGAGGAGCGGCCCTTGATGCGCTCGGCGTCATCGGCGTCGTAGGCGATGAGGCCGCGGCCGATCTCGTGGGTGTCGGGCCCGCGCACCACCACCGCGTCGCCGCGGGCAAACTGTCCCTCGACCTTGATCACGCCGGCCGGCAGCAGGCTCTTGCCGGCGCGCAGGGCGTTGACCGCACCGGCGTCGATCGTCAGCGTGCCCTTCGGCTCCAGCGAGCCGGCGATCCAGCGTTTTCGCGAGGTGACCGGATTGGCCGGGGTCAGGAACCAGGTGCAGCGGCCGCCATTGGCGATCGCCGCCAGCGGATGCTCGATCTTGCCGGAGGCGATCAGCATGTGGGTGCCGCCGGTGGTCGCGATCTTCGCGGCCTCGATCTTGGTCTTCATGCCGCCGCGGGACAGTTCGGATGCCGCGCTGCCGGCCATCGCCTCGATGTCGGCGGTGATGCTCTCGACCACGGGGATCAGCCGGGCGTTGGGATCCTGCGCGGGCGGCGCGGTGTAGAGGCCGTCGATGTCCGACAGCAGCACCAGCAGGTCGGCGCTGGCCATGGTGGCGACGCGGGCGGCGAGACGGTCATTGTCCCCGTAGCGGATTTCGGCGGTGGCGACCGTATCGTTCTCGTTGATGACAGGCACCGCGCGCCATTCCAGCAGTTTGGCGATCGTCGAGCGCGCGTTGAGATAGCGGCGGCGCTCCTCGGTGTCCTGCAGGGTCACCAGGATCTGGCCGGCGCCGATGCCATGGGCGCCGAGCACCTCCGACCAGATCCGCGCCAGCGCGATCTGGCCGACCGCGGCCGCCGCCTGGCTCTCCTCCAGCTTCAATGGTCCCCGCGGCAGCTTCAGCCGGCTGCGGCCGAGCGCAATCGAGCCCGACGACACCACCAGCAGCTCGCAGCCGCGGCCATGCAGCCGGGCGATGTCGGCGGCCAGCGCCGTCAGCCAGGAGGCGCGGACTTCGCCGGCCTCGGAATCGACCAGCAGCGACGAGCCGACCTTGACGACGATGCGGCGGAAATTTTCGAGACGGGGTGCCATGGTGAATTCGGTCAAGTCAGCTGCCATGGGCGGACTCTCAAGATCGAGCGGAGCTGGCGCCACGAAAGGTGGTGCGCTCCCTTCCCCCTTGCGGGGAGGGGGCGGGGGTGGGGGTCCACACGGCAAGACCGCCGCCGGGGCACCCCCCTCCCCAACCCTCCCCCACAAGGGGGGAGGGAGTGCACCGATCTCTAGGCGATCGCTTGCAAACAACCTTGAGCGAATGCCGGTCGGCAGTCCTTCAGAGGTAAGATACGAATTTGGTGCTGCGACATATGCGCCGGGCTCAGTCCGCAGCGCAAGGTTCGGTTCGAGCCTCAGCCCTGCGGTGGCACCGGGGCCGCCCACGGCTCTTCGGTCGCGGCATTCTCGACCGCGTTCTTGGCCTTGTTGGAGACCGGCGACTCCCCAACGACGTCGGCGAGCTTGCGCAGGGCTTCCTTGACGCCTTCGCCCGTGGCGCCGGAGATCAGCAGCGGCGTCTTCTTGGCGGCGCGCTTCAGCCGGTCTCTCTGCTTCTTCAGCTCGTCCGGGTCGACCGCGTCGATCTTGTTCAGCGCGACGATCTCGATCTTGTCGGTCAGCTCGCCGCCATAGGCTTCGAGCTCGTGCCGCACGGTCTTGTAGGCCTTGCCGGCGTGCTCGCAGGTGGCATCGACCAGATGCAGCAGCACACGGCAGCGCTCGACATGGCCGAGGAAACGGTCGCCGAGGCCCGCGCCCTCATGCGCGCCCTCGATCAGGCCGGGAATGTCGGCCAGCACGAATTCGCGACCGTCGGAATTCACGACGCCGAGCTGCGGATGCAGGGTGGTGAACGGATAATCGGCGATCTTCGGCTTGGCGGCCGAGACCTTGGACAGGAAGGTCGACTTGCCGGCATTCGGCAGCCCGACCAGGCCGGCATCGGCGATCAGCTTCATGCGCAGCCAGATCCAGCGCTCCTCGCCGGGCTGGCCGGGATTGGCGTTGCGCGGCGCCCGGTTGGTCGGCGACTTGAAGTGCGCGTTGCCGAAGCCGCCATTGCCGCCCTCGGCCAGCACGAACCGTTCGCCGACCGCGGTAAAGTCGTGGATCAGCGTCTCGCGGTCCTCGTCGAAGATTTGGGTGCCGACGGGAACCTTGAGCACCACGGACTTGCCGCCGGCGCCATGGCGGTCCTTGCCCATGCCGTTCTCGCCCTTCTGGGCCTTGAAATGCTGCTGGTAGCGGTAGTCGATCAGGGTGTTGAGTCCATCGACAGCCTCGATGATCACGTCGCCGCCGCGGCCGCCATTGCCGCCGTTCGGCCCACCGAACTCGATGAACTTCTCGCGCCGGAACGCAACGCAACCGTTGCCGCCGTCGCCGGAGCGCACATAGACCTTGGCTTCATCGAGGAATTTCATGATGCGCCCTACGTAGGCGAGGCGGGTCCCCACGGCAACCGCGGAATGGGTTTAATTCGGCCCGAAGCCTTAATTTCGAGCGGTAAAGCCGCGCTGCGCACGACTTGGACAAGCGTTGCGCAGGGGTTGCGGCAGGGCTGCGTCACGCTTTCGGCGGAAGGGCTGGAGCCACCGCGGTCGGGCTGATAAGGCAGCCTCGTCATGAGCGTGCTGTCCCGAATCTCCACCGCCAACGATGAGCGCTCGGCGCGGCTCGCCGGCATCGGCCTGATGCTGCTGTCGATCGCGATGTTCTCGTTCGGCGATGCCTTGGGCAAGTTCCTGGTCTCGACCTATGCCGTCGGCCAGCTGCTGTGGCTGCGCGCCTGTGCGGCCCTGCTCTTGCTCGCACCGTTCATCTGGCGCAACCGCGCCGCGTTCCTGCAGCTCGAGCGTCCCTGGCTGCAGCTGGTGCGCGTGATCCTGTCGACGTTGGAGGTGGCGGCGTTCTTCCTCGCCACCGTCTATCTGCCGCTCGCCGACGTCATCACCTACTATCTCGCCGGCCCCATCTTCGTCACCGCGCTGTCTGCGCTGGTGCTGCGCGAGCATGTCGGCTGGCGGCGCTGGACCGCGATCCTGATCGGCTTCTGCGGCGTGCTGATCGCGCTGCGGCCCTCGGCGCAGACCTTCAGCCTGCCGGCCTTGATCGCGCTCGGCGGCAGTCTGTCGTTCGCGGTGCTGATGCTGATCACGCGTTCGCTGCGCTCGACGCCCGACATCGTGATGGCGTCGTCGCAGTTCGTCGGGACCTTCCTGCTCGGCGCCGCGATGTCCTCGTTCGGCTGGGTGACGCCGACACCCGGCAGCCTGGTGCTGTTCGCCGCCGCCGGTCTCATCTCGGTGACCGCTCTCTTCTGCGTCAACCGCTCGCTGAAGCTGGCCCCGGCTTCGGTCGTCGTGCCTTATCAGTACACGATGATCGTCTGGGCCGTGCTGTTCGGCTTCGTCGTGTTCGGCGATGTGCCGCACCCGGCGACCATCATCGGCGCCATCATCATCATCGGCGCGGGGCTGTACATCTACTTGCGCGAACGCAGCCTGGGGCAGGGACAGGGTGCGGTGAATCCCCCGGTGTAGCGGCGTTCACCGCCGTCGTCCCGGCCTCGAGCCGGGACCCAGACTCCGTGCGGCCTGTGGTGGAGAAGGCTATGGCTCCAGCGTGATCCCACCACCGATTTCGGTGGCTATGGGTCCCGGCTCGAGGCCGGGACGACACGAGTGATGGAGCGGTCGCCTCGGCTAAATCCGCCGCCCCGCATTGGCCCAGGCCTTCAGCGACGACCAGACCCCCCGGGTCAGGCGGAAGGCGTCGACCGGGGCGGAGGAGCCGATCACCTCGAAGCGGTGCAGCTCGACGCCGGTCCATTGGAAGCCGCACTTTTCGAGGATGTTGCGCGAGGCTGGGTTGCTGACGCGGGCGTGCCCGATCAGCACATTGTCCTCGCTCGTCTCGAAGAAATGGTCGATCGCGGCGCGCGCGGCTTCGGTGCCGAAGCCGCGGCCCCGATGCGCAACGCCGAGCCAGTAGCCGAGCTCGGCGCGGCCTGTTGCTGGTCGATTGATCCCGACCATCCCGATCGGCGTATCGAGGTGCTCGATCAGGAAGGCGGTCTCACCCGTCTGCTCCAGCCCGCGAACGAAGCGAGCGGCATCGACCTCCGAATAGGGATGCGGCAGGCGGCGGGTATTCTCGGCGATAACACGGTCGTCGGCGAGCCGGGCGATGGCTGTCACGTCCGCGAGCACCGGCGCCCGCAGCGTCAGCCGGGGGGTCTCGAGGACGCAAGGTCTCGCCTCGCGCAAGGTGGGGGTGGTGATGTCCTGCAGCATGTCGGGCTCCATCGACGCTTCGGGATCAGTTTCGGATCAGCGAAAATGAAAAGGGGAGGCCGGTTGTCCCGCCTCCCCTGGAGCCATCTGGCGCTCCGCCGGTTCATCAGGACCCGGCGGACGCGTATCGTTCCACCGTATTCTATTCAGCAGCCTCGGCGGCTACCGGACGCACCGAAATGAACGTGCGGTTAGCGCGAGCATGGAATTCGACGACGCCGTCGATTTTCGCGAAGATCGTGTGATCCGTGCCCATGCCGACGTTGAGGCCGGGATGCCAGGTCGTGCCGCGCTGACGCGCAATGATGTTGCCGGGAATCACGCGCTCGCCGCCGAACGCCTTGATGCCGAGGCGCTTGCCCTTGGAGTCGCGTCCGTTGCGGGATGAACCGCCTGCCTTTTTGTGAGCCATCGCTCGTCTCCGATCTCTTGCGATCACCTTTAGCGCGATTCCGCTAAGGGATCATTCACATTTGCAACCTGCGCGGACAAAAAATCCACGCGCGATGAGGTTCAAGCCGGTGCGGCGCGCGAGACGCGCGCCGGCACGCTTACTCCGCGGCGTCGGCCGCCGGGGCTTCCGCCTTGGCCTTCTTCGGGCGCGGGCCCTTGGTCGGCTTGGCGTTGTCGGTCAGGATCTCAGAGACGCGGATCAAGGTCAGCTCGTCACGGTAGCCGCGCTTGCGGCGGGAATTCTTGCGGCGGCGCTTCTTGAACGCGATCACCTTGGGGCCGCGCTTGTGGTCCAGCACCTCGACGGCCACGGACGCGCCGGCCACCGCAGGGATGCCCAGCACCGGCGTATCGCCGCCGACCACCAGCACCTCGTTCAGCTGCACGATCGTTCCGGGCTCACCGTCGATCTTGCCAATCTCGAGCACATCATCCGGGGCGACGCGGTATTGCTTGCCGCCGGTTTTGATGACTGCGAACATCGTTCTCATCCTTCGTGTTCGATCCCGGCCTCAGAGCGCGATGGCCCCGGGTCGGCTTCTTGTTCAGTCGTTATGGTTCATGGAGTCCGGCCCGATCGGGGCCGGCAGTTACGCCCGAGGCTTTGACGCCTCCGAAAAGAGCGCAACAACAAACGGCGCAGGAACGCCCGCGCCGGTCGATCGGGCGCTTATAGCGGGGTGAGCCGGCGAGTCAAGGTGAATGGACGGTTGCCGGCCGGACGGATGCCCGGCCCCCCCGGCCGCTATTCGCTCGACCCGGCGCACCGGACCCGCAACCAACTGTTCCCTCCGCCGTTGTTCGAGCCCAACGTACAACAGGGCAGGATCACATGGCCGACGACGTCATGACCACCACGGGCATCGCCCGCCACGGCGCCGCGCGGCTGCCGTCGGTCGAGATCGACAGCTTCAACATCGAGCTCAAGGACGAGGACGGCTTCCTCGGCGACCGCGCCTCCAAGGGCGCCTTCCGCAAGATCCTGGAGCGCTGGCGCAAGCCGTTGCGCAAGTCCGGCAAGGACCCGTTCGGCGACGAGGACAGCGAGACCATCAGCAAGAAGACGCTGGACGCGATCCTGGTCGGCGACGACACCGAGGCCTCGGCCGTGGTGCATTCGGCGATCGAGGAGTTCGCCCAGGAGCTTGCCCATGTCACCCGCCGCTTCCTGCGCACCAAGGCCTGGGCCAAGACCGAATGCATCGTGGTCGGCGGCGGTTTTCGCGACTCTCGCCTGGGCGAGCTGGCGATCGCGCGCACCGAGATCATCCTCAAGGACGAGGGCTTTGGCGTCGAGCTGGAGCCGATCCGCTATCATCCCGACGATGCCGGCCTGATCGGCGCACTGCATCTGGCGCCGTCGTGGATCTTCGAGGCCCATGACAGCATCCTCGCCGTCGACATCGGCGGCACCAACATCCGCTGCGGCGTCGTCGAGACCGCCTGGAAGAAGTCGCCGGATCTGTCGAAAGCGTCGGTGTGGAAGTCCGATCTCTGGCGCCATGCCGATGACGAGCCCACGCGGGAAGGTGCGGTCAAGCGGCTCGCCAAGATGCTGAAGGGGCTGATCGAGGAGGCTGACACCGAGGGCCTCAAGCTTGCGCCTTTCATCGGCATCGCCTGTCCCGGCGTCATCAACGAGGACGGCTCGATCGAAAAGGGCGCGCAGAACCTGCCGGGCAATTGGGAGAGCAGCAAGTTCAACCTGCCGGCCAGCCTGGTCGAGGCGATCCCGATGATCGGCGACCACGACACCGCGGTGCTGATGCACAATGACGGCGTCGTGCAGGGGCTCTCCGAGGTGCCGTTCATGCAGGAGTTCGAGCGCTGGGGCGTGCTGACCATCGGCACCGGCCTGGGCAATGCCCGCTTCACCAACCGCCGCAAGGAGAACGGCCGCAAGGACAAGGACGACAAGGCCAAGGAGGACAAGGCCGACGACAAGAAGGCGGCCAAGAAGAAGAAGGATTGAGCATTGACGCGGCCGCACCGTGTCTGCCAGGGCCTGACGGGATGGCAATGTTGCGCTGCAGCAGGGGTGTCTCCCGGCGCCAGGACGTGCGGAAAACCGCCGTACAACCAGTCGGATGGGATGGAACCCGGTAACCTTGACTGGTTAGGTTAAGGAACGGTTCGCATTGCGATGCACGCGCAGATGGCCCAGGGTCGCCGGTGTCGCTCAGGCCGGCCGGATTGACCCCCGTCTCTTCCGTCGGTTTCCCCAAGATGTAGCGACACGGGACCGCCGGTATGTGTCAGCGTACGGCGGTCCCACCTTTGTCCCTGACCTCCCGTCGCCGGCCGCCGCGCCGACCGCAGGCAGAAATCGCCATCGATATCACGCAGATCTATTTACAAACCGACTAGTCGGTTTATAAATCAATGTCCCGAATGCGGTGGGATTTTGACGGCGCAATCTCGCGCCGGATGGAGTGTGAGGACATGATGATCGGACGCGCGAGATACGGGATGGCCGCCATGGCGCTGGCGGCGCTGGGCTGCGGCGGGGCGGAGGCGGCGGACCTGGCGGCGACTTCCTACAAGGCGCCGGCCTATGCGGCCGCACCGGCGCCGTTCTCCTGGACCGGCTTCTATGCCGGCGCCAATGTCGGCGGCGCCTTCACCGGAAACGACTCCTTCACGAACGCCGCCGGCGGCAATGGCGGCAAGCTGTCCGGCGTGATCGGCGGCGGGCAGGCCGGCTACAACTACCAGATCTCGCCGATGTTCGTGGTCGGCATCGAGAACGATCTCGAATTCACCGGCCTCTCGCGCAAGGGCGACGTCGTCAATCCGGCCGTCAGCATGCCCTGGCTCACCTCCGGCCGCGCACGCGCCGGCATCGCGGTGCTCGACCAGCGCCTGTGGCTGTATGGTACGGCGGGTCTTGCGGCGGGCGAGTTGAAGGACGGGCCGATCCACAAGATGAAGATGGGCTGGACCGCGGGCGCTGGCGCCGAATGGGCGTTCCAGCCGAAATGGTCGGCGAAGCTCGAATATCTCTACACTGACCTCAAGCACGACGACCTGCCGGACTGGCGGGCGGCCAAGATTCACTCCGTGCGGGTCGGCTTGAACTACCATTTCGACCTGTTCCGCTGACGGGCGCTGCGCAGACCATCGGGTTCGACGGCCCGCGTCAGTCTGGGGCCGTCGGAGCGCGGGGCGAGCGGTGCAGCCGTTCAGCCGCCGCGTGCGGTCCGCTTCCCCGAGCGGACCGCAATGGCGCGCCTGCGCGAGCCCCCGGAAAATTTCGACCGGCTGCCTTGTCACTCCCCGCATCGTGCCCTAGAACGGCGCCCGACCCGGGGGCTCGCCCCTGATTTGCGCCTGGAGAGGTGGCAGAGTGGTTGAATGCACCGCACTCGAAATGCGGCATAGGTGCAAGCCTATCGGGGGTTCGAATCCCTCCCTCTCCGCCATCCCAGCGTTCGCATCTGTTCGCTGGCGTCCGCCAACCCCCTGAAAAATCGCCGCAATTTTAGCATCTGATATCGTCTGGAGTCCGCGCCGGTTCGCCCCAGAACGTGGGTAAACGCGTGCAGGACGTGGGTAGCATCGTGGGTAAGGCTGCGAGGCGAAGATGGCGCATCTGGTGGGCCGCCTGACGGCATTGAAGGTGGCGAAGGTCAAGAAGCCCGGCATGTATGCCGACGGCGCGGGTCTCTATCTGCAGGTCACGGGCGACGGCGAAAACACGCCAGCCAAATCTTGGATCTTCCGCTTCACCCTTCGCGGCCGCTCCCGCGAAATGGGTCTTGGTTCCTTCTCGATCTTTGGGCTAGGCGAAGCGCGGGCGAAGGCAGCCGAGTATCGACGGCTGGTCTACGAAGGCATTGATCCGATCGAGGCGCGCCGAGCGCAGCGCGCCCAGGCTGCCCTTGAGGCCGCCGCCGCGCTGAATTTCAAGGAATGCACCAAGCAGTATCTGGCGGCTCACAGCGCCGGCTGGCGCAACGCCAAGCACGCGGCGCAATGGAGTTCGACGCTGAAGACGTATGCCGAACCGGTGATCGGTTCGCTCTCGGTTCACAGCATCGACACCGCGCTGGTGATGAAAATTATCGAGCCGTTGTGGTCAAAGAAACCGGAAACCGCCTCGCGGCTGCGCGGTCGAATTGAAGCGGTGCTCGATTGGGCGGCGGCGCGGGGTTTTCGCCAAGGCGAAAATCCAGCTCGGTGGCGCGGCCATCTCGATAAGCTGCTGCCCGCGCGCGCCAAGGTGCGCACGGTCAAGCACCATGCTGCTCTACCGTACGATGAGCTGCCCGCATTCATGACGGCCTTGCGCGGCCAAGAGGGTACCGCAGCACGCGCGCTCGAGTTCCTGATCCTTACGGCCGCGCGCACCGGCGAGGTGATCGGTGCGCGCGGGGAAGAAATCAAGGACACGGTCTGGACGGTGCCGGCCGGACGCATGAAATCCTCCAAGGAACACCGCGTTCCGTTGCCGGCAGCGGCGCTGGCGATTGTCGAGAAGCTACGTAAAGAGCAGGGCGGCGCACATCTGTTTCCCGGCGGCAAGCGCGACAAGGCGCTCAGCAATATGGCCATGCTGGCGCTGCTCGACCGCATGGGACGATCAGACTTAACCGCGCACGGTTTCCGCTCGACCTTCCGGGATTGGGCCGCCGAGTCCACGAATTATCCAAATGAAGTGGTCGAGATGGCGCTCGCCCACACGATTGGTAGCAAGGTTGAGGCCGCTTACCGCCGAGGCGACCTGTTCGAGAAGCGGAAATCGCTGATGTCCGATTGGGCAACGTTCTGTGCGTCGAGCGGAGGCGCGGATAAAAAGATCATTTCGATGCGCGCCTGAAATGCCTGCTCGCATACTTGGCTGCGCATTCGCCCTCGACGGCCTACTGAGAAGGTGCTCGCAGGGCAGATCTCTAGTGTTAGCAGTCCAATACGCTAGGCCAACGCTGGCCGGCACATTGCGCATAGCGACGCGATGAAGCTCGCCATCGGGAGCCCGAACAGGTACTCAGCATGAGAACCTACATCCGCCGAGATCGCATTCACGGGGATCAGTTTAGTGGATGCTTGCGGTCTTGATCGTTGCTGATGCGCGTAGATTACGGGCGACGGATCGCTTTCGCGCGACTGAGGTCACAAGTTTGGAGTTCGCTGACAATCAAGAGAGGCGCCGTACGCGTCGTTCGGAAACGGCAACCGCACGTCGGCTATTTTGCAAATCGCTTCAATCAGGAGCCGAACCACTCGGGCATCCCATTCCATTTGCCCAATAGGCGCATCCCAATGTTCTGACACAACGTGCGCTGCATGGCGAGCCTTTATGCCCAGGCCTACGATCGTCCGCGCCGGCGTAGCCATGATTGCCAGCTCGATGGGCGCCAGACGAGCCAGCACCGATTCGATTTTCTGCGTTTGGCTGGCGTCGTCCGAGCGGACGTTCTCTGCATCTGGGGGCTCTGGCTCATCAACGCGATGGGACTCTAACGCAGAAATCTCCGACAACAGCGTGATGAAGGTCGTGTCTAATTGGACAAGCGCAAAATCGGGATCAAGCTGCTCAGCTGCAGGCGTCCGATCCAGTGAAAGCTCATTCCGAGCATTCGACTCTTCCGCTCTCAGAGAGGTAGTGGGATTCATCGCCTCGCCCTTACGGTACGTTGTCCATTTGCCCCTCGACACTCATTCCAGGGGAAATTGCATGTATTGGTCATGGTGCGCGCCAGCGCCCGCGCCTGCAGCCACGCTGCGTGAGACGGAGCGGCATTCCCATTGAAGCCCCCGCGAAGCGAATAGCGTGGCCCCGTAGAATACCGAATTTATCGGTATCTGAAAAGTCGTTTTATGTCTCTGGCCCCCTCGTGAGGCCGAGATGCCGAAAACGGTCACATCACCCCTGCAGAAGAAGCTTGCCGCCATGCTGGTCGAGCACAGGAAGGCTGCAGGGTTGAGACAGGTCGACCTGGCTGAAAAGATGGGTGTCTACCAGTCCTGGGTCACCCACATGGAATCTGGTCAACGCCGGATTGATGTCGTCGAGCTTATTGAGCTGGGGAAGATCCTGGGGTTCGACCCGGTCGACGTGGTTAGGAAGTTGAGTCGCAAGTAGATCTTGCGGTTCGAGTCGCGCTTCGAGAAAAGGGCCCGTGGCGTCGCCTTCCCGCGCACATCACGAGGGACTGCGCCGGGAGTAGGGGACCGTCTGGAGCGGGTGTGACCTATCAAGCAACAGGATCGCGTGGCTCGGAACGGGATCACGTCGGAGGTCGGGATAATCGATGCGCGGGGAGTGAACGCGCTGGGAGCCGAACCCAGGACTCCGTGATTGAAATCATGACGTTCTCATTCCTTCGGGAAGCGGGACACCGGACTACCGATCGATGCCGATGGTGTTGCCGCCGCGCCGCGGCAGCCGCCCGCCTCCGGGGGGTGGGAGGGGGACCCATCCCACCGGCAGGGCCGTATTAGATCGAACCTCCTCGGAGAATCTGTTCCCCCCTCTCCGCCACCACACCCGTATCCAGGGGGACCCGTTCCGCGCAGATGGGACCCGTTTTCGGGTGGTCGGACTCCCAACTTGGGTGTCGACAGCGACGCCGTCTGCCTTGCGGGCTATGAGCGATGCGGGCATGTTGGCTGCCGATGCTACGCCGAGCGCGCGAGTGACGAGAGCGAGCGCCCACACCATGGGCCAGTGCGGGGTCCGGAGCGCTGAGGGCAGAGCATCATTTCTGAGGCATGGTTCGGGGCCGCCGGGTTGATCAACTCGGCGGCCTTTGTCTCTTCAACCGTAAACGCCCCGTGTTGTTATTGTTGCTGTCGCTACTCTGGCCATGCAACGCTGCCTCGTTTCGACAGCACAGAATCGCTGCACTATTAACGGTCGTCCCATCGCATGCCGCTGCAAAAGGGGTAGAATTGTTGCCACCGATGTTCTTGTCGACCGGGGAAGGGCGGAACATGACGCTCAATGACGCTCGGGAATGGGCCAAGCTCGCGCCGCTCGTCACCGCGCTCGTTGCGGTGGTTGCCGTTGCGATCGCGTGGCGGCAATTTCATCTCAACCGGCAGAACCAACGTGAGACCACGGCGAATGCAACATTTCGCGAGTTCTTGAAGCTGTGTGTCCAGTATCCCGATCTGGCTGACGGGAAGCCGTCTATCAATAAGGATAAGTACGAATGGTTTGTCGCCCACTTTCTTTGGGCCGCCGAGGAGTTGCTGGAATTCGACCGAGATGAATGGGAAAAGAACCTTAAGCTGCACCTGTCGTATCACTCCGAATTTCTGCGGACCGACCTGCGATTCCGAGAAGAAGACCTTCCAACATACAGTTCTGACCTGCGGCAATTCATCAGGAATGGTATCGAGAATTTTTGATAAGACCTTTTGAGGAGGGACGCGATGAATCAGAAGCGCGGCAAGCGCAACGGGCGCATCTCGGAGACCAACACAAGACCTCCTCCGGCGCGCCTCGATGCGGGCAAGGGCGATCGATCCCCACCCGTCAGGACTACGCCTTGCGAGACGTCGAGGACCTTGCCGCCAATGTCGTCGTGCGGCTCACGACCATGCGGTTTCTGCCCAAGAACACCAAGCGCGACGTGGCCGGGCTCCGGGAGACGTTGCAGCAGTATGTCAACGCAGTAATGGCGATCGCTCATGAAACCCAAGGATGAGACGCGCTACATTCCCATTGGCGTCGCCGCGAAGAAGACCCGCTTGGAGGAGTTCGCCGCGTTCAACAGATGGGTGACGGCACGCGGCGGCTGGATTGTATCGCTACCCGGAGCCAACCCCGTCATCGTCGAGTGCTTGCCCGGATCGTCCATCATCAACGAGCTGACCGAGGCGGGCTACGAGTTGACGCCGGCAGGCGAAGGCGAGCGCGACATTCCGGGTCAGATCGTCCAGAGCTTCGCGACGGCATCGAATGGCGGGTTCGAGCCGCTGGCGGCGGACTCAACCCGACCGGTCCAGCTGACGACGAGGCACGCCGGCATCACCCGCATCCTCCGCTACGCGCTCCTTTCAACATAAGCCCGTCTGATCCGCAACCAGAACGATCTCGATTGGAGGAGTGTCCGAGAATGGATGCTGCGCAACTCGCTGCTCTGGTCCATCCTAATCGTCTTTGGACATAATGTGATCGCAATAGCTACACAGCTGGTTTGTATCCCAGGCAACATTGTCTGGTGTCAGATGTGCGTCACATCTCAGGCATTCGCCAAGCTCCAGCTGACACCAAGCGCACCCATTTTCATGGTCGGTGATTATATACGTCATATAGCTACATTCTGGGCATCTGTACAAAGATGGCTCGCCGCCCTCAAGAGCAGCAGAATAGTTATCATTCTCGAAGCGCTTCTTGAGTGTTGCCTCCATCAGTTCGTGCGGCTTGATCTCGGCACCGCACTGCCGGCATGTCGAATAGACCTCTCCGTGGTCTGTGACGTTCGGATCTTTACAATGAACAAGACGTGATTCGCATTGCGGGCAAATGCGAGGTGCCTTGGTCATGCTTTCAGATTTCCAGTCGACGTTGGCGTAGCTCGCCTCACACTCGGCTAGTTCCTTATCGTAGACCGCCTTGACGTCCAGCATGACCTCCCAAGCTTCGCCTAGATGCTTCGAGGGCTCCTCGCGTAAATGCTTGAACAGGTCAACCACCACGGGGAACGCGCGACTAATAGCTTCTCGAACCTTCTTACCGGAAGCATTGGTGTAGAAGTGCTCCATGTCGTTCCTTAGGTTGTTGAGGTCGCCGAGCGCCGATCGATTGATGCTCAGGCCAAACGCCTTGAACCTTTCGCCGAGTTCGTGGAAATCGACAGTTCTGCTATTTGCCTCGAATGTCACGCCACCGTTGCCGTCAAGGACCGGAGAGAACCTGGTTCCGAGAACATCTTTGACGGAGGCCTTCGGGGCTTTCCGCACGAGAACCTCTTTTGCCAACAGAAGCGTACCGGCATAGAAGTTCCGCACGGCTGAAAGCGCACGCTTTGGGTCGTTGTGCTCGTAGTCCTCAATGCCGATCTGTAACGATTGAATCGCGTTATCAAACAATGAGTTCATGATGCGTACAGGCCTCCAAGAAAGGTTGCACGTCTGCACAGTTAATTACTACGGCGTCGGCGTCGGATCGCAAAGAGAACTTTCTCGACCAGGTGGCCTCGCCGGATCAAGACCCGTTTCCGGCCGAAACAGCGGGAATGTTTTCTTTCGCCGAGCCTTTCGCGACAATCATAAGCAAACCGTCTGGCAGCGCTCGCTGTAGTCCGCGGGGCTTCGTCCCATGGGCGCGCGCAGCCAGACCTAGCGCTGCTCGGCCGTGGTCAGAATGACCGGCACCGCCTTGGATCAATCGGCGCGACGACCGCGACAATGCGAGGCGAGTTAATTGTGAGCAGCGGAATGGACGCACTGCAACATATTTCGAGACGCTCTGTTAGGGGGACGGCCGGGGGAAATCTGGGCATCCAGCGCTCCCATGCCTGACCGCTGATAGAGACTTGCGATCGGACCCGTCGTGCCCCGAAGCGTTCGCCCTCTCTCGCACTAGCGTTTATCGTTCCTGCCATCTAAGATTGCGCTAGGGCGAGGTGGGGACCCTTGGCGAAAGCACCGAAGGCAAAGAAAACCAGCGCCGAGCTTTGGGAGGAAATGACACCGCCCCAGAGATGGCTTGCATATTCCGACGCCGCCGGCCGGGTGCTCGGTAGAGCCGTGGCAGCGGGTGCGTTCTTGGCGACAGGAGCCCAGGTGTTCCACATCGGTCCGGAATTCCTTGATCCCACGCGCGCCGCAGACATTTTTACAGCCTTGGCCGCCTACTATGGCGTTCCTCTTCTGTGGGGCAGTCGTTCGGGAAGAAGCAGATGAATGCTACTCGAATGCGACCCACTGTGAGCTTGAGGTTTCTGCATGTCTGATGATGACGTTTCCAAATCCCGAGACCCGTCGCTGGGACTCACTGCTGCACTCCGCCGAGCGCTGGAGCAGGCCGAGGACGTGGACCGAGAAGCTGCCGCCCTTGCACGCCGCGCCGCTGGGGCGGAACCGTCTCGGTGGAATCCAAACGAACCGAGCTTTCTTGAAGAACCCGCCTCCGAGTTTGCCTTAAGATATGAGGCTGTCGCTCCTCCCTCCGCAGACATGCGCTCCGCTGATCCGTTGACTTCATCGGGACCAAACACAACCAAGTACCGGATCACAGCAGCTACCGTATTCGGCGGCGCGCTCGCGCTTCTGCTTTATCTGTACGGAGTCTCTCCCGATATGATGGGGGTCTTCCATTTGGGCTTGGCTGCAACAATGGGTATAAGTGCTAGAATGCTAGTTGAACTTCGACCCTAACGTGAGTGGCAGGGATGAAAGTGACCGTCACTGAGCCGGGTCCTCTTTTTCGGTCCCACGCATGACGATCTCCAGCACGTCATCCGGCAACGGCCGCTGCAGTGCCTTGGCCTCATCCCATGGCGCGCGCAGCCAGACCTCGCGCTCCTCGGCCGTGGTCAGGATCACCGGCATTGCCTTAGGATGGATCGGCGCGACAACGGCATTCGGCTCGGTCGTCAAGAACCCATAGACTAGATGGGGGCCGGGTACCGGCTTGGACTTGGGGCCCCGATCGCCTTTGAACTCGGTCCAGATACCAGCAAAGCAGGTCAAGGGGCGGTCATCCGAGAGCGCGAACCAAACCACGTCCTTTTTCTTCGTCTGTGGATTCGGCTCTGGCGCGTATTCGGCGAAGCTGTTGAACGGCACGAGGCAGCGATGGCCCGGCTTCAGCCAGCCGCGCCAATGCGGTGAGGACGTATTGCGGATGTTGGTCACGGGCGGGCCACCCGTGCGCGGCGGGGGGCGGCATGCCCCAGCGCATCAGCACCATCTCGCGGTCGTCGTCATTGCCGCGGATGACTGGTGCCGGATAGTCCGGGAACACGCCGGGCAGGGGCGGCAGGTTGCCTTCGTATCGGCGGACGACGCGGAATAGCTCGGCGATCGCGGCTTGGTTAGTTGTGATGCTGTAGAGATTACACATATTAGGCCGACGTTGAACTCAGCGTATGAGGCGCCACGTTATCTGGACAAAGGTGCTAATCGTGGGGACAGTCAAAATCACAAACCCTAGCCCATAAAAGATCGCAACCATGACGCGCAATAGTGGCTTGCTGTTATCCATTGCCATGTATTGCAGTGCGAGCATATCGTTGCGGTGTTTCTCGCTTCCTGCCACCTCATTAAATCCGGTTACGAACCATTGAAGGAGGCGTCGGCCACTTAGCAACGTAGCCGCGATCTTGTCAGGGGCAGGTTGACCACGATGGTCGTAAAATGGGTCATCGTCATAGTCAGTCGTTAAGCCAAACGGGCCGTCTTGCTCGATCTGCTCGTTAGGAGGAGCCGTAGGCTCGTCGGGCTGAGCCGTAGGCTCAGCGGGCGGCTCCTCTCCAAATTGCTCTGGGGGCATGTCTGAAAATACTTCTACTAGGGCGACTGAGCATAGATCGATGAAATCATTTGGTCGTCCTATCCGCTGGATTATCGATCTTGCGAGCGGATCATCGTCAACCCATTGAAGGTAAGCGTTGGCGACATCCGACACGATCAGGACAATGCGCGATCTTGTCACTAGCGACGTCTCAGCCTGGACGCATTCGAGTGGCGATGCGTATTGCTTTACAAGCTGAGGGCAGAACAAGGTGAAGAGTGCTGATCCAAAGCCGAGAAAGGTGAGTCCAAAATACGTAAAGTAGAGCCGTGAAATTGTTAGCTGGCGAGCGGCTCCCTCCGATGCCGCCAAGGGCAACTTGAACCAATGTCGGACAAGATCGGGCGATAACGTTAGCAGGTCCACGATGTGCTGATTGAAGAGCAGCAGCGATCCGAGGAAGGGAACAACTATCGTCAATGAAAGAAGCTTAGATTGCCCAACCCTTCGAATTGCTGACCATGGTACTGATGCGATCGGACTGCGCGAGATGAAGCGCCATCTCAGCCGATTCCAGCTTAATCGAACCCAGGCCAAGGCAGACTTTGCTAGGATACCTAGTTGTTCGAGCATGGAATCATCGTCCCCCGGCCACCATATCGAGGCCGGATGCGTCGTCGAAATCGCGGTTTCCCGCAGCGCGACCAGCGCGCTGCGCTTGTACGGATAGCTGCGAAGTAGCAGTGCAGCGCATGTCGTCGGCCATACCACGAGCATGGATAGCCGGCTGCCTTCGGCGGCGGACGATCCCAGACAGCGCGGGGACTACGGCTTGGTCGCTGGTAAAGTAGCTACATACATCGCGTGACGGGGGCATGGCCGTCAAAACATCCGCTTTGCTGGAGAGCACTTAGCGGTCATCCAAGACAGCATCTTTGCGCTGCCGCCGGATAGAATTTTCTTCCGTTCTTCCGGCCTCATAACGGTCATTGAAACATTGCCTGATATTCGGTCGATGCTGCCGAACACCGACGTTTCGCTAGTGTCAAGCCCAAAACTCAGATTGGTATTGCTGATCTTGGTGATCTTGTACGCTGGGAAGATAGGCGGCTTAAATGTCTGAGAATCAAAGTCTACCACCGCGCTATCGCCGTCGATTTTCGTCGGAGGATTGGCGGGATAGTTGATGCTTCCGATGCAGGCGAGGACAATCTGATCAGCTTGCACAGCCGAAGCCGAAAGAAACAGGGCTAAGAGGCCGACAAGCACGGTCATCTTAACCGGTCCGGTCACCAACCGTTGAGTCACTATCTGCAAACCTGTTGCCATTGGCAATTTCCGAACGTATCGCAAACCCTGGCTTGTCGGCATACGGACGTGCCTATGGGTGGGATGGTCGGTGGATTGATTGGAGCGATGGAAGGACCCGCCAAAGGACAAATCGAAGGTGGGCAAATGGGTGGCAGATCGATTGAGCTTTGGCAAAGCGGCTGCATTTGCCCATTTACACACTGACAAACACATTCTGCTGCCGCCCAAGTCGACATAGACAATACGACCAATAGCGCGAGCGATAATGAACGCACGGTCACGGTCCCCCCTACAAGTGATTCAGAAGCATTCTTGACGCAAATGAGCGGAGAACAACGATCGCTATCAAATCGCAAGCGAGCGGCGAGATCAATAGGATGAGTAGCGCTAGGCGTGATTCGAGAGACCTCTTTGCCGCGACTATGTGGTGCTGGGCCTCAGGGTCAATGGCGGATCGCTGGCCGACATTTTGGTCTCGCGCAACGCGACCAACGCACTCCGCTTGAATGGATAATTTCGGAGCTGCGAGCAGTCCTTGCAGCGCATGTACCGCTCCAGCTCGTGTATGGGCGTGAGCTTCGGTCGGCGGACGATGTCGAGGGCCACCGTCTGGTTGGTGTCGCAGCCGAAGCATCGGACCTCCAGATAGCCGAATCCCGCGTTCAAGGCATCGCCGAGCGTCGGCGACGGCTGCGCCGGACCGCCAGCTCCAAGCATGACCTTGTTCCAGGCAATGCAGGCGAGGCGATCGGCTTGCTTGCGGGCGCGCGCGGCTTGCTCCGTTGCGATGCGAATGGCCGTCCCGTAGAGGCGTTCGCGCGATTTGGTGCTCATGACCCATGATCCCGCCGATCGCCGCTTTGGAAAAGCCGCTAGGTCTTGGGGCTGTGCACAGGCGCGGCGCAACCTGCGGGACGTTGTGACCTCTAGCCAATCGGCGCGATGCCGAATGCCAGCGATCGGTCGGGAAAACGGTTCGCGGCGCTACCTTGGGTGTTGCCAGAGCCAAACGATTCCGTTTCATTGGTATCAGAGGGGGAGCCAATGAGATTGCTTGGGGTGGTGGCCATCTGCACCGCATTGGGTGCATGTGCAGCGTCTGCGCCGGAGGTCCGTGCGCGCCTCGGTCAGGAATACGTCGGGAAGAATGTCGATACTCTGGTTATGAAGTGGGGGCCGCCGACAAGCAGCTTCCGGATGAACAGCGGTCAATCGTCCCACGTCTGGCAGCTGGCGACCGAGACAACATTGACGAGCGACAGAAGCGCGAAGACATACGCTTGCAAGGTCAGCGTGGTCACATCGCCGACCGGCATCATTGAGCAGCTCAACACCGAGGACCCGAACGCAGGTGACGGCTTGCTCGGCGTGGTCGGAGCCTACGGCAGCATGTGCGGCGAGCGCCTTGGAATGAAGCCTCAGGGTTGATGCCGGGTGGGGGGCGCTGAAGTGGGAGCCCATGCCCGCTGATGTTCTCGACCCGATTTTATCGGCTGGCCTGCGCCGCTTGACGTCTATAGTCCTCAATCATCTCCGGCTTGACGTCGCCCGGATAGCACAGAGGCGACGCGCCTCCGGGCCTTGAATGAGCGCTGCGTGCCCCGCAAGCCCTGCCGTTTCTCATCAGATCATCCGGACAGGCGCAGGGGTGACCCGTGGCGTAGTACTGCTCGCGGCTGGCCTTGATAAGGATCGCGACGATGGCGGCGGCAGTGAGCGCGGTCTCCACCTTGCGCTTAGTATCGGGCTGGGCGGGCTTCTCTGGCAGCGCGAGCTTGGTCGGTGTCGGCGCTGGCTGGCGATCGCCTTCCTGCTTGGCTGCCGGGGTAAGACTTGTGGGCGTCTGACTGATCGGACGGGCAGTCGTCTCCGGTTTGGCAATCGACGGGCTGGCGGTCTCGGTCGGGACGGCAACAAACTCCACCCGCTTGCTCACGGCGACTTGCGCGGCGGGGGCAGGAGTGGGCGCAGGAGTGCCATTGCCGGGCGCACCTTGCCGCCCAACCGAATAAGATACCAGGGCCGTGAGCCCCAGCAGAACAATGACAGCCCCCGCTTTCATGGGTCCATTCAACCCCAAGAGGTAAGCCCGTCAAGCTCACGTGATAAGCCCTGCGAGATTCCGGCTCGCCTTGGTAAAGGCGTCGATGGGCGGAAACTTCGCCGTCGAGATCGTCAGTCCTCCCGGAGCGCCGATGCAAAAGCCGCCGCTTGATCCAGATGTCGCCGACCTGGCACCCGCCGATGAAGTCCTGACTGAGTATGACGAGGAGCATCTCGTCACGTACCTCCGGCTTCTCGATGCAGCCGAGGAGGGGGCCGACTGGCGCGAGGTGGCGCGGATCGTGCTGCATCGTGACTCGGACGCGGAGCCAGATCGGACGCGGCGCGCATATCACAGCCACTTTGAGCGGGCGCGGTGGCTGTCAGAGGAGGGCTATAAGGGGTTCTTGCGGTCGCCAAGTTGATCGGGGTTGCCTGATTGCTGCGACGGCTTTGGATCATCGGAGCAGGCGGGGCGCTAACTCCAGCGACACGTTGAGAGAACCAATCATAGCATGGTCTGTAGCAATTCTCGGTCTGAGCAATCGAACGCCCGCGAGCCATGCAGGGCAGCGATTGGCATCCGTAAGCGTTTTGGGCACAAATTGGCCACACGGACCGGGTTGATCACGTGTGGCCTTTTCTGCGATGCGGTAAGTCTATGATAATGCGGGGAATTTGGTGGGCCCGCCGGGACTCGAACCCGGGACCCCATGATTAAAAGTCACATGGTCAATCTGCTTGGACCATGTCTGCGCGATACGTTAGATCGACACGTCGACCGTCTCTCCGGTTAGCGAAAACGCGTCCATCGTTGACGGTGCCGGCAGCTCTTTCGTTCCATAAAAACGGCGCGCTTCCACTTGTCGCTGTATCTTCATCGTTCTCTGTCCGGGCGCCATCCAGCTGGATCTGCAATCCAGCGGTTGATATCGGATTCATGCCAGCCCGAGCCGTGGGTGCTGATTTTGAGCTGGGCCGGGAACGTGCCCTCGGCGATCTTGCGGTAGATGGTGGACCGGGACAGGCCGGTTCTGGCGAGGACAGTTTTCAGCCGGATGATACGGTCTGGTTCGCGCACGGTGGCGATGCCTCTTGCCAGCTGTTTCTGAAAACTTCTGAGACCAGACAGCAAACATTTGCGGATAGACAAGAGGATCTCGCAGGTCGCCGGGTGTGGCGTAGGAATGGCGGCATACGGGATGAATCAGATTCCGAGGCCTCGGCCACGGCCGAGGTCGATGCCATGGGTGAACGCCAATTCCTGACCGAGCCGGCGGCCCGATTCGAAGGCGATGCCAAGATCCTGCTTGCGGCTCGCGAGCAGCGATTCCAGCTGTGGATCGCGTTCGAGGCTTTTGACCATATCGCCCATGGCTGTGCGCGTGGCCTTGTACCCGGTCATGTCGCCCGCTTGATACAGGCTCCGACTGGTCTGTTCGAGCTTCTGCCAGCGCTCGATGAAGCGATCGGCGCGGCGGCTCGGATCGATGCGCAATTCGCTTTCGAGCTGGAGCGCGCGCACAGCCCGGCTGACCTGGCCACCGGCCGCCTCACGAGCCAGCTCCGGGTTCTTCTTGTAGGCGGCTTCGGCGTCGTGCGAGCCAAAGGGCCGCACTTCCTCGAAGGCCTTGCGTGCCGCCTGCAGCTCTTTCATCTGCGCAGGGTTGGCCGCGTCACCCATCTCCTGCACCGTGAAGATGGCATCCACAGCGCGGGCGTGGCGCACGAGCGCCTGGGTCCGCGCGCGGCGTGCGTCCGCTTCGGGGGCTTCCGCCGCCTTCCTTTCCGGCGCTTCTATGTCGCGCTGCTCGGCACGCGTACCGCCCTTTTCCCGTTCCGGCGTTTCCTGCGCTGGCCGCCGTCCGTCATCCGGTCCGACAGTATCCTCAGGTGAGCGCAGGCCGTCGAACATCCCGCGCAGCTTCTCCGGCACGATCTTGCGCACGATCTCGGCCACGCGCCCGCGGAACGTGATCCCACGCAGCTCGGCGTAGCTTTGGACCGGATCGGCACGGTCGTAATCCGAGGCCATGTCCTTGGCGCGATCGCGCAAAAGCGTGCGAGTCAGCCGATCCGCATTGGCAAAATCGTCACGGCCATAATGCACGTCGACACCGTCGCGATGCCGCGACAGCGCGACGTAGCTGCTGTGCGCGTCCATGCCCGGCGTCGCCAGCACATGGACGCGGTCGACCGTCATGCCCTGCGCCTTGTGGATGGTCGCCGCATAGCCGTGGTCGATCCGGTTGTAATCCTTGAACTCGAAGCGCACGGACCGGCCATCGTCGGTCTGCACGGACATGGATTGCGCGCTGATCCGTTCGATCGTCCCGAGCGTGCCGTTCTTGACGCCAAGCCCGCGCTCGTTCTGCAGGAACATGACGCGATCCCCGCTGGCGAAGTCTCTCGCGCCGCGCTCGACTGTGACACGCACCTCTTCACCCAGATCGCCGGCGGCCCGCATCCTCCGGCGTGCTGCCTCGTTCAGGATGCGGACCTCGTCATTGGTGTGGGTGAGAATGATCCGGCCGCTATCAGGCGATGTCTGCCTACCGCGATCCCAGCGCTCGATCAGATCGCCGCGTGCCTGCTCGCGGGTCTCGACCTCATGCACCATCCCGTGGGAGCGGTAAGCTCCGAGCGCGTGGCCTACTTTGCCGGTCGCAAGATCGCGCGTAGCGTCGCGCTGCCAGTCCTGGCGCTGACGCCGCACTTCACCAATTTCCGTTCCGCCGTGACGCTCATGGATCGACCGGAATGCCGCGCCCGCCTCGATCGCTTGCAACTGTTGCGGATCACCGACTAGCACCACTTTTGCGCGGGCGTCGGCCGCATGGGACAATACGCGCTCGAGCTGGCGCGTGCCCACCATGCCGGCCTCGTCGATGACAAGCACATCGCTCGCTTTGAGCAGATCACGACCCTGTTCCCAGCCATGCTCGAGGCTGGCAATCGTGCGCGACACAATGCCCGATCCGCTTTCGAGATTTTCGGAGGCAATGCCGGACAGGGCTACGCCCCGGACCTCGAAGCCTGCCGCTTCCCAGGCCTCCCGCGCCACCCCCAACATCGCGCTCTTTCCTGTCCCGGCATGGCCGATGACGATGCCGAGATCGCGCCCGTGCGTGACATGTGCTAGTGCCTCTGCCTGCTCGCCCGAAAGCACCAGGCCTCGCGCTTCCGCGCGCGCCAAAGCGGCTCGCCGGTCCACGTCGCGAACCGCATGGCGCTGCTGTTCCGCCATCCGTTCAGCAGCCCGGTGCAGCCGCTGTTCGACCTCGATCATTCCGCGGGTAGTGAACCGATCTTCGCCGCGGGTGTCTTTGCCGAGTTCGACCAGATCGGGCGCTCCCCCCATCAAGCCCATCACCTCGTTGAACTGGTCGAGCCCGTCACTGTGCCGGTGCGCGAACTTGGCGAGGTCGCGGCGTGTGAAGGTCGATTGCTGCTGGGTGATGGCGTCCAGTCCAAGCGAGGGATCGGCGATGATCCGCGCGCCATTGTTCCGTGCGATCTCGCGGTGCATCTCGGCGCGGTCGGCCTTACCGCCTTCGCCCCCGATGCCCTGCACCTCGATCCGCTTGGCTGGCGCACCGATCTGGCTCTGTGGCTCCAGCGCGATGCCCTGGGCTTCCAGACTGCGATTGTCGATCCGCGCGTCAATGTCGAGCTCGGCCAGCCGCTCATTGGCAAGCTCGGCCCAGCGCTTCCGCCAGCGCTCAACCACTTCGGTGCGATTCCAGCCTCGTACCTTTTGGCCGAATCCGTTCTCGTCGAGTACGCGCATGGTCAGCATGACATGGGCATGAGGTTTGGGCATACCGTCCTCGGCCCTGTCCCAATGCACATTGAGGTCAGCGATCATGCCGAGACAGACAAACTCGCTCCGGACAAAGTCCCTGGCGAGCTCGATGCCCTGCGCTTCACTCAGCTCGCGCGGAAGGGCAAACTCCACCTCGCGGGCCAGCTGAGAATCTTTACGGACTTCGGACGCCTCGACAGCATTCCAAAGCCGCTCGCGATCGCCCCATCCGTCCGGCGCGCTCTCCGGCAGCATAACCTCGGAATGGACGACACCGCGCTTTCCGGAAAAATCCTGATCACGGCCTAGCCGCTCGTCGCGCAGCCGCGAGGCCGAGCGGTAGGCCGCCGAAGCCACCGCGCTGCTTCCGGCCTTCCGGCCGATGACCTTGACGTGAAGATGATAGATCGCCATCGCGATCAGATCACTGGCACAGCGAAGCGCACGTCGGAACGACGTATAAGCGCGCCCTCCCTCGAAAAAATCTCGGGAGGGACTACTCCGTCTCAGCTCGTCCTGACGACCTTACAGCATTGCGATCGGCACTCGGCTATCATTTTCCCATCGACACGATGGAGGCGACCATGCGCAAACCAAGGGACTTTGATGCTGACCTGAAAGCGCTCGACGATAAGGCACGTGAGCTGAAAACCCGCAAGGTGCGACAGCTGGGCGAGCTCGTCATTGCTACGGGAGCTGACGCGCTCAGCGCTGACGAACTCGTGGGCGCGCTCGTTGTGTTGGCCGAGACGAAAGAGGCCGGAAAGAAGGAGGCATGGGCCAAGCGCGGGGCCGCGTTCTTTCAAAGCAGAGCACGACGCACTTCGGCGGCACCTGACCGCAACACAGATGGCGCTCCTGCGCAACAGAGCGGCCCGCAACCGGCATCAGTCCGCAAGGGCACGGCTTGACATGCGCAACTGGCAGGTCGAACGTCGCAAGCGCACGCGGCAGCTCATTGAATTGGGTGGCCTCGTCGTCAAAGCCGGCCTTCTCAACCTCACCAGCGACCGCGCAACCATCTTCGGCGCGTTACTGTGGGTGGCCGAAAAGCTCCAAAGCGACCAGGGCGAACGGGCACGAGCGCTCTGGGCCGCAAAGGGGAAGTACGCTCTAGAGAACGACTGAAGTCGCACCACCGTGATGTTTGGCGGCACCAAAACGCGATGACGTGGACGGCCCGATAAGGCGGTGCACTTGTTCGGGAGAACGCGAAGGCGCTTCGGTTTGTTGCTCGAGTTGGGAGCGGTGGCAAGAATATGCGGGACAGCCTGCAGCACAGCTTCTCGACGTCCCTGATTACCGCCTGTCAGACGCGTGCTCCTGATGAGGCTCGCGGATGTCACTTCTCCGGACAGTCAGCTGACCGGCGATCAATTTCGATGCGATTGAAAACGTACGCCTAATCAAAGGATTACGTCAGTTTCAACATTACGAAGCCCGATATCGCGAGCAGCTGCTGGCGGGTCTTATCGAAGAATGGTCGATTGCATTGGTCGCCCGTCACACGCTATGCCTTTAATAAGTCGACCGGACATCGGACTGACGGGGTATGGGGCGGCGTAGGAGAGGATCAAACGCTGGAACTGGCTTGCTGATCGTGCTGGCCGCGCTTTTCGCGGTCCTGACGGCGGTCTACCAGTTTGTCATGGAACATCTGGCTGCGATTGGGACGATTTGCGTCCTTCTCGCGCTCGTTTTCTTTCTTGTCAGGTTCGGAAAGCGCAAGGAGTCTCCGGTCCCGGTCGAAAGCATGGCGAGGATTGGCTCCCTGCAGAAGGCCAGGTCAGGACAATCCAACGCAGGTATCTCTCGCGAGCGACCGAGCTTGGCCAGGTGGGTTCGATCGGGGGAAATGGTCACGGTTCAAGGCGCGGACATATCCTCTGGGCTCTTCTATCTCGGACGCGCTCTCTCCTTCGAAGACCGTGAAATAGACGGCTACGCTGTAAACCCGCAGCTTAGCGCGAAATCGCCCAGGCCGGACGTTGCTGGGAATTCGATGCCTTACTGGCCGTCCTACGCCGACGTGTCTCCTGCTGCGAGGCGCGCGTTTCTCGATTGGATGTCCACAGGGCGTCGGTCGACCTCGTACGGCATCGGGCATGTCTTTCTGTTCTTCTACGGATTGGAGCACCGGCTGTTCGTTGAGCGGGATCTTGCCAGCGCTCCGGAACTCATCGCCGAAGTCGAAAGACTTGTGGCGGTGCGAACGGACAGCGACTCCTTCCAAGGTTATGCGAAACGTTTCCTCGATGCAGCGAGATGCGCGGCCGGCATTCCGCTTCCCATCCCCGCATTGTCGCCTGAACGGACGCATTCGTCTGAGATGGACCTCGGCGTGCGTATCCATTTGGGACGCCGCCTGTCGCAGTCGCGGGTTCTGTTGTCGGAGGACGCCCTTGTCTGGATCTTGGCGCTGCAGGACGTCTACCTGCGCACGGCCGCCGTCCGTTGCTTCGACGAGTTCGTCGCCTTGTGGCACCTCCGGTTTCGGGCGAAGTTCCCCGAAGGGTTCGTTGTCGAGACGACGGGCAGCATCGACGTCCGATATCAAGCGGCAAGCGGCGCTTTCAGCGTCCAGGTGGAGGGACCACACAGGGCCTATCCGGACATCGTAAAGACGACGATATCACCGGAGCCCTTGAGGCAGCTGCTGCAGGATTGTACCGACGAGCTCGATAGCTTCAGCCGTTTGCTGGGAAAGCGGCCGGACGCGAGAAATTCGGTGCAGGCCGCGCTCATGCTTCCTGCCGATCTCTTGTCGGAGATCGGGTTCGAGGCATTGCACCAATTCAGGGCGCGTCTGTCGGAGATCATGGGCGGCCACGGCCGCGCGAGCAGCAAGATGCGGACGGTTCTACAGGCGGCGAATTTCGAGGTGCGGGACAAAGTGGCGCCGGGTCTCGCCGACCAATTGAGTCAGGTGCTTGATCTCGTCGACATCGCCATCGAGCCGGATCGCAGGTTCGGTAGCGCTGTTCCGCAATTGGACGATCAGGTTTTCCTATTCAGCGCTCCAGGCGGCGGTCACGTCGATTTCGAGCGTCTGGCCTACCGCTCGATGAAGGCTCAAGTCGAAGTCGCCGTACTCGCCGCGGCGGCGGATGGCCAAACATCCGGAGACGAGATGTCCCGTGTGATCGCCGGGATCAGAGACGGAAACGACCTCGGCGCGATCGAGCGTGCCCGCCTTATCGCCTTCGCCGTTACGACCTTCAACAGTCCGCCGAAGCTGTCGAGGGTAATGAAGCGGCTGGCGGAACGGAGCGATGCCGAACGCGAGGCGATCGCCGACGCCGCGCTTGCCGTCGTGGGTGGCAGCGGCAACGTCGATGCGGACGACGTCAAGTTTCTCGAACGGCTGCACAAGTCTTTGGGATTGCCTAAGGAGCGGGTCTATTCCGAACTGCACCGGGCGGCGCCAAGAAGCGACGAACCTGTGGCGGTCTCGGACGAAAGGCGCGAGGCTGGCATTCCGATTCCCAAAGAAGCTCCCGCTCTGCCCGATGATGATGCTGCTGGCGTGAAGATCGATGCTGTGCGTCTCGCCCGGACGCAACGGGAAACGGCGGCCGTTTCCGAACTGCTGGCGAACATCTTCGAGGAAGAACCGGTGCCTTCCGAGGTCGAGACGCCTATAGCTTCCGGCGCGAATGGTGCGTCCTTCGAAGGCCTGGACCGCCAGCACACCGAACTGCTCGAGCAGATCGAACTCAAGGGTTCCATTCCCAAAGCCGAATTCGAAGAGCGCGCACGCGCGATGAAGCTTCTTCCCGAAGGCGCTCTTGAACGCATCAATGACTGGTCGTTCGACCACTTTGACGAGCCGTTGCTGGAGGAGGGTGATGAGATCGTCATGGCGCCCCAGCTTCGGCCGCGGTTGGCCGAATTGAGAGAGACGACGACATGAGCAAGGCGCCGAAGGCAATCAAGCCGAAGGAACGGGATACGATCATTCAGGCGCTCAGCGCAGGTGTGGTTCCGCGAGTGGGCCTTCCGCACATCCAGGTCGGCAGAGCCGCGGAGATCGGTGCTCTCCTTCGCGACGTCGACCGTGTTGCTGACGGTGGGGCCGCCGTCAGGTTCGTGATCGGCGACTACGGCGCCGGAAAGACCTTCTTCGCGAACCTGATCCGATTGATCGCGCTGGAGCGGAAGTGCGTCACCGTCCATGCCGATCTAGCGCCCGACCGCCGCATCCATGCCGGAGGGGGCCAGGCAAGAGCACTGTACTCCGAAGCGGTCCGGAACATGGCTACGCGGACCAAGCCGGAAGGCGGCGCGTTGGCGGCCGTCGTGGAGCGGTTGGTGACGGACGCCGTGAAGGAGGCGAGCGAGCGGCAGATCGCCGTCGAGAAGATCATCGACGAGAGGCTGGCGCCGATACGGGAATTCGTCGGCGGCTATGATTTCGCGACCGTCCTAAAGGCCTATTGGCGCGGCAGCGAAACGTCGAACGACGAACTCAAGACCGCTGCCTTGCGCTGGCTGCGCGGGGAGTTCTCGACGAAGACAGAGGCGAACAAGTCGCTCGGCGTCCGTACGATCATCGACGACGACAGCGTGTACGACTCTTTGAAATCGCTCGCATGTCTGACCAAGGTGGCCGGCTATGCCGGGCTCTTCGTCGTGTTCGACGAGATGGTGAACATCTACAAGCTGCAAAGTGCCCAGGCGCGGAAGCTGAATTTCGAGCAGATTCTGCGCATCGTCAACGACGCCCTCCAGGGGAATACGTCCAACATCGGATTCATGATGTGCGGAACGCCACCGTTCCTGATGGACACCCGGCGAGGGCTATTCAGCTACGAAGCGCTGCAGTCGCGTCTCGCCGAGAACCAGTTCGCGACGGGAGGTCTCGTGGACCTTTCGGGACCGGTCATCAACCTCCAGAGCCTGACGCCAGAGGACCTCCTCGTCCTGCTGTCGAACATCAGGAACGTCTTCGCAGGAGGCGATCCCTCCAACAATCTGGTGCCGGACGAGGCTCTGAAGGCGTTCATGAACCATTGCGATCGCCGGATTGGTGAAGCGTATTTCCGGACGCCCCGGACGACGGTGAAGGCGTTCGTCCAGTTGCTTTCGGTTCTGGAGCAGAATCCCGGCGCCAAGTGGCAGGATCTGCTGGGGCAAGTTCAGATCGCCGCCGATTTGCACGGCCAGGAGGAGATAGTGCCCGAGGGCGGACCGCAACCGGGAGACGAGGATGAGCTCACCAGTTTCCGCATCGGGACTTGAAGCCGCTTATTACCGGCTCCACCCGAAGATCCGCCGCTGGATCCGCGACCAGGGCTGGGACGAACTGCGCGAAATCCAGGCCCGTACGATCGTCGAGGTGCTCGACGGCGACAGCGACATCCTGATTGCGGCGACAACCGCCGCCGGAAAAACCGAGGCGGCGTTTTTGCCGATCTTGACTTCGATAGCTGACAGGAGGGCGTCCGGCTTCTCGGTTCTGTACGTAAGCCCGCTTAAGGCACTCATCAACGATCAGTTCAGGCGTCTGGAAGAGCTCTGCGAAAGCATGGAGATCCCCGTCGTCAAGTGGCACGGTGATGCGCCGCAGGCCGACAAGAAGAAAGCGATGAGTAAGCCGGACGGCATCGCGCTCATCACGCCGGAGTCCATCGAGGCAATGTTCGTCCGCCGTCCTGCTGACGCCAAGCGCCTGTTGTCGGCTGCGGAGTTTATCGTCGTCGACGAACTCCACTCCTTCCTCCAGGGACCGAGAGGACTGCATGTCGCGAGCCTGCTCCGCCGCATCGACGCAATGGCGGCCCGCCCGGCGCGGAGGGTGGGTCTCTCTGCGACGATCGGTGATCTGGGGCAAGCGCGCGCCTGGCTGCGGCCCACAGATCCGGATCGTGTGGCTGAACTTCTGGCGAAGTCCGATGCGCCGGAACTGAGGCTCCAGGTCAGGGGATACGTCGAGCCGCCCGATCTCGACGATCCCGATCACGCCGAGGGAGGGACGGAGAGCGAGGACGGCCTGCCGCATCGAATCGCGCTCGATTGGATCTCGGATCATCTGTTCGAGACGCTGCGAGGTGAAAACAATCTCATCTTTGGAGGATCGCGGCGGACTGTGGAATCGACGGCTGACCGGCTGCGCCGACGCTCCGAAAAGCTGAACGTGCCAAACGAATTTTATCCTCACCACGGCAGCCTTTCGAAGACATTGCGGGAGGAGTTGGAGGATCGCCTCAAGGATGGGAAGCGGCCCACGACAGCAGTCTGCACGTCGACACTCGAGTTAGGCGTCGACATCGGCTCGGTGAAGTCAGTCGCTCAGATAGGAGCGCCGCGCTCGCTCGCGTCGCTTAGGCAAAGACTCGGTCGGACCGGCAGACGCCGCGGTACGCCGTCGGTCCTGCGCATCTACCTGAGAGAACCAAACATCGATCGGAAGTCGGGGATACTGGACCGCCTCCGATCGAACACCATCAGGTCCGTCGCGGTCGTCAGGCTTCTTCTCCAGGGGTTCGTCGAGGAAGCCGGGACATCTCCAGAGATCGCTTCGACGCTGATCCACCAGGTACTTTCCGTCATCGTCGAGCGCGGGGGCATCAGACCCAAGCCGCTGTACGACCTTCTGTGTGGACCTGGTCCTTTCGCGTCTATCTCGACCAACGACTTCGTGAACCTGCTGCGCCATCTTGGATCACGCGACGTGCGCTTCGTCGAGCAGGCCGCGGACGGTACGCTCATGCTCGGACAGGAGGGTGAAAAAGCGGCGCAGTCGCGCAGCTTCTTCGCGGTTTTCGAGTCCGGCGAAGAGTGGCGGCTGACGGTCGGCGGGCGGACTCTCGGAACGCTGCCGATCACCCATCCCGTCCATAAGGACGGCCTGGTCGTCTTCGCCGGGAGACGATGGGTCGTGCAGGACCTTGACGAGCAGACGATGACGCTGGTCGTCGCGCCGCATCCGGGCGGCGTCGTCCCGCGCTTCGAACCAGCTTCCGGCGAACCCGCACACGACAGGCTGGTGGCGGAAATGCGATCGGTCTATCTTGCGAACGATGTGCCGCCCTATCTGGACGAGAAGGCTCGGAAGCTTCTGTCCGAAGGGCGCGAGATGTTCAAGAACTTGGATTTGCAGCACCGCTCGCTGGTGCCCGAAGACCGGGACACGCACCTCTTTCTCTGGCGGGGTTCTCAGGCGACGGCAGTGTTCAGCGCGGCTCTAGCTATGGCCGGCCTCAAATCCGGCGTGCACGAACTGGGCGTGTCGGTTTCCAAGATCACGCAGGAGGAACTCCGGCCCATCTTGGAAAAGCTCGCGCAGATGCGTGAGATCGATCCGGCGGACGTTTCGGACTTCGTCTCTAACGTCAAGACCGGAAAGTTCAGAGAGCAGGTGCCTGAAGGATTGGCGCGCTTGCTGTGGGCCAAGCAGAACCGCGGCCGGATAGCCGAGATATCGGCGATGGCCGCCGGCGCGTAGCCAATTCAAGGCGATCGCGATCGGTGAGGAGGCAGTATGCACAAAGCGGATGGGAAGCTTTTTCTCAGCGCCGGTGATCTGGTCGGGCATCTGAATTGCCGCTATCTGACCGCGCTCGACGTTAAGGTGGCGAACGGCGAGCTTGCCAAGCCGAAGATCTGGGACCCAGTGCTTGAGACGTTGGCGGAGCGCGGTGCGTTGCACGAGCGCGACTACGTCCATCACCTGACCTCGACCGGTACGGTCGCTACCCTGATCGACGGCGTGGGCGTGGACGCGACCTCGGTTGCCGCCACTCGCGAAGCCCTCGGCAGGGGCGACCCCATTATAGTGCAGGCGGCACTGCAAGACGGCGTATGGAGCGGGCGGGCCGACGTCCTTCTTCGCGTGGAGAAGCCCAGCCGACTGGGTCAATGGTCGTACCAGGTGACTGACACGAAGCTGTCCCGGGAAACGAAGGGCAACACGGTCCTGCAGATATCGCTGTACTCCGATCTTCTTTCCAAGATGCAGGGTTGCGAGCCTGAGTCGGCTTTCGTCGTCACGCCGGGAAACGATTTCTCGCCCGAAGAGCATCGCGTCGCCGACTACGCCGCCTATTACCGCCATGTGAGGGCCAACCTCGAGCGCGCCGTCTCCGGCCGGGACGCCGTCGCCGCCTATCCCGAACCGATCGAGCATTGTGAAATCTGCCGCTGGCGCCGCCAGTGCGACGACAGAAGAAGGGCCGACGACCACATGTCGCTGGTCGCAGGCATCAGCAAATCCCAAATCGGCGAATTGGAAAGGCGAGGGGTCAACACCACCACGGAGCTCGCGGCGGTCCCTCTGCCGCTTCCCTGGAGACCTGATCGCGGTGCCGCCAAGAGCTTCGAGAAGATACGCGAACAGGCGAGAATCCAGATCGAAGGGATCAGAGCCGGTAAGATCCTGTACGAAACGCTCGCTCCGGTGCCGGGGTTCGGGTTGGCGCGTCTTCCTGAGCCTTCGCCCGGCGACATCTTCTTCGACTTCGAAGGAGATCCGTTCGTGGGCGACGGGGGTCTCGAATTTCTGTTCGGATACGTCTTCATCGATGCGGACGGGGCGGAGCGATACGTCGGAGACTGGGCATCCAACAGGCAGGAGGAGCGGACCGCGTTCGAACGTTTCGTCGACTTCGTGACGCTGCGTCTGAAGGAATACCCGAGCCTGCATATCTTTCACTTCGCCCCATACGAACCGGCGGCGATGAAGCGTCTGATGGGACGCTACGCGACCCGCGAAAACGAAGTCGACAATCTTCTACGAGGGGAGATCTTCGTCGATCTCTTCTCGGTCGTACGCCATGCCATCAGGGCGAGCGTGGAAAGCTATTCGATAAAGAAGCTCGAGCCGCTCTATGGCTTTGTCCGGAGCGTGCCGTTGTCAGACGTCGCAGTCGTGATGGCGCGGACGCAGGCGCGGCTGGAACTCGCCGACCCATCGGGCGTTCCTGAAGCCGATAAGATCGCGATCAAAGGATACAATCGCGACGACTGCGTCTCGACCAAAGCTTTGCGGAGCTGGCTAGAGACGGTTCGAACGGCCGTGGTCGCCGGCGGCGCGACAGTCGAGCGGCCGGCGAGGCCGACCGCCGAGATCAGCGTCGAGCTCGACGAGTGGCACAAGAAGGTCGCCGCACTCGTGGCACGGCTCACCCTCGGTGTGCCGGACGACGTCCTGCAACGCAGCCCCGAACAGCAAGCCCGCTGGCTTCTCGCCTTCATGCTCGACTGGCACGGCCGGGAGAAGAAAGCCGTCTGGTGGGAATACTTCCGGCTCCGCGACCTGTCCGCCGAGGACCTGCTTCACGAGCGCGATGGCCTGTCGGAGATAACCTTCCTGAACCAGGTGGGCGGCACCGCCAAGGCACCCATCCACCGGTACTCGTTCCTACTTCAGGACACGGACATCCGGGAAGGTGATGAACTCAGGAGCATCGGAGGCGACAAGTTCGGGCGCGTGGTGGGGATTTCACTCGACGAACGAACGATCGACATCAAGAAGCGCGGAGATACGGCGACGTATCATCCCGAGGCCATCTTCGCCCATAGCTACGTTGACACTCAGGTGCTCGCCGATTCCCTGATGCGGCTCGGCGAGTATGTGGCGGACCACGGGATCGAGGGCGACGGCGATCACAAGGCGGCGCGGGATCTACTCAGGCGTGTCGCGCCTCGGCTGCGCGGACAAGCGTTTCAGGTCGAGGGCGAGGAGACGCTCACCGCGGCCATTCGAGCCGCGCTCAATCTCGACCAAAGCGTCCTGCCGGTGCAGGGACCACCGGGAGCCGGCAAGACATACACGGGCGCTCGCATGATCTGCGCGTTGGCGAAGAACGGAAGGTCCGTAGGCATAACCGCGAACAGCCACAAAGTGATCAGCAACCTTCTGGACGAGGTCCTCGTGGCGGCCCGTAAAGAAGGTATCGAGTTCGGATGTATCCAGAAGGTATCAGAAATGGAGGATGACCGGCCGCCTCTTCGGTTTACGTCCGACAACGCGGACTTTCTCGACGCCCTGCATTCGGACTGCAACGTCGGGGGCGCGACGGCCTGGTTCTGGGCAAGGACCGATGCGGCAAGAAGCGTCGACGTTCTCTTCATCGACGAGGCCGCGCAGATGTCGCTAGCGAACGTGCTAGCCGTGTCCCAGGCCGCTAAGAGTATTGTTCTCCTCGGAGATCCCCGGCAGCTCGAGCAGCCGATCCAAGGCAGTCATCCCGACGCCGTCGATGTATCTTCCCTCGATCATATTCTCGGTGTTCATGCGACGGTCCCCCCCGACCGCGGACTATTCCTGCCGGAGACGTGGCGCCTGCATCCGTCGATATGCTCGTTCAATTCAGAGATGTTCTACGAGAGTCGTCTTTATCCGCGCCCCGGACTGGACAACCAGTCGATCCGATCCTGCGGACGCCTCCAAGGATCGGGTCTTAGATATCTGCCTGTCGAGCACGAAGGCAACCAGAGCTCGTCGCGGGAAGAAGCCGACTGCGTTCGTGACTTGGTCGGAGAGATACTGCAATGCGGGACGACCTGGACGAACCGCGAAGGGGTGGAGGCGCCAGTCGGTTTGGACGACATCCTGATCATAGCTCCATACAATGCGCAGGTGTTCGAACTGCAGGAGCGCATTCCCGGCGCGCGAATAGGGACAGTCGACAAATTCCAGGGTCGCGAGGCTCCGATCGTGATCTACTCGATGACAACGTCGGGTCATGCGGATGCGCCCCGAGGCATGGAGTTTCTGTACAGCGCAAACCGATTGAACGTCGCGACCTCGCGAGCGAAATGCATCTGCGCGATCATCGCGTCGCCGCGGCTCTTCGAAGCGGAGTGTCGGACGCCGAGACAGATGCAGCTGGCGAACGCGTTCTGTCGATATCTCGAGTTATCGACGCGCTTGGCTTGAGGTCCTTCCGAGACACGGGAATCCAGTGAACTAAATTCAACGGACGAGAAGTCAGGGTCGACCGCCCTGACGATGCAGCGAGCGGTGCACCGATCCAGCTTTAAGCCTTCCGCAAACCAATCAGACCTTCTTTGCTGGCGTGTTCGCGGGACTGGATCATCGGTTCAGATCTACCTTCCATGGGGCACAGATCAAATTCGGAGCTTCGTCATGCCGAAACAACTATGCTCCGACGGCCAGTCAAATCCGCAATTCCGCTTCGCGGCCTCCGCTCACAATTTCCCGGCCGATAACAGGCAACCGCAAAGTGACATGGGAGCCAAGGATTTAGTCCAATGCAGGCCTGGGGCGCTGGGTCTAAATACACCAGGGCTCATCGCTTTCCATCATGACCAGGACGCGTACCGGTTCGACGGCTTTTACGACGAGCACTGGATCTCCACGGAGTGGGCATGGAACGACATCGAGACCGAGGCGGTTTTCGAAGCGCTCTGTGGAGACTACAACAACCGAGCAAACGGGCGCGCTTATCTTAGGCGAGCGGTGGCGACCGAACGGTATAGATCCACAGACGCCCAATGCCCTGACAGATGAGGCGGCAATATCGATGTTCGGGGTCGCGAAGTCAGGAACGCAGATTCCGATGTCGGGCAGCTCGAAATCGGCACAGACGATCAATAGCGCTACGATTGGCTTCAGATCATGTGCGTCTCTGTACACTTCTATTCAGGAGAAGCGCGCTAGACGATTCTGCAGCCGCTCCTTGGCCGTCCGTTCGCCATCCTCATCGAAATCGGGATCGTCCGCGGGCTCGTACCACAGCATGATCAACGCGAAGCCGTTGGACTGCAGGTAGACCTGTTCGCTCATCGTCGGGGCCCGCCGCCCGCGTTCGACGTCGATCCAGTTGTCGGGCAGGCGTGAGTCGATGTCGCTGGGCACGCCGACCCTCAGTCCTTTCCGGTAGAACAGGGACCGCTCCGGAACCGGCTTGCCGCGCACCGCGGTGACGAAGGGAAATCTGGTTTTGTTGCGGTAGACCGCGCCCACCTTGCCGTCGCGGACGACAACGAAGGCGATCGTCGCTGAATGGTATTCAGCGTAGGCGCGCGCCATCGCGTCCTTGCTCACGTCGAACTTCGTCGCGAGGGCGAGCATGTGCTCGATGCTCGGCGCGCGATTGCCGATCTCAGCCCTCAGTCTCGGCGGCGGCATCAGCACCAGCGACGAAAACCGATTTGCCTCGACTTCCATTTTCGCGCGACGGTCGCCTTCCTTGGGGCTGAGCATCGCCATGTCGCGCTGCGAGCACAGGAAGCGGCCTTCCTCGTCGGGCACGTGCGAGGGCATCAAGAAGTGTCCGAGCTCGTGACCGATGGTGAACCGGCGACGCTGCGGCGACACGCCGTTCCTGACGAGGACGATTCCGCGGCTGCGCTCGCGGTCGGTCAGCAGGCCGCCTTCGAAGCCCTGTGTCGTTAGCGCCTCGATTTCGAGGATGTCGAGTCGCCTGCAGAGCTCTTCGATCGGAACCGGAATGGGCAGACTCGGCTCGGCCTTGAGGATGGCCATCACGAGCCCCTCGGGCGAGCCCTTGTCGGCCAGGTCGATACGCGAGATCTGCATATGCGCTACTTTCGATCGGCGTCCTTGAGCCGCTGCATCAGGATCCGGATGGTCTCGAGGTCGGGATCGGAAAGCTGCTTGAGTTCGCGAAACAGGGCGACGTGCTTCTCGTCCTCGTCGGCCGCGTTCGGGTTCTCGCCGACCAGATCGGCGATGCGGACCTGAAAATGAGTGGCCAATTTCGTCAGGAGGTCGACCGACGGGTTGCGGCTCCGCCCGGTCTCCAGATCCCAGACATGCGTCTTCGAGGCGCCGATCGCGTCCGCGACATCCTGCAGCGACTGCTTCTTGCGGACCCGCAGCTCCTTCAACTTCGTCGCCAGCGACATCCTAAGCCCTTCAAAAGCCCGAGATCGGGCCGTCCGATTCAATTGGACGAGTCTATAGCGCCGACCTTGACAGAATCAATCGTCCGATTTATCTGTATGGATATTATCGTCCTAATCGGACGACCAAACGACTTCGGTCGTAAGCCGCCGAGGGGGCAAAATGGACGCCATTAGCGATGAAGCCCAACTGCCGCATGCGGACTACGCCGCCGCCTGGGCGGCCATCAAATTGGACGACGCCGTTCGGACCCGCCTCGTCGCGCAGGCGCTTCTCGCCTTCCAGCTCCGCCAGCACTTCCCGTTCGAGCGCGTACCGGTCCACGGTCTGATCGTGCTCGCCGGGCCGCCCGGCACCGGCAAGACGACGCTCGCGCGCGGCCTCGCCAATCAGGTCGCCGAGGCTCTCAAGCCGAAGAAGGTCAAGTTCCTCCAGCTCGATCCGCATGCGCTCGGGAGCGCATCGCACGGCAAGAGCCAGAAGGAGGTCTCGAAGATCTTCGACCAATTGATCCCGGAACATGCCGCGCACGGACCGACCATCGTGCTTCTCGACGAGGTCGAGACGCTGGCGGCGGACCGGCAGCGCATGAGCCTCGAAACCAATCCCGTCGACGCGCATCGCGCGACCGACGCGGCGTTGGCCGGCATTGACCTGCTCTCGCGCAAGCACCGCAACACGTTGCTGATCGCAACCACCAACTTCCCGAAGGCCGTGGATCGCGCGCTGCTGTCCCGTGCCGATCTGGTCGAGGACATCGGTCTGCCGAACGCGCATGCGCGGCAGGAGATCATCGGCGATACGCTGGCCACGCTCGCCTCGCAGTGGCCCAAGCTTTCGGGGCTGAACGGTCAGATCCCCGCGTTCGTGAAGGCATCCGACGGACTCGACGGACGCCGCCTGCGCAAGGCGCTGATCTCGGCCGCCGCCTCCAGCGTCGAGACCGCGCGCGACCTCAACAAGCTGCAGGCCGACCAGGTGCTGAAGGCGCTGAAGCAGGCGCTCGAGATCGAGAAGGCGCAGGAGAAGTTCGGATGAAGGTCAAACGCGAGATCGCCTCGGTTCCGGTGCGCTCCGCAGGCGAGACGTGGTCGGCGATCGTCGCGCTGATCTCGGGTGCCGACACGCCCGACGCGGCGACGCTGAAGGCCGCGGCGAGCATCATGGAGTCGCTCATCGCGGACGAGCACCCGGCGACGGTGCCGATCGTCGTCAAGGGCAACGGCGATCGGCTGGTGATCTATTGCCGCTACAACGAGGACGCCATCGAGCTCGGGACCACCATCGACAAGCTGACCTGGAATCCTACCGGCGGCAGCGGCTGGAAGATCACGGCGCCGACCGAAGCCGGCGACGTGACATGGATGAACGACGCGCTCAAGAGCCGGGCGCCGCGCATCAGCGTCCACGACGTGGCGTCGCCGCCCGCGGACGAGGAGGCGACGAAGGCCGCCGCCGACGGTCTCGCAATCGATTGGGGAGTGCTGGGCAAGTCATGAGCGCCACCTTAACCTCGACCTATTCGCGCACGCACACGGCCAAATACGTGTCCGACAAGATGCGCAACGTGCTGAAGTATCTGATCTCGTACTACGATCTGAGCCCCGTGGCGCTACTCGACGCCTGGACCGATTGGGTCGACGCCGGCGCGCGAGATCTGCTGGAGCGGGGCGACCTCGAAAAGATCGTCATCGAATTCTACAAGCCGGGCAGCGACGCCGCCGCGGGTCGCTGGGATTTTCCGATCCGCTACGACGGCAACGGCGTCGACGAGATGTGGGTCGACCGCGAGTTCCTCGAAGGCTCGTTCGCCAAGACCAGCACGCCGCCGGCCGGCTGCATCTACCGAGTTCTGCTGGTCCCGCGTGCCGGCGCGGCGCTGCCCGGCAACCTGTCCTGGACCTCGTTCAAGGCGCTCGGCAGCCTGGTCAGGCGCGAGGCCGGCACGATCGTCTCCACCCCCGACATCATGGCATCGATGGCGTATTACAAATGATCACCGTGGACGAAGCATTCGAGACCTTCCGTCAGCGCCTCGAACTCAGCGAGACCGAGCGCACCGACACGATCCGCAAGCACAACAAAGTGCGCGACTGCATCCGCGGCGGATTCCACATCGACCGCGACTTCCTCACCGGGTCCTACGACCGGCACACCAAGACGAAGCCGCTGAAGGATGTCGACATCTTCTTCACGCTTGGCTCGAAGGAGCAGCATTGGCGCTCGAAGGCGCCGAGCGAGGTGCTCGACGCGTTCGTCGATCGCCTGCGCGGCGAGTTCGGCAAGGACGCCGTGCAGCCGGGGCGCCGCTGCGCCACGGTCGAGTTCGAGAGGAATACGTCCGAGAAGGAAGGCAAGGTCCTGTCGATCGACGCCGTGCCCGCCATCGAACTCTCCGATTGCTACGAGATCCCGGACCGTGATCTCGGAAAGTGGATCAAGACCGATCCCGAGATCCACGCCGAGAAGTCCACGACGAAGAACAAGAACCTGAACGGAAAGTGGGTGCCGCTCGTCAAGATGCTGAAGCGCTGGAATCGCTCGGCGGACAAGCCCATCAAGCCGTCGTTTCTGATCGAGGTGATGGCGCAGGACCTCGTCGACGACCCGTTTACGACCTATCCCGGCGAGGTCCGCAGGTTCTTCGCCGCCGCGCTGGAAGGCATCCGGCAGGAGTGGAAGGACCCCGCCGGCCTGGGGCCGCCGGTTTCGGACCAGATGACGCCGGATCTGATCAAGAAGGCGGAGGCGGCGCTGCGGCGTGCCGAGACCGAAGCGTCCCGGGCGGTCCGCCTGGCGCAGCAGGGCAAGCAGGGCGAAGCTCTGGCGGTGTGGGCCTCGATCATGGGTCGCTACTTTCCGAAGAGCTAGAACATGACGCAAGCTGTAGCGGTCAGAAGTCAAGGCGACGATTTCCAGGCGCGGATGTTTTGGTTCTTTGCGGCGCAATTGCTTGTGCCGGAAAAAGGCATCGCGCGCGTGAGTTTCGAGAGTGGACCGCGCGCGTTCGACGACGTGACAGTGGAGTACGTGGCCGGCGAGGGCCCGCAAGACCACTATGGGGACGAAATCCTCCGCGACCACCTCCAATGCAAGTGGCACGCGACGCCCGGGCAGTTCGGCCACCTCGACCTCATCGATCCCGCATTCTCGAACGCCCAATCCGTGTCGCTTCTCCAGCGGGCTCTTGCGGCGCAGCTTCAGCACGCGCCGAACGGCGTGGGCGCGCGGTTGCGGCTGGTGACGAACTGGCGGCCGCAGGCGGACGACGCGCTGTCCCGCCTGATCCGCATGCACACTCATGCTCTCGATCTGGATCGGCTGTTCGACGGCACCACGCCCAGAAGCATGATGGGCAAGGTGCGCGACGCATGGTCGGGGCATCTCGGCATCGATCACGACGCGCTGCGGCTCGTGGCGCGGACCTTGGCCATCTCGCAGCGTCTGGAGTCCGGCGCCGACCTGCGCGAACGGCTGAATGACCGCTTCGCGGCGGTCGGCATGCGTCAAGTGCCGCTGTCCGAGGCCGGCTTCCTGTACGACGATCTGATCAGGAAGCTCCATGCGCAGGGCCGCAACACGTTCGACCCCGCCTCGTTTCGCGACCTCGTTGCGGACGAAAACCTTCTCGCGCCGTCATCGCCGAGGCCCAAGACGCTCGGCGTGCGCTCCTTCATGCATCCCATCGACGACATCGAGGCGCGCAGCGACGAATCGGTGAATCTCGTCCCGCATTTCGATGGGCGCTACATCCGGAACCCGGCCGATTGGAAGGCCACGGTGTACCCCGAACTGCGGCAGTTTCTGATCCAGTCCGCGCGCGACAAGGACCAGCTCCGTCTGATCCTCGACACGCATGTGTCTCTGGCATTCGGCGTGGGCGCGATCCTCAACGTCAAGTCCGGAAAGGCCATCGAGATCGAGCAGCGAGCCGGCGGGCGTCACATCTGGTCGGCGGCGGACAAGCCGCTCGATCCTGCCTGGCCGACACTCACCACCGTCGAGGAGGCTGTCCACGCCGACGGGACGGACCTCGCGGTCGCTGTCTCGTTGACGCACGACGTGGCGCCCGCGGTCAGCCAGTACGTCCAGAAGCTCGCCGCCGTCGGCACGCTGATGACGGCAAGCCCCGTTGGCGGCCCATCCTACCAAAGCGTGCGATCGGGTAGCCACGCGGCGGCGTTGGCGCTGTCCTTGTTGGGCGCGATACGCGCTTCGGCCAAGGGCGGACCGCGCCGTGTCCATCTCTTCATCGCGGGGCCGAACGCCTTCGCATTCTTTCTGGGCCAGAGCGAAGCTGCCATCGGACCCGTTTCGATCTATGAGTGGGATTTCGATGGTTTGCGCGATGGCGACTACAGCGTGGGCCTTGAGCTGCCGTAGCGCGCTTAGCGGCCGTCGCCTCGCCGTTCTCAGAGCGGAAGGCCGAGCTGCGGCTCTTCCTGTTCGTCGCTCTGCAGCGAAGATAGCGAGACGCCCAGGAGGCGTACCGATCTGGGAAGCGGCATCTCGGTCTCCAGCAGCGCGAGCGAGAGGCGCTCGAGCTCGTTCCGGCTCGAGACCGCGGCGGGCCCGGACCTGCTGCGAGTGATGATGATCTCGAAGTCGGCGAACTTCACCTTCAGCGTCACCGTCCGGCAGCGCGTCCCCTTGTCCTCGCAGTAACGCCACACCTTGTCGATCAGCGGTTGCAGCTCGGCAGCCAAGGCGTCGAAATCGGTGAGGTCGCTCGAAAAAGTGTTCTCGGCGCCGATCGACTTCCTGATCCGGTTGGCGCGGACCTCCCGGTCGTCGACGCCTCGCGAAATCCAGTAGTAGAACGCACTGGCCTTGCCGAAGTTGGCCTGCATGAATTCCAGCGTCTGATTGCGCATGTCGAGGCCGTGTGGAGCCCGAGGGAATTCATCTTCGCGCCGGTCGCCGGTCCGATGCCGTCGAACTTGCCCACGGGCAGCGCCTCGACGATCGAGGGACCCGTCTCGGGCGTGATGACGTACTGGCCGTTCGGTTTGCGGTGGTGGGAGGCAAGCTTGGCGAGGAACTTGTTGTAGGAGATGCCGGCTGACGCGTTGAGACCCGTCACCTTTTTGATCCTGGCATGGATCGCCAGCGCGACGTCGCGCGCCAGCGGAATGTTTTGCATATTGTCGGTGATGTCGAGATAGGCCTCGTCCAGCGACAGCGGCTCCATGATCGGCGTGTGCTCTTCAAAGATCGCGCGGATCTGTTGACTGACCGCCTTGTAGACATCGAAGCGCGGCTTTACGGCGGATCAGATCCGGACACTGCCGCTGCGCGGTGACCGAAGGCATGGCCGATCGGACGTCGAACTTGCGGGCTTCGTAGCTCGCGGCTGCCACCACTCCGCGATCGCGCGATCCGCCAACGGCGACCGGTTTGCCGCCGAGCTCCGGATTGTCCCGTTGTTCGACCGAAGCATAGAACGCGTTGATGTCGACGTGGATGATCTTGCGCTGGCGAGGAATGAGGGAAGATTGGTCGGCATCGTCAGTCATGCCACGGCCGATGCTCAGGCGTCTTGTGGCCCGCCAAAAAGTTTCTGAGAAATCTCTCCGCTCGCGTCGGCGCCATGTGAGCGCGAATAACGTGCGAGCTGGAAATGTCGGTCGAATCGATAGGCAGCCCTTTGAATATGCGCAGATCAGCGACATTTTTCGTGCGAGCCTGATTCTGGAGCTTTGTAGCGGCGATGTGCTGCTGAAAATCTTCGAGAAATCGTTTGACGACGTGGTCGGGACCGGCGGCGACAGCGGTCCCGATCATGGTGGAGAGAATCGCGTTCGAGATTGTGAAATCGAGGTTCGATGAATCTTCACGGTTGGCGACCTCGAAGTAGTAGAGGCCGGCGCCGACTTCGTTTGAATTCGCCAATTCGGGTATCATCTTGCGGGCGTGCTCCATGATATCCGGAAACGTAACGGTCCAAATGCCACTCATCGCAGGCCCTTCGTCCTCCGTGAATATCTTCTCGACCTGAATGACTGTTGCTCGTTGCGATAGAGTCATCTCATCGATGCGACGCCTGTACTCGGCTTTGAGCCTTTTGCCTCGCTCGTCGACCAGAAGTATAAAATGGCAATCGGTGAGCCCGTACTCGTCGAATGCGTCGAAAATCTCGCAGATGGCGCGACCGGATACGACGGTATCCACGAATATGAATTTCTCGGAGCTCGCCGGTTTGATGGACGTGTCGCCGATGGCAAATCCTTTGGAACTTCCCCGAAGATATTCGTGCAGGCGATAAGCGACGTCCTCTGTGTCGCGGTGAACTATCGCGGCAAGCGTGCGCGACCAATATCGGCGAATATCTCTGGATTCGAATGGGCTCGCTTGTCCAAAATCCGCGGTGAACGGCAGGTACAGGGTGTCTATGAGTTGAAAGGGCGAGATCGGCATCTCTCTCGGCCGTGTCTCGTAGTCGTGACGATTGGCGCCATCGAAGAAGGGGTGAGCTCCGCGTGAGGGGATTACGACGAGACCGAAACCATCTTGCTGAAGATCTGCGATGTAGTCATGCAATTCGCGGCACGCTTCCGCATACGAGCGCACCATGTCGAAAGTCAGATCCGCAATGTTCATGACCGCAATTCATCCGCCGACGCGACCGGATCCTCCTTCACGCGGGCGACGATCCGGAGTGTACCGTCGGAAAGCGGCCGTTGCAGTCTGAGCGCTTCGTCTGCGGACGCGGTCATCCAGGCCTCGACCTCGTCCGGCGTCGTCAGGATCACGGGCATCGCCTTCGAGTGGACCGCGCCAACCTCGGCGTTCGGCTCGGTGGTCAGGAACGCGTAGAGGTCGTTGGTGGGCTCGCCTTCCTTGACCTTCCGCACCGAGGTCCAGTTGTTCCAGATGCCGGCGAAGCAGGCAAGAGGACGGGTCTCGTCGAGCGCGAGCCAGATGTCGTCGCCCTCGGCCTTATTGAACTCGGCGAACGAATTGAACGGCACTAGGCAGCGATGCTCCGGACCGAGCCACCGCTTCCAGTGCGCGCTGTTAACGTTGCGGATGTTGGTGGTTCCGGAATCCGGCTCCATCCGGAGCAGTTCCTTGAAGTCGACGGTCTTGCCCTTGGCCTGCAGCTTCTTGGTCGCGTCCGTCAGCGCCCGTTGCGAACTCGGCATGCCCCACCGCGCCATCGCGATCTCGCGTCCGTCCGCGGCGTTGCGCACGACCGGCGCGGGATAGTCCGGAAAGATGCCCGGCATCGAGGGGAGGTTCTACAATCCTTACACTGGTCGCGGTGCAATTGCTGGTCTTCTACCCCATGGGCCACATAACGTTCGCGATGTACTAGCAACGCATATTCTGAAACAGACAGGCTCATACGAGCAGGCCAGTTACGCTATTCAGGACACACCCGATATGGTGGCGCACCACCATGGTCGCTTCTTACCGCAGGATAAAGCTGCCCTCGCGGCTCGAATCCTGAGCTAGGTGTGGGAACCGTCGAGGCCGCGAGCCGGCTCGAATATGGGTATGCTACTACGACGGGATCGACAGTCACTTATTGGCGAAGCTGAGGTCGTCTTTTCAACGTCGTACCGGTTTGCGGCGGTAGATTTCGATGAGTAGCGTCCAGATCAGCGGTCTCGATTGGCCGCAAGCCTTCCACCTCTTGGGGCTGGTTCCCAGGGACTTCTGATGAATTCAAGCTTGAGCCTGGATAAGCTGCCCGCAGGGTCATGCGGCCAGCGAGTGCTTCTGTGATCGGTGAAAGGGCATGTCGATGCTCCGGCAACACTCGCCTCAGTGATCCGGCCTTCCACTTTTGGCCCCAATCGTTCGCTGTTTTCCGCTACAATCCGGCGGTTTGATGCGGGTGGCACAATGGGCAGCTGCCACGCAGATGCATCGAAGTCATTGAAAAACAATGAGAATTGCATTGACAAGCGCGGACTCCCTCTCCGCCAGCAAAACGTTCGCAGATGTCCGTTGCAGTCTTCCGGCTGGCGTTCGAGCGCCTATAACGCCAGAAGCTTCGGGACGGCGTGTCGGCGTCAACTCATCCGGATCCACGCGCCCTTGGCGGCCGATGATCTGACGGCTGCATCGATGAACTTCACGCCGGCCAGGCCGTCCTCGATGGTCGGGAAGAGCACGTCGCGATCCGGCTTCTCGCCGACCCTGGCCGCGCGGATGGCGTGGGCGGCCTCGGCGTAGATGGTGGCAAAGCCTTCGAGATAGCCCTCGGGGTGGCCGGAGGGCAGTCGGGTGACACGCGCGGCCGCGCCGAGCGTGCCCGCCCCGCCGCGGGTCAGAAGCTGCTTGGGGCGTCCATAGGGCGTGAACCAGAGCTGGTTTGGATTCTCCTGCACCCATTCGAGGCCGCCCTTGCTGCCGGAGACGCGCAAGGTCAGGCCGTTCTCATGACCGACCGCCACCTGGCTCGCCCACAGCATGCCCCTCGCGCCGCCTTTCCATCTGAGGAGGATCTGGACGTCGTCGTCGAGACGACGCCCCGGGACGAAGGTCGACAGCTGCGCGAGCAGCTCATCGAGCTCGAGCCCGCTGACGAAGCAGGCGAGGTTGTAGGCGTGCGTCCCGATGTCGCCGATGCAGCCGCCCGGGCCGGAGCGGGCGGGGTCGGTGCGCCACGCCGCCTGCTTGTGATCGCTCTGCTCCAGCCGCTCGGTCAGCCAGTCCTGGAGATATTCGGCGTGCACCAGCCTGATGTCGCCGAGCTCGCCGCTCGCGACCATCGCCCGCGCCTGCCGCACCATCGGATAGCCGGTGTAGTTGTGCGTCACCACGAACACCTTGCCCGTCGATCGGACTAGGGCCACCAGCTCTTCGGCCTCGGCCAAGGTCGTCGTCAGCGGCTTGTCGCAGATCACATGGATGCCGGCCTGAAGGAAGGCTTTCGCGACCGGGGCGTGCATGTGGTTCGGCGTGACGATCGCAACCGCCTCGATGCCGTCGGCGCGCGCCGCTTCGGCCCTGGCCATCTCTTCGAACGAGCCATAGGCGCGATCATCGGCAAGCCCGATCTCCTTGGCCGAGGTCTTGGCGCGGGTGGAATCGGATGCGAGCGCGCCGGCCACCAGCTCGAACTGGTCGTCGATGCGCGCGGCGATGCGGTGGACGGCGCCGATGAAGGCCCCTTGTCCGCCGCCGACCATTCCCAGCCGGATGCGCGCCTGTCGACCGGCTTCATGGCTTGCGTCGATGGCCATCTGTTCCTCCCTCAGGACAGGCCCAGCATCTTGCGGTTCGCCATGTCGTCGGTGCCGGAGCCGGCGAAATCATCAAAAGCCTTCTCTGTGACCTCGATGATATGGCTCCTGATGAACTCGGCGCCCTCGCGCGCACCCTGTTCGGGATGCTTGATGGCGCACTCCCATTCCAGCACGGCCCAGCTGCCATAGCCGTATTGCGTCAGCTTCGAGAAGATCGCGCCGAAATCGACCTGGCCGTCGCCGAGCGAGCGGAAGCGGCCGGCCCGATCGGCCCAGCCCTGGAATCCGCCATAGACGCCCTGGCGCCCGGTCGGATTGAACTCGGCGTCCTTGACGTGAAACGCCTTGATGCGCTCGTGATAGATATCGATGTAGGCGAGATAATCGAGCTGCTGCAGAACGAAGTGTGAGGGATCGTACAGCAGGTTGGCGCGCCTGTGATTCCCCACCCGCTGCAGGAACATCTCGTAGGAGACGCCGTCATGCAGGTCCTCGCCGGGGTGGATCTCATAGGCGAGATCGACTCCGTGGTCCTCGGCATATTCGAGGATCGGCCGCCAGCGCCGCGCGAGCTCGTCGAACGCGGCCTCGACGAGACCAGGTGGACGCTGCGGCCACGGGTAGATGTAGGGCCATGCCAAGGCGCCGGAAAACGTTGGGTGTGCGGTGAGCCCAAGACGCTTTGACGCCAGGATCGCCCGCTTGACCTGATCTATGGCCCATTCGGTGCGCGCCGTCGGATTGCCACGAACCTCCGGCGCCGCGAACCCATCGAAGGCCGCATCATAGGCCGGGTGAACGGCAACGAGCTGGCCTTGGAGATGCGTCGAGAGCTCGGTGATCGCCAATCCGTGGCGCGCTGCAATGCCCTTCACCTCGTCGGCATAGTCCTGCGACTCGGACGCCCTCTTAAGATCGAAGAGCCGGCCGTCCCAACTCGGGATCTGAACCCCCTCATACCCGAGCGAGGCCGCCCACCCGCAAATCGAATCCAGCGAATTGAAAGGCGCCGCATCTCCAGCGAACTGGGCGAGAAAGATGGCGGGACCTTTGATCTGCTTCATCGCATGCTCCCTTCTCCCGTGGATGCGCGCGTGCTCGCTGGCCGATAGTGCCATCGCACCGGCGCGTCCGCCACGCTGGAACCCCTCTGCGTTTCACCACCAGTCTCAATTTGCAGCATCGGACGCTCGCGCTGCGCGCACTGCAATGCCGACCGTAACGCCGTCCTCGGCATCCCCCCGCCAGGCTTTTCAAGGCGCGAGGACCGTGAGATACAGTCGATGAGTGCCGTGTGCGAAATGTCCCCGGTCGCTCCATCTGCCAATGACGAGCCAAGTCGATTGCGGTCCTCCAACGGCTCACCTGCACCATGAATGACGCATGCAATGTCACTGGCCTGGGACGCACGACGCTCCGCCCATTGATGAGAACGAGGGATCACACGACGTCGATCGTCGCCGTCTGTGGTGGATGCTCGTGTCCGTGGCGCCATCCTGTCGCGCTGTCTTTGGAGCCTGACCGGTGAGCCAGACATTCGATCGTCCCGCCGCTGATCCTGTCGCCCTCGACAGGCTCAAGGCCCGCATCCAGGCATTGCGCGCGAAAACCATCGCCAATGGCTGCACCGAGGACGAGGCACTGTCCGCGGCCGCCAAGGTCGCCGAACTGCTCGATCGCCACGACCTGTCGCTGTCCGACCTCGAGCTGCGGGCGTCGGCGTGCGAGCGCAAGGTCTACGAGACCCATCGCAAGAAGCGCATTCCGCTCGACGACTGCATCGGCGCGATCGCGCATTTCTGCGATTGCCGGGTCTGGCGCGAGAAGAACCCGGCCGGCGAGGCGAGCTATGTGTTCTTCGGCCTCCCGGCGGATGTCGAGGTTGCGCATTATCTGGCGGAATTGATCGACAACGCCGTGCGCGCCGAGCTCGGCCGCTACAAGACCTCGGCCGACTACCGCCGGTTCCGGCATCAGGACCGGCATCTCGCCAATGCCTCCTTCGCCCTCGGCATGGTGGTGTCGATCGCCGACCGCCTGGTGGCAATGAAGGCGAGCCGCGATCAGGCCAACGAAACCACCGGCCGCGGCCTGGTCGTGCTCAAGACCTCGGTGGTCGATGCCGAGTTCGACAAGCTCGATCTGAAGCTGAGGTCGGCGCGCAGCACGAGCCGGATGGTGTCGACGGCCGCCTATGAGGCCGGAGGCGCCGCCGGCACCACGCTCGCGATCAGTCCGGGCGTGAGCGGCGCGTCACCGCCACGTAGTTCAAAGCGAGGCTGACGGACGCCGGTTCGACGTCGGCTATGGGGCCTCAAAGCACGGCCCAAGTCGGTTGCTGCGTCATGGATCGACGTCCAGCGTCCTAAGTGCAGCGACGGGGCGATCTCGGCTGGCCATGACATTTGCTTCCATCCCAGCCGCTCAGTTAAGCTGCCTGCATGGGCTACTGCGTCTTCATGCATCGGACTGATTCGATCTACGACGATAGTCCGGCGGAGCAGTACCAATTTCCCAAACAATATCTCGGCCGCGCGCAGGGCAGTGTCGGAGATTGGATTGTCTACTTAGAGCCGACGAAAGTGCTGGGAACGCGCGGCTATTTCGCTATCGCTCGGGTCGAGCGGATCATTCCAGATCCGAAGGCGCCCGATATGTATCTCGCGCTCATTCAGCCCGGCTCATACCTCGAGTTCGTCAGCCCGGTTCCTTTCAGCGAGCAGAACGGTCCGATCGAACGGGGTCTGCTCAACGAGGCGGGCAAGATCTCGGGCCGGGCGCAGGCGGCTGTGCGGCCGATTTCGCCGGAGGACTTTCAGCGTATCATCGAGCGGGGTCTGGATGATCGAGACGCCTTGTTGCCGCGTGTGCCGGAGGCCGGCCACCCCCTTGACGGGTTTGAAGAGGATCAAGCGCCATTAGTGTCAGAGCAGCTCCGCGATCGCATCCAACGTCTAACGTCGCGTATCGCCCGAGATCGCCTGTTCCGCAAGATCGTACTGCGAGCCTATGGCGAGCGTTGCGCAATCACTGGGCTGAAACTGATCAACGGCGGCGGACGTGCCGAAGTGAATGCGGCCCATATTCGCCCTGTCGAGGCTAACGGGCCCGACCTCGTGCAAAACGGGCTGGCCTTGTCGGGAACGGTCCATTGGATGTTCGACCGAGGATTGATCAGCCTTGCTGATGATCTCGCCATCCTGGTCTCTCGGCACGTCAACGACATCGATCGTATCCGTGGCTTCATCAATCCGTCCGGGGTTGCCTTCGCTCCGGACCGCGCCCGAGATCGACCGCACCCGCACTTTCTGCAATGGCATCGCCGTCATTGCTTCAAGCAGTGACTCGATCAGGGAGTAAGTCCGACCGGCGCTGTCCGCTCGCGCTGGTAGGCTTGCCCTAGGGGCGGTGCTGCGGCTTCCCTCGACCCCGTCACGTTTCGTCCATCCGTCGGCAGCGGGGGGCGTCGAGCTTCGCGACGCCGCCATATGATGGATCGCAGCGTTCTGGCCGTACCGCCCTCAGCTCTTCCCGCCAGAGCCCTTCAACGCATTCCACGCCGCCTGATTGGCCTGATCGAACGCCTTGCGGGATTCGCTCAGGGCGGCGCTGAGCACCGACCAGGATTCGCTGCCCGTCTGTTTCAGCTTCTCGAGATGGGCGCCGGCCTCTGCCGCGTCGGATTTGAGCTGCTTCAGCACGGCGTCCAGATCGGTGGTGCCGACCGTTGTCACCTTGGTCGCCGCCTCGCGAAACCTGTCGGCCGACTCCCGCCATGCCGTTGCCTGCGCCGCGGCGATGTCCTTGAAGGTCGCCTGCTGCTGCGCGGCCTGCTGGCCGGCGGCATTGAAATAGGCTTTCATCTGCGCCTCGAATCCGGCCCAGTGCGCGTCCAGCTCGGTCTTCGCGCTGGCCATCGCGGCTTCGCCGGCCGCCGCCTGCGTCTTGAGCAGGGCTTCGAGGTCGCCGCGGCGCTTCTTCAGGTCCGCCATGATCTCCTCGGTCTTCACCTTGGATGCTGCCTCGACCTCGGCTGCCTTGACCCCCAGCGACTCCAGCGCGGCATCCATCTCGTGGAGGCGCTCCCTGGCCCAGTTCAGGTAGACCTGCATCGCGCTCTGTGCCGGCATGGCTGCTCTCCTCTGATCCATCCTGCGACAAGCCATATAGAAACTGCGTCGTATAATTTTGACCTGCATCAAGGCCCCGGGGGGGGGCTGGGCATCACGTTCGCGTGCAGCGCGGCGGCGTCCCCGAATGGCGGGCCGCCATGGCCGGTGCTAGTCGTATCGCTCGAACAGGATCGCAAGAGGCGCGTCGAGATGACTGGTGACGAATTTCGGACTCTCGCCCTGTCGTTCGCCGGAGCGACCGAGGCGCCTCACTTCGATCGCACCGCGTTCAAGCTGCACCGGACCTTCGCGACCCTCGCCGCCGATGGCGCATCCGCCAATGTCCTGCTCTCGCCCGACGAGCAGGAGCACCATGCCGGCCTGCAGCCCGGCGTGTTTCGCCGGGTCCCCAACAAATGGGGTGATCAGGGCTGGACCACCGTGTCGCTCGCCGACGTCGACGCCGCTCGCCTGCGCAGCGTGCTCGAGAGCGCGTGGCGCGCCGCGCATCGTCCGCCGCGTTCACGCGGCCGCAGCAGGCGCTGAGCCGACCCCGGCGAAACAATCGCCGGCGGCGACAAGAACTCTCACACCCTTCGCCCGACCATCAGCAGGATGCCGCCGATCTGCGGCAGGAGCGCCAGCAGGATCAGGCGGAGCATGACGAAGTCTTCGGCGGAGGGCTTCACCACGCCGCGCGACACCCACGCCACCAGCTTGATCGCGGCCTCGGTCTGCGGATCGGCGGTCTGGCTGACCGTGGACATCGCCGCGTCCAGCGCCAGCCGGCGCTCGGCAACGGCGGCCTCGCGCTCGCGGCAGAACTTGCCGACGCCGCCCTTGCACTCGCGGTCGCGCGCGGTCATGGCGTCGGCGAGCGCGGTCTGCGCCGCCTGCACCGCGGGCGTCACGCGCGAGGCGCGCGCCAAGGTGACGTCGCTGATGTTGGTGGAGGCGAAGCCGATGCCGGCGGTGACCGCGAACACGAAGGTCATCAGCCACACCGCCCAGCCGGTCAGTGCCGAGGCGCGGTGGCGCGCCTGCCACAGCCGAGCGGCGCAGGTCGGCATCACCAGCGCGACGAGGTCGGCGGTCACGCCGACAGCAAGGAACATATAGCCCGCGGTGCTGTTCGAGCCGAGCGAGTGGGCGAACCAGCCGTTCATGGCCATGCCGACCGCGGCCAGCGCCAGTGCGGCCAGTTGCAGCAGGACCGACGAGGCGGTGATGCCAGCGCGCGCGGGCTTCGTCGGCGTGATCGGCGCGGCGGCCTGCACGACCTCGGCCTCGGTCGCGGCCGGCGCATCGCGCGGCGGTATCGTGGCCGGCGGCGCTGCGGCCGGGATCGCCGCGGCGGCCGCGCTGGCAGCCGCCCCCGTGCGCGACGCCTCGGCAACGGCCGGAGCTTTCGCCGGCTCGTTCACGTAGTCCAGGAAGTCCGGCATGATCAGCGTCTCGGACGCGAGCATCTCGTCGTCGAGCGCCGCCATCTTGGCTTTCTCGGCCTTGTCGGCTCGGGGCCGCGGGCGTGGCTTGACGACCTTGGCGCGCTTCGGACGCGGCTTGGCCGTCTTCGGCTCTCGCCAGGGAATGATGGATGCGACTACGGACTCATCAGCCATCGGGGCTGCTCCAATCGGTCGTGATGGGCGCGACGCTGCGTTTGCACGCAGCGCTGACCGCGCCGGCATCGGGTGCACGTCTGATGGGGAATCGGGCAGCGGCCCGCCTCGAAGCGGGCCTTCGTTCTTGCGGCCGGGCTGGCGTCGCGCGAAGAAATCGTTGGCGTCTCCCGCGCCCTGGTCCGCCGATGATGCGGAGGGCTTGCGGTCACAAGCGCCACGTAATGAGGCGGCGCCCGGAAGGTTCTGGTCCGCGCGGGGCCGGGCCGGTCAGCCGTGCGCCCAACACCCATGTTCTAAACCAATGGTTAACACGGATTCGCCGGTTTCGAAACCGCGCCGCGCGTGTAGCGGCAGTGGCAGTGGTGAACGCTGGCGACCTGCGTCTTTGGAGTCACAACCGCCGCGTGAGGCATACTTCTGTTCACTGATCGAACGAAGAGGTGCCGGCGCTTCTCGATCGCACTATGATGTCATTTCGGGATCGGAGCACCCACGTCACCTCATGCCATGTCCCTGCGGATCACAGCTTCCCTTCGACCGCTGTTGCGGTCCCTATCTGCTTGGCGACGCGATGCCGCCCACCGCCGAGGCGCTGATGCGCTCGCGCTACACGGCCTATACGCGCGGCGACATCGGCTACATCGAAGCGACGCTCGCGTCCGACAGGCGTGCTGCGTTCGACCCTGTCGCGGCGAAGAATTGGGCGACGCGCGCGACCTGGCTCGGCCTGCGCATCGTCTCGTCGGTCCGCGGCCAGCCCGGCGACGCCGATGGCGTCGTCAGCTTCATCGCCAGCTATCGCGAAGACGGCAAGATCATCGAGCACCACGAGGTCTCACAGTTTCGCCGCGACGACGACGGCGCCTGGCGCTTCGTCGAGGGTGACGCGCGCGCCGCCGTCACGGAGCCGAAGCGGGCGGCTGCCACCGCGAAGGTCGGCCGCAATGATCCATGCCCGTGCGGTAGCGGCAAGAAATACAAGTTCTGCTGCGGGCGGTGAGCGCGGCGGCATGTCTCGATCGCGGTGCATCGCTGTGTTGATAGGAGGGGGGAGCCGCGACTGCGGACTCGTCAGGTGCTTCCGTGCCCCCGCGCAGGCCGGCGCGCCGGCGCTCCAGCCGCTGGCGCCGGCGCCAATCTCGCGACGACGGTCCCGCGTCGCCGGTCTTCCCGCGCCCGCTTAGTTGCGAGCGCGAATGAGAAGCAAAGATCGGACGCATGCGGCGCGAACGATCGCGCGGGCCTCATTGTGGCCGGCGGATGTCTGCTCGTTTCCGTCGCGCGTCAGAGCCGGGGCGTCACGATGCCAACAGAGCGGAGGACTTCTCTGCCACCGCCTTGACTCCGCCCAACCGGGCTGGCCTAGAAGGACGTAGTTCCTAGCGGGGGTGGTATCAGGTGGCGGAGTTGGACGAGGCGGTCCGGCAGGACGAACGCGAGCGGCCGCAGGTTGCCGCAACCCTGTCGCCGGCAACGAAGGCGCTGTCGCCGCGCAAGGCGGCCATCCTCGACCATGCCAACCATTTCGCCGATGCGCGCGCCGACTGGCGCGACAAGGCGGCGTTCTTTCACGGCGAGGATGCGTGCTATCTGCGCTTCCTGATTCCGCCGGGCAGCCGCGTGCTGGAGATCGGCTGCGGCCTCGGCGATACGCTGGCCTCGCTCGCGCCGTCCTACGGTGTCGGCATCGACTTCAGCGAAAAGCAGATCGCGATCGCTCGCAGCCGGCATCCCGAGCTGACCTTCATTCTGGGCGACGCGGAGGATCCGGCCACGCTCGCCGCCGCCACCGGCCCGTTCGATGTCATCCTGGTGCTCGACACCATCGGCTCGCTCGACGACTGCCAGCAGTTCATCGCGCAGTTGCACCCGTTGTGCACGCGCGAGACGCGACTCGTCATCGGCTACTTCTCGCACCTCTGGTATCCGCTGCTGAAGGCTGCGGAAGCACTGGGCCTGCGGATGCCGCAGCCGGAGCAGAACGTGCTGTCGCCGGCCGACCTGCGCAGCTTGGCGCACCTGGCCGATTTCGATCCCGTCAAATCGGAGCAGCGCGTGCTGTCGCCGCTCCGGCTCTACGGCCTCGGCCGCTTCGCCAATCGCTTCCTCAGCGTGCTGCCGGGCCTGCGCGCGCTGGCGCTGCGACATTATCTGGTATCGCGATCGATGTGCTGCGTCAGCGACGACGTCCGCTCGGCGACGGTGGTGATCCCGGCGCGCAACGAGCGCGGCAACATCGAGCCGGCGGTCCGGCGCATCGCCACGTTCTGCAACGACATCGAGATCATCTTCATCGAGGGCCACAGCCAGGACGGCACCTATGAGGAGATGGAGCGGGTGCGCGCGGCGTTCCCGGATCACGACATCAAGCTGATGCGCCAGCCTGGCAAGGGCAAGGCCGACGCGGTGTTCACCGCGTTCGACGCCGCGCGCGGCGACGTGCTGATGATCCTCGATGCCGACCTCACCATGCCGCCGGAGCAATTGCCGAAATTCTTCGAGGCGCTGCGTTCCGGCAAGGGCGAGTTCATCAACGGCTCGCGCCTGGTCTATCCGATGGACGAGGGCGCGATGCGCTTCCTCAACCTCATCGCCAACAAGACCTTCTCCTACCTGTTCTCGTGGCTCCTGAATCAGCGCTACACCGATACGCTCTGCGGCACCAAGGTGCTCCGCCGCAGCGACTATGTCAGGCTCAAGGCCGGCAAGGCCTATTTCGGCGATTTCGATCCGTTCGGCGATTTCGACCTGATCTTCGGCGCCTCGAAGCTGAACCTGAAATCGATCGACCTGCCGATCCGCTACGCCGCGCGCAGCTATGGCGAAACCCAGATCTCCCGCTTTCGCCACGGCTGGATGCTGCTGAAGATGGTCGTGTTCGCGTTCTTCAAGATCAAGGCGATCTGAGGATGGCGTGCGCGCGCGGACCACGCCTGCGAGGTGGGCCGATGCGCTTCATTGGAGTTCCCGCCGGAGCTGCTTGTGATCCGCGGTGACGGCCCTTCCCAAGATGCCGGCCAGAACTGTGCGACAAAGGACATGCCGCGCCGCGACGCGCTCGACCGCCTCACCCCGTTCGGCTGGCGCGGCGGCGTTGCGGTCGCGCTGCTGCTCTCGCTCGTGTCGTTCCTGACCGCCGGCTATTTCACCGTCTATTGGCGCAATGCCGACATGGACTTCATGGTGATCTACAACGCGCTCGCCATGAACGACGGCGGCGCGCAGGTGTTCTTCGACCACCCGGCCTATCTCACCATCCTCTCGGTCGAGACCTGGTTCGCGCTGCTGCACCGGCTCGGCCTGCTCGACGCCTGGACGTTGTCGGCGATCCCCGCCGACCGCGCCGCTTTCGACGCGGCGATGACCAGCGCCGTCCATGCCGGACGCGTCGCCGCGCTGCTGACGGCCGCCGGCATCATCCTCGCCTTTGCCTGGGCCGCGCGCCGGCTGGTGTCCGATTGGCGCATCGCCATGCTCGCCGTCACCGCCTTCGCCTTCTCCGGCGGCGTGCAGATGCATCTGCGCATCCTGCGCAGCGAGATGATCGCGGCGTCGTTCTGCATCCTCGCGCTGATGATCCTGATCGCTGTGGCGCGCCGCGCCAGCCTGGCGCGGCCGCTCGCCGTCGGACTCGCCGCGCTGCTCTGCATGCTCGGCCTGGAGAACAAGGTGCATGCGATCCTGCTGATCGCCGCCATTCCTGTGCTGGTGTTGCCGTTCGGGACGGCGGCGAGCGCAAGCGTGGCGTTCTGGCAAAGCTCGCGCGCGTGGGCGGCCGTCATGGTTGCAGCCGTGGCGGCAATCGTCGCCGCGATCGCCGCCTGGCCGCTGATCGCCGCCGGCTTCGATCCTGTCAATGCAACGGCTGCCGGGCTCAAGCCGATACTGTTCGGCCGCTTCGGCATCTATCAGTTCGCGCTGCTCGGCGTGGTCGCGGCCTGCATGGTCGGCTTCGCGTGGCGGTGGCGGGTGAGCGCGGCCGAGACTGTCGCGGCACTGCTGGCGGCGGTGGCCGGCACAAGCCTCGGCGTGCTGGCACTGAAGCTGAGCTACGACATCAACGATGTCGTGGTCGTGCTCAATCCTCTCGAGAAGATGATCACCTATGTCGACGCGCCCGAGGCCGCCGGCAGCCTCGCCGGGGCAGTCGGCCTGCTGCTATCGGGGGTGCTGGGGGTCATCCGGCGCTACACCTTCGTGCTGCAATCGTCGGCCCGCCCCGCGGTGTTCCTGACCTGGCTGGTCATCCCCGGCATCGTCATCGCCTGGCGCCGCGGTGAGCGGCAGGCGGCCATCCAGGCCGTCCTCCTGATGCTGGCGGCCATCGGCATCGACACGCTCGGCGTCCGCCGCGGGCTGAAGGTCGAGTACTTCGTCTTCACCGATCCCCTGATCATCATCGCCGGCATGGTCCTGCTCGATCGTCTGTCGGACCTGCGCTTCTCCCGCTTCGCCTATCCGATCGGCGCGGCGCTGCTCGCGCTCCATGTCGGCATCAGCCAGGCCGAGCCGGTCAAGATGGCGCTCAAGCGCAGGGGGCCCGAGGAGGTCTGCGAGTGGCGCGGCTACTACATGCCACGGCTGGCGCTGCCCTGGTGCGCGCCGCCGAACAGCCCGCCGAGAACGTGATCGAGCGAGATCTTTCCGCCGCCATGGGCGATGAGGCCCAGCGCCATCGCCGCCCAGGTCAGATGGATCGGCCAGCCGTCGGGCACTGTGAGCTCGACGATGCACGTCATGAACAGCAGGCCGAGCGCCGCGAAGCGGGTGCCGAGGCCGAGAATGAGCAGGACGGGGAAGCCGACCTCGCCGCAGCCCGACAGGAACGCCATCACCGTCGGCATGGGAAAGTGATATGGCCCGCCGGGTAGATGCAGCATGAACTCGTCGCTGAACAGGGTCACGGCGGTGTCGCTCAGCCTGAGAAAGCCGTCCCATTTGAGAATGCCCGAGCGCCAGAACGGCACGGCGAGCGCAATGCGAGTGACGAGCTGGACCAGGGTGAGCGGGGTCGCGCTCTGCAGCAGCCGCACGGCCTGGCCGACGAGGGAAGGCAGCGACAGCGTCGGGGTCGGCGCCATGGAGTGGTCCGTCGTCATCATGCGTCCTCGAAAGTGATGTCCGTGAAGGCGCCGGCCTCGATCAGGCCGGCTACGTTGGCGGCGAGATCGAACTCCGGCGCGGCCTCGAACGCGGCTTCCGCAGCGACGTCGAGCGGCTGCCGCGCGACCAGCAGGCTCGCGAAGATCGCGCCGCCTCGTGGCAGGTGACGCACGACGACGTCGAGCGCGGGCCGCGTGATCAGCGCGTCCTCCGGAACCGAGCCATCAATGCGCGGCACCGGGGCATCGCCGCGGTTGGCCGAGAAGATCGTGACCGCCGCGAAATCCGAGCGCACGATGCGGGTGGCGGGATGAGCGGCGAAGCGCAGCATCGGCAGCCGCTCGGGCGGCACCGTCGCCAGCGTGGCGCCGTCGAGCGGCGCGGCGTCCGCCGCGTGATAGGCGTCGAGCCAGGCCCGCTCGATCTGTGCGACGTCCGTCAGGAACGGCATCGTCCGGGCGTGCTCGTACGCTGCAATGAAGGCGGGGAAGTCGCGTCCATAGTCAAAGAGCAGCGGCGACGCCGGCGGCGTTTCGCGCACATGCGCCCGCGCCATCGCGCGGAAGAAGTCGGGGCCGGTGATGCGCTGCACCGCCGGATAGATCGCGATGAGCGACTCGATCAGGCTGACCGTGACGTTGTTGCGGTAGACGTTGAACCGACGCCCGGCCGCCTTGGCCAGCGGACCCCTGACGGCGACAGGCGTCGCGCGATCCGGCGTCAGCAGCGCCGCGGCGAACTGGGCGGCGTAGCCGGAAACCTGCTCAGGCTGCGGCATCGCGCACCTCCTGCGAGCAGCCGGGAGCGTGGTCATCGAGAATCGTCTGCGCGGCCGCGGCCTCTGCCTTCAGCACCGGCCAGTCCGGAATGTTGCTGTCCCATTCGATCAGCGTCGGCATCGGACCGTTGCGCGCGATCACGCTGGCGAACAGGGCCCACACATCGTAGGCGACGGGGCCGTCATGGCTGTCGATCAGCAGCGGCTCGCCTTCATCGTCGGCCTGCACGGCGTGACCGGCGAGATGGATCTCGCCGACAGCGACGAGCGGAAAGTCGGCCAGATAGTGCTGTGGCGAGAAGCCATGATTGATCGCGGAGACGAACACGTTGTTGAGGTCGAGCAGGAGCCCGCAGCCGGTGCCGCGGACGATGGCGCGGATGAAGTCGGTCTCGCTCATCGTCGAGTCGTGAAAGGCGACGTAGGTCGACGGATTTTCCAGCAGGATCGGCCGCCGGATCGCGCTCTGCACCTCGTCGATATGGTCGCAGACCCGTGCCAGCGTGGCGGTCGTGTAGGGCAACGGCAGCAGGTCGTTGAAGAATGTCGTGTCGTGCGTCGACCACGCCAGATGCTCGGAGACCAGGCTTGGCTGATAGCGGGCGACGAGCTTGCGGAAGCGCGCGAGGTGGTCGCGATCGAGCGGCTGCGGGCCGCCGATCGACATGCAGACGCCGTGGATCGACAGCGGATGATCCCTGCGGATCGCCTCGAGCTGACGATGCGGCGGCCCGCCGGCGCCCATGTAGTTCTCGGCATGGACCTCGAAGAAGCCGCGCTGCGGCGCCTCGGCCAGGATGGCGGTCAGGTGCGACGGCTTGAAGCTGGTCCCGGCGACGCCGCCGAGAGTTGGCGGAAAGCGAAGCGGCATGGTGGGGCACGGTGCAGGGGGGGCATCGGTGCTCATGCTGCGTCTCCGCTTTCCGCTTGGGGTGAACGAGAGCGATCAGATCGGCTTCAGCGAGCCCTTGCGGCCGCCGGGCACGTCGATGCTGGTGCAGGTGCCGCCCTGGACGAATTTCCACGCGTTGCCCTGGAAGTCGATCGTGGAGGTGCCCTGGCAGGTCGTGCCGGGACCGGCGGCGCAATCGTTCTGGCCCTTCAGGGCAACGCCGAAGCATTTCTCCTTCTTGGCGGCCATTGCGGCTTCCGCTTCGGCCTTGGTCAGTGGCCCAGCCATTGCGAGGCTTGCGAGCGCGGTGCTGACGGCGCCGGCGAGCGCCAGCGTGGTGACGGTTCTCTTGGCGGGCATGACAATTCCTCTCGTGTTCTGCATCGCTCGCTTGGCGATGCGCATCTCTCCTTCGCCCGCAGCCACGAGAATGTTACGCGGCGATTCCGCTCACGACCCTGTGAGCGGTATTGCGTGCTTCGGAGCTGCGTCCAATCGAACGCAGGCGGGTTCGAAGTGCCAATGCTTTGCAGGCATCATCGACTTAGCCAGCCGGCATTGGTGGCGCACGTCATGAGAGCGCAGTCTGGCGGCTCCCCGTCGGGCGCAGCCCCGCGCGCCGATCGGTCCGATCGGACATCGACCTGCGATGATGGCGAGCGAAAACAGCCGAGTGCCGCGCCGAGACGCCGCCGGCGAGCGGTTGACCGTCAGCATCCGCTTCGCCGTGTCGGCGCTGGTGCTGACCGCGATCCTGCTGACGGCGCTGGCCTCGAGCCTGTTGTGGTGGCGCACCTCGGAGGCGATCAGCCGTCAGCTCGCCAGCACCATCAATGCGCAGATCGCGAGCGCCGTGCGCAAGGAGGTGAGCGCGATCGTCAGCGAGGCGCGCGCGGCGCACACTGCCATCCGCACGCTGTTCCTGCAGAACGTGCTCGACACCCGCGAGGCGGACAAGCGCGAATTCGTGTTCCTGTCGCAGCTGCAGTCGCAGGCGACGATCTCATCGGCGGCGTTCGGCTGGCCCGACGGCTCGTTCTTCGCTGCCCACAAGCTCGGCGACCGGCGCCTGGAGATGATGGAGATCTCGCTGACCGATCACCCCGGCCAGCGCCGCGTCGATGAATACGACGTCGTGCCCGGCGACATCGAGTTCGCGTCACGCCGCTTCGAGCCGACCCGTTTCAAGGTCGCCGACCAGCCCTGGTTCAAGGAGAGCCTCGCCGCGGAAGAGCCGCGCTGGTTCAGCGTCGATCATCACCCGAGCGGAGAACGCCCGGCGATCGCGCTGGCCGGCCCGATCGACGTCTATCAGGAGCGGCAGGGCGTGCTCGCCATCATCATCGAGCACGCGCGCATCGCGCGCTTTCTCGCCCAGCTTCAGGTCGGACGTACCGGCAGCGCGTTCATCCTGAGGCATGACGGCGGCTTGGTCGCGGCGCCCGACGAGACCGCCGACGAGGTCAATGCCGGGCAGGTCCCTCAGCCGCTGCTGCCGATCGCGCAGCAGGCGATGCGGTCCTCGCGCGACGGCGGCGACGCCTGGCGCGGCCGCGTGCAATCGGGCGACGGCGCCTTCGAGGTGGCGCGCACGGCGCTGCCGTTTCCCGGCTGGTCGCTGGTCACGGTGATTCCGGAAGCGGAGTTTCTCGGCCCGGTCGACGCGGCGCTGCGGCGCGTGATCATCGGTCTCGGCATCGGCGCCGTGCTCGCGGCGCTGGTCTCCGCCGCGCTGGCGCGTGCCGTGATCGCTGCGCCGCTCGGGCGCGTGGTGGCCGAACTGCGCCACATCGAGGCCTTCGCGCTCGAGCAGGTGCGCCGTCATCCGTCGCGGCTGCGCGAGATCGCCAGCCTGTCCAGCGCCATTCACGACATGGCCGGCGGCCTGTCGTCATTCGGAAAATTCATTCCCGCCGATCTCGTCCGGCAATTGCTGCGGCAGGGCGTCGACGCCAGGCCGGGCGGCCATGTCCAGGAGCTCAGCGTCATGTTCATCGACATCGCCGGCTTCACCGGCCTGTCGGAGCGCATGGGCGACCGTGTCGTGCCGCTGCTGTCGCGCTATCTCGATCTGATCTCGGCCGTCATCGTCGATCACGGCGGCACCATCGACAAGTTCATCGGCGATGCGGTGATGGCGTTCTGGGGCGCACCGGCCGCGCAGCCCGATCACGCCGGTCTGTGCTGCCGCGCCGCGCTGGCGTGCCGGGACGCGGTTGCAGCCAGCCGCCTGTGCGACGATGACGGCCGGCCGCTCGCGATCCGCATCGGCATCAACTCCGGTCCCATGCTGGTCGGCAACATCGGCTCCGAGCTGCGGCTCAACTATACGGTGATCGGCGATGCCGTGAACGTCGCGAGCCGACTCGAGGGCGCCAACAAGGTCTACGGCACGGACATCCTGATCGGCGAGGGCACCGCGCGGCTGGCGGGCGAGGCGTTTCTCACCCGCGAGATCGACCGCATCGCCGTCTATGGCCGCGAGGAGGGCCTGCGCGTCCACGAACTGGTCGGGCTTGCGGAGAATGTCGCCGCGCAGGACATGCGCTGGATCGCGCACTACGCGCGCGGACTGCGTGACTATCGCGCGCAGGACTTTGCGGCTGCCAGCGCGGCCTTCGAAGCTGTCCTCGCGCTCAAGCCCGGCGATCGCTCCGCCGAGTCCATGATCGCGCGCTGCAGGCCCCTGGCAGGCACGCGGCCGGATCATCATTGGCATCCGGTGACGGCGCTGACCACGAAGTAGCGGTTGCCGGCCCGGCTAGGCCGAGCGCCGCTTGCCACGCAGCGGCCGTCGTCCGGCGAACACCGCGGCGAGATCCTGGGTGGGCGTCGCCGCGTCCTGGTCGAGCCGCAGCCGGCCTTCGACATGCAGGAAGTGCTCGCGCGACACCGCGATCGCGCGCATCAGGTCGCGGTCGCGCAGCGCCGCGACGATCGCGCCGTGCTCGTCGACCGCGCAGATCGACTGCGCCGCCGGCTCGTACACCGACACCATCACCGAGGAGCGGCTGAGCAGATCGCCGAGCATGCGCGACAGCTCGGGATTGCCGATGGAGTCGACGAGATGGACGTGGAAGGCGCCAGACAGCCGCACCGAGGTCGCGCGATCGCCGCGCTGTGCCGCCGCGCGCTCCTCCGCCAGATGCGCATCGAGCCGGGCGAGCAGGAGATCATCGACCCGCAGCACCAGCTGGCTGAGCACGCCGGCCTCGAGGACGCGATGCGCCTCATAGACTCGCCTGACATCATCGAGCGTCGGCCGCGGCACCCGTGCGCCACGGTTCGGGATCATCTCCAGCCGCCGCTCGGCGCCGAGCCGGTGCAAAACTTTTCGGATGCGCTCGCGCGACACGCCGAAGATGTCAGCCAGCGGCGTCTCGGCGAGCTTGGTACCGGCCTTGAGCTTGCCTTCCAGCAGCGCACGCAGGATGGCCTGATACACCGCCTCGTCCTCGGCGGGATTGGCCTTTCCGATTCGCTGCGCTCGCATCGCCATGGCGAACTGCTAGGCCCAAAGGCGCGGCACGTCACCTCCAAAAAATGTGCACATTCTGCCCGTGGCCGGGCACGATGCGGATCGAGAGGTAGCTCAGAACGCTGATCTCATTGCCGAATCAAGAAATGTGCACATTTGGCACGACGCTTGCTGATCTCGGGTGACACGCCACGCGACAGCTCACACGGGATCCTCTCATGCACCCCTTCTCCCGCCGCAGCCTCCTGAAGACTGGTGCGGCCTTCGCCGCCACCTTCGCCGCGCCCGCTTTGGTGCGCGCCGCCCCGAAAGAGATCGTGATCGGCGGCCCCGCCGGCGCCGCCAAATATTTCAACTCCGACCTGTTTCCGGTGCTGGAGAAGAAGCTCGACTGCAAGGTGCTCTATGAGGGCACCAACTCGCTGACCAATCTGCAGAAGATGCAGGCCGACAAGGCAAGCCCGAAGATCTCGGTGGTGATCATGGACGATCCGGTGATGCTGCCGGCCGCGGCCGAGGGGCTGATCACCAAGATGTCGTCCTCGGCGATCCCCAATCTCGGCAAGCTTGTCGGCGATGCCGTGCACCAGGACGGCATGTGGGCCAACTATCAGAAGCCGTGGGCCGGCATCGCCTATTCCACCAGGCGCATGAAGACGGCACCTGGCAGCTGGGCCGAGCTGTGGGATGCGAAATACGATTCCAAGATCGTCGTGCCGTCGCTGTCCAACACCGAAGGGTTCTGGACCTTGCTCGCCGCCGCGCATCTCGAGACCGGCAAGCCCTACAAGGAGGCGCAGTACGAGATCGACGCCGGCTTCAAGAAGATCAAGACCCTGAAGGCCAACCTGCTGAACGTCTATACCAATGCCCCGCAAGCCATCAATCTGCTGGAGCAGGGCGAGGCCTGGATGATCGGCGGCCAGTTCTCGGCCTACACCTTGATCCGCAAGGCCGACGGCTCGCCGGTCGACCTCGCGATCCCGAAGGATGGCGGCTTCTCGATGCCGTCGGGCATCGCCAAGGTGAGCGGCGCGCCGGCCGGCGATCTCGCCGACGCCGTGATCGACTTCTACCTCAGCCCAGAGGCGCAGAGCATCCTCGCCAAGACGGCCTTCATCGCGCCGACCAACCAGGCCACGCCGCTGCCTTCAGGCTATCCCGATCCCGCGACATTGTTCGCGCCCGACTGGGCCTTCATCGCCAAGAACCGCGCCGGCTGGGTCGATCGCTGGAGCAAGGAGATGACATGACCGGCGCGCCGCATCTCGTCATCAGCGGGGTCTCCAAGCGGTTTGGCGCCGCGACCGTGCTCGATCGCGTCGATCTCACGATCCGCCGCGGCGAGCTGGTGACCCTGCTCGGCCCGTCCGGCTGCGGCAAGACCACCTTGCTGCGCGCGATCGCCGGCCTTGCACCGCCCGACGCCGGGACGATCGCGCTCGCGGGGCGCGACGTCACCCATGTGCCGCCGCACCGGCGCAATGTCGGCGTCGTGTTCCAGAGCTATGCGCTGTTTCCGCATCTCACCGTTGCCGGCAATGTCGCCTTCGGCCTGAAGGTGCGCGGCACGCCCAAGGCCGAGATCGATCGTGCGGTGGAGCGCGCGCTGTCGCTGGTCAAGCTCGGCCATCTCGGCAGCCGCCGCATCTCGGCGCTGTCGGGCGGCCAGCAGCAGCGCGTCGCGCTGGCGCGCGCCATCGCGGTCGAGCCGGACGTGCTGCTGTTCGACGAAGCGCTGTCGGCGCTCGACCGCAAGCTGCGCGAGGAGATGCAGGTCGAGCTGCGCCGGCTGCTGCAGGAGGTCAAGGCAACCGCGATCTTCGTCACCCACGACCAGGACGAGGCGCTGACCATGTCGGACCGCGTCGCGGTCATGAACAAGGGCCGCATCGAGCAGCTCGCCGAGCCGCGCGAGCTTTATGCCCGGCCGGCCAGCCTGTTCGCGCTCAACTTCGTAGGGCTGTCGACGCGCATCGCCGGCCAGGTGGTCGGCGCGCAGGACGGCACGGTGGAAGTCGTCACGCCGGTCGGCCGTCTGTCGGCGCGCGGCGCGTTCCAGCCCGGGGCCTCGGTGATCGTGGTGACGCGGCCGGAGCAGCTGCGGCTCGGCGTTGGAGAGGGCGCCAACTCCGCGGCCGGCCGCGTTCGGTCGGTCGTGTTCCAGGGCTCGCGGACCCTCGTGGACGTCGATGCCGGCGCCGGCGCGAGCCTGCTCGCCGAGCTGTCGGGGCGCGAGGCCGAGGTGCCGCGCGTGCACGACGAGGTCCGCTTCGCGTGGCCCGTCGCCGAAACCTTCGCCTTCGCCGCCGAGACCTGACCATGACCGACGCCGTGCTATCAGCGCCCATCGTCAAGACCGCGCCGGATCGCGAGCGGCTCGCGGCGTTCGGCTTCGTCGCGCCATCGCTGCTGATAACGGCACTGGTGTTCGTGCTGCCGCTGGCGCTGCTGCTCGGCGTCAGCGTGCTCGACGCCAACGGCGGCATCACGCCGGCGAACTACACGAGGCTGCTCGGTACGCCTTATTATCTCGGAATCATCTGGAATTCGCTGCGGCTCGGTCTGCTGACGACGCTGATCGCATTTCTCATCTCCTATCCCGCGGCCTTCGCGCTGGCCCGCGCACGTGGGCCGCTGCGCTCGATCCTGCTGGCCACGCTGTTCCTGCCGCTCGCCGCCTCGGTCATCGTCAAGGCCTTCGCCTGGACCATCCTGTTGCGCAGCGACGGCCTCATTAACACGGTGCTGATCGCAATGGGGATCATCGAGGATCCGATCCGCATGATCTTCACCCAGACCGCGCTGATCGTCGGTGCCGTCAACATCTTCCTGCCGTTCATGGTGCTGCCGATCTACGCCGTCGTGGCGCAGCTCGACGGCCGCTACGCTGAAGCCGCGGCCACGCTCGGCGCCTCGCCGCTGGTCGTGTTCTTTCGCGTCATCCTGCCGCTGACCCTGCCGGGCATCATCGCCGGCGTGGCGCTGGTGTTCTCGCTGTCGGTGTCGGCCTATGTGGTGCCGACGCTGCTCATCGGCGAGAAATATCCGACCCTCGCCACCACCATCGCCAAGGCCTATCTGCTGGCGCGCGAGCCCGGCTTCGGCGCGGCCGCCGGCGTCGTGCTGTTGGCGATCGCAATCATCGTCGTCGCGCTCAGTGCGATGCTGTCCCGGGAGCCGAAATGATGTCGCGCCTCGCCATCATCATCTGCTGGGTGCTCGCGATCGGCCTCGCACTGTTCCTGCTGCTGCCGCTGGTCGTGATCGCCGCCGCCTCGTTCTCGCCGACACCGGTGTTCGATCTGCCGCTGTCGGGCGCGTCGCTGCGCTGGTATGGCCGCATCGGCCGGCTCGACGGCTTCTGGCCGTCGCTGGTCCTGTCGCTGCAGATCGCCGTGCTGTCGACCGCGCTCTCGATGGTCGCCGGCACGCTCGCCGCCATCGCCATCGCGCGCGGCAGGCTGCCCGGCGCGACCGCGCTGGGCACGCTGCTGGTGTCGCCGCTGATGATGCCCGGCCTCGTGCTCGGCATCGCGCTGCTGCAATATTTCCGCATGGTCGGCTTCACCGCGACCTGGAGCGCGCTGCTGGTGGCCCATCTCGTGGTGACGCTGCCCTACGTGGCGCGCACCATGATTGCCGGCTTGTCGCGGTTCGACTTCACCCTGATCGAGGCGGCGCGCACGCTTGGCTGCACCTATGCCGGCAGCGTTCTGCGCGTGATGGTGCCGGCGCTGGCGCCGTCGTTCCTGATCGCAGGGCTGTTCAGCCTGCTCGCCTCGTTCGACAACTATCCGGTCTCGATCTTCCTCACCGACGTGCGTTCGAAAACCCTGCCGATCCGCATGCTGCAATATATCGAGGAGGCGCCCGATCCGACCTTGGCTGCGCTCTCCACCCTCATTCTCGCCGGCACGCTCGTGCTGCTGCTGATCAGCGATCGCCTGGTCGGCCTGCACCGCTTGGCCGGAACCGCGGATTGACATGATGACCTCACAGCCTGCCTTTCGCCGCGATCTCACCGGCTATGCCGGCAGGCCGCCGCATCCGCGTTGGCCCCACGACGCCCGCGTCGCGGTGTCGCTGGTGGTGAATTTCGAGGAGGGCTCTGAATTCTCGGTGTGCGACGGCGATACGAGCAACGAGGCGATCTACGAGGTCGTGCACCGGCTCGACGGCCCCGACCCCTGCATCGACAGCCATTTCGAATACGGCACGCGCGCGGCCTGGTGGCGCCTGATGGATCTGTTCGACGCGCACGGCGTCAAGGTCACCGTCAGCGCCTGCGGCCGCGCGGTGGAGCGCTCGCCGCAGCTCGCCCGCGATGCCGTGGCGCGCGGGCATGAGGTCTCGGCGCATGGCTGGCGCTGGCAGAGCCACGCCGGCATGGGCGAGACCGAGGAGCGCCGCGTGATCGCGCGCACGGTGGAGACGATCCAGCGCGTCGCCGGCCAGCCCCCGCTCGGCTGGCACACGCGCTCGGCGAGCTCGCCGAACACGCGGCGGCTGCTGGTCGAGCAGGGCGGCTTCCTCTACGACAGCGATGCCTACAACGACGACCTGCCATATTACGTCGATGTCTGCGGCCGGCCGCATCTGGTGCTGCCCTACGCCTTCGACAGCAACGACATGCAGTTCTTCAACGGCTCGCGTTTCCGCGGCGGCGATTTCGCCGACTACGTCATCGACGCCTTTGACTGGCTGGTGCGCGAGGGCGCGAGCGCGCCAAAGATGCTGTCGATCGGGCTGCATCTGCGCATGATCGGCCGCCCCGGCCGGATCGGCGCGCTCGACCGCATCCTGGAGCACATCACCGGCAGCGGCGCGGCGTGGATCGCGCCGCGCGCCGACATCGCCCGGCACTGGCTGGCGACGGTGCCGCCGCCCGCCTGAGCTGCGTCAATCGTCGTTGGCGATGTCGTCGTCGGTCAGCGGCACCTCGATCGTGCCGCCCTCGCCGGTGGCGATGTCGCGCTCGTCGTCCATGTCAGCGTCGTCGGCCGGCCCGTCGAGCGGCCAGAGTCCGCGATCATGCCCGTTGCGTGGTGTCATGGCTGGTCCTCCCACGGGATAAGGCCGGGAGCGCGCAATGGTTCAGACCGAGAGCGCCGCGTTGCGGCGCTCTGGCGCGGTCCGCCACGGCCACCTACATCTGCGAGATCATGGTCGATCCCGCCGCGCTGAAATCCTTCCTCGACAGCCACCGCCGCATCGTCGTGCTGACCGGCGCCGGCTGCAGCACCAATTCCGGCATTCCCGATTACCGCGACGGCGACGGGCAATGGAAGCGCACGCCGCCGGTGACCTACCAGGCCTTCGTCGGCAGCGACGAGACGCGCCGCCGCTATTGGGCGCGCAGCATGGTCGGCTGGCGCCGCTTCGGCCGCGCCCAGCCGAACGGCGCGCATCATGCGCTGGCGCGGCTGGAGGCGCAGGGCCGCTGCGCGCTGCTGGTGACCCAGAATGTCGACCGCCTGCACCAGGCCGCCGGGACCAGCAATGTCATCGACCTGCACGGCCGGCTCGACCGCGTCCGTTGCATGGGATGCGGCGCCATGCTGTCGCGGGCCGACTTCCAGGACGAACTGGCCCGCGCCAATCCGCACTGGCTGGCGCATGACGCCGCCGATGCGCCCGACGGCGATGCCGATCTCGACGGCGTCGATTTCGCCACGTTCACGGTGCCCGGGTGCCGGGCCTGCGGCGGCATCCTCAAGCCCGACGTCGTGTTCTTCGGCGAAACAGTCCCGCGCGAGGTCGTCGCGACCGCGCGCGAGCATGTCGAGCAGGCCGACGCCATGCTCGTCGTCGGCACCTCGCTCATGGTCTATTCCGGCTTCCGCTTCGTCCGCGCCGCCGCCGACCGCAACATCCCCATCGCCGCCGTCAATCTCGGCCGCACCCGCGCGGATGATCTCTTGTCGCTGAAGGTCGAAGCGCCCTGCGACGCGGCGCTGGCGTTCCTGCTGCAGGACTAGGGTGGGCCACCCTCTCTCCGCCGTCATGGCCGGGCCTGACCCACGGCTGTCCGGTTCAGACAGACTGGACATGGTGCATGGCGTGGATTCTTCTGCGGTCTTGAGCATCGCCA